>NZ_JAHKSJ010000005.1:0-25373 GCF_019024305.1 Cellulomonas algicola | reverse complement strand
CCCGGCCCGGGCGCGGCGTGGTGCCGGCCGCCGCCGGACCGTCGGCCGTCACCACGGGCGTGCGCCGGTCGTCGTCCGGGCTGGACGTGGACCTGTGACCGCCGGCCCGCGCCCGCCCGCCCGGCCGGCCCCGCCGGCCCGACACACCCGGCCGGCCCCGCCGCCTCCACCCGCACCCCACGACCCCGGCACCCGCCCTCAGAACCGCACCCCGCAGGAGGCACCATGAGCATCGACGTCTCGTTCCTCGGCGCGACGAGCCGCACCGCGGACACGTCGGGCACGAAGGGCCCCACCAAGGAGCTCGACAAGCAGGCGTTCCTCGACCTGCTCGTCGCCCAGCTGCGCAACCAGGACCCGTCGGCCCCGATGGACTCGTCGCAGCTCATGACCCAGACGACCCAGCTCTCCACGATGGAGTCGCTGGTCGCCCTGGCCGACACGCAGCGCGAGTCGTTCGCGCTGCAGATGCGGATGTCGGCAGCCCAGCTCGTCGGGCAGCAGATCACCTGGACCGACGCGGACGGGGCCGAGAAGTCGGGCACCGTCACCGGTGTGTCCTACGCGGGCCCTGTGCCCACCGTGAAGGTCGGTGACACGGACGTCACCCTCGACGCGGTCTCCTCGGTGGCTCCTGCCGCCGTCGCGCCTGCCACCCCCGCCACCACCGCCTGACCCCGCGCAGCACCCCTGCCGAAAGGAACCACCGCCATGCTCCGCTCGCTCTTCTCCGGCATCTCCGGTCTGCGCGCCCACCAGACCCAGCTCGACGTCACGGGCAACAACATCGCGAACGTCAACACCACGGGCTTCAAGTCGTCGCAGACGCAGTTCCAGGACACGCTCAGCCAGATGCTCCAGAACGGTGCGGGCGCCCAGGCGGGCGTCGGCGGCACCAACCCGGCGCAGGTCGGCCTGGGCGTGCGCGTCGCGGGCATCACGACGAACTTCACGCAGGGCGCGTCGCAGATGACGGGCCGCAGCACCGACATGATGATCCAGGGCGACGGCTTCTTCGTGGTCCGCAAGGGCAACGAGTCGTACTACACGCGCGCCGGGTCGTTCGACTTCGACGCGACCGGCCAGATGGTGCTCCCCGGTGAGGGCGCGCTGGTGCAGGGCTGGGCGGCGGTGAACGGTGTCGTCGACACGAACGGCCCGCTCGTCGACCTGCGCGTCCCGGCCGGCACGCTCATGCCCGCGGTCGCGACCAGCACGGCGGCCTACGAGGGCAACCTCGACGCCGACGCGGCGGACGGCACGACGATCAACCGCACGATCGACGTCTACGACGCGACGGGTGCGTCGCGCGAGCTCGAGCTCACGTTCACGAAGTCCGCGACGGGCTGGGCCCTGACGGCGTCCGACGGCACCGCCACGGTCAACGCGGGTGCGATGACGTTCACCGCGGCGGGCGCGCTCACGACGCCGACGACGGTCACGGTGGGCGGCGTCGCGGTCGACCTGTCGACGATCACCGGCTTCTCGGGCATCGACTCCGTGAAGGCGCGCACCCAGAACGGCCAGGCGGCCGGCGTCCTGCAGTCGTTCGCGCTGGGCGCCGACGGCACGATCACGGGCGCGTTCTCCAACGGGCTCAAGCAGACGATCGGGCGTCTGGCGATCGGCTCGTTCACCAACCCGTCGGGGCTGGAGAAGGCGGGCGGCTCGCTGTTCCGCACGTCGGTCAACTCGGGCGACGCGCAGGTCGGCGCCGCGGGCACGGGCGGCCGCGGCACGCTCGCGGGCGGCGCGCTCGAGATGTCGAACGTCGACCTGTCGAGCGAGTTCACCAGCCTGATCATCGCCCAGCGCGGCTTCCAGGCGAACAGCCGCGTCATCACCACGTCGGACGAGGTCCTGCAGGAGCTGGTCAACCTCAAGCGCTGACCTCGACGCTCCGCCCACGACGGCCCCGCACCTCCTCCACGGTGCGGGGCCGTCGTGCTGCGCAGGCGTCGTCGCGCTCCGTCGAAGCGTGTGGTCGAAGCGGATCGACCGGTGCACCGACGGACTTAAGCGATTAGGCAGGCGGCTTCCCCTCGCGTCGGTGCGGTGACGTCAGGTTTCCTCGTCGGGACCCCGAGCCAGCCGAGACACCAGGGAGCCACCCCGCATGTCCACCCGCAGAAGCGCCGCCGCGCTCCTCGCCGCCGCGGCCGTCGCCGTCGGCGGTCTCACCGCCGTCACGGCCAGCGCCGCGCAGGCGGCCGCCGGCTGCCGTGTCAGCTACGCCGTGTCGAGCCAGTGGCAGGGCGGCTTCGGCGCCAACGTCACGATCACGAATCTCGGCGACCCCGTCTCGTCGTGGAAGCTCGACTGGGCGTACCCCGCGGGCCAGAAGATCACGCAGCTGTGGAACGGCAACGTCACCACGAGCGGCTCCCAGGTGTCCGTCACGAACGTGTCGTGGAACGGCCAGATCGGCACGGGCGGCACCGCGTCGTTCGGCTTCAACGGCTCGTGGAGCGGCTCGAACCCGGTCCCGGCGTCCTTCAGCCTCAACGGCACGACGTGCACGGGCGGCACCGTGCCGACGACGACGCCGACGCCGACGGTCACGCCGACGCAGACGCCGACGCCCACCGTGACGCCGACGCCTACGCCCACCCCGACCACGACGGTCCCGCCGCAGCCGACGGGGAGCTTCTACGTCGACACGACCAACCAGTCCTACAAGGCGTGGCAGTCGGCCTCCGGCAACGACAAGGCCCTGCTCGAGAAGATCGCCCTCACGCCGCAGGCGTACTGGGTCGGCAACTGGGCCGACGCGTCGCACGCGCAGGCCGAGGTCGCCGACTACACCGGTCGCGCGGTGGCCGCCGGGAAGACGCCGACGCTCGTCGTCTACGCGATCCCGGGCCGTGACTGCGGCTCGCACTCCGGCGGCGGCGTCTCCGAGTCCGAGTACGCGCGCTGGATCGACACCGTCGCGCAGGGCATCAAGGGCAACCCGATCGTCGTGCTCGAGCCCGACGCGCTCGCGCAGCTCGGCGACTGCTCCGGCCAGGGCGACCGGATCGGCTTCCTCAAGTACGCCGCGAAGTCGCTCACGCTCAAGGGCGCCAAGGTCTACATCGACGCCGGTCACTCCACGTGGCTGTCGGTCGACACGGCCGTCAACCGGCTCAACCAGGTCGGCTTCGAGTACGCCGTGGGCTTCGCGCTCAACACGTCGAACTACCAGACGACCGCCTCGAGCAAGTCGTACGGCCAGCAGATCTCGCAGCGCCTCGGCGGCAAGGGCTTCGTCATCGACACCTCGCGCAACGGCAACGGCTCGAACGGCGAGTGGTGCAACCCGCGCGGCCGCGCGCTCGGCGAGAAGCCGACGTACGTGAACGACGGCTCCGGCCTGACCGCGCTCCTGTGGGTCAAGCTGCCCGGCGAGTCCGACGGTGCGTGCAACGGCGGCCCGGCCGCCGGCCAGTGGTGGCAGGAGATCGCCCTGGAGCTGGCGCGCAACGCCAAGTGGTGAGCCGGCGCCCCACCTGAGCGGGCCCCCCGACGAGCCCCGCGGACTCCCTCGTCCGCGGGGCTCGTCCGTGCCCGGACGCGTGCGGACGACGGAGCGGGGGAGGATGGGCGGGTGCCTCCCAGACGACGGACCTCGCCCGACGACGGACGCGCCGCGCTCGACGTGTGGCGCGCGGACCCGGCCGCGGTGCCGGTCGCGGCCCGTCGCACGGCGGTGCGCTTCACGCTCGAGGAGCTCGCCGACGTCGCACCGGGCAACGCGGTCGAGGTGCGCGTCCCGCCCGACGGCGCGGTGCAGGCCGTCGAGGGTCCTCGTCACACCCGCGGCACCCCGCCGAACGTCGTCGAGACCGACCCCGCGACGTGGCTGTCGCTCGTGACGGGCGCGACGACCTGGCCGGACGCCGTCGCCGCGGGCGCGGTGCGGGCGTCGGGGGAGCGGGCCGACCTGTCCGCGTGGCTCCCGCTCCAGGCCGCCCGCCGACGTGGCTGACGCGCCACTGACCTAGGATCGCGGGGTGTCGTCGACCGCCCCCACCCCCGCGGACCCCGCGGACCGACCGACGTCGGACCAGCCCGCGCCGCACGAGCCCGCGGACGCCGACGCGGCCCAGCCCGCGTCGACCGCTCCCGCGCAGCCCCGCCCGGTGACGCCCGCCGACGACGAGGAGCCTCCCGTGCCCTCCGAGGCGGAGCTCCTCGCCACGGCCCGACCCGCGACCGTGCGGCGCGCGCCCAAGTACAGCGTCTTCATCGGCGCGGGCGCGATCGTCGGGATCGTCGTCGGCCTGGTCCTGGTGGCGGTGCTCAAGGACCCGCAGGTCCGGTGGATCGCCGACGGCACCGGGTTCGTCTGGTTCCTCGAGGGCGAGGGCGCGGTCCGCACCGTGACGGCCGTCGCCCTGGGCGTGCTCGGCGGGTTCGTGGGCGGCGCGCTGGCCGTGCTCGCGGACCGCCGCTCGCGCGACCCGTACGCCCGCCGCCGCTGACGCACCCGCACCCGTCCTCGCCCGCGCGGCGCGGACGCCACCTGGTCACCGGGTCGTCGGACGCCGCACCCGCCGGGCGGTCCCACCCGTCCGGACGCCGGGCGCGGCCCCGGACGCGTCAGGCCGGTGTGCGACCATAGGGCCGTGGCCCCCCGCGCAGACGGACGACTGAACCACGACCTCCTCCCCGGCGAGAAAGGCCCGCAGGACGCCTGCGGCGTCTTCGGCGTCTGGGCACCCGGCGAAGAGGTCGCCAAGCTCACCTACTTCGGCCTCTACGCGCTGCAGCACCGTGGGCAGGAGTCCGCGGGCATCGCGACGTCGAACGGCCAGCAGCTCCTCGTCTACAAGGACATGGGCCTCGTCTCCCAGGTCTTCGACGAGACCGCGCTGAACGCCCTGCAGGGGCACATCGCCATCGGGCACGCGCGCTACTCGACGACGGGTGGCTCGACCTGGGAGAACGCGCAGCCGACGCTCGGCGCCACGGCTGCCGGCACGGTCGCCCTCGGGCACAACGGCAACCTCACCAACTCGGCCGAGCTCGTCGACCTCGTCGCCGAGCGGTACGGCAACCAGCGCCGCGGCGAGCTCGCGCGCGGCAACACCACGGACACCGCGCTCGTGACCGCGCTGCTCGCGGGCGACCCGGACCACACGCTCGAGGCCACCGCGCTCGAGGTCCTGCCCCGCCTGCGGGGCGCGTTCAGCCTCGTCTTCATGGACGAGCACACCCTCTACGCGGCGCGCGACCCGCAGGGTGTTCGCCCGCTCGTGCTCGGCCGGCTGGAGCGCGGCTGGGTCGTCGCGTCCGAGACGCCCGCGCTCGACATCGTGGGCGCGTCGTTCGTGCGCGAGGTCGAGCCCGGCGAGTTCATCGCGATCGACGCCGACGGACTGCGCTCGACGCGGTTCGCGCCCGTCGACCGTGCCGGCTGCGTCTTCGAGTACGTCTACCTCGCCCGGCCCGACACGACGATCGCCGGCCGCTCGGTGCACGCCGCGCGCGTCGCGATGGGCCGTCGCCTCGCGATCGAGCACCCGGTCGAGGCCGACCTCGTCATCCCGGTGCCCGAGTCCGGCACGCCCGCGGCCGTCGGCTTCGCGACCGAGTCGGGCATCCCGTTCGGCCAGGGCCTCACCAAGAACGCGTACGTCGGCCGGACGTTCATCCAGCCGTCGCAGACCCTGCGCCAGCTCGGCATCCGGCTCAAGCTCAACCCGCTGCGCGAGGTCATCCGCGGCAAGCGGCTCGTGGTCGTCGACGACTCGATCGTCCGCGGCAACACGCAGCGCGCGCTCGTCCGCATGCTGCGCGAGGCCGGCGCTGCCGAGGTGCACATCCGCATCAGCTCGCCGCCCGTGAAGTGGCCGTGCTTCTACGGCATCGACTTCGCGAGCCGCGCCGAGCTCATCGCGAACGGCCTCGGCGTCGACGCGATCGCGGCGTCCCTCGGTGCCGACTCCCTCGGGTACATCTCCGAGGAGGGCATGGTCGAGGCGACCGAGCAGCCGGCGTCGCAGCTGTGCACCGCGTGCTTCAGCGGCCGGTACCCGATCGAGCTGCCGCCCGCCGACCGCCTCGGCAAGCACCTCCTCGAGCAGAACGAGCTGCCCCTCGGCGCCCCCGAGGACGGCCTGCTGACCATCGTCCCGTCGACCGGTGGCGCGACCGCCCTGGAGCACCCGTGAGCACCCCGCAGGTCACCTACGCCGCCGCCGGAGTCGACACCGAGGCCGGCGACAAGGCCGTCGAGCTGATGAAGGACGCCGTGCGCGCGACGCACGGCCCGCAGGTCCTCGGCGGCGTCGGCGGGTTCGCCGGTCTGTACGACGCGTCGCTCCTGACCCGCTACCGGCGCCCGCTGCTCGCGACGTCGACCGACGGTGTCGGCACGAAGGTCGCGATCGCCCAGGCCCTCGACGTGCACGACACGATCGGCTTCGACCTGGTCGGCATGGTCGTCGACGACATCGTCGTGGTCGGTGCGAAGCCGCTGTTCATGACGGACTACATCGCGACCGGTCGCGTCGTGCCGGAGCGCATCGCCGACATCGTGCGCGGCATCGCCGCGGCGTGCTCGGTCGCCGGTACGGCCCTCGTCGGTGGCGAGACCGCCGAGCACCCCGGCCTGCTGCGCCCCGACGAGTACGACGTGGCCGGCGCGGCGACGGGTGTCGTCGAGGCCGACGAGCTGCTCGGCCCCGACCGCGTGCGAGCGGGCGACGTGCTCGTCGCGCTCGCGTCGAGCGGGCTGCACTCCAACGGCTACTCGCTGGTCCGCAAGGTCGTCGAGGTCGCCGGCTGGGGTCTTGAGCGTCACGTCGACGAGCTCGGCCGCACGCTCGGCGAGGAGCTCCTCGAGCCGACCCGCGTCTACGCGAGCGACGTGCTGGCCCTGGTCGAGCGCGCCGGCGTCGCCGGGATCCACGCGTTCAGCCACGTGACCGGCGGCGGTCTCGCGTCGAACGTCGCGCGCGTCCTGCCGCAGGGCCTGGTCGCCGACGTGGACCGCGGCGGCTGGCAGCTCCCGCCAGTCTTCTCGCTCGTGCAGCGGCTCGGGGGCGTGCCGTGGCACGACCTCGAGGGCACGCTCAACCTCGGCGTCGGCATGGTGGCCGTCGTCGCGGCCGACGCGGTCGACGGCGTCCTCGCGCACGCGGACGAGCTGGGCCTCCCGGCCTGGGTGCTCGGCACCGTGCGGGACGCCGACCCGACGCTCGACGTGGCCGGCTCGCCGGACTTCGTCGCGGGGACCAAGGGCGTCGACGGGGGAGCCGTCCGCCTCTCGGGGACCTACCGCGCCTGATCACCCGCGCGGGACGCGTCGCGATCACCCGCGCGGGACGCGTCGCGATCACCCGCGCGGGACGCGTCGCGTCCGGGGTACGCACCAACCGGCCGGTGACGTCATGAACGTCACCGGCCGGTGAGTGTGTGGTGAAGTGACCGCTGTGCCGCACCGTGCCGGTCGGCGGTGGACGGGTCCGAGCGGCGACGACCTCAGCGGGGCGGAGGGGTCACGCTCGGAGGGGCCGTCGCGCCGACCCCACGACCTCAGCCGTCGTCGGACCAGCGACGGTAGTCGTCGTCCTCGTCCCGGGACCAGTCACCTGTGTCGACGGCGCTGCCGCGACGCTCGGATCCCAGATCGTTGTGGCTCAGCGAGCCGAGCTCCTGCTCGAGGGCTCGGTAGTTGGTCTCGGGACTGAAGTACTTCAGCTCCCGGGCCACCTTGGTCTGCTTCGCCTTCTGACGGCCGCGCCCCATGGCATCGACCCCCTCTAACGTGGATGCGGGGCGGCACCGTGCTCACACGTGCGGCCCCGGGGTGCTGAATCGTCTCTTCGTGGGGCAACGGTACATGGTCCCGCGCTATTCCGACCACTCACGAGCGAGCGACACACGTCACGTGGCGCGGCGGGGTCGTGATGACCGATTCGCCGGGTTTAGGCTGACGGTACGGTTCGTGTAACGATGCATGATGAGAGTTGGATGAGAGTGTTGCGGCATCCGTGATCAAACTGTGTCCCGGAATGCGACGTCTGACCGTTTCGTTCATGCTAGTGAGACTGCCCGCATCACCCGCATCGCCCGCACCACGCGCTACCCGCGCACCGCACCAACCGCACCCGACGGGGCGGAACCGGCGCACAGCGTCGGCCGCCCGCACGCTTGCCGCAGGAGGCAGCTGATGACCGCTCACCCCGCAGAGTCCGAGGCGCTGCTCACGCCGTCCGAGGTCGCCACTCTCTTCCGGGTCGACCCGAAGACGGTGACCCGTTGGGCGAAGGCCGGGAAGCTCTCCTCGATCCGCACGCTCGGTGGCCACCGTCGCTACCGGGAGTCCGAGGTGCGCGACCTGCTCAACGGCGTGCCTCAGCAGCACGCGTCCGACGACTGATCCCTCGCCGGACGACACCGGGGCGGGCGCTCCACCCGTCCGCTCCTCACGCCGCCTCGTGCGGCCCCTGACGCCGGCGCCCTGAGGGCGCCGACGTCCTCGTGTCCGGCCCGGACGTCGCACGCCTCCCGCCGCCCACCGGCGCCCGGCAACGCGCGTGACAGCGGCCCTCGGGACGACGACGACGCCGTTCCCCGCCGCCGATCGGCCACGTGCACAGGCACGTCACCGCCCCCGAGACTTCGCGCGCTCACGGCGCTCCGCACACGACGACGACCGCGGCGCCTCCCGGGCTGCCGCGGTCGTCGGTCGTGCGAGTGTCAGCCCTTGCGGCGCAGACCTGCCGCCGCGAGGAGCGCCACGACCGCGACGGCTCCGCCGATCACGGCGCGGGCCCGCTTCTGCCGGTGCGGGTCGGCGTCCTTGGTCGTGGCGTCCGACCACAGCCGCTTGGTCCCGTCGACGGCGCTCTTCGCCTGGGCGCGCGGGTCCAGGCGGTCGGCGAGCGCGTCGACGGTCGCGGCGAGCTCGGCACGCGTGCGTGCGACCTCGCTCTCGGCCTCGACCATGCGCGGCGTGGTGATCGCCGGCTTCTGGTCGTCGGTCGCGTCGTCCTTCTTCGTGGTCTGGTCGCTCACGCGTTCCACCCCGCCTTCACGGCCTCGAGGTCCTCGTGCACGTTCTCGATCGCGCGGTCCGGCGTCGGGGGCGACCCGCGCTTGACCAGCCGGATCCCGATCAGGGCCAGGATGATCGTCACGATCAGCAGGAACACCGTGACGATGAGCGCCGCGAGCCACGCGTCCATGACGGTCGAGAGGCCGAGGATCGCGGTCGCGATGGCGGCGGCCAGCACGTAGAGCGCGAGGATCCCGGCGGCGGCCAGCAGGCCGGCGCCGATCCCGAGCTGCTGCGCCTTGGCCTGGATCTCGGCCTTCGCCAGGTCGAGCTCGGCGCGGACCAACCGGGACGTCTGCTCGCTCAGGTCGCTCACGAGCTGACCGATGCTCCGGGGCTCGCCCGTCGGTCCTGGCTGCGTGGTCATGGTGACGCCCTCTCGTCGCTCGTCCCCCGGCGTCCTGTGACCGGGACTCCCAGTGTGCAAGCGCAGGTCGCGGGCCGCATCCGTGCGGCGACATCGGGCGTGCGTGCGGACCGGGTCCGGAGCGGCGCGGGGGTCAGTCGGACCAGGGGTGGACCTGCTCCTCGGCGGGGTGCGACACCTCGTGCGCGCGGGTCACGCTGACCGCGGGCCCCTTCGGCAGCCGGGAGCGGGCCCATGCGGCGAGGCCGCCGGCGACGATGATGAGCGCGGCGCCGACGAGGAGCGCCGCGAGCCACAGCTCGACGGCGTGCGCGAGGCCGACGACCGCGGCGGTGATGAACAGCGCGAGGCCGAAGAACGTGAGCAGCGCAGCGGCGCCGAACCCGATCGCCGACGGCCGGACCTGCACGGCTCGTGCGCGCACGCTCGCGCTGACGGCGTCGATCTCGGCCTGGATCGCCTCACGGACCCGGTCCTCCGCCTGTCCGATCTTCTCGCGGGCGATGTCGGCGAACGGTTCGGTGAAGCGCTCGAAGAACGGCTTGCGCGGGCGCTCGGGTCCGGTGCTGCTCACGGGTTCCTCCGTCGGCGGGACAGTGCGGTGCGTGTCCCAGCCTAGGCGGGAGCACGTGTGCCGGCCGGGATCATCGGCCCAGGTCATACCGCCCGAAGATGCACGAAGGCCCCCTGGTGATCCAGGGGGCCTTCGTCGCGGTGGCTCCGACCGGCGTCGATCCGGTGACCTTTCGATTTTCAGTCGAACGCTCTACCAACTGAGCTACAGAGCCTCGGAACGAGAACGCCGGTCCGAGGACCGGCGCTTCGAGCGACCCCGACGGGACTTGAACCCGCGACCTCCGCCGTGACAGGGCGGCGCGCTAACCAACTGCGCTACGGGGCCTTGGTGGAACAAGGCCTTGCTGTACTGCTTCACTGCACCTGCTCGTACCCCCAACGGGATTCGAACCCGTGCTACCGCCGTGAAAGGGCGGGGTCCTAGGCCGCTAGACGATGGGGGCGTGTCCCGCCCCTGACGACGAGGCGCCGGATGACCGGAGACGAGCATACGGGAGCCAGGGCCCGAACTCCAAAAGCGCTGCCGCCCGCGCCCGCCGTCACGCGACCGCGGCGCGGTGAGCAGGCAGGATGGTCCTGTGGTGGAGATGTCGCGCGACGAGTTCGAGGACGCGGTCCGTGACGCGCTCGACGAGATCCCGCCCGAGCTCGCCCGGCTGATCGACAACGTCGTCGTGCTCGTCGAGGACGACGGGCCGCCGGACGAGCCCGAGCTGCTCGGGCTCTACGAGGGCACGCCGCTCACCGAGCGCGGCGAGTGGTGGGCCGCCGGGTCGCTGCCCGACCGCATCACGATCTACCGCAACCCGACGCTCGCGATCTGCCAGGACCGCGACGAGGTCGTCGAGGAGGTCGCGGTGACCGTCGTGCACGAGGTCGCGCACCACTTCGGCATCGACGACGACCGGCTGCACGAGCTCGGCTGGGGCTGACCGCGCGACGGTCTGCGGGGCCGGCGCGGTCACCGGCCGGGTGTCGCCGGCGGCGGCTAGGGTCGGCGCATGGTCGCCGTCGGGATCGTGCTGCTGCCCCAGGACCGCTGGTCACGTGCGAAGGCGCGCTGGCGGCAGGCGGAGGAGTGGGGCTTCGACCACGCGTGGACGTACGACCACCTGGCGTGGCGCACGCTCGCCGACGGGCCGTGGTTCGCGACCGTGCCGCTGCTGTCCGCCGCCGCGGCGGTCACCGAGCGCATCCAGCTGGGCACGTTCGTCGCGTCGCCGAACTTCCGGCACCCCGTCCCGTTCGCGAAGGACGTGCTCGGGCTCGACGACGTGTCGGGCGGGCGGTTCCTGCTCGGGATCGGCGCGGGCGGCGAGGGGTTCGACGCGGCCGTGACGGGGGAGCCGTGGTCGCGCGGTGAGCGGACGCGGCGGTACGAGGAGTTCGTCGGGCTGCTGGACCGGCTGCTCACGCAGCCGTCGACCGAGTTCACGGGCGAGTTCTACGAGGCGCACGACGCGCGCATGATCCCCGGCACGATCGCCTCGCCGCGCGTGCCGTTCCTCATGGCGGCGGCCGGGCCGCGCACGATGGCGCTCGCCGCGCGGCTCGGGCAGGGGTGGGTCACGTACGGGCCGACGTACGACACCGAGGGCGCCGAGGGCGACCCGGCGGGCGCGCAGGAGCGCTGGTGGAGCGGGCTCGCGGACGTGTCGGCGCAGATGGACGCGGCGGAGGTCGCGCACGGGCGGGACGGGGTCGCCGCGCCGCGGCTGCGCCGGTACCTGAGCCTCGACGGTGCGCCCGTGTTCTCGCTGACGTCGCTCGACCTGGCCGTCGAGGGCGTCGAGCGCGCCGCCGCGCTCGGGTTCACCGACGTGATCGTGCACTGGCCGCGGCCCGACGGCGTCTACGCGGGGAGCGAGTCGGTGCTCGAGGCGTTCGCGGACCGGCTCCCGCAGCTCCAGGCGCTGCCGGTCGCGCCGCGCTGACCGTCGCCTGTCGCCGCGGCGGGCGCGCCGCGCGTCCGTCGACGCTGCCGGCTCGCCGCGGACCCGCAGACGCCACGAGGTCGCCGAACCTAGCAGGGCGCGGCGACCTCGTGGCGTGGGGCGTCAGTGCGCCTGGCGGGCCTCCCACGCGCTCGCGACCATGTCGCGGAGGGTGTGGGTCATGCGCCAGCCGAGGTCGCGGGCGGCGGCCTCGCCCGACGCCACGATCCGGGCCGGGTCGCCCGGGCGGCGCGGGGCCACCTCGGGCTCGAAGGCGATTCCCGTGACGTCGGCCATCGCGGTCATGATCTGGCGCACCGAGACGCCGTCGCCCGAGCCGAGGTTGTAGACGGGCTGGAGCGGGCTGCCGTCGGCGAGCGCGCGGGCGGCGGCGACGTGAGCGTCGGCGAGGTCGGCGACGTGGATGTAGTCGCGGACGCAGGTGCCGTCGGGCGTGGGGTAGTCGGTGCCGTTGATGCGCGGCGTGCGGCCGGACGTCAGGGCGTCGAGGACCAGCGGGAACAGGTTGTGCGGGCTGGTGTCGTAGAGGTCGGGCGTGCCGGAGCCGACGACGTTGAAGTACCGCAGCGATGTGTGCCGCAGGTCGGTCGCGACGCCCTGGTCGCGCAGCAGCCACTCGCCGATGAGCTTCGACTCGCCGTAGGGGGACTCGGGGCGGGTCGCGGTCTCCTCGGTGACGAGGTCGACGTCGGGCGTGCCGTAGACGGCGGCCGACGACGAGAAGACGATCGCGTCGACCCCTTGCGCGGCCATGGCGTCGAGCAGGTGCGCGGTGCCGGTGACGTTCTGCGCGTAGGTGTGCAGCGGGCGCTGGACCGACACCCCGGCGTACTTGAAGCCGGCGAGGTGCACGACGCCCTCGACCTGGTGCTCGGCCAGGGCGCGCGACACCAGCTCGGTGTCGAGGATCGAGCCCTCGACGAAGGCGACGTCGTCGGGCACGAACCCGCGGTGGCCGCTCGACAGGTCGTCGAGGACGACGGGCGGGATACCCGCCTGCTGGAAGGCCCGCACCACGTGCGACCCGATGTACCCGGCACCACCCGTCACCATCCACGTCATGCGGCTCAGGCTACCGCACCGATGTTGATCTGTGTTCGATCCTGGTGAAATCTGATCGGAAATTGATCGGCCCGCGCTGCATCCAGACGGTTCGCTCGCGCCGAAGAGAGGGCGTGCTGCTGCATCCGTCCGGTGGCGTCCGGACGAATACTCAGTACGCTGACCATTCCGCCGGGGGCCGTGCCCACGATCACCCGCGGTTCGCACCGAAGAAATCCGGGAGGGCACGTGGACGAGGGCGACCTTGCCGTCGCCGGCGGGAGCCTGCGCTCCACCGCCGAGCTCGCACTGGCCGTCGAGGACGTCACCGCCCGGGCCGACGCCGCCCTGCGCGACCTCCTCGTGGAGCGCGCCGCACGCGCCGGTCGGCACGCCGTCGAGGCCCGCACGCTGTGGGAGGACCTGAGCGGCACGCTCGGGGGCAAGCTGCTGCGGCCCCGCCTCGTCGCCGCCGCGTACCTCGGGCTCGGCGGACGCGTGTCGTCCGTCGTCGTCCCCGTCGCGGCCGCGCACGAGGCGCTGCACGTCGCGATGCTCGCGCACGACGACGTCCTCGACCACGACGACCGCCGCCGCGGCCGGCTCAACGCCGGCGGTGCCGCCCGGCAGCGCGCCCGGACCGCCGGCCTGCCCGAGCACGTCGCCGACGAGCGCGCACTCGCCGCCGGGCTGCTCGCGGGCGACCTCGCGCTCACCACCGCGTTCCGCCTGCTCGCGCGCACGCCCGTGACCGGCGACCTGCGCGAGCACCTCGCCGACCTGCTCGCCGACGGCATCGAGACCGCGGTCGCGGGGGAGCTCCTCGACGTCGTCTCCGAGTCGCTCGCACCGCGCGACGTCGACGCGCTCCTGGTCGCCGCGCTCAAGACCGCCGAGTACACGTGCCGGTCGCCGCTCGCGTCCGGGGCCGCGCTCGCGGGCGCCGACCTCGACGTGCGCCGGCGGCTCGACGACGTCGGCGTCGCCCTCGGGCTCGCGTTCCAGCTCGCCGACGACGACCTCGGCGTGTTCGGCGACCCCGCCGCGACCGGCAAGTCGACGCTGTCCGACCTGCGCCGCGGCAAGCGCACCGAGCTGCTCCGCCTCGCCTACGCGGGCGCCGGGCGGACCGGTCGCGCGGTGCTCGACCGGTACGTCGGGCAGCCCGACCTCGACGAGCGCGACGCCGAGCTCGTGCGCACCGTCATGGTCGACTCCGGGGCGCTCGCGGCCATGCGCCTGCTCGTCGAGCGCACCGCCGACACCGCCCGCGCGCACGCCGCGCAGCTCCCGCACCCGCTGGGCGACTACCTCGTGGGTGTGGTCGACGACCTGGCCGGACGGGGACACTGATGACCGTGGACCAGTCCCGCGACACCGCACGCCCCGACGCGCGCGCCGCCCACGTGCGCTCCGTCCGGCTCTACGACGCGACCGCCGGCCGCACGAGCGCGCTCGTGCTGTCCGCCTACTCGACATCGTTCGGCATGGGAGCGCGGCTGCTCGGCACGCGCGCGCACCGCGACATCGAGGCCGTCTACGCACTCGTCCGGCTCGCCGACGAGGTCGTCGACACGTTCCAGGGGCCCACCGCGGCCGACGAGCTCGACGAGCTCGAGGCGCAGACCGTCCGCGCGCTGCGCACCGGGTACTCGACCAACCTCGTCGTGCACGCCTTCGCCCGCACCGCGCGTCGCGTCGGCATCACGACGGCCGAGACCGAGCCGTTCTTCGCGTCGATGCGCGCGGACCTCACCGTCGAGGAGCACGACCGCGAGAGCTTCGACCGGTACGTGTACGGGTCGGCGGAGGTCGTCGGGCTCATGTGCCTGCGGGTGTTCCTCAACGCCGACCGCACGCCGTCTTCGCCGCTCGTGGAGCCCGACGACGAGCAGGTCGCGGGCGCTCGTGCGCTCGGCGCCGCGTTCCAGAAGATCAACTTCCTGCGCGACCTCGGCGTCGACGCGGGCGAGCTCGGCCGCACCTACTTCCCCGGGACCGAGCGCGGACGCCTGTCCGAGGCGCAGCGCACGGCGGTCCTCGACGAGATCGCGCACGACGTCGCCGTCGCACGGTCCGCACTGCCGCGGCTGCCCGGGCGGTCCCGGTACGCGGTCGCGGCGACGCTCGCGCTGTACGACCGGCTGCTCGACGACCTCGCGGCCCAGCCGGTCGACAGCCTCGTGCGGGCGCGGGCCAGCGTGCCGGCGCCGGTGAAGGCCCGGGTCGTCGCGACGGCCGTCGCGCGCGAGTGGTGGGACGCACGACGCGGAGGACAGAAGGCGTGACGACGACGGCACCGCGCACCCGTTCCGCGGGCGCACCTCGTGCCTCCGGGCGGGACGGCGGCCCCGGCGGGCGCGTCGTCGTCGTCGGCGGGGGCATCGGCGGGCTCATGACGGCCGCGCTGCTCGCCCGTGGGGGAGCGCACGTGACGCTGCTCGAGCGGCACGACCGCGTCGGCGGCCGCATGGGGACGCTCGAGCTCGACGGGTTCCGGTTCGACACCGGGCCGTCCTGGTACTTCATGCCCGAGGTGTTCGCGCACGCGTTCGCGCTGCTCGGCGAGCGCGTCGAGGACCACCTCGACCTCGTGCGGCTCGACCCGGCGTACCGGCTGTTCACCGAGCCCGACCACCCCGGCGGGCTCGCAGGCGGCTTCGAGCTGAGCGGCGACCCCGAGGTCAACTGGGCCACGTTCGAGGCGCTCGAGCCCGGCGCGGGCGAGGCCGTGCGGCGGTACGCCGAGGACGCGTCGACGGCCTACCGGACCGCGCTCGACCACTTCCTCTGGACGACGTTCCAGCGGCCGGACCGGCTGCTGTCGGCACCCGTCGTGCGGCGTGCCGGGACGCTGGTCGACCTGCTCACGCACACCCTCGCGGAGAAGATCGAGACGACCGTCGAGCACCCCGTGCTGCGGCAGGCGCTCGGCTACCACGCGGTCTTCCTCGGGTCGTCGCCGTACCGCGTCCCCGCCCTGTACTCGCTCATGAGCCACCTCGACCTCGTCGACGGCGTGCAGTACCCGCGCGGCGGCATGTACACGGTCATCGAGGCGCTCGAACGGCTCGCGGTGCGCGAGGGCGTCGAGATCCGGACCGGCGCGGACGTCGTCGCGATCGAGGTCGACGACGTGCCGTGGTCCGCGCGGGCCCCGCGGCGCACCGGCGTCGCGCGCGGGGTGCGGCTCGCCGGCGGGGAGCTCGTCGAGGCCGACGTCGTCGTCTCGGGGGCCGACCGGCACCACACCGAGACCGCGCTGCTCGAGCCGCGGCACAGCGACCACCCCGCCGCGTCGTGGGAGCGGCACGGTCCCGGCATCTCCGCGCTGCTCGTCATGGCGGGCGTCCGTGGGTCGCTGCCGGAGCTGGCCCACCACTCGCTGTTCTTCACGCGCGACTGGCCCGGCAACTTCGACGACATCCTCGGCACCGGACGGTCCACCGCGCCCGCCGACCTGCGGGTGCCCGACGTCGCCTCCGTGTACGCGTCGCGGACCACCGCGACCGACCCCACCGCCGCGCCGCCCGGGCACGAGAACCTGTTCCTCCTCGTCCCGTTCCCCGCCGACGCGTCCCTCGGCGACGGCCCGCCCGGGAGCCCCGAGCGGGAGGCCGTCGAGCGGTACGCCGACCGGTTCCTCGACCAGGTCGGGTCGTGGGCGGGGGTGCCCGACCTGCGCGACCGGGTCGTGACGCGGCACGTCGTCGCGCCCGCCGACTTCGCGCGCGACCTGTCCGCGTGGCGCGGGACCGCGCTTGGCATGGAGCACACGCTCGCGCAGAGCGCGATGTTCCGGCCCGGCGACGCGTCCGCGCGCGTGGCGAACCTGCTGCACGTCGGCGGGGGGACGATCCCCGGCGTCGGGCTGCCGATGTGCCTCATCAGCGCCGAGCTCGTCGCGAAGCGCCTGCTCGGGGAGACGTCGACGCGCCCGCTGCCCGCACCCCTGCGTCGCGGGTTCCTCGACGCCGCCCGCCCGGCCGGGCTCTGGTCCGGCGTACGGTCGGGCGCATGACGGGACTCGCCTACCTGGGGGCGCTGCTGGTGTCCCTCGGTGGCCTCGCCCTGCTCGACCGGCGGTCCCGCCTCGCCTTCTGGCACGACCCGCGCCGCGCCGCGTGGACCGTCGGGATCGGCGTCGTGGCGTTCCTGCTGTGGGACGTCGCCGGGCTGCTGCTCGGCATCTTCGCGCGCGGCGAGTCGCCGCACATGACCGGGATCCTGCTCGCGCCCGAGCTGCCGATCGAGGAGGTGTTCTTCCTCACGCTGCTCTGCTACGTCGCGCTGCTCGCGTGGCGGTGGTTCGACCGGACGGCGTCGCTGCGCGCCGCCGGGGCGCGGGCGCTGCACGACGCCGAGCGCGGGTCGGGGACGCCGGGGACGTCGGGCGCGGCGGGCGGTCCGGGGTCGTCGGGGCCGTCGGGCTCGGACGGGGGTGCCGCGTGACGAACATCGTGCTGAACGCCGCGGTCCTCGTCGTGCTGCTCGCGGTGTCGTGGCCGACGCTGCGGCGGCTGCGCGGGTGGCCCGTCGTCTGGACGGTCGTGCACCTGTGCGTGCTGACCGCCGTGTTCGACACGCTCATGATCGCCGCCGACCTGTACGTGTACGCCCCTGACAAGATCCTCGGCGTGTACATCCTCGGCGCTCCGCTCGAGGACTTCGCGTACGCGATCGCCGCGGCCGTCGGGATGCCCGTGCTGTGGACCGTCCTGGGTCGGCGCCGGCCGCGCGTGGCGGGGTCGTCGGCCGCTCGGACCGACGTCGAGGGGGCGGGGTGAAGGAGGTCCTCGCCGCGTCGCGGCCGTTCTCCTGGATCAACACCGCCTACCCGTTCGCCGCGGGCTACCTCATGGCCACGCAGGGGCGGATCGACCTCACGCTCGTCGTCGGGACGCTGTTCTTCCTCGTGCCGTACAACCTGCTGATGTACGGCGTGAACGACGTGTTCGACTACGCGTCCGACCTGCGCAACCCGCGCAAGGGCGGGATCGAGGGCGGGCTCGTCGCACCCGAGCGGGCCCGGGCCGTGCACCGCCGGATCCTGTGGGCCAGCGCGCTGTCCGTCGTGCCGTTCGTGGTCTACCTCGTCGCCGTGGGGTCGGTCGCGGCGACGGTCGTGCTCGCGCTGGTGCTGTTCCTCGTCGTCGCGTACTCCGCGCCCGTGCTGCGGTTCAAGGAGCGGCCGTTCCTCGACTCGTTCACGTCCGCGATGCACTTCGTCGGCCCCCTGCTCTACGCGCTCGTGCTCGTCGCGGCGGACCTCGCGGCGCCGACCGTCTGGCCCGTGCTCGTCGCGTTCGTGCTGTGGGGCATGGCGTCGCACGCGTTCGGGGCGGTGCAGGACGTGCGCGCCGACCGCGAGGGCGGGATCTCCTCCGTCGCGACCGTCCTCGGCGCCCACCCCACCGTCGTGCTCGCGACGCTCGCCTACGTCGCCGCCGCGGGCGTGCTGCTCGTCGTCCCGTGGCCCGGCGTGCTCGCCGCCGTCCTGCCCCTGCCGTACGCCGTGTCGACCGCGACGTTCTGGCGCGTCACCGACGACGACTGCGAGCGCGCCAACGCCGGGTGGCGGCGGTTCCTGTGGCTCAACCTCGTCACCGGGTTCCTGGCGACGATGCTGCTCATCGCGATCGCCCGCACCTGACGCCGCCGTCAGGCCGTCGTCAGCGGGCCCGACTCCGGCAGCTCCGCGTCCGCGTCGAAGGCCGGGGCCAGCAGCTGCGTCACGGTCGCCCACCCACGCGCGAGCATCCCCGCGTCCGTGTCGGGCTCGCGCGTGATCTCGACGTCCGAGTAGGTCAGCTGCAGGTGGCCGTGCTCGAGCTCGTGGATGCGCGCCTGCACCGCACCGAACGACGCGAGCGGCGCCTTGCGCAGACCGCGCACCTGCTCGACCGGCAGGTCCGGGACGTTGAGGTTGAGGACGCGGTCGCCCGGGCAGTGCGCGACGACCCAGTCGAGGACCGGCCGCGCGAACGCCGCCGCCGTCTCCCAGTGCCGCGGGTCGTGGTACGCGATCGACACCGCGAGGCCCTTGATGCCGTGCGTCGCGGCCGAGAGCGCGGCGCCGACCGTGCCCGAGTGCAGCACCGCGTGCCCCGTGTTCGCCCCGCGGTTCACACCCGACAGCACGACGTCAGGCTTCGGCCCGAAGCCGCCGTACGCGGCGACGAACGCGATCAGCCCGGGCGCGGCACGCACCGCGAAGGACGGGATGTGGTCGGGCAGGCCCGGCGACGGCTTCGACGCGACGATCAGCCGCCCGTCCTGCTCGGCTCCCAGCAGCGACGCGCTCGCGCCCGACGACTCGCGCGCGGGGGCCGCGACCACCACGTCGTGCCCCGCGTCCGCCGCCATGACGGCGAGCGTCGTGAGCCCGGGGGAGTCGATCCCGTCGTCGTTCGTCACCAGCACCCGCATGCCGCCACCTCTCGTCGATGTCCGTCGACGGTCACGGTCGACCGCTGACCGTGTCGTCGGCGGTCGTCACTCCACGTCCGCACCGCGCCGTCCAGGCCGGCGGCCCCGACCTGACGCCCACCCCCTGCACGTCCATCGGACCCGACGTGGTGGCGACCCGCCACCCGACCTGAGGCGGCCCCACCCGACCGGGCCCGCCCGACGTGGCGCCGACCCGCCACCCGACCCGACGCGGACCCACCCGACCGCGCCCGCCCGACGTGGCGGCGACCCGCCACCCGACCTGAGGCGGCCCCACCCGACCGGGCCCGCCCGACGTGGCGCCGACCCGCCACCCGACCCGACGCGGACCCACCCGACCGCGCCCGCCCGACGTGGCGGCGACCCGCCACCCGACCTGAGGCGGCCCCACCCGACCGGGCCCGCCCGACGTGGCGCCGACCCGCCACCCGACCCGACGCGGACCCACCCGACCGCGCCCGCCCGACGTGGCGGCGACCCGCCACCCGACCTGAGGCGGCCCCACCCGACCGGGCACGCCCGACGTGGCGGCGACCCGACCCACCCGACGCGCCCCGCCCCGACCCGCCCGACGTGACCCGACCCGCCCGACGTGACCCGACCCGCCGGACGCGCCCCGCCCGACGCGCCCCGCCCCGACCCGCGCCGCCCGGCAAGGCGTGGCCCCGCTCTGCCTGTCCGCCGGGTGTCGACCTGGGCCTGGTGACCCCATGACGCGCTCCACCGGTCCTCAGCCCCGGGTCGGGACGCTGCGTCGTCCACGACGGATCGCCGGGCGTCCCGGTGTCCCGTGTCCCGTGTCCCGGTGTCGCGCGAACCGGGTCTGGCGACCGGATCGCGCACACCGGCGGTACCGAGGCCCGGGTTGCGCACCACCGGCCGTGCGAGGGCCGCGACGACGGGCGGCCGTCCCCGGCCGGCGGCGTCCGTCTCCCGTTGGCGGTCGGGGTCGACCGGCGGCGAACCGTCGTGATGCGCGGTCGCGGGCCCGACACGGACGCCCCATGGTGGTCGGCGACGTCGCTCCCGTGGCGGGGTCGGCGGCGCCCTCAGGACGACTCGTCGGCGGGTCGGACGACGACGCGGCGCGCGAAGCGCTCGATCTGCTCGCGGCGGCCGGTGCCCAGACCGCGACGCGTCACGTTGAGCGCGCCTGCGGCCGCGCCGAGGCGGACCGCCTCCGCCAGGGTGAGGCCGCGACCGAGCCCGACGGCGATGCCTGCCGTCATCGAGTCGCCCGCGCCCCGGTGGTCGACGACCGTGATCGGCGGCGGCGACACCTCGCGCACCTCCTTCGCGGTGACGATGAGGACCGGCTCGCCCGCGCGCGACACCACGACGGCCTCGAGCCCGCGCTCGACGAGCCGTCGGGCGCCGTCGCGCAGGTCGTCGAGGCTGTCGGAGTCGGCGAACCCGCCGTCCAGCAGCTCCTCGTGGCTGATCTTGAGCACCGCCCCGCCGGCGTCCGCGAAGGCCGCGGCGGCCCGTCCCGACAGGTCGGCGACCACGGTCTGCCCGGCGGCCCGCAGGTCGCCCGCGAGCCGTCCGACGACCGCGGCGGGCAGGATCCGCGGCGGGTCCGCCCCGGTGAGGACGGTGATGTCGGCGTCCATCGCCTCGACCAGGACGGTGCCGTAGAGGTCGTCGAGCTCGTGCCGGTCGAGCGGGTGCGGTGGGGTCTCGGCGATCTCCCGACGGTCACCGTCGCGGCGGTCGTGGACGTAGGCGCCGTTGCCGCCGGCGTACGCGGTCGGTCGGACCCGCAGCCGCTCGACCTCCGCGAGGTGCGCGAGCACCGTGCCCGTCTCGCCGCCGAACGGCCCGCAGACGACGACCTCCGCACCGAGCGAGACCGCCATGCGGCCGACCCACAGCCCCTGCCCGCCGGCGTGCACGTGGACCTCGGGGTGCGACTCCTCGCTGGTCGGCGGCTCGATCGTCACGGTGAGCAGCGGCGTCGGCGCGAGGACGCACACGCGCGGCCCGGCGGACGGCTCCGCGGTCCGGTCGTGCGCTGCTGGCATGCGTCGAGTCTGGCGGTGGCTCCCTGCCCGCGCCAGGGCGGGAGTCGCGCCGGCTCTGCCTGGTCGCGGCGGCGCTCGGTCGGGCGGCCGGCGAGGACGTCGCCGGGTCAGGGCTTGTCGGGTGCGCGTCCCCGGACCTCGTCGGCGGCGAACCGGACGTGCGACGCGGCGAGCTTCGCGCGCGCGGCCGCTCCCAGGTCGACGCCCAGCACGTCCGCGAGGCACACGAGGTAGATGAGCACGTCGGCCATCTCCTCGCCCGCACGGGCCTTGCGCTCGGGCACCGCGAACGTCGCGATCGCGTCGTCGGCCCGGACCCACTGGAACAGCTCGGCGAGCTCGCCGACCTCGCCGACGAGCGCGAGGATCACGGACTTGGGGTCGTGGAACTGCTGCCAGTCCCGTTCGGTGGAGAACTCCCGCACCAGTCGCGTGAGCTCGGCGATCTCGCGCTCGTCCGTCGTCACGGCGTCAGCCTGGCACGGCCGTCGAGGGCGGGGGAGCGTCGGCCCGTCATGCCGGCGGCGTGAACTGGCTCGCGGTGAAGAGGGCGCCCTGCGGGTCGCGCACCGTGACGGTCCGGGTCCAGTCGGAGTCGTCGGTGCCGAGCACGGTGCCGCCGTGCTGCTCGACGAGCGCGGCGGTCGAGTCCCGGTCGGCGACCGCGAAGGTGACGTGCCAGTGGGGCGGCTCGTCCGGTGCCGTGGTCACGACCCAGCCGATCGCGTCGGCGAAGCCGGGCGGGGCCGAGACGGCGTCCTGACGCTCGTGGATCCCGGGGTCGACGGTGGCGGCGAGGTGGTCGCCGTAGCCGGGGACGCGGATCATCGTCCCGAACCCGAGGTCGCTGAGCTCCCACCCGAACGCGCGCGCGTACAGGTCGCGCGCGGCCGCGGGGTCCGGGGTGTGCAGGTCGCTGAAGTTCCACGTCCCCGGGGCGTTGGTGATCTGGGCGCCGAGCCGGCGACGGGCCTGCCACAGCCGCAGGCCGGCGCCCTGCTGGTCGGTGAACGCGGCCCAGGTCCCACCCTCGCCCGCGACGGTGGGACCCGTCGTGACGGTGCCGCCCGCGGCCTCGATGCGTGCGAGCGCCGCCTCGACGTCGTCGACCGCGACGTACGTCTGCCACGACGGGTCAGTCGGCGCCGTGCCCGTCGGGGTCGCCGGGCCGCCGATGCCCGCGGCGTCCTGCCCGTCGACCTGGGCGATCACGTACCGCACGGGCGCGCCCGGCGGTGTCGCGTCGTGGAAACGCCAGCCGAGGACCGCTCCGTAGAACCGGGTGGCGGCCTCGACGTCGTCCTGCTCGACGTCCACCCAGGACGTCACGCCTTCCGGGTAGGTGCGCTGCACGGTCGTCCCCTCACGTCCGTCGTCGACCGGCCCGCCGAGCGGCCCTCGGGAGTTCTCGTCGGGGCGGTGCGGGGCGGCCAGGGCTGGTGTGCGACCGGCCTCGCGCGAGGCGGGTCCGTCCGGGGTCGACGCTACGGCCACCCACCGACACGAACGAGTGGCTCGGGTCTCACTCCTTCGGGTGATCAATTCGCCCGACCGGCCGAGTCGAGCAACCGTTTGCCCGATCATCGGTGACACGTGTCCGTGGGAGCGGTCTCAAGGGCTGTGACCAGCGTCAATGCAGTGACTCACATGCGGCTGACCTGCACTCCTGCGAATGCGGCGAGAGCGAGCGCCGCTGGTTCCGGGTGCGCACGACGTCGTTGACCGCCCTTCCGGGCCGTCGCTACTGTCGCAAGTGAACCATTAGTGAGTGATCTTTACAAATCGCCCGGTTCCATCCGTCCTCCAGGAGGCCACATGCGTCCCCGGTTCCACCGACCCTCACGACGTCGACGGGCGCTCGCCGCGACGGCGATCGCAGCCGTCACCGGCGTCATCGCCGCGCTCGTCGCCGCCAGCCTGCCCACCGCGGCGACCGCCGCCGGCTCCCTCACCGCCACGTTCACCTCCACCGGCGACTGGGGCACCGGTCACGAGGTGTCGGTGAAGGTCAACAACGGCACCACCGCCTCGATCCCGACGTGGACCCTCGAGTTCGACCTGCCCAGCGGCGTGCGGATCACGAGCTCGTGGGACGCCGACGTGACCCGCAGCGGCAACCACTACCGCGTCACCGGCAAGAGCTGGGCCGGCGCGCTCGCCCCCGGCGCCACGCAGTCGTGGGGCTACGTCGCCTCCGGCGCGTTCAACCAGCCGACCGGCTGCACCGTCAACGGCGGCGCGTGCACCGGGGGCCCCGGCCCGTCGCCGACCAGCCCGACCCCCACGCCCACTCCCACGACGCCGAAGCCGACGCCCACCACACCGACGCCGACCCCGACCGACCCGGGCACCCCGTCCGGCCAGAAGGTCGTCGGCTACTTCGCGGAGTGGGGCGTCTACGGCCGCAACTACCACGTGAAGAACATCGACACGAGCGGCTCGGCGTCGAAGCTGACGCACATCCTCTACGCCTTCGGCAACACCACCGGCGGCCGCTGCACCATCGGCGACTCGTACGCCGACTACGACAAGGCCTACACCGCGGCCGAGAGCGTCGACGGCGTCGCCGACACGTGGGACCAGCCGCTGCGCGGCAGCTTCAACCAGCTGCGCGAGCTCAAGAAGAAGTACCCGCACCTCAAGGTCATCTGGTCGTTCGGCGGCTGGACCTGGTCCGGCGGCTTCACGCAGGCCGCCCAGAACCCCGCCGCGTTCGCCGAGTCCTGCTACAACCTCGTCGAGGACCCGCGCTGGGCCGACGTGTTCGACGGCATCGACGTCGACTGGGAGTACCCGAACGCGTGCGGTCTGAGCTGCGACAGCAGCGGCCCGCAGGCCTTCAACAACGTGGTGACCGCGCTCCGGAACAAGTTCGGCTCGAAGGCGCTCGTCACCGCCGCGATCACCGCGGACGGCAGCAACGGCGGCAAGATCGACGCCACCGACTACGCCACCGCGGCGCAGAAGCTCGACTGGATCATGCCCATGACCTACGACTACTTCGGCGCGTTCAACCCGCAGGGCCCGACCGCCCCGCACTCGCCGCTCACGTCGTACCCGGGCATCCCGCAGGCCGGCTTCAACTCCGCCGACGCGGTCGCGAAGCTCAAGGCCAAGGGCGTCCCGTCGAGCAAGATCCTGCTCGGCATCGGCTTCTACGGCCGCGGCTGGAACGGCGTCTCGCAGACCGCCCCCGGTGGCTCGGCGACCGGCCCCGCCCCCGGCACGTACGAGCAGGGGATCGAGGACTACAAGGTCCTCAAGAACCGCTGCCCCGCCACCGGCACCGTCGGCGGCACCGCGTACGCCAAGTGCGGCAGCGAGTGGTGGAGCTACGACACCCCGTCGACCATCAACGGGAAGATGTCGTGGGCCAAGAGCCAGGGCCTCGGCGGCGCCTTCTTCTGGGAGCTGTCCGGTGACACCACGAACGGCGAGCTCATCACGGCCATCAACAACGGCCTGAAGTAGCGCGCGCCGGCGCGGCGACGCGGCCCCGGACCCCTCCACTCTCCTCGGGTCCGGGGCCTCGTCGTCCCCGGGATCGCCCCCTGCCTGGGCCCTGGGGCCGCTCGGTCTCTCGGCTCTCGGCCTTCAGCCGACCGCCTGTCCGCCGCGCTGCCGCACGCGCGTCCGACGGGCGCCCCTCCAAGCGACGGCCCGCAGCGGCTCCGCTACCGCGTGGAAGATCTGTCACGGCTGACGCGACGGAGCTTCCACGTCAGCAGTCGTCGGGCTTGGGGACGTCGGTGCAGAGGTCGTCGACGAGCCGCGACCTGCGCTCGACGACCTCGAAGGGTGCGCTCGTCGTCGACGTCTGGGCCGTGCCGGTCACCGGGTACCAGGTGTCGTCGCCCGCGATCCGGTAGTGACCCGACCACTCGGTGGTGAGCGTCACCGTGTACGTGCCC
>NZ_JAHKSJ010000049.1:0-315 GCF_019024305.1 Cellulomonas algicola | reverse complement strand
CCGACGTCCCGCGCACCTGGCCGCTCGAGGCCCAGCACGTCGCGGTGCTCGGCGCCGGCAACGTGGCGCTGGACGTCGCTCGGATCCTCGCCAAGCACGCCGACGACCTGCTGCCCACCGAGGTGCCGGCCAACGTCTACGAGATCCTCAAGGCGTCGCCCGTCACCGACGTGCACGTCTTCGCCCGCCGCGGCCCCGCCCAGGTGAAGTTCTCGCCGCTCGAGCTGCGCGAGCTCGGCCACGTGCCGGACGTCGACGTCATCGTGTACCCCGCGGACTTCGAGTTCGACGAGGGCTCGATGGCCGCGATCCACT
>NZ_JAHKSJ010000048.1:0-1045 GCF_019024305.1 Cellulomonas algicola | reverse complement strand
TGTTGACTCGGTCGATGGGGCGTTGGCCGCCGATGCCGAGGTGGGGTCGGTCCAGGTTGTAGTGCTCGAGCCAGGTGGGCAAGAGTGCGGCACGTTCGTCGTTGGTCGTGAACACGCGCGAGTAGGCCCACTCGGTGGCGAGGGTGCGATTGAGGCGCTCGGCCTTGCCGTTGGTCCAGGGGCAGTGCGGCCGGATGAACTTCAACGTGATGGCGAGGTCGGCCGCGGTCTTGCGGTAGTTCTTGGATCGGCGGTAGTTCAACGCGTTGTCGCTGATCACCCGCTCGACGCGGATGCCGTGGGTCGCGAAGAACGCGGTCGCGGAGGCGAGGAACGCCGCGCAGGTCGGGCCGGTCTCGTCGTCGTGGATCTCGGCGTATGCCAGGCGGGAGTGGTCGTCGATCGCGGTGTGCACGTAGTCGTAGCCCAGCCCACGCTTGTCGTTGGGTCGCTCGCCACGGCCGTGCGCCTTCCAGCCGCCGCCATCGGGGATGCGGCCGAGCTTCTTGACGTCGATGTGCACCAGTGAGCCCGGGTGGGGGTGCTCGTAGCGGTTCGCCGAGCGCCGCGACGCCCGGATCACCACACCGGTCAGCGGGTCACACGCGCGCAGCAGCGGGGTGCGGTGCCGGGCCAGGACCCGGCCCACCGTCGAGGCCGGCAGCCCCAGGTGTCGACCGATCCAGACCGGGCCACGTCGCGAGAGCATCCGCGCGATGCGCACCCGCGTCTCCACGCACGGCGCCGTTCGAGCCGGGTGGGCGCGAGCCACGCTCGACCGGTCCACCAGCCCGGGACGCCCCTCTGCCTGGAACCGGCGCCACCAGCGCCACGCCGTGGTGCGCGAGACACCCATCTCCGCGGCCACATGAGCGACCGGACGACCGGCCGCGATCCGTGAGACGAGCACGAACCTGCCGGCAGGGGTCAGCCGGGCATTAGCGTGAGACACGAGAGACCTCCGTTGATGCGAGCCGGGTTCCTAGACAGCTCCCACTCGACCCGGAGGTCTCTCGCTACGTCAACAACGGTCGTGGTCAGTACA
>NZ_JAHKSJ010000047.1:0-1093 GCF_019024305.1 Cellulomonas algicola | reverse complement strand
CGCTGGTTCAGGAACACCGGGATCGCGATCGCCGCGAGGATACCGATGATGATGATGACGACGAGGAGCTCGATGAGCGTGAAGCCCTTGTCCTTCTCCTCGATCGACTTACGAACGCGAGCGATCATGCCCGTCTCCTTCAGTCTCAGAATTCATGTCCACACCCACCCGACGGAACGGGCTACTGCGTCATTCGGGACGGGCCAGAAGGAACTTGAGCGCAGCTCGGACGATCACCCGGTCGGCGCACCGACCGGGTGATCGTCAGGGAAGGGCGAACTCCGCGGCGCCGGCGCACCCGGTCGCGGCGGACTGCCGGACGATCCCGCCGCCCGCCTCCGACACCCAGGTGTTGCTGCCGACGCCGGTGTCGCTCCAGCCGCGCAGACAGTAGGCGTCGCCGTCGCGGACCACCTCGACGGTCGTGCCGCGCGTGATCCGCATCTCGGCGCGCACGGTCGACTCCTCCGCCGTGCCGTCGCCCTCCGTCCGGGACGCCTCGACGACGACGGCGACGTTGCGCAGGTCCGACTTCACCGCGGCGTCGAGCGCCGTCCGCCGCTGGGACACCAGGATCGGGATCGCGATCGCCGCGAGGATGCCGATGATGACGATGACGACCAGCAGCTCGACCAGCGTGAAGCCGTGGTCCCGACCACGCGCCCGCGACGCTGACCTCGTGATGTGCTCCATGTCAGCCTCCAGAAGAGAACAGGCCGGGTCGCGCGTCCGGAGGACTCGCGACCCGGCCTGCGGTCAGAGCGTCAGGCTCACGGGGCGGGTGCCGTGGAGGCCGCACCCGGCGCGCCGGGCTTCAGGCCACCGTTGCTGGTGTAGCTGAAGACCTTGGTGGCGGCCGTGTTGGCGGTCCCCTTCTCGTTGTAGCCGTTGATGGCGTACGTCTGCGAGGTGGAGTCCACGACGACCGAGATGACGTTGCCGGGGCTCAGCTTGATGTCGATCGCCGCGTTCGACGTGGCGCCGGCCGAGTTCGCCGCGATGGTGACCTTGTTGTTGGTCTGCGACGCCGTGTTGGCGGTGATGCCCGTGCTGGGGTACTGCTGCCAGTCGGTGTAGAACGTCTCGAGCTCGT
>NZ_JAHKSJ010000046.1:0-1278 GCF_019024305.1 Cellulomonas algicola | reverse complement strand
GGTGTCCTGTTTCAGGACATGGGCAACGCATGTCTCAGGACATCGGCAACACCGCTCGGTGATGCTCGGGCATGTCGCGTGCCCGCCTGGTGATCACCGCTGTCGTGCTCGAGGGCCGCTCGCAGGCCGAGGTGGCCCGCGCCTACGGGCTGTCGCGGTCCTGGGTCAGCCGCCTGGTCGCCCGCTACCGCGACGTCGGGGACGCCGCGTTCGAACCGCGATCCCGACGTCCCCGCACCAGCCCCACACGCACCGCCCCCGAGGTCGTCGACCTGATCGTCGATCTACGCAGCAAGCTGACCGCGGACGGCCTGGACGCCGGTGCGCACACCATCGCCTGGCACCTGGCCACCCACCACGACCTCACGCTCGCCCCGGCGACGATCTGGCGACACCTCAAGGCCGCCGGACTCATCGAAGCGGCCCCCTCGAAGCGGCCGCGCAGCTCCTACGTCCGCTTCGAGGCCGACCTGCCCAACCAGCTCTGGCAGACCGACTTCACCCACGTGCGCCTGGCCGACGGCACCGACACCGAAGTCCTGACCTTCCTGGACGACCACTCCCGGCTCGTACTGGCCTGCACCGCCCACCACCGGGTCCGCGGGCCCGACGTCGTGACCACGTTCCGGGCCGCGATCAGCGACAACGGCGTCCCGGCCGCGGTGCTGTCCGACAACGGCATGGTCTTCACCACCCGCCTCGCCGGCGGCCGCGGCGGCCGCAACGCCTTCGAGTCCGAGCTCGCCCGCCTCGGCATCGAGCGACGCAACTCCCGCCCGAACCACCCCACCACCTGCGGCAAGGTCGAACGCGTCCAGCAGACCCTCAAACGCTGGCTCGCGACCCACCCCCGCCCGGGCGACCTCGACCAGCTGCAGACCCTGCTCGACACCTGGCGCGAGCACTACAACACCGCCCGCCCCCACACCTCGCTGCACGGACGCACCCCCGCCGCCGCCTACGCCGCCAAAGCCAAGGCGCACCCCGTCGGCGGCCCAGGCAGCCACGAACGCATCCGCCACGACCGCGTCGACAACGACGGCAAGCTCACCCTGCGAGTCGCCGGCCGCCTGCACCACATCGGCATCGGACGAACCCACGCCCGAACCCCCGTGATCATGCTCATCGCCGACCTCGACGTCCGCGTGGTCCACGCCATCACCGGAGAACTCCTGCGCGAACTCACCATCGACACCACCCGCAACTACCAACCCCAGACACGCAAACAGGCCGGACCCTGAGGGTCCGGCCTGTTGCCGATGTCCTGCGACATCACAG
>NZ_JAHKSJ010000045.1:0-1299 GCF_019024305.1 Cellulomonas algicola | reverse complement strand
TCGAGCGCAGGTCGCGGCTCGTCGACGACCTCTGCACCGACTTCCCCAAGCCCGACGACTGTTAGGTCGGCAACGCCCTGACGACAACGCGGCCTGGTTCGTCCACAGATTCGAGCCGACCACACCGCGACCTGTCCGGTTTCGGTAGTTTCGCGCCCATGCTTCGACGACGAACTGCGCAGGGGGCGTTCGCCATCGCACTGCTCACCGGCGTTCCGTCCGTCGCCTCGTGCACGACGGTCGCCCCGTCCGGTGGCGGCGCGACTGTGTCCTCGAGTCCGACTGGCTCGCCCGCAGCATCCGCGAGCCAGTCGGCGCCGCCCGGTCCGGACGCGCCCCCGGAGCGCGATCCGGCGATGGACACGCCGAGCGCTGACGGCGCTGCAGCACTGGCCGAGTACTTCGTGGGCGTGTACGAGTACGCCTACACCAGCGGCGACACGGCTGAGCTCGACCGCCTGTCGAGCGACTCCTGCAGCTTCTGCCATTCGGCGATCAGCGACATCAACCAGAGCCACGCCGCTGGCGAGACCGAGGAGGGCGGAGGGGCTGTCGTCGAGTACGCCGACGGCGCCGAGGCCTCCCCGTCCGAGTGGTACACCGCGACCTTGCGCGTCAAGCAGCTCGCGTCGACGCGCCGCTCAGCGACGGGTGAGGTCGTCGTGCAGGATCCGGAGAGCAAGTTCGACCTCTACTTTGCGATCAGCTGGGTCGACGGCTGGCAAGTAGACGCGGTCGACGTCATGGAGCCCGGCAGTCTCACGCCGTCATGATGAAGCGACTCGGCGTCGTCGCTGTCGCACTCGCGGCAGCCGCAATCCTTGCGGGCACGTCGCCCTCCGAGCCCGGCCGGGACTTCCAGCACCACGGCGGTACGTCCGACTCACGTGAAGCCATCGATCTGGCGAGCCAACGCGCGGCCGCGGCCGCTGCCCGAGCCAGGGGCGTCGCGGCCGCTCAGCCTGGTCGCCATCCGGAGTATCAGAGGGCGGCCGCGTGTCGGGAGGCCGCCGGCAGGTGGGTGAAGGGCAGCGAGGACGGTTCGTGTCCTGCTGGAATCGACGAAGCCCTGACCGTCGACTGCGGCGGCGAGGCGTACCAACTACCCCTGTGGCGCCGGATCCCGATCGGTCCGGTGGGCTGGAGCCCCTGGCAGCAGATCGACGCCGGTGGATGCGGCGACCTTCGGCCCGTGTTCACCGTCGAGGACTTTCGGCGGCTGCCGTTGGCGCCGCCCGTGCTGATCCTGCAGCCGGACCGGGGGTGGGTGCTGGTCAACAAGGAGACGATCGTCCGGAC
>NZ_JAHKSJ010000044.1:0-5512 GCF_019024305.1 Cellulomonas algicola | reverse complement strand
GATGCGCGTCTGTTCCTTGAGAACTCAACAGTGTGCCAAGTAGTCGATGCCAAGATGGTTCATCGCACGGTTTCGTGTGGTGGGTCTTGGTTGAGATTGAGAGGGCTCGTGCCACCCCGTGGACGGGTCTTCTCGTGAACAGCCGAATCTGATTGGTCCTTCGGGACTGTTTCGTGTGTCGGTTGCTGGCCTGCTTCGGTGGGTCGGTGCCATGTAGACATTTACGGAGAGTTTGATTCTGGCTCAGGACGAACGCTGGTGGCGTGCTTAACACATGCAAGTCGAACGGTGACGACCAGCTTGCTGGTCTGATCAGTGGCGAACGGGTGAGTAACACGTGAGCAACCTGCCCCTGACTCTGGGATAACGACCGGAAACGGTCGCTAATACCGGATATGAGAGGCCCGGGCATCCGGGTTTCTGGAAAGTTTTTCGGTCAGGGATGGGCTCGCGGCCTATCAGCTTGTTGGTGGGGTAATGGCCTACCAAGGCGACGACGGGTAGCCGGCCTGAGAGGGCGACCGGCCACACTGGGACTGAGACACGGCCCAGACTCCTACGGGAGGCAGCAGTGGGGAATATTGCACAATGGGCGAAAGCCTGATGCAGCGACGCCACGTGAGGGATGACGGCCTTCGGGTTGTAAACCTCTTTCAGCAGGGAAGAAGCGCAAGTGACGGTACCTGCAGAAGAAGCGCCGGCTAACTACGTGCCAGCAGCCGCGGTAATACGTAGGGCGCAAGCGTTGTCCGGAATTATTGGGCGTAAAGAGCTCGTAGGCGGTTTGTCGCGTCTGCTGTGAAAACCTCAGGCTCAACCTGGGGCTTGCAGTGGGTACGGGCAGACTAGAGTGCGGTAGGGGTGACTGGAATTCCTGGTGTAGCGGTGGAATGCGCAGATATCAGGAGGAACACCGATGGCGAAGGCAGGTCACTGGGCCGCAACTGACGCTGAGGAGCGAAAGCATGGGGAGCGAACAGGATTAGATACCCTGGTAGTCCATGCCGTAAACGTTGGGCACTAGGTGTGGGGCTCATTCCACGAGCTCTGTGCCGCAGCAAACGCATTAAGTGCCCCGCCTGGGGAGTACGGCCGCAAGGCTAAAACTCAAAGAAATTGACGGGGGCCCGCACAAGCGGCGGAGCATGCGGATTAATTCGATGCAACGCGAAGAACCTTACCAAGGCTTGACATACACCGGAAAAGTGCAGAGATGTGCTCCCCGTAAGGTCGGTGTACAGGTGGTGCATGGTTGTCGTCAGCTCGTGTCGTGAGATGTTGGGTTAAGTCCCGCAACGAGCGCAACCCTCGTCCCATGTTGCCAGCGGGTTATGCCGGGGACTCATGGGAGACTGCCGGGGTCAACTCGGAGGAAGGTGGGGATGACGTCAAATCATCATGCCCCTTATGTCTTGGGCTTCACGCATGCTACAATGGCCGGTACAAAGGGCTGCGATACCGCGAGGTGGAGCGAATCCCAAAAAGCCGGTCTCAGTTCGGATTGGGGTCTGCAACTCGACCCCATGAAGTCGGAGTCGCTAGTAATCGCAGATCAGCAACGCTGCGGTGAATACGTTCCCGGGCCTTGTACACACCGCCCGTCAAGTCACGAAAGTCGGTAACACCCGAAGCCAGTGGCCCAACTCGTAAGAGAGGGAGCTGTCGAAGGTGGGACTGGCGATTGGGACTAAGTCGTAACAAGGTAGCCGTACCGGAAGGTGCGGCTGGATCACCTCCTTTCTAAGGAGCATCTGGCACCGGGTCCGCCTGTCATGGGTGTGCTTGTGGTGTCCAGGCCCACGCCCTGGCCGAACGCGTCGGGGGTGGTGCTCGAGGGTGGAACATCGACTACGGCCGGCTTGGTTCCGGTGGCTCCTAGTACGCCTGCAGCTCGTCTGCGGGGAGGGAACGGGGATCCACACCGGGTGATCGGGTCGGCCTGGCACGCTGTTGGGTCCTGAGGGAACAGCCGTCACGGTTGTTGACCTCGGGGTCGGGACGCGCACTTGATCCGCCTGCGGGTGGGTGGGTGCGCGTCGGCCTGCGGGCCGCCTGGTCCGGCGAACCGCTCACCGTGTGGTGGGCAGGCGCTCGGACGTTGCAGGTGAGTCACCCGGTCGTAGCTTGAGAACTGCACAGTGGACGCGAGCATCTTTGAATGATCTTTGTGGTCAAGTTTATAAGGGCACAGGGTGGATGCCTTGGCACTAGGAGCCGAAGAAGGACGTGGTAGCCTGCGATAAGCCTCGGGGAGTTGGCAAACGAACCGTGATCCGAGGATGTCCGAATGGGGAAACCCCGCACGAGTCATGTCGTGTGACCCGCACCTGAATATATAGGGTGTGTGGAGGGAACGCCGGGAAGTGAAACATCTCAGTACCGGCAGGAAGAGATATTCCGTGAGTAGTGGCGAGCGAAAGCGGATCAGGCCAAACCGTATGCGTGTTCAAGCCGGCAGGCGTTGCGCATGCGGGGTTGTGGGACCTTTCAGCTGGTTCTGCCGAACCAGCAGGGAGTCAGAAAGTCGCGTCATAGTCGAAGGGCATTGAAAGGCCCGGCACAGAGGGTGGTACCCCCGTAGACGAAATGGCGTGGCCTCCCGAGAGGGATCCCAAGTAGCTCCGGGCCCGAGAAACCTGGAGTGAATCTGCACAGACCACTGTGTAAGCCTAAATACTACCTAGTGACCGATAGCGGACAAGTACCGTGAGGGAAAGGTGAAAAGTACCCCGCGAGGGGAGTGAAATAGTACCTGAAACCGTGTGCCTACAAACCGTCGGAGCCTCCCTAGCAGGGGTGACGGCGTGCCTTTTGAAGAATGAGCCTGCGAGTTAGTGGTACGTGGCGAGGTTAACCCGTGTGGGGAAGCCGTAGCGAAAGCGAGTCCGAACAGGGCGATTTAGTCGCGTGCTCTAGACCCGAAGCGGAGTGATCTAGCCATGGGCAGGGTGAAGCGCGGGTAAGACCGCGTGGAGGCCCGAACCCACCAGGGTTGAAAACCTGGGGGATGACCTGTGGTTAGGGGTGAAAGGCCAATCAAACTCCGTGATAGCTGGTTCTCCCCGAAATGCATTTAGGTGCAGCGTCACGCGTTTCTTGCCGGAGGTAGAGCTACTGGATAGCCGATGGGCCCCACCAGGTTACTGACGTTAGCCAAACTCCGAATGCCGGTAAGCCAGAGCGTGGCAGTGAGACTGCGGGGGATAAGCTCCGTAGTCGAGAGGGAAACAGCCCAGACCACCAGCTAAGGCCCCTAAGCGTATGCTAAGTGGGAAAGGATGTGGAGTTGCACAGACAACCAGGAGGTTGGCTTAGAAGCAGCCACCCTTGAAAGAGTGCGTAATAGCTCACTGGTCAAGTGATTCCGCGCCGACAATGTAGCGGGGCTCAAGCATACCGCCGAAGCTGTGGCATTCACACGTTCGACAAGCCTTCGTGGTTCAGTCGTGTGGATGGGTAGGGGAGCGTCGTGTGGCGGGCGAAGTCGCGGGGTAACCCAGCGGTGGACGCCACACGAGTGAGAATGCAGGCATGAGTAGCGAATGACGGGTGAGAAACCCGTCCGCCGAATGACCAAGGGTTCCAGGGCCAGGCTAATCCGCCCTGGGTAAGTCGGGACCTAAGGCGAGGCCGACAGGCGTAGTCGATGGACAACGGGTTGATATTCCCGTACCGGCGAAGAACCGCCCATACCGAGCCCGGTGATGCTAACCGTCCGAGCCGGCCCACCGCACCTTCGGGTGCACCGGGCCGGGGAGCACGGGACCCGAACCGGTAGTAGGTAAGCGTATTAACAGGGGTGACGCAGGAAGGTAGCCAAGCGTGGCGATGGTAGTCCACGTCCAAGGTCGTAGGGCGAGGTGTAGGCAAATCCGCACCTCACGAGCCTGAGAGCTGACGGTGACCGCGAACGCGGGAATCTGGTGATCCTATGCTGCCAAGAAAAGCCTCGACGCGAGGTTCTAGCCGCCCGTACCCCAAACCGACTCAGGTGGTCAGGTAGAGAATACCAAGGCGATCGAGAGAATCGTGGTTAAGGAACTCGGCAAAATGCCCCCGTAACTTCGGGAGAAGGGGGGCCTGAAGCGTGAACCGACTTGCTCGGGGAGCGTGAAGGGCCGCAGAGACCAGGGAGAAGCGACTGTTTACTAAAAACACAGGTCCGTGCGAAGTCGCAAGACGATGTATACGGACTGACGCCTGCCCGGTGCTGGAAGGTTAAGAGGACGGGTCAGCCGCAAGGCGAAGCTCAGAATTTAAGCCCCAGTAAACGGCGGTGGTAACTATAACCATCCTAAGGTAGCGAAATTCCTTGTCGGGTAAGTTCCGACCTGCACGAATGGCGTAACGACTTCTCCGCTGTCTCAACCGCGAACTCGGCGAAATTGCACTACGAGTAAAGATGCTCGTTACGCGCAGCAGGACGGAAAGACCCCGGGACCTTTACTATAGCTTGGTATTGGTGTTCGGTGCGGCTTGTGTAGGATAGGTGGGAGACTGTGAAGCCGGCACGCCAGTGTCGGTGGAGTCAACGTTGAAATACCACTCTGGTCGCTCTGGACATCTAACCTCGGTCCGTGATCCGGACTAGGGACAGTGCCTGGTGGGTAGTTTAACTGGGGCGGTTGCCTCCTAAAATGTAACGGAGGCGCTCAAAGGTTCCCTCAGCCTGGTTGGCAATCAGGTGGCGAGTGCAAGTGCACAAGGGAGCTTGACTGTGAGACTGACAGGTCGAGCAGGGACGAAAGTCGGAACTAGTGATCCGGCGGTGGCTTGTGGAAGCGCCGTCGCTCAACGGATAAAAGGTACCCCGGGGATAACAGGCTGATCTTGCCCAAGAGTCCATATCGACGGCATGGTTTGGCACCTCGATGTCGGCTCGTCGCATCCTGGGGCTGGAGTAGGTCCCAAGGGTTGGGCTGTTCGCCCATTAAAGCGGTACGCGAGCTGGGTTTAGAACGTCGTGAGACAGTTCGGTCCCTATCCGCTGCGCGCGCAGGAAACTTGAGAAGGGCTGTCCCTAGTACGAGAGGACCGGGACGGACGAACCTCTGGTGTGCCAGTTGTTCCGCCAGGAGCACGGCTGGTTGGCTACGTTCGGAAGGGATAACCGCTGAAAGCATCTAAGCGGGAAGCCTGCTTCAAGATGAGGTTTCCACGGGACTCGTCCCGAGAGGCACCCCGCTAGACCACGGGGTTGATAGGCCGGATGTGGAAGAGGGGACCAACGACCCTCGCAGCTGACCGGTACTAATAAGCCGACAACTTCACCACCCATTCATTGCTACGCGTCCACTGTGCGGTTCCCGAGAGACGAACGGGAACCCGTTTGACAACTCGACAACGTTACGGCGGTCATAGCGAAGGGGAAACGCCCGGTCCCATTCCGAACCCGGAAGCTAAGCCCTTCAGCGCCGATGGTACTGCACTCGCCAGGGTGTGGGAGAGTAGGACGCCGCCGGACACCATTCAGAAAGAGCCACCCCAGCAATGGGGTGGCTCTTTCTGTTTC
>NZ_JAHKSJ010000043.1:0-6782 GCF_019024305.1 Cellulomonas algicola | reverse complement strand
CGCAGCGGGTCAGTACACCTAGAGCGCGCCGAGGCCGCGCTGCCGGGACGTCCTGTGAGAGGTCCCGGCAGTGCGGCCGTCGGGTCAGCGCATCTGCGGCGCGCCGGGGATCGCGACGCGACCCGGCAGCGAGAGGCCCTTGTTCTCGTAGACCCACGTGCTGCCGGCGGAGTCGACGCCGATGATGTCGGCGCGTCCGTCGCCGCTCCAGTCGGCGGCCATGACCTCCTTGAAGGTGCCCCAGCCGACGCCGATCTGCACGGGAGCGGACAGGCCGGGACCGTTGTGCGGGTAGTACCAGAGCCTCCCCGAGGAGTCGACGCCGACGACGTCGGCGTGCCCGTCACCGCTGTAGTCGGCAGCGAGGACGTACGTGAAGGAGCCCCAGCCGCTGCCGATCTGGACACGCGAGGGCAGCGCCAGCCCGACGTTCGTGTACACCCACAGCAGCCCGTCGGCGTCCACGCCGAGGATGTCGGCGCGGCCGTCCCTGTTCCAGTCGCCGGCGGTGACGTGCTTGAACGTCGCCCAGCCGGACCCGATCTGCACCGGGGCCGACAGGCTGTTGCCGTTGTGCGGGTAGTACCAGAGCCTTCCGGCGCTGTCGACGCCCACGACGTCGGCCTTGCCGTCGCCGCTGTAGTCAGCCGCCATCACGTGCGTGAAGGTCGCGAGGCCGCTGCCGATCTTGGCGCGCGCGGTCAGCCCGTTGCCGTTGTGCGGGTAGTACCAGACGTCGCCGCGGACGTCGACGCCGAGCACGTCGGCGTGCGCGTCGCCGCTCCAGTCGGCGGCCGCGAGGGTCGTCAGCAGCGGCGGGATCTGCTGGTCGATCCAGGCGCCGAGGTTGTCGAGCCGCGTCTCCGTGGCGTCCTGTCGCGTGGTGGTCGCCCCGAGGCACCCGCCCTGGTAGGCGGTGCTGTGGATCGCGACGAGCTCGATGCCGCTGGTCGTGGTCCGCAGCGCGGGTCCACCGGCGTCGCCCTTGCAGATCGTCGCTCCGGCCCCCTGCGCCTGGATGGCGAAGGTCGCCGTCCCCACCGCGCCGACGGTGTAGGTCGCGGCGTGCGCGGTGTCGGGGACGAGCTGCGTCGTCGTGCGCCCGTACCCCGTGACGGTGAGCGACTCCCCGGCGACCGGTGCCGCCGTGGCGACGTTCACCGGTGCCACGTCGTTCACGGCGGACGCGAGCCGCACCAGCACCGCGTCCCGCTCGGCGTGCGGGACCAGCAGGTCGGCGTTGACGATCCGCCCGGCGGTCCCGGTGAGGTCGACCCGACCGACCGTGACCTTCGTCGCCGCCTTCGGGGCACCCTGGGCCACGGCACCCGTCGCGTCGGCGAAGCACGACTTCGCGGTCACGACCCAGGTCGGGGCGATCAGGGCTCCCGAGCACGCCCGCTCGGCGCCGATCTCGAGCCGGACCGTGGCCGCGGCCGTCGTCCCGGTGGGCGTCGCACCCTGCACGGCGAACGCCGCGGGCACGCCGACGCACGCGAGCGCGAGCGTCGCCACGAGGGTGCGGACGGCACCGCGACGCACGCGGCGGTCGAGCAGACCCACGCCGCTCACCGGGTCACCGTCTCGAGGTCGAGCACCGCGAGCGGCCCGGACGTCGACACCCCGGAGCTCAGGTTCTTCCAGCCGTTGTTCGACGCGGCCTCCCACACCTGACCACCGTTCACGGTGTAGACGTACTTGACGCCGTCGAACGCCATCGCCGCGACCGGGCCGGACGTCGTGACGGTCGAGTTCTGGACCTTCCACCCGTTGTTCGACGCGGCCTCGTGCACCTGGCCGCCGATGACGGTGTAGACGTACTTGACGCCGTCCATCGCGGTGACGGCGAGGGCGCCGGAGGTCGGGATGCCCGAGCTCGCGCTACGCCAGCCGTTGTTCGACGCGGCCTCCCAGACCTGTCCGCCGTTGACGGTGTAGACGTACTTCACGCCGCCGGTCGCCATGACCGCGAGCGGACCGGACGTGGAGATCCCGGAGTTCAGGTTGCGCCACCCGTTGTTGGACGCCGCCTCCCAGACCTGTCCGCCGTTGACCGTGTAGACGTACTTGACGCCGTTCATCGCGGTGACGGCGAGGGCGCCCGACGTGGTGATGCCGGTGTCGAGGTTCTTCCAGCCGTTGTTCGACGCGGCCTCGTACACGCGGCCGCCGTTGACGGTGTACACGTACTTCACGCCCCCGACGGCGAGGACCGCGACAGGCCCGGACGTGGTGATCGCCGAGTTCAGGCTGCGCCACCCGTTGTCGGACGCCGCCTCCCACACCTGTCCGCCGTTGACGGTGTAGACGTGCTTGACGTGCGTGACGACCGGCGCCGGGTCCGTGATGCCGGTGATCCAGGTGCGCAGGACGTCCAGACGGGTGTCGGTCGCGTCCTGCCGGGTCGTGGTCGCCCCGAGGCAGCCGCCCTGGTAGGCGGTGTGGTGGATGGCGACGAGCTCGACACCGCCGGTGGTGGCGCGCAGCGTCGGACCGCCGGCGTCGCCCTTGCAGATCGTCGCACCGGCGCCCTGCGCCCGGAGGTCGACGGTGCCGGTGGCGACGGCGGCGACGGTGTACGTCGCGGCGTGCGCGGTGTCCGGCACCAGCTGCGTCGCGGTCCGGCCGTAGCCGGTCACGGTCAGCTCCTGGCCCACGACCGGTGCCGCGGACGCGATCTTCACGGGTGTGACGTCGGTGACCGGTGTCGACAGCCGTGCGAGCACGACGTCACGGTCCGCGTGCGGCACGAGGAGGTCGACGGTGACGACGCGTCCGGCCGTGCCGGTCAGGTCGACCCGCCCGACCGTGGCCTTGGTGCTGACCTTCGGGGCGCCCTGCACGACGGCGACGCCGCCCGTCGTGAAGCAGGACTTCGCCGTCACGACCCACGCGGGCGCGACGAGCGCTCCGGAGCAGGAGCGGTCGGTGCCGACGTCGACCTTGACGGTCGCCTGCGCGACGGAGCCCGTGGGCGTGCTGCCCTGGACGGCGACCGCGGCGGGCACGCCCACGCCGACGAGCACCGCGGCGACGACACCCGTCCGGAGCGCTCGCGTGCGCAGTCGGCGGGGACGGTCGGGCGCGCTCACCAGCTACCGAACCGGAGCTCGACGAGGATCGCCTGCGGCATCTCGGCACCCTCGCCCGGGTCCACCGCGACCGACGTGTTGGGCGCCACGGCGTACGTCTCCTCGGTGCCGCTCGCGAGCTCGGCCGTCGCCTCGACGGGCTTGTCCCCGCCGCGCAGGAGGAACGTGTGCGGCACCTCCAGGGTCAGGAAGCCGCGCGTCCCCGACGTGCGGAAGCAGTAGTACGCGCCGTACGGCTCCTCCTCGACCATCGTCTCGACCTGGATCAGGCCCGGCGCGCACGAACCCGACCCGAACTCCCCTGACGACACCGGCTCGACGTGCCCGTCACCGGTGAACACCTTGAGCCCGTGCTCCGCCAGGATCGCGTCCGCCCCCGGGTAGGCGTAGTCCTCCACCAACGAGGACTGCACCTCCACGGGCGAGTCCGCAGCACCGGCGCTGCTCGCCCACGCGACCGCCACTCCCGCCACGACGACGGGCGCGACCACCCACCCCACGACCTTCTTCACGTCACTCGTTCCTCTCGCCTGCAGTTCTCGACCTGGACGCCCCGACGGTGCGACCACGGCGGGCGCACGTCGGCGCCCTCATCCCCACATCTCCTTCGAGCGTCGGACCTTGAGCTTCTTCAGCTCGTCCCTCGTCGCCGGCCACCGCTCCGCGCCGAAGCGCGCCTCGACCTCCGTGAGGTGCTCGCCGAGGAACGCGGCGTAGGACTCGTCCAGGACCGCGGACGGCTCGGGCCGTCCGAGGAGCAGGCGACGGACGAGGTCCACGGACCACCACTCGTCCCGGTGCTCCGCCGCGGGCTGGAAGTCCAGCAGCAGCTGCCCGCGGTCCCGCACGAAGCGGAGGCGCAGGGTCGGCGACTCGACGACGAGCAGGGCGTCGCCGCCGTTGCTGCTGCGCGACTGCGAGCCGACGACCGAGTAGCGGTCGCCCTCCCACAGGTAGTCCATGTGCGCGTCGATGAACGCGAGGATCAGGTTCACGGCTCATCCCCTCGGCACGAGCGACCACTGGTTGACCCACACGTACCCGTGGTCGAGGAGGTACTGGATCTCCTTGCTCAGGTAGGTGCCAGGCAGGACGTCCTGCTTCGGCACCGAGAGCAGCATCCGGTCGCCCGCGGCGATCCGGTCGTCGAGGAACGCGACGTTGAGGCTCCAGGGGTCGTCGCCACGCGCGATGACGTCGTCCCACGCGCCGCCGATGTCGAAGTAGCTCGCGCCGCGCGCCTGCGCCTTGTCGATGTACTGCGGGAACCGCCCCAGCACGGTGTCGCCGCTGTCGGTCACGTGCTTCAGCGCGAGGTCGAGGTACTCGTCCGACAGGTGCGTACCGGCGTTCGCGGCCCGTCGAGCGGCGAGGACGTCCTCGACCTTGTCCAGCGCGCGCACGAGCTGCGTCGCGTCGGCGCCGATGCGGGCGCCGCCGGGCAGCCATCCGAAGACGGGGATCATCGCGGCGATCGACAGGCCGGCTCCCAGCCAGTCGCCGCGGAAGCCGGAGATGATCGCGTCGACCCCGTCGCACGCCTCCCCGAAGCCCGGGGCGAGTCCGCAGAGGCCGAGCAGCAGCTGGAAGGCGTCGAGCCCCATCGAGGCGAGGAGCTCGGGGTCCTCCTCGGCGAGCTCGGTGAGGTCCTTCCAGAACGCGGACGCCATCTGGCAGCCCAGGGCGTCACGGCTGAGCGGCCGGCTGCACTTCTCCGGGTCGGTGATCAGCCCGACGATCTCGCGGTAGGCCTCCTGGCACTCCGGTCGCTGCGCGGGCTTGTCGAGCGGGTTCAGGCAGTTCTCGTACCGGTGCGCCCAGTCGGCGCTCGTCGTGCCGTCGGGCCCGCTGCCCGGCGTGGCGTTCCGGTCGGCGACCTCCTGCTGCTTCAGCCGGACGCTGTACGTCGTCGCGGCCTCGAGGGCGGCCTGGTTGGCGGCCACCGCGTCGCGGCCCGCCGCGACCGCCGATGCCCGTGCGGAGCTCCTCGCCGCCTGCGCGGCCGCTGCGCTGGCCTCGGCCCGTTCGCTCGCGGCGCTCGCGGTCAGGGCGGAGCGTGCGGCGTTGTTCGCGCTGACCTGCGCCTTGGCGGCGGCGTCCTTCGCCGTCTGCGCCGACTGCGCGGCCTGGTCGGCCGACGCCTTCGCCGCAGCCGCCGACTGGGTCGCCTGGGCCGCGTAGGTCGCGGCCTGGTTCGCGGCGGCCGCGGCCTGGTTCGCGGCGGCGGCCGCCTCCGCGGCCGCCCCCTTGGCGACGGCGGCGACGCGCCTGGCCTCGGCCGCGTCCGCGAGCGCCTTCTGGGCGTACTCCTGCGCCTGCTGCACGAGCGCCCGGACCGCCTGGACGTGGGCGGCCTGCTCCTTGTCCCGCTGCGCGGCCTGGAACTGGCCGACCGCGAGGAAGTCGGTGCCGTACGACGGCGGGCCCGCGAGCGCGACCTGCGCTGCGGCCTTGACCTCGGCGCCCCCGGCGTCCATGACCCGCGTGATCTCGACCCGCTGGTCGGCGGCCCGTGCGACGTGCTGGCCGTCCCGCAGGAACTCGTGCGCCTGCTGCGCCGTCCCGGCGAGCGCCTTCTGCGTCGCGGCGTACAACGCCGGCCCCGGGTTCGAGTTGAGGATCCGTGACAGCGCCAGACGGTCGTCGACGATCTTGCGCGGGTAGGCGCGCGTCTTGAGGAACGTCGCCACCGCGGCGTCGTCGCCGTCGAGCGACGCACGCGCGGCCGTCCGCTCCTGCCCGTCGGGCAGGGTGTCGACGAGGTGCCACACCCGGGCCCGGTCGTCCTGACCGGCCGCCTGGGTGCGCCCCACGGTGAGCCAGGACCGGAGCGCGACCTCGTCGCCCGCCAGCGCCTCCGCCGCGGCCGCCTTCGTCCACTCCCCGCCGGTCGTCGCGAGCGCCAGCGCGGCCTGCCGGCCCTTGGCGAGCACGACCTGCGTCGACGCGCCCGGGGCGGTCGCCTCCTGGAGGAGCGTGCGGGTCGCGGCGGGGACGCGCGCGTCCTCGGCGGTGTCCCACCGCACGGTGCGGTCCCACCCGGGGGTCTCACCACCCGCCGCCCGCGCCGCCGCGTCCGCGGCGACCGCCTCCTGCGCGTCGGCCACGCCCTGCTCGGTCGCCTCCGCGAGACGGGCCGCGTCGGCGTCGCGGGCCAGCTTCTCGACCTCGACGGCCTGCGTCGCGGCGGACACCGCGAGCTGCGACGCCGCCGTGGCCTCCGCGGCGTGCGCGGCCGACTGCGTGGCTGCCTGCGCTGCCTCGCCGGCGTGCGCCGCTGCCTCGTCGGCCGCGGCGGCGGCCCGCGTCGCGTGCTCCCCGGCCTGCCGGGCGAACTCGAACGCCTGGTCCGACGCCGCCGCAGCGGCCTCGGCGAGGGCCAGGCTGCGTCGGGCGGCCGACGCGGCGCGCGCCGCCTGCGCCTTGGCCGCCGCGGCCGCCTGCTGGGTGCGCTGCGCCTGCGACGACGACACGCCCGCCTGCCGCGACGCCTCGTCGGCCGCGCTCGCCGCGAGGTCGGCGTTCTTGCTCGCGCTCGCGGCGGCGGACGCCGCGGCGCGTGCCTGGGCGAGCGCCGCGTCCCGCTGCGCCTTGACCTGGTTCAGCGCGGCCGCCTGGGCGGCCGCGTCGCGGGCGGCCTGCGCCGCCGTGCGTGCGGCGGCGGCCTTGCCCGCGTCGGTGCGGGCCGCT
>NZ_JAHKSJ010000042.1:0-13494 GCF_019024305.1 Cellulomonas algicola | reverse complement strand
GGTCGCCGTCGGCACGTGCTCGTAGGTGTACGCCACGGTGCCGTCGCTCACGCCCCGGTCGGTCGTGACGACCACGGGCACCGGCCCGGCCGCGTGGGCCGGAACGGTCGCGCGCAGGGTCGTGGGTGAGTCCACGACGACGCCGGTGGCTGCGACCCCGCCGAACGTCACCTCCGGCGTCCCGACGAACCCGCTGCCGGTGACGACGACCTGGGCGCCCCCGAGCGCCGACCCGGCGGCCGGGTCGACGGACGAGACCGTCGGCGGTGCGGGCTCCGGGTCGGTCGACGTCGTCACGGCGAACGGCACGCTCACGTACTGCCGGTCGTGGACGGCGTCGCCGACGTACTCGACGCCGATCTGCGGCGTCCCGCCGTCGGTGGCCCACTCGACGTCCGGCACGGTGAACGTGACGTCTGCGTGGCCGTCCTCGAGGAGCGCGTCGCCGAGGAAGCCGGTCGGGCCGTAGATCCCGACGGCACCGGTCGGCGTCGCGCCGTCACCCGTGACGGTCACCCGCACCGTCGCCGGGCGGCCGACCGGCGCGGGCAGCGGCGAGGACACCGCCGTGACCTGCGCGGCCGCGGTGCCGCGCGGCGGCACGACGAGGTGCAGGCCGTCGACGGTCTGGCCCGCCGCGACGTCGAGCGGCACGGCCTTGCTGCGCTGCTGCGTGCCGGTGCCGCCGTCGTAGTACGTGGTGACGCCGTCGTAGAAGCCGCTCGAGCCGCGGCTCTCCGCGACCACCGAGAGGATGTGGCGGCCCGGCACCACGTCGCCGGCGGTGAACGCGCCGTCGACGACGTAGCGCAGCAGCGTGTCGTCGTACCCGCCGCCGACCGGCGTGACGTACAGCTCGGAGCTGAACCCGGAGCCGTCGGGCTTGACCGCGGTGCCGGTCAGCGTGCCGCCCGCGACGATGCGCAGGTCACCGGTCGCCGTGTCCTCGCCGAGGGTCACCCGCACCGTCTCGGCGTCGGCGCGCGTCGGGACGCCCGGGTGGTAGACGGCGATGCCGCCGCCGAACGCGCTGGCCTGGACCACGTAGTCGCCGCTCGCGAGGCCGCGCACGACGAACCGGCCGTCGGGTCCCGCGGTCGCGCTGCCGTAGGCCCCGTCGTCGCTCGTCACGGTGACGTTGCCGGCCGTCGGCGTGCCGTCGACCGCCAGCAGGCGTCCGGTGATCGTGCCGCCGACGGGCATCGTGACCGGGTCGACGTCGACGCAGTCGCCCGCGGCGAGCGTGAGCACGGTCGCGTCGTCCCGGCCGGTGCTGCCGGGGTAGAACCCGTCGGCGAGGTCGTCGTTCCACGTGCTGACCTCGAGGAGGTAGTCACCGGGAGCCGCGTCGGAGACGCGGAAGGTGCCGTCGAAGCCCGTCGTGCCGTGCGGGCTCGCGGTGCCGCCGTCCGCCGGGTGCAGGAGGACCAGGGCGCCGGAGACGGGGGTGCCCGCGGCGCTGCGCACGACGCCGGTGAGGCACACGCCCTGGCGCAGGGAGGCGTCCACGCGCGCGGTCGTGCCGCCCGCGGTGACGGCGACGGGGGTCGCGGACGCCCAGTCGTCGACGCCGTCGAAGTACTCCGACCGCAGCCCGGAGCCCGCCGCGGGGCGGAACTGGAGCTGGTACTCGCCCGCCACCAGGCCGCCGATCGCGTACGTGCCGTCGGGCGCCGTGGTCGTCATCGAGGAGAAGCCCGGGCTCTGCTGCGTCGCCCAGACCGACACGCCGGCCACGGGCGCACCGTCAGGGCCGGTGACCGTCCCCGTGATCGTCGCGCCGGTGGTCAGCGTGATGTCCCCGAGCGCCGTGGACCGCCCGGCGACGGCGGTGACGACGCCGGCCTGCGTCTGGTCCTGCGTGCCGGGCCAGTACGTCGTCATCAGCCCCGAGCCCCACGGACCGGTGACCTGCACCCGGTAGGCACCCGCGGGTGCCTTGATGCGGAACGTCCCGTCGGTCCAGGTCGAGCTGGACCCGCCGCCGAAGCCCGAGGTGGCGGTCAGCGAGACGAACGCCGTGGAGACCGGCTGGCCGGCGGCGAGCACACGGCCCTCGACGATCGCCGCCGTCTGGAGCACGGTGTCGCCGACCTGCGTCGTCGCGCCCGCGGTGACGGACAACCACGTCGCCTCCCACGCGCGTGACCCGCCGTGGTAGCCCTCGAGCAGAGGGCTGTCGCCGGGCGGCATGACGTGCACGAGGTACGTGCCGGGGGCGACGGACCCGACGGTGTAACCGCCCTGTGCGTCGGTGAGCACGACCGCCCCGGTCGACATGCCCATGGTGGTCGTGAGCTCGACGGGGACGCCGACGACGGGGGTCCCCGCGCTGTCGACCACGCGGCCGGTGACGGTGCCGACCGCGTCGTCGGCCGACGCGGCGGTGGCCAGGCCGGTGAGGGTGAGGAGAGCGGCCAGGGCGGCGGCGACGAGGCGTCGCACGGTCCGCGGACGGGCAGGTGAGGGCATGGGGTCTCCTGGTGCCGGGTGCGCTGAGGTGCGCGACTCGGCGAGACCTTATCGACCGGATCCGACAGGTGTGAGGCGTTTTGGCACCCGCGTCACGTCGGGCCTGACCGGCGGGTTCGCCCGGGCATGCCGAGGGCCGGGTGGCCTGCGGTCCACCCGGCCCTCGTGACGGTCGCGGCTGCCCCGGTGCCGCGACCGTCCCCCGTGACGTCCCTACTGCACGTCGTCGTCGACCCAGTCGAAGGTCTTCGTGACGGCCTTCTTCCACAGGCGGTACTGACGGTCCCGCTCGGTGTCGTCGGCCGCGGGCTCCCAGCGCTTGTCCTCGGCCCAGTTGTCGATGACGTCCTGCTCGCCGGACCAGTACCCGACGGCGATGCCCGCGGCGTACGCGGCGCCGAGAGCGGTGGTCTCGGCGACCTTCGGCCGGATGACGGGCACGCCGAGGATGTCGGCCTGGAACTGCATGAGCGCGTCGTTGGCGACCATGCCGCCGTCGACCTTGAGCTCGGTGAGGTCCACGCCGGAGTCGGCGTTCATCGCGTCGAGCACCTCGCGCGTCTGGAAGGCGGTGGCCTCCAGGGCGGCGCGGGCGATGTGGCCCTTGTTGACGTACCGCGTGAGCCCGACGAGCGCACCGCGCGCGTCGGCCCGCCAGTACGGCGCGAACAGGCCCGAGAAGGCGGGCACGAAGTACGCGCCGCCGTTGTCCTCGACGGTCGCCGCGAGGGTCTCGATCTCCGGCGCCGACGAGATGATCCCGAGGTTGTCGCGCAGCCACTGCACGAGCGACCCGGTGACCGCGATCGACCCCTCGAGGGCGTAGACCGGGTCGGCGTCGCCGATCTTGTAGCAGAGCGTGGTGAGCAGGCCGTTCTTCGACGGGATCGGCTTGGTGCCGGTGTTGAGCAGCATGAAGTTGCCGGTGCCGTACGTGTTCTTGGCCGTGCCGACCTCGAAGCACGCCTGCCCGAACGTCGCGGCCTGCTGGTCGCCGAGGATGCCCGCGATCGGCACCCCGGGCACCATGCCGCCCTCGCGGCCCGTGCCGTACACCTCGGACGACGAGCGGATCTCGGGGAGCATCGACAGCGGGATGCCCATCTCGCCCGCGATCTCCTCGTTCCACGACAGCGTGTCGAGGTTCATGAGCATCGTGCGGGACGCGTTGGTGACGTCGGTGACGTGCACGCCGCCGTCGACGCCGCCCGTCATGTTCCACAGCACCCACGCGTCGGTGTTGCCGAACGCGAGGTCGCCGCGCTCCGCCTTCTCGCGCGCGCCGTCGACGTTGTCGAGGATCCACGTGATCTTCGGGCCGGAGAAGTACGTCGCGAGCGGCAGGCCGACGCGGTCCTTGTAGCGGTCCGCACCGCCGCCGAGCGCCCCCAGCTCGTCGGCGATCTTCTGCGTGCGCGTGTCCTGCCAGACGATCGCGTTGTACACCGGCTTGCCGGTGGTGCGGTCCCAGACGACCGCGGTCTCGCGCTGGTTGGTGATGCCGACGGCGGCGATGTCGCGGTAGGTCAGGTTCGCGCGGGTGAGCGCGAGGCCGACGACCTCACGCGTGTTGACCCAGATCTCCTCGGGGTCGTGCTCGACCCAGCCGGCCCGGGGGAAGATCTGCTCGTGCTCCTTCTGGCCGACGGACACGATCTGGCCGCCGTGGTCGAAGACGATCGCACGGGAGCTGGTCGTGCCCTGGTCGATCGCCAGGACGTACTGCGTGTCGGGCATGGGGGTCTGCCTTTCGGTCGGGGGCCGGGGTCAGAAGATGTAGACGTTGGCGAGGAGGCCGGCGAGCACACCGCCGACGAGCGGGCCCAGCACCGGCACCCACGCGTACGACCAGTCGCCGCCGCCCTTGTTCGGGATGGGCAGGACCGCGTGGGCGATGCGGGGTGCGAGGTCGCGTGCGGGGTTGATGGCGTACCCGGTGGGTCCGCCGAGGCTCGCGCCGATGCCGACGACGAGCAGGGCGACGGCGAGCGGGCCGAGCCCGGACGGCGTCGGGCCGAACGCGAGGACCACGAAGACCAGCACGAACGTCGCGATGACCTCGGTGACGAAGTTCCACGCGTACGACCGCAGGGCCGGACCCGTGGAGAAGACCGCGAGCTTGATGCCCGGCTCGGCCTCCTGGTCGAAGTGCTTCTTGTAGGCCATCCAGGCGAGGACGGCACCGATGAACGCGCCGATCAGCTGGGCGAGGATGTACCAGAACGCGTTGCCCACGGTCGGCTCGATCGTGACCGTGACCATGTCGTCCGGTCCGGTCTTGGTGGCGAACGGCTGGTCGGCCGTCAGCAGGCCGATGGTGACGGCGGGGTTGAGGTGGGCGCCTGACTTGAAGGCGGTGAAGACACCGGCGAAGACGGCGAGACCCCATCCGAAGTTGATGAGGAGCCAGCCGCCGCCGAAGCCCTTCGTGCCGGGCAGGATCACGTTCGCCACCACACCGGCGCCGAGCAGGATGAGCATCGCGGTGCCGAGGATCTCGGAGACGAACGCCTGGGACATGAGTGTGCCCACGGCCTATCCCTTCTGTTGACGAGACGTCGTTGTCACGTGCACCCCGCGCACGGGCCGCGGGGAGTTCGGGGTCGTGCTCAGGTGCCGGCGGGACCTGCCGATCCGCGGCCGCGCGGCGACCCGGGCTTGGTCCCGGCGCCGACGACGTCGTCGAGGCGGCGCATGGGGGCCAGGTCGGCGGCGCGCAGGCGCACCTGCTCGGCGGCCGCGTCGTCGTGCTCCTGCGCGGCGGCGTCCTCGGCCTCGGCGCGCGCGACGTAGGCGGCGATCTCCTTGCTGCGGGTCCGCTCGTCCCAGCCGAGGACGGGCGCGATCAGGTCGACGATCTCGTCGAGCGCGCCGACGCCCTTGTCCGCCTGCTCGTAGTTGAGCCGGGTGCGGTGCATCATCACGTCGTCGAGGTGCAGCGCACCTTCGTGGCTGACGGCGTAGACGATCTCGGCGCCGATGTACGCGGGCGCGTTCTTCAGCGGCTCGGCGAGCGACGGCTCGGCGTCGACGAGGTCGATGAGCTCTGCGAGCAGCGAGCCGTACCGGTGCAGCAGGTGGTCCATGCGCGGCCGGTCCCAGCCGTACCTCGCGCCGATGGCCTTGGACTGCCGCTGGAACACGCGCAGGCCCTCGGCGCCGACGAGCGGCAGGTCGTGCGTGAGCGACGGCAGGCTCGTGGCGCGCGAGCCGATCGCGAAGTCGACCGCGTCCTTGGCCATGACGCGGTAGGTCGTGAGCTTGCCGCCCGCGATGACGGTGAGGCCCGGCGTCGGGGACGCGACGGTGTGCTCGCGCGACACCTTGGCCGACGACGTGCCCTCCTTGACGTGCGGCTGGAGCAGCGGCCGCAGGCCCGCCCAGGTGCCGATCACGTCGTCGCGGCTGATCGGGCGGGACAGCACGGCGTTGGCGTGCTCGATGACGTAGTCGATGTCCGCGCTGGTCGCGACGGGGTGCACGAGGTCCTGCTCCCACGGGGTGTCGGTCGTGCCGATCACCCAGTAGCGGGACCACGGGATGATGAACAGCACCGACTTCTCGGTCTGCAGGATCAGGCCGGTGTTGCCGGCGATGCGGCTGCGCGGCACGACGATGTGGACGCCCTTGGAGGCCAGGACCCGCAGGCCGCCCTCGGACCCGGCGAGGCTCTCCGTCTGCTCCGTCCAGACGCCCGTCGCGTTGATGACCGCGCGCGCCCGGACGTCGAGGTGCTCACCCGTCTCGAGGTCGACCAGCTCGGCGCCCGTGACCGCGCCGCCCGTCGTCGTGTGCAGGTCGAGCACCTGGGTGCGGCTCGCGGCGTGCGCGCCGTACGAGACGGCCGTGCGGACGAGCGTCTCGACGAGGCGCGCGTCGTCGACGCTCGCGTCCCAGTAGCGGACCGCGCCGACGGCCGCGTCGTGCCGCAGGTCGGGGAAGAGCCGCTCCATGCCCTTGCGGGAGAGGTGCTGGTGCATCGGCATCGCGCGCTTGCTGCCGTTGACCGTCGCGAGCGTGTCGTAGAGCAGCACGCCCGCGCCGACGTACGCGCGCTCCCAGACGCGGTTCTCGAGCGGGTAGAGGAACGACACGGGCTTCACGAGGTGCGGCGCGAGCGTGTTGATGAGCAGGTCGCGCTCGGTGAGCGCCTCGCGCACCAGGTGGAAGTCGAGCATCTGGAGGTAGCGCAGGCCGCCGTGCACGAGCTTGCTGGACCGGCTCGACGTGCCGCTCGCCCAGTCCTGCGCGTCCACGATCGCGGTCGACAGGCCGCGCGTCACGGCGTCGAGGGCGATGCCCGCGCCCGTGACACCGCCCCCGATGACCAGCACGTCGAGCTCGTTGCCGCGCTCGCCGCTGGCGCGCATGACGTCGAGCGCGTCCTGGCGTGCCTGGACCGTCAGTGGTGCTGTCCGCATGTGGTTCTCGTCCCCCGGGTGATTCGTCTGCCTCGGATCGCTGCGCCCGTGGCCGCTCGCTATCGTCATCACGGGGCGAACGGACGCGCAACCGGGGTGCACATACGTGCATGCACAGGCGTCCGTCGGAGGAGGGGTGCGTGTACGTCGAACGGGAGCAGGACGTCCTGCGCGCGGCGTCCATGTACTACCTGCAGGACCTCAAGATGGAGGTCATCGCGCGGCACCTCGGGACCTCCCGGTCGACCGTCTCGCGGCTCATCAAACGTGCACGGCAGGCCGGCCTGGTCGAGATCACGCTGCGCCCCGCGAGCACGCGTGCACCCGGGCTCGGGCGGTCGGTGGCCGCGACGTTCGGCGTCGACGCGTACGTCGTGCCCGTCCCGGACTCCGCGTCGCACATCGAGCGGCTCGACCAGGTGTCGATGACCGCGGCACGCCTGCTCTCGTCGTGGTTCGACTCCGACATGGTCATGGGCGTGGCCTGGGGGACCACGCTCGCGTCGGTGTCCCGCTACCTCACGCCCAAGCCGACCCGCGGGTCGCACGTGGTGCAGCTCAACGGCGCCGCGAACATGCGCACCTCCGGGATCGAGTACGCGTCCGACCTCATCTCGTCCTTCGGCACCGCGTTCGGCGCGGCCGTGCACCACTTCTCCGTGCCCGCGTTCTTCGACTACCCCGACACCAAGCGCGCGATGTGGCGCGAGCGGTCCGTCATGCGCGTCCTCGACATGCAGCGGCGCGCGGACATCGCGGTGTTCTCCGTCGGCGCGGTCGCGGGCGCGGTCCCGTCGCACGTCTACTCCGCGGGATACCTCGACGACGCCGACGTGCGCCTGCTGCACGACGAGGGCGTCGTGGGCGACGTGTGCACGGTCTTCCTGCGTGCCGACGGCTCGTGGCAGGACGTGCACCTGAACGAACGTGCGACCGGACCGACGCCCGAGGAGCTCCAGCGCGTGCCGCGGCGCGTGTGCGTCGTCGCGGGGGACAACAAGGTCGCGCCGCTGCTCGCCGCGCTGCGCGCCGGGGTCGTCACCGACCTCGTCGTCGACGAGCTCACCGCGACCGGGCTGCTCGACGCGGCCGAGCCGCCGCTCCCGCGCCGGACCGCGCGACGGACCCCCGACGCGTCGGCACGCGCCTGACGCGTGGTCACGCGTGACGCGTGGAGACACGCGTGACCCGTGGACACGCGTGACGGGTGGAGACGCGCCGGACGCGTCGGCGCCGCGCGCCGCTCACGGCCACCGCGGGCCGCTCGCTCGCCGTGCGGGACCGCGGACGCGTGCTGATACTCGCTCGGTGACCGACACCGCCACCGCGCCCGACGACGTCGACGCCACGCGCCTCAAGCGCAGCGTCTCCGGACGTCTGCTGTTCCTGTTCATCCTCGGGGACGTGCTCGGCGCCGGGGTGTACGCGCTGGTCGGCGAGCTCGCGGGCGAGGCCGGCGGCATGGTGTGGGTGCCGCTGCTCGTCGCGCTCGGCATGGCCCTGCTCACGGCGGCGTCGTACGCGGAGCTCGTGACGAAGTACCCGCGGGCCGGCGGCTCCGCGGTCTACGCGCAGCGTGCTTTCGGTCGCCCGGTCGTGTCGTTCCTCGTCGGCTACTGCATGCTCGCCGCAGGCGTCACGTCCGCCGCGGGCCTGTCGCTCGCGTTCACGGGCGACTACCTCGGGGTGTTCCTCGACGTGCCGGCCGTCCCCGCGGCGCTCGTGTTCCTCGCGCTCGTCGCGGCGCTCAACGCGCGGGGCATCCAGGAGTCGCTGCGCGCCAACGTCGTGATGACGACCATCGAGCTCAGCGGTCTCGTGCTGGTCGTGGTGCTGGGGGCGGTCGTGCTCGGTCGTGGCGACGGCGACGTGTCGCGCCTGACCGAGCTGCCCGAGGGCACGGGCGTCGCCGCGGCGACCCTCGGCGGCGCGCTCGTCGCGTTCTACTCGTTCGTCGGCTTCGAGACGTCCGCCAACCTCGCCGAGGAGGTCCGCGACGTGCGCCGCACCTACCCGCGCGCGCTGTTCGGGGCCCTGCTCACCGCGGGCGTCGTCTACCTGCTCGTCGGGATCGTGGCGCCTGCCGTCGTCGCGCCCGCCGACCTGCAGGCGTCGAGCGGACCGCTGCTCGAGGTCGTGCGCGTCGCCGGCGGCGTGCCGCTCGAGGTGTTCTCCGTCGTCGCGCTGGTCGCGGTCGCCAACGGCGCGCTGCTCACGATGATCATGGCGAGCCGGCTCGCGTACGGCATGGCCGAGGAGGGGCTGCTGCCGTCGGTGTTCGGGCGCGTGCTGCCGGGCCGCCGGACGCCGATCGTCGCCATCGTCGTCACCACGGTCGTCGCGATGGTGCTCACGACGACGGGGTCGCTCGTCGACCTCGCGTCGACGGTCGTGCTGCTCCTCCTGCTCGTCTTCCTCAGCACCAACGTCGCGGTGCTCGTGCTGCGTCGGGACCGCGTCGAGCAGCCGCACTTCCGGGCGTGGACGCCGCTTCCCGTGCTCGCGGCCGCGACGTGCGTCGGCCTGCTCACGCAGCAGGAGGCGAAGCACTTCCTGCTCGCGGGCGTGCTGCTCGCCGTCGGCCTGGTGCTCTACGCGGTGGCGCGGTTCGCGTCACGCCGGCCGTCCCGCTCCTGATGGACGGGCCGGGGAGGCCCGACCTGTGACTCCACGGACGTCGGTGCGTGACGGGTCGGCGGGTGGGCCGTGCGGGGCGCGGGGACCGTGTCCGCCGCGTCACCCGTCCGGGTGGTTCTCGGGCCCGCGCACGCGGTGACACGCGGCGTCGGGCCGCGTGCACGTGGCGCGATGTCGGTGGAGCACGGCACCATCTGGTCATGGCCGATGACGACGCAGTCGCAGAGCCCTATGACCGTGCAGGTCGGCGCCGTCATCACCCGGTCAGGACACGCCCCGGGCCGCTCGCCGGGGTGCTCGCCGGCGTCGTCGGTGCGACCCTCGCGCTCTCGCCCGAGCTCCTCCTCGTGCCCGGCGGCGCCTACCTGACCGTCCCCGCGCTCCGGTCGCCGCTGCTCGTCGTCGCGCTCGTCGCCGTCGTCGTCGGCGTGCTCGTCGCGCGCCGCCACCCCGGCTGGGCGACCGTGCTCGTCCTCATGCCGTTCGCGACGACCGCCTGGACCGGCTGGTTCGTGCTCGGCTGGTGGGCCGGCCTCGTCGCCGTCGCGGCCGTGGCCGCCCACCGCGCGCCGTGGCGCGCCCTGCCACCCGCCGCCGCCGCGGTCGCCGTCACCAGCTGGTTCACGGTCTCCGACATCGTCGCGTCCGTCCCTCTCGGCTCGAGCGCCGTGGGTGACGACGGCCGGGACGGGCTCGTGTCGCTCGCCGTGATGCTCGGGCTCCTCGTCGCCGCCGTCGGGGTCGCGACCGTCGGCGGGATGGTCGACCGGCGCCGCGACCCCGTCGACGACCCCGCGGACGACCCCGACGCCGCCGAGCGCGCACGCCGGGCCCGCGAGCTCACCGACGCCGCCGCACGACGGATCTCGCTCGTCGCCGCACGTGCCGAGATGGCCCCGCCCTACCGCTACCGCGACGGCGGCGCCGACCGGCGGGCCGCGCTCGCCGCGCTCGCGGTCGACGCCCGGCGCGCGCTCGGCGAGCTCCGGCACGCGCTCGTGGTGCTCGACCACGCCGACGCCGAGCGTCCCGGCGTGCACCGGTCCGCCACGGACAGCCGGGCGGAACCCCGTGCCCGGGCGGGGGCGCTGCGCTGACGACCCACGGGCCGCACCGGCGCGGGCAGCCCGCGACCGAGCACCGGGGGCGGGCCGCGGCGCCGTGCACCCGCCGTCCGTGACCCTCTCGGACGGGCACCCGCGGGCGACGGTTACCGTGAGCGCGTGACGACCGACCAGCTCACGATCCGGCCCGCCCTCCCGGCCGACGTGCGCGCGATCCGTGCCCTCGTCCAGCCGTACGCCGACCAGCGCATCCTGCTCGCCAAGGAGTGGGTCGGCTACTACGAGGCCGTGCAGGAGTTCGTCGTCGCCGAGGCGCCCGACGGGGCCGTCGTGGGCTGCGGTGCGCTGCACGTCATGTGGCAGGACCTCGCGGAGATCCGCACGCTCGCCGTCGACGCGACGTACCGCGGCCAGGGCGTCGGGCACCTGCTGCTCGACGCGCTCGTCGACCGCGCCCGCGGCCTCGGGCTGCGGCGGCTGTTCTGCCTGACGTTCGAGGTCGACTTCTTCACCGCGCACGGGTTCCACGCGATCGAGGGCACGCCCGTCACGCCCGACGTGTACGCCGAGCTGCTGCGCTCGCACGACGACGGCGTCGCCGAGTTCCTCGACCTCGCGCGCGTGAAGCCCAACACCCTCGGCAACACGCGCATGCTCATCGAGCTCGACGACCCGACGCACTGACCTGCCGCCGTGGCGGCCGTGGCTCACGCGGCGGTCGTGACCGCCACGGGGTCGAGGACGACCAGCACCTGACCGGGACCCACCTGGTCGCCGGGGGTGACGGTGATCTCGACGACGGTGCCGCCGCTGGTCGCGACGACGGGCGCCTCCATCTTCATCGCCTCGAGCGCGAGGAGCTGCTGCCCGGGCTCGACGAGGTCGCCGGGGCGGACGTCCACGCGGAACACGGTCGCGACGAAGGGCGCCTCGACGCCGTCGCACCCGTCGGGCACCACGACACCCGTGGCGGCGGGGGCAGCGGGCTCGGGGTCGCGACGGTCGAACTCGCCGGCCGCCTCCCACGCGGACCGCTCGGCGCCGAACGCGTCGGCCTGCCGCGCCTGGAACTCGGCGATGGACGGCGCGTTGGCGGCGAGGAACCGCTCGTGCTCGGCCAGCGAGAACGTGCCCTCCTCGATGCGGACGTCGTGCCGACCGGCGGCCATGTCGGCGCGCAGGTCGAGCAGCTCGTCCGCGCCGACCGGGTACCAGCGGATCGTGTCGAAGAACCGCAGCAGCCAGGGCGTGCCCGGCTCGAACGGCCGGTGCTGGGCGTAGGTGTCCCAGACCTGGATGGTCCGCCCGACGAACTGGTAGCCGCCCGGTCCCTCCATGCCGTAGATGCACAGGTAGGCGCCGCCGATGCCGACCGCGTTCTGCGGCGTCCACGTGCGGGCGGGGTTGTACTTCGTGGTGACCAGGCGGTGCCGCGGGTCGAGCGGAGTCGCGACCGGTGCGCCCAGGTAGACGTCGCCGAGCCCGAGCACCTGGTACGACGCGTCGAAGACGGTGCGGTGGACGTCGTCGACCGAGTCGAGGCCGTTGATGCGGCGGATGAACTCGATGTTCCACGGGCACCACGGGGCGTCGTCACGGACGCCCGCCATGTAGCGCTGGATGGCCTCGCGGGTCGACGGGTCGTCCCACGAGAGCGGCAGGTGCACGGTGCGGCTCGGGACGACGAGGTCGCGCGTCGCGGGCAGCGTCTCCTCGACCTCCTCGACGATCTCGAGCGCGCGGCGCAGCGGCAGCACGTCCGGGTCGACGTGGAGCTGGAGCGAGCGGATGCCGGGCGTGAGGTCGACGACGCCGCGCAGGCCGTCGTGGTCGACGCGCTGCTGCACGGCCTCCATGAGCGCGTGCACGCGCATGCGGGACGCGAGGTCGAGCTTCATCGGCCCGTACTCGACGAGCAGGTTGTCGTCGCCGGAGCGGCGGTAGGTGACCTCGGGGTCGGTGGTCGTGCCGTCCGCGGGGGCGCCCGCGGTCGCGGTGCGGGCCGGCCGGGCCGGCGTGCGGCCCAGTACGCCGCCGTCGACGTGCGGGGCCCGGCGCGGGACCGGGTCGGCCTGCGGGCGTCGCCGCAGGTCGTCGGCCTGCGCCTCGTCGACGGGCACGAACCGGACCTCGTCGCCGGGACGCAGCTGCCCGAGCTTCCAGAGCTGCCCGAGCGCGACCGTCGCGGGGCACGTGAACCCGCCGAGGCTCGGGCCGTCGGGGCCGAGCAGGATCGGCAGGTCGCCCGTGTAGTCGACGGCGCCGACCGCGTACGGGGTGTCGTGGATGTTCGACGGGTGCAGGCCCGCCTCGCCGCCGTCGGGGCGCGCCCACGTGGGCTTCGGCCCGACGAGCCGCACGCCCGTGCGCGCCGAGTTGAAGTGCACCGACCACGTGGCGGCGTAGAACTCCTCGACGTCGTCCGTCGTGAAGAACTCCGGCGCCGCGTGCGGGCCCTCCAGCGCGCCGACGAGCCACGACGCCGGGATGACGGGCCGCTCGTCGAGCGGGACGGCGTGCGCCGGTGCGGAGTCGAGGGCGGCCGTGCCCAGGGAGACCAGGTCGCCGGGGCGCAGGGGGAGGCCCGTCGCGCCGCCGATGCGGCCCAGGTCGAACGTCGCCGCCGAGCCGAGCACGTCGGGCACGTCGAGGCCGCCGCGCACCAGCACGTACGAGCGCATGCCCGCGGTGGGGGTGCCGACCGTCAGGACGCCGCCCGGGGGCACGTCGACGGGCTCCCACTGCGGCACGGGCACGCCGTCGACCGCGACCGGGGTCGGCGCGCCCGCGACCAGCACCGTCGCCCCCGTCACGAAGCGCAGCTCGGGCCCGGCCATCGTGCACTCGAGCCCCGGCGCCCCCTCGGGGTTGCCGAGCGCGCGGTTGCCGAGGCGGAACGA
>NZ_JAHKSJ010000041.1:0-32553 GCF_019024305.1 Cellulomonas algicola | reverse complement strand
CGGGCGGCGCAGGCAGCACCGGCCCCCGCGGCCCGACCGGCCGCACCCCGGCCGGCGCCCGCGTCGGCCACCCCCAAGCCGCCGGCACCCCGCCCGGCCCCGCGGCCCCGGCCGCAGGCCCCGGGTCAGTCCGGCTGACCGACCTGATCACGCCGGCCCGGTTCCCCGCCGGGCCGCACGACGACGAGTCGCGCACGATCCGCGCGCGATGAGATGGACAAGGAGACACGGCAGCCATGCCGAAGAACAAGACGCACTCCGGTGCCAAGAAGCGCTTCCGGATCACCGGCAGCGGCAAGGTCATGCGTGAGCAGGCCAACGGCCGTCACCTCCTCGAGCACAAGTCGAGCCGTCGCACCCGCCGCATCGCCGGCGACGTCGTCGTCTCCGCCGCTGACACCCCGAAGATCAAGAAGCTGCTCGGCAAGTGACCCGTCCGGGGTCGCGACGAGCGATCCCGGGGCACTCGAGCCCTAGACAAGCAAGGAGCATCACGTGGCACGCGTGAAGCGGGCGGTCAACGCCCAGAAGAAGCGCCGGGCAACTCTCGAGCGCGCCAGCGGCTACCGCGGGCAGCGCTCGCGCCTCTACCGCAAGGCGAAGGAGCAGGTCACCCACTCCCTCGTCTACGCCTACCGCGACCGCAAGGTCCGCAAGCAGGACTTCCGCAAGCTGTGGATCCAGCGCATCAACGCGGCGTCGCGCGAGCAGGGCCTGACGTACAACCGCCTCATCCAGGGCCTCAAGCTCGCGGGTGTCGAGGTCGACCGTCGTGTCCTCGCGGACCTCGCGGTCAACGACGCGGCGGCGTTCAACGCCCTCGTGCAGGTCGCCAAGGACGCGCTGCCCGCCGACGTCAACGCGCCGTCGGCTGCGTGACGACTGCCTCGCAGCAGCACAGCACCTCCCCGGACGCCCGGCCGATGCCCGAGCTGACCAACCCCCGCGCCGAGCGGGTGAAGGCAGTGCGGGCGCTGGCCGGGCGTCCGGCGCGTGCGCGGTCGGGTCGGTTCCTCGTCGAGGGACCGCAGGCCGTGCGCGAGGCCGTGCGTGCCGAGCACGTGCGCGTGCACGACCTGTACGTCACCGACGCGGCCGCCGAGCGGTACGGCGAGATCGTGTCTGCCGCGGGCGGGCGGGGGATCGTCGCCCGGACCGCCACGCCCGAGGTGCTCGACGCGATGAGCGCCGACGCCCAGGGCGTCCTCGCGGTCGCGGACCAGGTCGACGTCGGCCTGGACGACGTCCTCGCGAGCCGTCCGCGCCTGGTGGCGCTGCTCGCGCACGTCCGGGACCCGGGGAACGCCGGGACGGTCGTGCGGGCAGCCGACGCCGCAGGCGCCGACGCCGTCGTCCTCACGCGCGAGAGCGTCGACCTCCACAACCCCAAGGTGGTCCGCTCGACCGCCGGGTCGTTGTTCCACCTGCCCGTCGCGACCGGTGCCGACCTCGCGTCCGCCGTCGGAGCGCTGCACGACCGCGGCGTGACCGTGCTGGCGGCCGACGGCACGGGCGAGCACGACATCGACGACCTGCTCGACGTCGCGGGAGCCGCACCCGACGGCGTGCCGGACCTCGCCGGTCCGACGGCGTGGGTCTTCGGCAACGAGGCGTGGGGCCTGCGCGACGAGGACCGCGCGCTGGCCGACGCCGTCGTCCGCGTCCCGATCCGGGGCCGTGCCGAGTCCCTCAACCTCGCCACGGCGGCGACGGTCTGCCTCTACGCGAGCGCCCGCGCCCAGCGCTGACGTGCAGCACCTTCGCCCGGCGCTGACGGGACGCGTCCGCGCCCAGGGCTGACGGGACGCGCCACCCCCAGGGGCTGAGGTGACGCGCCCGCGGCACTGCGGTCGGGGCCGCGCTACTCTGCTCGTCCGCGGTCGGGAAGCCCGACCTCAGTGATGGTCCCGGCGTACCGACGAACGCCGTCACGATGCCCCCAGCACCGTCGCCCTCCGCAGCACCGTCGTCCGCCCGCACACCAAGGGGCCCCGTGTCCGTCGATCCGGTCCCGAGCCCCACGGTGGCGCCATGAGGCTGTTCGCGGCCGTGTGGCCGCCCGACGACGTCCGCGACCACCTCGACCTCGCGCTCGCGACCGTCCGGGGCGGTCCGGCCGGGGCGTCGAGCGCGGTCCGCTGGTCCGCCCGCGAGACGTGGCACCTGACGGCGGCCTTCTACGGCGAGCTGCCCGACGGGGCCGTACCGGGCCTGGTGGCCGACCTCGCCGCGGTCGCGCGGGACCGCGCACCGTTCACGCTGGCGCTGCGCGGTGCCGGCGTGTTCTCGCACCGGACGATGTGGGTCGGGGTCGGCGGTGAGGTCGAGGAGCAGCGGCGGCTGAGCGGCGCGTGCGTCGACGCGGGCGTCGACGCCGGGGCGGTGCCGGACCGGCGACCCCGCGAGCGGCCGCACCTCACGATCGCGCGGATCCGCCCGGGTGCGCGGCCACCGCGGCGCGGGTCGTCCCGTCCGGCGCGCGGTCGCGGGCCGGGGGAGCCGGGCGCTGACGTGCCGCTGACCGACCAGGACGTCGCGCGTGGCGTCGCGAGGGCGCTGGCGGTGTACGAGGGGCCGTCGTGGACGGTCGACGAGCTGTGCCTCGTCGCGTCGCGGCCCGGCGCCGGGCGAGGTGGCGGCCCGCTCTACGAGGTGCTGGAGCGCTTCGCGTTCGCGTGAGTGCCGTGCTCCGCCGTGGTCAGGACGTCGGCGCCGCGATGCTGCGCGCCGTAACGCCGCGTTCGCTCGGCGACCACGCGGCCCAGGACGCACGGCGCGCCGGGACGGTTTCGGGGTCGTGGCGGCGCGCCCTCGCGTGGCACCATGGGCGGCATGTCAGCGCGTGCACGGGCGGCCGGTGGTCGCCGATTTCCGCGGCCCGGCCTCGGGCTGCGCTGACGCGCGCGTGACCTGACCGCCGACGAGCGGACGGGCACGAGGGCCCGGGACGGGCGCCACTAGACTTCCCTGCTGGCCGGTGCGCTGTCGCGCGCCCGGTCAGGGCCCGTCCGTCCGTGGCGCGGACGCGGGCTCCGGCTTCTCCCCTGGAAGGTCCGCATGACCGACACACCCCTGTCCCCGCTCGACGAGGCGGGCGTCGACCTCGCGGTGAAGGCGGCCCTGGCCGCGTTCACCGCGGCCGGCGACCTCGACGAGCTCAAGTCCGCGCGTCTCGCGCACCTCGGTGAGCACAGCGCGATCGCGCTCGCGAACCGTGCGATCGGCGGCCTCGCGCCCGCCGACAAGGGCGTCGCGGGCCGGCTGCTGGGCGGTGCCCGCGGGCGGCTGCAGCAGGCGCTCGCGGAGCGGCAGACGCAGCTCGAGGCGGAGCGTGACGCGCGCGTGCTCGTCGAGGAGACCGTCGACGTGACGCTCCCCGTCGACCGGCGCCCGCGCGGTGCGCGGCACCCGCTGGAGACGCTGCAGGAGCGCATCGCGGACATCTTCGTGGCGATGGGCTGGGAGATCGCCGAGGGTCCCGAGCTCGAGTCGGAGTGGTTCAACTTCGACGCGCTGAACTTCGGCGTCGACCACCCGGCGCGGCAGATGCAGGACACGTTCTTCGTCGACCCGCCGGAGTCGGGGCTCGTGCTGCGCACGCACACCTCGCCGGTGCAGGCGCGCACGCTGCTCGAGCGTGACCTGCCGGTGTACATCGCCTGCCCCGGCAAGGTGTTCCGCACGGATGCGCTCGACGCGACGCACACGCCCGTGTTCCACCAGGTCGAGGGCCTGGCGGTCGACAAGGGCCTGACGATGGCGCACCTCAAGGGCACGCTCGACCACTTCGCGCAGGCGATCTTCGGTCCCGAGGCGCGCACGCGGCTGCGGCCGTCGTTCTTCCCGTTCACCGAGCCGTCCGCCGAGATGGACCTGTGGTTCCCGCAGAAGAAGGGCGGGCCCGGCTGGATCGAGTGGGGCGGTTGCGGCATGGTCAACCCGAACGTCCTGCGGGCGTGCGGCGTCGACCCCGACGTCTACTCGGGCTTCGCCTTCGGCATGGGCATCGAGCGGACCCTGATGCTGCGCCACGGCATCGCCGACATGCACGACATGGTGGAGGGCGACGTGCGCTTCTCCACGCAGTTCGGGACGGAGATCTGATGCCCCGCGTTCCCCTGACGTGGCTCGCCGACCACGTCGACCTGCCCGCCGGCCTCACGGCCGAGCAGCTCGCCGCCGACCTCGTGCGCGTCGGGCTCGAGGAGGAGGCGATCCACGCCGCCGCCGTGACGGGCCCGCTCGTGGTCGGCGAGGTCGTCGAGCGCACGCCCGAGCCGCAGAAGAACGGCAAGACGATCAACTGGTGCCGCGTCGACGTGGGCGCCGCGCACAACGAGCCCGGCGGGTCTCCGCGGGGCATCGTGTGCGGTGCGCACAACTTCGACGTCGGCGACAAGGTCGTCGTCGCGCTGCCCGGCGCGGTGCTGCCCGGGCCGTTCCCGATCGCGTCGCGCAAGACGTACGGCCACGTGTCGGACGGCATGATCTGCTCGGCGCGCGAGCTCGGGCTCGGCGAGGACCACGCGGGCATCATCGTGCTGTCGACGCTCGGCCTCGACGTGCCCGTCGGCACGGACGCGCGCGAGCTGCTGGGCCTCGGCGACGAGGTGCTCGAGATCAACGTGACGCCCGACCGCGGGTACGCGTTCTCGATGCGCGGTGTCGCGCGGGAGTACGCGCACTCGACGGGTGCGACGTTCACCGACCGCGGTCTGGCCACGCCCGAGCAGCGCGAGCCCGTGTCGGGCGGCGTCGCCGTCGAGCTCGAGGACGACGCGCCGATCCACGGCGTGCCCGGGTCGGACCGGTTCGTCGCGCAGGTCGTGCGCGGGGTGCGGGCGGACGCCCCGTCGCCGCAGTGGATGCAGCGGCGCCTCACGCAGGCGGGCATGCGGCCCCTCGGGCTCGCGGTCGACGCGACGAACTACGTCATGCTCGACCTCGGCCAGCCGCTGCACGCGTACGACCTGGCCAAGGTCGCCGAGCCGATCGTGGTGCGGCGCGCCCGTGCGGGTGAGCGGCTGCTCACGCTCGACGGCGTGGACCGGGCGCTCGACCCCGAGGACCTGCTGGTCACCGACAGCCCCGAGGGTGCGCGTGCCGCGCGGATCATCGGGCTCGCCGGGGTCATGGGCGGCGGGGACAGCGAGGTCGGGCCGGACACGGTCGACGTGCTGGTCGAGGCCGCGCACTGGGACCCGGTCACGGTCGCGCGCACCGCGCGGCGGCACAAGCTGTCGAGCGAGGCCGCCAAGCGGTACGAGCGCGGCGTCGACCCGCAGCTGCCGCGTGTCGCGGTGGCCCGGGTGGTCGAGCTGCTCGTCGAGCACGGCGGTGGGGTCCCGGACGCGGCGCTCACCGACGTGGACCGCACGGCCGAGCCGCCGACGATCACGCTGCCCGTCGACCTGCCCGGTCGCCTCGTCGGCGTGCCGTACACGGCCGACGAGGTCCGCGACGTGCTGACCCAGATCGGCGCCGAGGTGTCCGACGCGGGCGACGACGCGCTCGCGGTGCGGGTGCCGTCGTGGCGGCCCGACCTGGTCGTGCCGGTGGACCTCGTCGAGGAGGTCGCGCGGCTGCGCGGCTACGACGCGATCCCGTCGACGCTGCCCGTCGCCCCCGCCGGTCGCGGTCTGACCGACGGCCAGCGCACGCGCCGCTCGGTCGCGCGCGCCCTCGCCGAGGCCGGCTTCGTCGAGGTGCTGACGTACCCGTTCGTCTCGACCGAGCAGCTCGACGCGCTCGCGCTGCCGGAGGACGACGCGCGTCGTCGTGCGGCCCGCCTGGTGAACCCGCTCGCGGAGTCGCACCCGTACCTGCGGACGAACCTGCTGGTCACGCTGCTCGACGCGGCACGCCGCAACGTCGGTCGCGGCCAGAGCGACCTCGCGGTCTTCGAGATCGGGCTCGTCACGCGACCCGCGCCCGACGCGCCGGCGGCCCCGCACCTGCCGGGCGGCGTACGCCCGAGCGACGACGACCTCGCCGCGATCGAGGCCGCCGTCCCTGCGCAGCCGCGTCGCGTCGCGGGCGTGCTCGCGGGCGCGGCGGAGCCTGCCGGGTGGTGGGGGAGCGGCCGTCGCGCCGACCACACCGACGCGATCGCCGCGGCCCGTCGGGTCGCGGAGGTCGTGGGCGTCGACGTCGTCCTGGCCGCGGACGGCGAGCATCTGCCGTGGCACCCGGGCCGCTGCGCGCGCATCACGCTCGCCGACGGCACGCTCGTCGGGCACGCGGGCGAGCTGCACCCGAACGTCGTCGCGGCGCACGGGCTGCCCGCGCGGGCGGCCGCGTTCGAGCTCGACCTCGACGTGCTGCTCGCGGCCGCGCCCGCCGAGCCGACGCAGGCGCACCCGGTGTCGTCGTTCCCGCTCGCGAAGGAGGACGTCGCCCTCGTCGTCCCCGCGCACGTGCCCGCGGCCGACGTGCTCGACGCCGTCCGCGTCGGCGCGGCCGCGGGTCCCGCCGGGGACGTCGTCGAGGACGTGCGGCTGTTCGACGTGTACGTCGGCGACCAGGTGCCGGACGGGACGCGGTCGCTCGCGTTCTCGCTGCGGCTGCGCGCGGCCGACCGCACGCTGACCGCGCAGGAGACCGCGGGCGTCCGGGAGGCCGTCGTGGCCGAGGCGCAGCGCCGGTTCGGAGCGAGCCTGCGGGCGTGACGACCCGCTGACCAGCAGCGACGGCCCCGCGACCCGACACGGTCGCGGGGCCGTCGCCGTCTCCGGGGCCGGTCCAGGCACCCGGCCGAATCCGGACGAAGTCGTCGGACGTGGGACGAGTTCACCAAACGGTTACCGATGAGTAGTTGCCGTGAATCGGACGGAAAGGCGAAGGTGGCTGGTGGCCCGTCACGAGCGGGCATCTCTTGTGCCCCCCGATGAAGGAGAGCTCGACGTGCACGCAGGAGTGAAGTCGGCGACCGGGGGCCTCGCAGCCCTCGCGCTGGCGGCGGCCGGGTCACTGGCCGCGGCGACACAGGCGGCAGCGGCGCCGTCACCCACCGCGCCACTGGTCATCAACGAGGTGTACGGCGGGGGCGGCAACTCCGGCGCGCCGTTCAACCGGGACTTCGTCGAGCTGGTGAACACGACCACCGCGCCCGTCAGCGTCGACGGGTGGGCGGTGCAGTACGCGTCGGCGACGGGCACGTCCTGGCAGGTCACCGGCCTGTCCGGGACCGTGGCGGCCGGCGACCGGCTGCTCGTCGGCATGGGCTCGGGCGCGACGGGGGCCGCGTTCGACGTCGACGTCGAGGGCACGACGCTCATGGGCGCGTCGAACGGCAAGGTCGCGCTGACGTCGAGCGCGACCGCGCTCACGTGCGGTGCCGCGGCCAACCCCTGCAGCACGCAGGCGGCCGTCGTCGACCTCGTCGGCTACGGCACCGCGACCGACTTCAGCGGCACAGGTCCGGCGCCCGCGGCGTCGAACACGACGTCGGTGTCGCGCAGCGCGACCCACGCCAACACGGCGAACAACGCGGCCGACTTCACGGCGGGCACGCCCACACCGGAGAACTCCGGTGGCGGCGGCACCGACCCGGGCAACCCCGGTGACGGCGAGCACACGATCGCGGAGATCCAGGGCACGGGCGCGGCGTCGCCGCTGCAGGGCGCGACCGTCACGACGACGGGCGTCGTCACGGCGGCGTACCCGACGGGCGGGTTCAACGGCTACGTCATCCAGACGGCCGGCACGGGCGGCACGCTCGACCCGGCGCGCACGGCGTCCGACGCGGTCTTCGTGTTCTCGTCTGCGACCGTCGGCTCGGTCGCGATCGGCGACCACGTCGAGGTCACCGGTGTCGTGAGCGAGTTCAACGGGCTCACCGAGATCACGGTCGCGGCGGGCGGCGTCGAGAAGCTCGCGGCGCCGGGTGCGGTCACGCCGCTCAGCGGTGGCTGGCCCGCGACGGCCGAGGGCCGCGAGGCGATCGAGTCGATGCTGCTGGCACCCACGGGCGAGTTCACGGTCGCGAACACGTTCTCGACGAACCAGTACGGCGAGGTCGGCCTCGCGGCCGGCACGACGCCGCTGCTGCAGCCGACCGAGGTCGGTCGCCCCGGCTCCGCGGAGGCGACCGCCACGGTCGCCGACAACGCGGCCCGCGGCGTCGTGCTCGACGACGGCGCGACGACGAACTTCCTGTCCGCGGCCAACCAGTCGCAGACGCCGCCGTACGTGTCGCTCGCGAACCCGGTGCGCGTCGGCGCGGCCGCGACGTTCCAGGCGCCCGTGGTCGTCGACTACCGGAACAACGTGTGGAAGCTCAACCCGACCAGCCAGTACGTGGCCGGCGGGACCGCGCCGGTGACCTTCGAGAACGACCGCACCGCGTCGCCCGCCGACGTCGGCGGCGACGTGAAGGTCGCGTCGTTCAACGTGCTCAACTACTTCACGACGCTGGGTGCGCAGGGCGCGACGTGCGTGCCGTTCCGCGACCGCACCGGTGACCCCGTCACGGTCGACACGGGCTGCGACCAGCGCGGCGCGTGGGACCCGGCGGACCTCCAGCGGCAGCAGGACAAGATCGTCGCGGCGATCAACGCTCTCGACGCGGACGTCGTGGGCCTGCTCGAGATCGAGAACTCCGCGGTCGTCGACGGCGTCGCGGACGAGGCGCTCGGCACGCTGGTCGACGCGCTCAACGCCGAGGCGGGTGCCGGCACGTGGGCGTTCGTCCCGTCGTCGGCGGACCTGCCGGCCGTCGAGCTGCAGGACACCATCACCAACGCGCTGATCTACCGCACCGCGGCGGTCGAGCGGACGGGCGACGCCCACGCGCTCGGCACGGCCAGCGCCGACGGTCAGGCGTTCGCGAACGCGCGCGAGCCCATCGCGCAGGCGTTCACGCCCGTCGCGGGCGGCGAGCCGGTGCTCGTCGTCGTCAACCACCTCAAGTCGAAGGGCTCGGCCGGTCCGTGGCCGGGCGACGCGGACACGGGCGACGGGCAGGGCGCGTCGAACGAGTCGCGCGTCCGCCAGGCGACCGCGCTGCGCGACTGGGTGCCGACGATCCAGGGCGACACCGAGGCCGTCGCGCTCGTCGGCGACTTCAACGCCTACACGCACGAGGACCCGCTGCAGGTGCTCTACGACGCAGGCTACGTCGACGCGGTCGACCAGCTCGCGCCGGGGCAGTGGTCGTACACGTTCTCGGGCCTGTCCGGCTCGCTCGACCACGTCCTGCTGAACGCCGCCGCGCGCGAGCGCGCGACCGGTGCGGACGTCTGGGAGATCAACGCCGAGGAGTCCATCGCGCTCGAGTACAGCCGGTACAACTACCACGGCACGCTCTTCTACGCGGACGACGTGTACCGCTCGTCCGACCACGACCCGGTCGTCGTCGGCCTCACCGCCGGGGACAACACGGGCCCGGTCGACCTGACCTTCCTCAACATCAACGACTTCCACGGGCGCATCGACGCCAACACCGTGAAGTTCGCGGGGACGGTCGAGAAGGAGCGTGCGGCGGCCCCCGGCCCGGTCGCGTTCCTGTCCGCGGGCGACAACATCGGCGCGTCGCTGTTCGCGTCGGCCGTCCAGCAGGACCAGCCCACGATCGACGTGCTGAACGCGCTCGAGCTCCGCGCGTCGGCGGTCGGCAACCACGAGTTCGACGGCGGGTTCGCCGACCTCACGGACCGTGTGGTCCCGGAGGCCGACTTCACCTACCTCGGCGCGAACGTCTACCAGAAGGGCACGACGACCCCGGCGCTGCCGGAGTACGCGCTGCTCGACATGGGCGGCGTCACGGTGGGCGTCATCGGCGCCGTCACCGAGGAGACCCCGACGCTCGTCACCCCGGGCGGCATCGCGACGCTCGACTTCGGCGACCCCGTCGAGGCCGTCAACCGGGTCGCGGCGCAGCTCACCGACGGCGACCCCACCAACGGCGAGGCCGACGTCATCGTCGCCGAGTACCACGAGGGCGCCGGCGCGGGCACGCCCGACGGCGCGACCCTCGAGGAGGAGGTCGCCGCGGGCGGCGCCTTCGCGGCGATCGTCGAGGACACGTCGGCCGCGGTCGACGCGATCTTCACCGGCCACACCCACAAGCAGTACGCGTGGGAGGGCCCCGTCCCCGGCGACGCGGACCGTACCCGGCCGATCGTCCAGACCGGCTCGTACGGCGAGCTCGTCGGCAAGGTCGTGCTGACGTACGACCCGACGACCGACGAGGTCACGGCGCACACGCAGACGAACGTGGCGCGCACGACGGACGCCGACGCGACGCTCATCAGCACGTTCCCGCGCGTCGCGGCGGTCAACCAGATCGTCACCGACGCGCTCGCGTACGCGGCCGTCGTGGGCAACCAGCCCGTCGGCTCGGTCACCGCGGACATCACGACCGCGTACTCGGGCGGCTCCTACGTCAACGGCGTCTACGTCGGCTCGGGCCCGCTGCCCAGCACCGGCCGTGACGACCGGTCGAAGGAGTCGACGCTCGGCGGCCTGGTGGCGAACTCGCTGCTCGACACGCTGGCGTCACCCGAGCGCGGTGGCGCCGACATCGGCGTCGTCAACCCGGGCGGCATGCGCAACGAGCTGTTCTCCGCGCCCGACGGCGTCATCACCTACGCCGAGGCCAACGCGGTCCTGCCCTTCGTCAACAACCTCTGGACCACGACCCTCACGGGCGACCAGGTGAAGACGATGCTCGAGCAGCAGTGGCAGACCAACCGGGACGGCACCATCCCGAGCCGCCCCTACCTGCAGCTCGGCCTGTCGTCGAACGTCACTTACACGTACGACCCCGACGCGCCGCTCGGCTCGCACATCACCTCGGTGACCGTGAACGGCGAGCCGCTCGAGCCGGCGGGCGAGTACCGCATCGGCACGTTCTCGTTCCTCGCGCAGGGCGGTGACAACTTCCGGGTGTTCGAGGACGGCGCCGACACGGCGGACTCGGGTCTCATCGACCGGGACGCGTGGATCGCCTACCTGCAGGCGCACCCGGACCTGTCGCCGGACTTCGCGCGGCAGGCCGTGGGTCTGGCCGACGTGCCCACGCGCGTCGAGGCGGGCGGCCAGCTCGCGTTCGACGTGACCGGGCTCGACCTGACGAGCCTCGGCTCGCCGCTCAACACGTCTCTCGACGTGCGCGTCGACGGCCAGTCGATCGGCACGGCGACGGTGACGAACGGCGCGGCGACGGTCGCGGTGACCGTCCCGGAGAGCACCCCGGCCGGCGAGCACGTCCTCACGCTCGTCGCGAGCCCCAGCGGCACCACGGTGACGCTGCCGCTCACGGTCGAGGAGGGCCGGGCGTCGTCCACGACGACCCTCACCGCGAAGCCGACGAGCCAGGTGGTCGGCAAGTCGAAGGTCAAGCTCACCGCGACCGTCACGTCCGACACGTCGGTGGCGGGTGCGACGGTCGAGCTCGTCGCCGGCGGCACCGTCCTCGGCTCCGCGACGCTGTCGAAGAAGGGCTCGGCGACGTTCACGCTGCCCGCGAGCACGCCCGCCGGGACCTACGAGGTCGTCGCCCGGTTCGTCGGCACGGCCGACGTCGCGCCGTCGCAGTCCGCGCCGGTGACCGTCACAGTCACGCAGGTGAAGACGCACACGGGCCTCGTCGCGACCCGCACGACGCAGAAGCACGGCTCGCTCCTGCCGACGCTGCTCGTCGCGGGCGTCGTCCAGGAGAACCTGCGGATCCCGTCCGGGAAGGTCGAGATCCGTGAGGGCGCGACCGTGGTGAGCCGGCACGACGTCGTCCTCGGCGTCGCGATCGGCCGCGTGCCGCACGACGCGAGCGTCGGCACGCACACGTACACCGCGACCTTCGTGCCGAGCGACCCGGACGTCGCGCCCAGCACGAGCGACCCGGTGACGGTGCGCGTCACGCGCTGACGCACGGCGCGGAGGCCCGGCCACCCGTCCCACGAGGGCGCGGCGGTCGGGCCTCCGTCGCATTCCGGCCTTTCGTCCTATGTGCCGGAAGCGTCCGACGGAGCACGCTGGACCCATGGCCGACCCGTCGCGCACCGACCGACGCCCCCTGCCGCTCGCCACGCACGGACCGCAGCCGTGGGAGCCGCCCGAGCTGCGGCACACGCCCGGCGGCGTCTGGGCTCCCGACCCTCTCGCGGTGCCCGCGGTCGCAGGCTGGGTCGACCCCGACGACCGCGTCGTCTGGTTCGAGCACCGCAACCCCGTGTCGGGCAGCGGCACCACCTGGGGCGCCGTCCGGTAGCCCGTCGCACGACCCGTCCGCAGGACCGGTCCGCACGACCTCCGACGACCCGTCGGTCCACCTGGTGAGCGGTGGGCCGACGGGTCGTCGGCGTCGTGGCTAGCCTGAGCGCACTGACACGGGGTGCCCCGCGCCGCCCGACCCGGGCGGACGAGGGGCTGAGATCACACCCGCCGAACCTGATCTAGTTCGTACTAGCGAAGGGATGTCGTCGCGATGACGTCTGCCTACCCGTCCACCGAACCGCACGGCGACGCGCTCGCGCTCGCCCACGCCGCCGGCGAGGCGCTCGCCGCGGTCCACGCGGCCACGCCACTCGTCCAGTGCCTGACGAACGAGGTCACGACGAACCTCGTCGCGAGCACGCTCCTCGCGGTCGGGGCGTCGCCCGCGATGGCGGCCGTGCCGGGCGAGGCCGAGGAGCTCGCGGGCGTCGCGGGCGCCGTCCTCGTCAACCTCGGCACGCTCGACCCGGACCTGCGCGCGTGCGTCGAGCCGACCGTGGCCACGGCCGTCGGGGCGCGCACGCCGTGGGTGCTCGACCCGGTCGCCGTGGGCGTGCTGTCGGTGCGCACGCGGCTCGCGGCGCGTCTCGTGGCCGAGCGCCCCGCCGTCGTCCGCGGCAACGCGAGCGAGGTGCGTGCGCTCGCGGGCCGGCTCTCCGCGGGCCGTGGTGTCGACGCGCGCGACGGGGTCGACGCCGCACGGGAGGCCGCGGCCGGTCTCGCGGCACGGCACGGGACGGTGGTCGCCGTGTCCGGCCCGGTCGACCTCGTCACGGACGGCGAGCACGAGGTGCGGCTCGCCGTCGGCCACCCGCTGCTGACCCGGATCACCGGCGCCGGGTGCGCGCTCGGCGGCCTGACGGCCGCGCTCGCGGCGGTCACCGAGCCGCTCGTCGCCGCGGTCGGGGCGACGACGCTGCTGGGTCTCGCCGCCGAGCGGGCCGCGGTCGCCGCCGCGGGTCCCGCGTCGTTCCAGGTGGCGCTCGTCGACCACCTCGCCTCGGTCGCACCCGACGACCTCGCGGCCCGCGTCGTGTCGGCCGCGACGGTCGAGCGTGCGGCGGTGCCCGCGTGAGCCGCGTCCTGCCCGACGGTCCGTACCTGGTGGTCGACGCCGACACCTGCGCCGCCGCGTCACGCCGGCCGGCCGACATCGCACGGGTCGCGGTCGGCGCGGGCGTCCGCGTGCTGCAGGTGCGGGCCAAGCGGGCGCCGGTCCGCGACCTCGTCGCACTGACGGTCGACGTCGCGCGCGCGGTCGACGGCACGGGCGCCCTCGTGGTCGTGGACGACCGGGTCGACGTCGCGCTCGCCGCGCGCTCGCGCGGGTGCGCGGTCGCCGGGGTGCACGTCGGCCAGGCGGATCTCGACGTCGCCGACGTCCGGCGGCTCCTCGGCGCGGACGCGGTCGTCGGCGTGTCCGCGGCGACCGCCGCGCATCTCGCGGAGGTCGACCCCGCGGTCGTCGACTACGTCGGCGCGGGACCCGTGCGGGGGACGCCGACGAAGCCGGACGCGGGCCCGCCGCTGGGCCTCGACGGCCTGCGTGCGGCGGTCCGGCGCAGCCCTCTGCCGGTCGTCGCGATCGGTGGGCTCGGGGTCGAGGACGTCGCGGCCGTGCGCGAGACCGGTGCGCACGGCATCGCGGTCGTGTCGGCGGTCTGCGCGGCGGCGGACCCGGCCCGCGCGGCGGCGGACCTCGTCGCGGCGTGGACGGCGGCGGCCGGGCGGAGCGGGCCGGACGTCGGCGCAGGACCCGTCGCCCTCGCCGGCGGCAGGGTCGCACGGGCCGGCGGCGCGCGTCCGGCCGGGACGGCCGCGGGAACGGTGCGCGCGGAGGCCGTGCGATGACCGAGCGCGAGACGCCGCCGACGGGGTCGCGCCCGCGCGTCCTGTCCGTCGCGGGGACCGACCCGACGGGCGGAGCCGGGATCCAGGCCGACCTCAAGTCGTTCGCCGCGCACGGCGCGTACGGCATGGCGGTCGTCACAGCGCTCGTCGCGCAGAACACGCACGGCGTGCGCGACGTCCTCGTGCCGGACGTCGCCTTCCTGCGCGCGCAGCTCGACGCGGTGTCCGACGACGTGACCGTCGACGCGGTGAAGATCGGCATGCTCGCGACGGCGGCCGTGGCCGACGAGGTGGGGGACTGGCTGGCACGTCACCGTCCGCCGTTCGTGGTCCTCGACCCCGTCATGGTCGCGACGAGCGGCGATCGGCTGCTCGACGACGACGCGGTCGCCGCGGTCCGCCGGCTCCTCGCGGTCGCCGACGTCGTCACGCCGAACCTCCCGGAGCTCGCGGTCCTCGCCGACGAGCCCGTCGCCCGGACCTGGCCGGAGGCCGTGCAGCAGGCGACGCGGCTGGCGAGCGCCGCCGGGGTCGCGGTGCTCGTCAAGGGCGGCCACCTGCCCGGCGTCGAGAGTCCCGACGCGCTGGTCGAGGGTGGGCGTGTCGTCGAGCTGCCCGGTGCGCGGGTCGCGTCGACGAGCACGCACGGCACGGGCTGCTCGCTGTCGGCGGCGCTCGCGGCGCTGCGTCCCCGTCGTCCGGACTGGGCGTCGGCGGCACGGGACGCCAAGCGCTGGCTCGGCGGGGCCATCGCGGCGGGGGAGGCGCTGCGCGTCGGCTCGGGCCACGGCCCGGTCGACCACTTCCACCACGCGCCGGCGCTCGGGCTGCCCGTCTTCACCGACGAGGTCGGGGGCATCCTCGCGGCGGCGTGCGCCGCGTCGCTCGAGCAGCCCTTCGTCCGCGGCCTGGCGGACGGCGGCCTGCCGTGGGACGCGTTCGTCGAGCAGCTCCACCAGGACGCGCTCTACCTCACCGCGTACTCACGGGTTCTCGCACGCGCGTCGACGCTCGCACCGTCGGCGGAGGCGCAGGAGTTCTTCGCCCGCGGCGCGCACTCGTGCCTCGCGGTCGAGCGAAGCCTGCACGAGACGTACCTCGCGCGCGCGTCCGTGCGCCCGTCGTCGCCGCCCTCGGCCGTGACGCGCGCCTACGTCGACCACCTGGCGGCGGTCGCGGCGCACGGCTCGTACGCGGAGGTCGTCGCCGCGGTCCTGCCCTGCTACTGGGTGTACGCGGAGGTCGGGGTGACGCTCCTCGCGCAGGCGGACGCCGTCCCGGGCCACCCGTACCGCGACTGGGTCGCGACGTACGGCAGTGCGCCGTTCACCGAGCATGCCGCGCACGCGTGCCGGCTGGCCGACGCGGCCGCGCAGCACGTCGACCCGGCGACGCGGGAGCGCATGATCGCCGCGTTCGACGCGTCGTGCCGCCACGAGGTGGCGTTCTTCGGTCAGGTCGCGGTCGTCGCGACGGACCCGGGACGGCAGGTCGCCGCCCTCGCGGTCCGCTGACGCAGGCGCGCGGCCCGGGACGCGTCGCCCGGGCCGCGCGACCGCGTCAGACGTACTGGTGGTAGGCGGGCAGGTCGAGGATCCCGTTGCCGGACAGGCCGATGACGATCGTCTCCGCCTCGGTCGCCGCGCGCGCGTGCGCGATGGCGCCGGCGACGGCGTGCGTCGACTCGGGCGCGGGGATGATCCCCTCGGCGCGCGCGAACTCGACGCCGGCGGCGAACGCGTCCTCCTGCTCGACGGCGATCGCGGACAGCAGCCCGAGCTCGTAGGCGTGCGACACCATCGGCGCCATGCCGTGGTAGCGCAGGCCGCCGGCGTGGATGGGCGGCGGCACGAAGTCCTTGCCGAGCGTGTGCATCTTGAGCAGCGGCGTGAGCCCGGCGACGTCGCCGAAGTCGTACCGGTACTCGCCCTGCGTCAGCGACGGGCACGCGGCGGGCTCGCACGCGACGATGCGGGTGGTCGCGCCGTCGCGCAGGTTGCGGCCGAGGAACGGGAACGCGAGCCCGCCGAGGTTCGACCCGCCGCCCGCGCAGCCGAACACGACGTCGGCCGTCTCGCCGATCTCGTCGAGCTGCGCGAGGGCCTCCTGGCCGATGACGGACTGGTGCAGCAGCACGTGGTTGAGCACGGACCCGAGCGCGTAGTGCGCCGCGGGGTTCGTCGCGGCGGCCTCGACGGCCTCGCTGATCGCCATGCCGAGCGACCCGGTGGTGTCGGGGTCGGCGGCGAGCATCGCGCGACCGGACTCCGTCAGGTCCGACGGCGACGGGTGGCACACGCCGCCGTACGTCTCCATCTGCATGCGGCGGTAGGGCTTGGCGTCGTACGACGCGCGCACCTGCCACACCTCGCACTCGAGCCCGAGCAGGGAGCACGCCATCGACAGCGACGCGCCCCACTGGCCCGCGCCGGTCTCGGTCGTGAGCTTCGTGATGCCCTCGACCGCGTTGTAGTACGCCTGCGCGACGGCCGTGTTCGGCTTGTGCGACCCGACCGGGCTCACGCCCTCGTACTTGTAGTAGATCCGCGCGGGCGTGCCGAGCGCGCGCTCGAGCCGCACGGCGCGCACCAGCGGCGACGGCCGCCACAGCGCGTACAGCTCGCGCACGGTCTGCGGGATCTCGACCCAGCGCTCCGTCGTCACCTCCTGCGCGATGAGCGCCATCGGGAACAGCGGGGCCAGGTCGTCGGGCGTGAGCGGCTCGCGCGTGCTGGGGTGCAGCGCGGGCGGGCACGGCTCGGGCAGGTCGGCCGCGAGGTTGTACCAGTGGGTCGGCACGGACGAGGGGACGACGACCCCGAGCGGGTCGGTCCGGGGGGCGGGGCGCACGTCGTCGGGCGTGGTGGTCATGGCGCGACCCTAGGCCGCGACGACGGCGCCCCGCGCCGGAACGGTGCTCAGATCGCGCAGGAGTCGTCCGTGCACGCGGCCGCGTCGGCGTCGCCGAGGACGGTCAGCGGGTTGGCCTCGCGCCATCCCGCCTCGAGCAGCTGCGTGAAGACCGCAGCGGGCTGCGCGCCCGACACGGCGATGCGTCGGTCCACGACGAAGAACGGCACACCCGTGACGCCGAGCAGGCGCGCCTGCGCCTCGTCGGCCCGCACGGCGTCGGCGGCGCGGTCGCCGTCGAGCACCTCGCGGACGTCGTCGTCGGACAGCCCGGCCGCGCCCATGCCCGCGGCGGCGGCGAGCTCGACGAGCGTCGCCGGGTCGCCCAGGTCGCGCCCGTGCTCGAAGTGCGCGGAGAACAGCGTCTCGACGAGCGCGTCCGCGAGCGGCGCCCCGCCGGCCTCGGCGGCGACGTGCACGAGCCGGTGCGCGTCGAACGTGTTGAACGCGAGCGCGCGGTCGAAGTCGTACGCGAGGCCCTCGCCCGCGGCCACGGCCGTCACGTGCGCGAACATCTCGCGCACGCGGTCGGCGGGCATGCCCTTGTGCTCGACGAGTGCGTCGACCTCCGGACGTCCCGGCCCGGTGGGCGTGTCGGGGGAGAGCTCGTAGGAGCGCCACGTGACGCGCACGTGCGCGCGGTGCGGGAACTCGGCCAGCGCGGAGGCGAACCGGCGCTTGCCGATGAAGCACCACGGGCACGCGATGTCCGACCAGACCTCGACGTGCAGCGGGCGCGGGCCGACGACGGACCCGTCGACGTGGTCGAGGGTGCGGAGGGTGGTCACGGGAGGATCAGGACCTTTCCGGTGGTGGAGCGCGACTCGAGCGCGCGGTGGGCGTCGGCCGCGTCGGCCAGGGGGAACGTGGCACCGACCCGCACGTCGAGCGTGCCCGCGAGGACGGCGTCGAACAGCTCGCGAGCGCGCCAGTCGAGCTCGTCGCGGGTCGCGGTGTGGTCGCCGAGCGTCGGGCGGGTGAGGAACAGCGAGCCGCCGGAGTTGAGCCGCTGCGGGTCGAACGGCGGCACCGGCCCGGACGACGCGCCGAACAGCACGAGCGTGCCGCGCCGGGCGAGCGACGCGAGGGACGCGTCGAAGGTGTCCTTGCCCACGGAGTCGTAGACGGCGTGCACGCCGCGCCCGCCCGTGAGGTCGCGCACGAGCGCGGGCAGCTCCGTGGTGAGGTCGTCGAGCTCGCGGTAGCGGATGACGTCGGCGGCGCCGGCCGCGCGCGCGAGCGCCTCCTTCTCGGCGGTCCCGACGGTCGCGATGACGCGCGCGCCCCGCTGGGCCGCGAGCTGCGTGAGCAGCAGACCGACGCCGCCCGCGGCGGCGTGCACGAGCACGTCGTGGCCGACCGCGACGGGGAACGAGGACGTGACGAGGTAGTGCGCGGTCATGCCCTGCAGGGGGAGCGCGGCGGCGACCTGGTCGTCGACGCCCGCGGGGACGACGAGCACGTCCCGCTCGGCGACGAGCGCGAGCTCGGCGTACGCGCCGGGCGACGCGGCCCAGGCCACCCGGTCACCGGGAGCGACGAGCGTGACGTCGGCGCCGACGGCGACGACCTCGCCGGACCCCTCGGCCCCCACGACGTGCGGGTAGGAGACGCGGTACAGCCCGCTGCGGCGGTAGGTGTCGATGAAGTTCACGCCCGCGGCGGCGACGCGCACGAGCACCTGGTCGGGACCGGGCTCGGGGTCGGGCACGTCACGGAGCTCGAGGACGTCGGGACCGCCCGCGGCGGTGGCGAGGATGGCGCGCACGTCAGCCGCAACGCGGCTCCGTCGGCGCGTCATCCCGGAATCGTGCACGTATCTTCGTGCACCACCGTGTATGTTCATGCACATGACGTTCAGCGTGGCGGTCGCGGGGGCCAGCGGGTACGCCGGGGGCGAGATGCTCCGGGTGCTCCTCGCGCACCCCGAGGCCCGCATCGGTGCCCTCACGGCCCACTCCAACGCGGGCGCGACCCTCGGCGGCATCCACCCGCACCTGCGCTCCCTCGCGGACCGGGTCCTCGCGCCGACGGGTGTCGAGGCGCTCGCGGGGCACGACGTCGTCGTGCTCGCCCTTCCGCACGGCGCGAGCGGCGCCGTCGCCGCCGAGCTCGCGGAGCGCGGGGACGGCGCGATCGTCGTCGACCTCGGTGCGGACCACCGCCTCGTGGATCCCGTCGCGTGGGAGACGTACTACGGCAGCGCGCACGCCGGCACCTGGCCCTACGGCCTGCCCGAGCTGCTGCACGCCGGCGAGCCGACGGCCTCCGCCCAGCGCGACGCGCTCGCGGGCGCGCGACGCATCGCCGTCCCCGGCTGCAACGTCACCGCGGTCACGCTCGGCCTCCAGCCCGGCGTCGCCGCGGGCGTGATCGAGCCCGTCGACGTGGTCGCGGTCCTCGCCGTCGGCTACTCCGGCGCCGGTCGGACCCTCAGGACGCACCTCCTCGCGAGCGAGGCCCTCGGCTCCGCGCAGCCGTACGCCGTCGGTGGCACGCACCGGCACATCCCGGAGATCGCCCAGAACCTCCGGGCCGCGGGCGCGCCCGACGTGACGATCTCGTTCACCCCGACGCTCGTGCCGATGTCGCGCGGCATCCTCGCGACGGCGACCGCCCGGCTCGTCGAGGGCACCGCCCCGGCGGCCGTGCGCGCCGCGTGGGAGGCCGCCTACGCCGACGAGCCGTTCGTGCAGCTGCTCCCCGAGGGGCAGTGGCCGACGACGGCTGCGACGCTGGGCGCGAACACCGCGCTCGTGCAGGTCGCGGTCGACGCGCGCGCCGGCCGCGTCGTGACCGTGACGGCGATCGACAACCTCGTCAAGGGGACCGCGGGCGGCGCGCTGCAGTCGCTCAACCTCGCGCTCGGCCTGCCCGAGACGCTCGGCCTCCCGCTCGAGGGCGTCGCGCCGTGAGCGGCACGAGCGTGACGAGCACCGGCCTGACAGTGGACCAGGAGGACTGATGGCACAGCAGACCGCCGTCGACACCGACGACCTCGCCTCGCCCGGCGTGACCGCCGCCGCGGGCTTCCGCGCGTCCGGCGTGACCGCCGGGCTCAAGGCGTCCGGCCGCCCGGACCTCGCGCTCGTCGTCAACGACGGGCCGCTGCAGGTCGGCACGGCCGTGTTCACGACGAACCGCGTGGTCGGCGCACCCGTCGTGTGGTCGCGCCAGGTCGTCGCCGACAGCACGGTCTCGGCCGTCGTCCTCAACTCGGGCGGCGCGAACGTCTGCACGGGCCCGGACGGGTTCGCCGACGTGCACCGCACGGCCGAGAAGGTCGCCGACGTCCTCGACGTCTCCGCGGGCGACGTGGTCGTGGCGTCGACCGGCCTGATCGGTGAGCGCCTGCCCATCGAGAAGCTCCTCGCGGGCGTCGACGAGGCCGCCGCGGCGCTGCACGGCGAGGGCGGCCCCGACGCGGCGACCGCGATCATGACGACCGACACCGTCGCCAAGACGGCGCACGTCACCGTCCCGGGCGACTTCGGCACCTTCACCGTGGGCGGCATGGCGAAGGGCGCGGGCATGCTCGCCCCGGGCCTCGCGACGATGCTGTGCGTCATCACGACCGACGCGGTCGTCGACGCGGACGTCGCCGCCGACGCGCTGCGCACCGCCACGCGTGCCACGTTCGACCGCGTCGACTCCGACGGCTGCATGTCGACCTCGGACACGGTCGCCCTGCTGGTCTCCGGCGCGAGCGGCGCGACGCCCGACCCGGCGGGCTTCGCCGCCGCGCTCACCGCCGTGTGCGGTCAGCTCGCGCGGCAGCTCGTCGCCGACGCGGAGGGTGCGACGCACGACGTCGCGATCACCGTGGTCGGCGCCGAGACCGAGGACGCGGCGGTCGCCGTCGGCCGCGCCGTGGCCCGCTCCAACCTCTTCAAGGCCGCGATCTTCGGCAACGACCCGAACTGGGGCCGCGTGCTCGCGCAGGTCGGGACGGTGCCCGAGTCGGTCGCCGCGTTCGACCCCGAGCTCCTCGACGTCACGATCAACGGCGTGCAGGTCTGCCGGGCCGGGGGAGCGCACGCGCCCCGCACCGAGGTCGACCTCGCCGCGAACCGCGAGGTGCACGTCCTCATCGACCTCCACGCGGGCACCGAGCTCGCGACGATCTGGACCAACGACCTCACGCACGACTACGTCCACGAGAACAGCGCGTACTCCACATGAGCGGCATCCCCGACGACTTCGTCTTCGACACCCGGACGGACCTGCGCCCGGACCAGAAGGCGGAGGTGCTGATCCAGGCGCTGCCCTGGCTGCAGAAGTTCAGCGGCGCGCTGGTCGTCGTGAAGTACGGCGGCAACGCGATGATCGACGACACGCTCAAGCGCGCGTTCGCCGAGGACATGGTGTTCCTGCACCAGGTCGGCCTGCGGCCGGTCGTCGTGCACGGCGGCGGCCCCCAGATCAACGCGATGCTCGACCGGCTCGGCATCGAGTCGGAGTTCCGGGGCGGCCTGCGCGTCACGACGCCCGAGGCCATGGACGTCGTCCGCATGGTGCTGACCGGCCAGGTGTCGCGCGAGCTCGTCGGGCTCCTGAACGCGTACGGCCCGCACGCGGTCGGCCTCTCGGGCGAGGACGGCGGCCTGTTCCAGGCGCGCCGCCGCACCGCGGTCGTCGACGGCGAGCACGTGGACGTCGGCCTCGTGGGCGACGTCGTGCACGTCAACCCGGGCGCCGTGCAGGACCTGCTCGACGCGGGTCGCATCCCGGTGGTGTCGACGGTCGCCCCGGACATCGACGACCCGACGCAGGTGCTCAACGTCAACGCCGACACCGCAGCCGCGGCGCTCGCGGTCGCGCTCGGCGCGCGTAAGCTCATCGTCCTCACGGACGTCGAGGGCCTCTACACGAGCTGGCCCGACCGCACGTCGCTCGTGCGCCGCCTGCGCTCCCGCGAGCTCGCCGAGCTGCTGCCGTCCCTCGACGCGGGCATGCGCCCGAAGATGGAGGCGTGCTGGCGCGCCGTCGAGGGCGGCGTCGGCCGTGCCCACGTGATCGACGGCCGCGCCCCGCACTCGATCCTCGTCGAGGTCTTCACGTCCGACGGCATCGGCACGATGGTGCTGCCGGACGAGGAGCCCGCCGACGCCCCGTTCACCGCCCCCGTGCCGGCCGTCCGGCCCACCCCGGAGGTCCCCGCATGAGCACCGACGTCACGCCCTCGGGCGCCCGGCACCGGGCCTCGGCGGCCCCCGACGCCTCGCTGCCCGTCCAGGCCGTCGACGGCTCGGTCGCGCAGTGGACCGAGCGCTACACGCACGCGCTCATGGACACGTTCGGCGCCCCGCAGCGCGTCCTCGTGCGTGGCGAGGGCCCGTACGTGTGGGACGCCGACGGCCGCCGCTACCTCGACCTGCTCGGCGGGATCGCGGTCAACTCGCTCGGCCACGCGCACCCGACGCTGACCGCGGCGATCAGCGCGCAGCTCGGCACCCTCGGGCACGTGTCGAACTTCTTCGCGAGCCCGACGCAGATCGCGTTCGCGGAGCGGCTCCTGTCGCTCGCGCAGGCACCGGAGGGGTCGCGCGTCTTCCTCACCAACTCCGGCACGGAGGCGAACGAGGCGGCGTTCAAGCTCGCCCGGCGCAACGGCGGCCCGGACCGCCCGCGGGTCCTCGCGCTCGAGGGCGCGTTCCACGGCCGGTCCATGGGCGCGCTCGCGCTCACCCACAAGGCGGCCTACCGCGAGCCGTTCGAGCCGCTGCCCGGCGGTGTCGAGTTCCTGCCGTTCGGCGACGCCGCCGCGCTCGAGGCCGCGTTCGCCGACGGTGCGGGCACCCAGGTCGCCGCGCTGGTCGTGGAGCCGATCCAGGGCGAAGCGGGTGTGCGCCCGCTGCCGCCGGGCTACCTCGCGCTCGCGCGGCGTCTCACGGCCGAGCACGGCGCGCTGCTCATCCTCGACGAGGTGCAGACGGGGATGGGCCGGACGGGCTCGTGGCTCGCGTACCAGCAGCCGGAGATCGGCGGCGGCATCGTGCCGGACGCGGTCACGCTCGCGAAGGGCCTCGGCGGCGGGTTCCCCGTCGGCGCGCTCGTCGCGTACGGCGAGCGGACGGCCACGCTGCTGGGCCGCGGCCAGCACGGCACGACGTTCGGCGGCAACCCGGTCGCCGCGGCGGCGGGCCTGGCGACGATCGCGGTGATCGAGCGCGACGGCCTGCTCGACCACGTCCGGACGCTCGGCGCCACGCTGCGCGCGCGGATCTCCGGTCTCGGCCACCCGCTGGTGACCGACGTGCGCGGTGCGGGTCTCCTGATCGCGATCGAGCTGGCCCGGCCCGTCGCGCCGCAGGTCGCCGCAGCGGCGCTCGAGGCGGGCTTCGTCGTCAACCCGTGCACGCCGACCACGATCCGGCTCGCCCCGCCGTTCGTCCTCACCGAGGAGCAGGCGGGCACGTTCGTCGACTTCCTCGCCGCGGTCCCGGCGGACCTGGGGGCCGACGCATGACGCGGCACTTCCTGCGCGACGACGACCTGACGCCCGCGGAGCAGCGCGAGGTCCTCGAGCTCGCGCTCGCGTTCCGCGACGACCGGTACGTGCGCCGCCCGCTGGTCGGCCCGCGGGCGGTCGCGGTGATCTTCGACAAGCCCACGCTGCGCACGCAGGTGTCGTTCACGACGGGCGTCGCCGAGCTCGGCGGCTACCCGCTGCTCGTCGAGGGCAAGCTCGCGCAGATCGGCGTGCGTGAGTCGGTCGCCGACACGGCGCGCGTGCTCGGCCGGCAGGTCGCGGCGGTCGTCTGGCGGACGTTCGAGCAGTCGCGGCTCGACGAGATGGCGCAGCACGCGGGCGTCCCCGTCGTGAACGCGCTGACGGACCTGTTCCACCCGTGCCAGGTGCTCGCGGACCTCGCGACGGTCGCGCTGCACCGCGGCGGCGTCGGGCGGCTCGCGGGCCAGACGCTCGCGTACGTGGGCGACGGCGCGAACAACATGGCGCACTCCTACCTCCTGGGCGGCGCGACGGCCGGGCTGCACGTGCGGATCGGCACGCCCGACGGGTACCCGCCCGACGCGGGCGTCCTCGCCGACGCGGCGGCGATCGCCGAGCGCACGGGCGGCTCGGTCGCGGTCGTCGGCTCGCTCGCCGAGGCCGTGACGGGTGCCGACGTCGTCGCGACCGACACGTGGGTCTCGATGGGCCAGGAGGGCGAGGCCGCCGCGCGCGAGACGCCGTTCGTGCCGTTCCGGGTCGACGCGGCCGCCCTGGCGATCGCCGCGCCCGACGCGATCGTCCTGCACTGCCTGCCCGCCTACCGCGGCAAGGAGATCACCGCCGACGTGCTCGACGGCCCGCAGTCGGTCGTCTGGGACGAGGCCGAGTTCCGTCTGCACGCGCAGAAGGCGCTCCTGACCTGGCTGCTGGAGCAGTCGTGACTGTCGCGTCCGGGCCGGTCCCGTCGACCAAGGCGGCGCGCCAGGCGCTCGTCCAGTCGCTGCTGACCCGCGGCACGGTGCACTCGCAGCAGCAGCTCGCGGAGCTCCTCGCCGCCGAGGGCGTGTCCGTCACGCAGGCGACGCTCTCGCGCGACCTCGTCGAGCTGCGTGCCGTGAAGGTGCGCACCCCGTCGGGTGGGCTCGCCTACGCGGTCCCGGCCGAGGGCGGGCACCGCACCGCGACGACGGGCGTCGACGAGGAGATGCTCGCCGCGCGGCTCGCGCGCCTGTGCGCGGAGCTCCTGGTCACCGCGGAGGCGTCGGGCAACCTCGTCGTCCTGCGCACCCCGCCGGGCGCGGCGCAGTTCCTCGCCTCGGCGATCGACCACTCGGTGCTGCCCGCCGTGCTCGGCACGATCGCGGGCGACGACACCGTCCTCGTCATCGCCCGCGAGGGCGACGACACCGCCGGGCCGGCGGCCGCGGGCACCGCGCTCGCGGCCCGCTTCCTCGCGCTCGCGACCGACGCGCGACCCGAGTCGCGTCAGCGCACCCTCGACTGAGCACCCCCAGACCCGCACACCCCCTGAGAAGAGAGAAGTTCCATGACTGAGCGTGTCGTCCTCGCGTACTCCGGCGGCCTGGACACGTCCGTCGGCATCGGCTGGATCGCGGAGGCCACCGGTGCCGAGGTCATCGCCGTGGCGGTCGACGTCGGCCAGGGCGGCGAGGACCTCGAGGTCATCCGTCGGCGTGCGCTCGACTGCGGCGCGGTCGAGGCGTACGTCGCCGACGCGCGCGACGAGTTCGCCGCCGAGTACTGCATGCCCGCCCTCAAGGCGAACGGCCTGTACCTCGACCGCTACCCGCTGGTCTCGGCGCTCTCGCGTCCGGTGATCGTCAAGCACCTCGTGCGCGCCGCCCGCCAGTTCGGCGCGACGACCGTCGCGCACGGCTGCACCGGCAAGGGCAACGACCAGGTCCGCTTCGAGGTCGGCATCACCTCGCTCGCGCCCGACCTGACCTGCCTCGCACCCGTCCGCGACCTCGCGCTCACGCGCGACAAGGCGATCGACTTCGCCGAGAAGCACGACCTGCCGATCGCGACGACCAAGCACAACCCGTTCTCGATCGACCAGAACGTGTGGGGCCGCGCCGTCGAGACGGGGTTCCTCGAGGACATCTGGAACGCCCCGACGAAGGACGTCTACACCTACACCGACGACCCGACGTTCCCCCCGGTCGCCGACGAGGTCGTCGTCACGTTCGAGGCCGGTGTCCCGGTCGCGCTCGACGGCGTGCCGGTCACGCCGCTCCAGGCCATCCAGGAGATGAACCGCCGTGCGGGCGCCCAGGGCGTCGGCCGGATCGACATCGTCGAGGACCGCCTCGTCGGCATCAAGTCCCGCGAGGTCTACGAGGCGCCGGGCGCGATCGCGCTCATCGCCGCGCACCAGGAGCTCGAGAACGTCACCGTCGAGCGCGAGCAGGCCCGGTTCAAGCGCGGCGTCGAGCAGCGCTGGACCGAGCTCGTCTACGACGGCCAGTGGTTCTCGCCCCTCAAGAAGTCGCTCGACGTGTTCATCGACGACACCCAGAAGTACGTCTCGGGCGACGTGCGCCTCGTTCTGCACGGCGGTCGCGCGACCGTGTCGGGCCGCCGCTCCGACGCGTCGCTCTACGACTTCAACCTCGCGACGTACGACACGGGCGACACGTTCGACCAGTCCGCCGCCCGCGGGTTCATCGAGATCTACGGCCTGTCGTCCAAGCTCGCCGCGGCGCGCGACGTGCGTTTCGGCAACGCCGAGGACCTCGGCTCGCAGGGTGGGATCGGCAGTGTCTGACGAGCAGGCACCCCTGGCCCTGTGGGGCGGCCGGTTCGCGTCCGGACCGGCCGCCGCGCTCGCCGACCTGTCGCGGTCGACGCACTTCGACTGGCGGCTCGCCGACCACGACATCTCGGGGTCGGTCGCGCACGCGCGCGTCCTGCACCGGGCCGGGCTGCTCACCGCCGACGAGCTCGACGGCATGGTCGACGCGCTCGAGCGGCTGCGCGCCGACGTCGCGTCGGGCGCGTTCGGCCCGGCGCCCGACGACGAGGACGTGCACACGGCCCTCGAGCGCGGCCTGATCGAGCGCGCCGGCGCCGACCTCGGCGGCAAGCTGCGCGCGGGGCGCTCGCGCAACGACCAGATCGCGACGCTCGTGCGGATGTACCTGCGCGAGCAGGCGCGCGTCCTGTCGGGTCTCGTGCTCGACGTCGTCGACGCGCTCGTCGCGCAGGCGTCGGCCGCGGGCGACGCCCCGATGCCGGGCCGCACGCACCTGCAGCACGCGCAGCCGGTCCTCCTCGCGCACCACCTGCTGGCGCACGCGTGGCCGCTGCTGCGCGACGTCGGCCGCTGGGTCGACTGGGACGCGCGCGCCGCGCGCTCGCCCTACGGCTCGGGTGCGCTCGCCGGTTCGTCGCTCGGGCTCGACCCGGCCGCGGTCGCGGCGGAGCTCGGGTTCGACGGTCCCGTCGAGAACTCGATCGACGGCACCGCGTCGCGCGACGTCGTCGCGGAGTTCGCGTTCGTCGCCGCGATGCTCGCGGTCGACGTCTCCCGGCTCGCGGAGGAGGTCGTGCTCTGGTCGACCAAGGAGTTCGGCTTCGTGCGGCTGCACGACGCCTACTCCACGGGGTCGAGCATCATGCCGCAGAAGAAGAACCCGGACGTCGCCGAGCTCGCGCGCGGCAAGGCGGGGCGCCTCGTCGGCGACCTCACCGGCCTGCTCACGACGCTCAAGGGCCTCCCGCTCGCGTACAACCGCGACCTGCAGGAGGACAAGGAGCCGGTGTTCGACCAGGTCGACCAGCTGACGGTCCTCCTGCCCGCGTTCGCGGGGATGGTCGCGACCCTCACGTTCGACACCGACCGCATGGCCGAGCTCGCGCCGCAGGGCTTCTCGCTGGCCACGGACGTCGCCGAGTGGCTCGTCCGCGAGGGCGTGGCGTTCCGGGTCGCGCACGAGATCGCCGGGGCGTGCGTCCGCGCGTGCGAGGAGCGGAAGCCCGCGATCGAGCTGTGGGAGCTCAGCGACGACGACCTCCTCGCGATCTCCCCGCACCTCACGAGCGGGGTCCGGTCGGTCCTGTCCGTCGAGGGCTCGCTCGCCTCGCGCGACGCCGCCGGCGGCACCGCCCCCGTGCGCGTCGCCGAGCAGCTCGCGGCCGCGCGCGAGGCGGCGACGGCCCTGCGTGCGCGCTTCGCCCCGGACTGACGCGGGCAGAACCCTCATCGCGAGGGGTCGTCGACCGATGGGTCCGGCGACCCCACGTCGGCTCGCGTCAGCCCTCGGCGTGGTCGGCACGACGAGGAGCGACACCCGAGTGAGCACCACCGGCACGGCCGTGAGTCCTGACGTCCACCCCGCGAAGGGGGCCGCCCGGTCGGCGCGGCGGGCGGCCGCGCTGGACCGGCCGTACCTGAGCACCCTCACGGGCTTCCAGCGGTGGTTCGCGAACATGTCGATCCGCGCGAAGGTCCTCACGCTCGCGCTCGTCATGCTCACGATGACCCTGGCCGTCGTCGTCGTCGCCTGGGTGGACGGCACCGAGGTCGTCGCGCTCGCGGGCGGCGACCCGGCGGTCGCGGAGCACGTCGGCGCGACGCGCCGCACGCTCCTCGGCCTCGGCGTCGGCGCGACGGTGCTCGCGGGCGGCCTCACCACGTGGGGCGCCCACGCGATCGACCGCGAGCTGAGCCGGCTGTTCCGGGTGTCCGCCGCGGTGGAGGCCGGCGACCTCACCCAGCGCACGCGGCTCGACAACCGCGACCAGATCGGCCGCGCGGGCCGTGCGCTCGACACCGGCCTCGACGCGCTGCACGGCTCGCTCCGGGGCGTCGCCGACGAGGTGGTCGTCCTCCACGACGCGGCGCAGCAGCTCGACGACGGCAACCGGACGCTGTCGGCCACGGCCGAGCGTGCGAGCTCCGACGCCGACGCCGCCGCCTCGGCGGCCGAGCAGGTCGCGCAGACCGTCCGGTCCGTCGCGGCCGGTGCCGACCAGATGGGCGCCTCGATCCGGCAGATCGCGAGCAACGCGGGCGAGGCGCTGCACGTCGCGACCGAGGCGACGACCGCCGTGGACGAGGCGGTCCGCACCGTCGGACGCCTCGGCGACTCCTCGGAGCAGATCGGCGCCGTCGTGCGGCTCATCACGTCGATCGCGGAGCAGACGAACCTGCTGGCGCTCAACGCGACCATCGAGGCGGCCCGGGCGGGCGACGCGGGCAAGGGCTTCGTCGTCGTCGCGAACGAGGTCAAGGAGCTCGCGGGCGAGACCGCGCGCGCGACGGACGAGATCGCGCGCCGGATCGCGGCGATCCAGGTCGACACCACGGCCGCGGTGGACGCCATCGGACGCATCACCCAGGTCATCGCGGCGATCAACGAGTACCAGTCCACGATCGCCGCGGCGGTCGAGGAGCAGTCCGCGACGACCGCCGCGATGTCGCGCGGCGTCGGCGAGGCGGCGACGGGCATCGGGGAGATCGCGACGTCCGTGTCGTCGGTCGCGGGCGGTGCGGGGCGGACCAGCGACGCCCTCGCGCGCGAGAGCGTCACCGTCGGGTCGATCGCGGAGGTGTCGGAGCGCCTGGCGTCCTCGACGGCCGCGTTCCGCCTCTGACCGGCATGATGTCCTCTCCGTCGAGAGGAGGCCGCGTGACCGTTCCGACGTCCGGGACCGACGCCGTCGACGCGGTCGTCGCGCGGGCGCGTGCCGCCCGGCCCCGCCTCGGTGGTGTGCGGCTCGTCTGCGTCGACGGCCCGGCCGGCTCCGGCAAGTCGACGCTCGCGCGCCGGGTCGGCGCGGCACTGGGCGCGACCGTGCTCCACGTCGACGACCTGCTCGACGGGTGGTCCGACCTCGAGGGCGTGTGGGAGCGGCTCGACGCGCAGGTGCTCGGGCCGCTCGCGGCCGGTCGGCCGGGCCGTTACCGCCGGTACGACTGGACGGCGGGCGCGTTCGCCGAGTGGCACGACGTCCCGGTGCCTGACGTCCTGGTCCTCGACGGCTGCGGGTCGGCGCGGACCGCGGCGGACCCGGTCGCGGCGGTGAAGGTCTGGGTCGAAGCACCCCGCGACCTGCGCCTGTCGCGCGGGCTCGAGCGCGACGGCGCCGACGCCCGCGAGCACTGGCTCGCGTGGATGGTCGCCGAGCAGGAGCACTTCGCCCGGGAGCGCACGCGCGAGCGCGCGGACGTGCACGTCGACGCCGTCGGCCGCCTCGTCGAGCGCTGATCGCACGGCCCGTCCGCCGATGGTCGCGCGGCTTCACCGCGAAGATCGGGCGGTCCGGGCGGCGTGGGGTGCGTGGTCGGCACGGCGACGCTCGCGCGGTCCGCACGCCGACGCTCGGCGTCCGCGACCCGGATCGGCGAGCCGGTCGCGCGGCCGGTGCGGCAGGATGAGCGCGTGACCCAGCCCAGCGAGGTACCGACGACACCGGACGCGGCCGACCCGCGCGCGGTCGTCGCGGTGCCCGCCCGCGTCTGGTACAGCCGCGACGTGCACGTCGTCGCCCGGGACCTGCTGGGCTCCTACCTGACGTCGCGGTCGCCCGAGGGCGACGTGACGGTGCGCCTCACCGAGGTCGAGGCCTACGGCGGCGCCGACGACCCGGGCTCGCACGCCTACCGCGGCCGCACGTCGCGCAACGCGGTGATGTTCGCGGAGCCCGGACGCCTGTACGTCTACCGCCACCTGGGCCTGCACCACTGCCTCAACGTCGTCGCCCAGCCGACGGGCAGCCCGGCCGCGGTCCTGCTCCGCGCGGGCGAGGTCGTCGAGGGCGAGGACCTCGCGTGGGAGCGTCGCGAGCGCGTCGGCGTCGTCGACTCCCAGCGGCAGCTGGCACGTGGCCCCGCCCGGCTGGCGGTGTGCCTCGGCCTGGACCTGCGCGCCAACGGTGCGGACCTCACGGAGGCCGGCGGCGCGACCGTGCTGCACCGGCACGCGGGGTCGTCGCTGTCCGCGCACGCGTCGGGCCCGCGCGTCGGCGTGTCCGGCGCCGGCGGCGAGGCGCACTTCCCCTGGCGCTACTGGCTGACGGGGGAGCGCACCGTGTCGGCGTACCGGCCCGCGTATCGGCGGCCGGCGTCGGTAGACGTCCCGTGAGGACGACGACGTCGGCCCTGTGCCCACCGCGCTCCGCGGGTCGCGTGCTCGCGCGGGGCAGCCGGCCCGTCCACGGCGTGCCGGCGACCTCGGACGCGACGCACGCCCAGGACTCGCGGCCCGCCCGGGACGCGCGGTCCCCCCGGAGCACCCCGCCTCTCGAGGGCGCCGTGACCACGGCCGCCCCGACCTTCGCAGGAGAACCCTCGTGACCCACATCCTCGACGAGCTCGCGTGGCGCGGTCTCGTCGCCCAGACCACCGACGCCGACGCGCTGCGCGCCGCCCTCTCGGACGGCCAGGTGACGCTGTACTGCGGCTTCGACCCGACCGCGCCGAGCCTGCACATCGGCAACCTGGTCCAGATCCTCACCGTGCGGCGCCTCCAGGACGCCGGTCACCGCCCGCTCGCGCTCGTCGGCGGCGCGACCGGGCTCATCGGCGACCCGAAGATGACGGGCGAGCGCACCCTCAACTCGCCGGAGATCGTCGCCGGCTGGGTCGAGCGCATCCGCCGCCAGATCGAGCCGCTGCTGCGCTTCGACGGCCCGGCCGCCGCGACCATGGTGAACAACCTCGACTGGACGGCACCGCTGTCGGCGATCGACTTCCTGCGCGACGTCGGCAAGCACTTCCGCCTCGGCACCATGCTCGCGAAGGACACCGTCGCGCGTCGACTCAGCAGCGAGCAGGGCATCAGCTTCACCGAGTTCAGCTACCAGATCCTGCAGGGCATGGACTTCCTGGAGCTGCACCGTCGGCACGGCGTGACGCTCCAGACCGGCGGGAGCGACCAGTGGGGCAACCTCCTCTCGGGCGTCGAGCTCATCCGCAAGGTCGAGGGCACCGCCGTCCACGCGCTGACCACGCCGCTCGTGACGAAGGCCGACGGCACCAAGTTCGGCAAGACGGAGGCCGGCACCGTGTGGCTCGACGCCGAGCTCACGACGCCGTACGCCTTCTACCAGTTCTGGCTCAACGCCGACGACGCCGACGTCGTGAAGTACCTGAAGATCTTCACGTTCCGCTCGCACGAGCAGATCGAGGAGCTCGCCGACGCGGTGGTGCAGCGACCGGCCGCCCGCGAGGCGCAGCGCGCCCTGGCGCACGACGTCACGTCGCTCGTGCACGGCACCGCCGCGGCCGACAAGGTGGTCGCGGCGAGCCAGGCGCTCTTCGGCCGGGGGTCGCTCGGCGACCTCGACGAGTCGACGCTCGCCGCCGCCGTCGCCGAGCTCCCGACCGCTCCCGGCCGTGCGGGCGACCCGGTGGTCGACGTGCTCGCCGCGTCGGGCATCGTCGCCTCGAAGGCGGCGGCTCGCCGGGCGATCGGCGAGGGCGGCGCGTCGGTCAACAACGTCCGGGTCGAGGCGGAGGACGCGGTCCTGCGCACCGAGGACCTCCTGCACGGGAGGTGGGCGATCCTCCGCCGCGGCAAGCGCACCCTCGCGGTGGTCGACGCGCACGCCTGAACCACGCCAGCTCCAGCCGCACCGCTCGACCCCTCCCGGATGCCCGGTCCCCTCGTGGGGCCGGGCATCCGTCGTCGTCGAGGCGCACGCGTGGGCCCGCGCATCCGTGGTCGACGCGCACCCCGTGACCGCACCTCCGCCGTCGGGCAGCCCCCCACGCTCGCGGTCGACGGGACGGTCGTCCACCGGCCCGGCTTGCGCCCGAAAGCCGGGCCCGCGCCGCGCACGTCGACCGACCGTCAGTCGCACGGGGGTGCGCCCCGGAGCGCGTCAGTGAGCGCGGGGGCATCGGCACACGCAGGGGTCGGCCCGGGCGCGCGAGTCGCCCGGGCGGTCGGACCGGACATGCCGGACGCGCGAGGCCTGCAGGACCGGGGGAGCACCGGACCCCAGGGAAGGTCCGCCGGCAGCCCCGCGGGGCGTCGGCCCAGGTCAGGGCGCCCTTCGCGGCCTCAGACCGCGTCATCCGTATGCCTGGTGACGGGGGTCACCGCAACCGGATTTGCCTCCGCCGCCCGGGCCCGCGTAATGTTCTCGAT
>NZ_JAHKSJ010000040.1:0-351 GCF_019024305.1 Cellulomonas algicola | reverse complement strand
CTCAGACCGCGTCATCCGTATGCCTGGTGACGGGGGTCACCGCAACCGGATTTGCCTCCGCCGCCCGGGCCCGCGTAATGTTCTCGATGTCGCCCGGCAGGGAGGAACGGACACCGAGGAACGATCCCGGTGGCTGGTCCCGAGGGTGGCCGCCCCCGAACAGAACCGCAGGAGCTCAGTGCGCCTGCAGCACGTTCGGGAGGGCCTGAGCCCGCAACCGCGAGCCCCACGGGGCGGACGGGAACGGCCGGAAGGTCCGCTAAGATGGAGAACGACAAAGCCTCTGACGAAGAGCCGAAAGGCTCGAGCAGATGCGCGTCTGTTCCTTGAGAACTCAACAGTGTGCCAAGT
>NZ_JAHKSJ010000004.1:0-12402 GCF_019024305.1 Cellulomonas algicola | reverse complement strand
CTCTCGCTACGTCAACAACGGTCGTGGTCAGTACATCTAGGCCCACGAACGGTGGTCAGCACCGGGTCGGCGCCCGACCGCACGCGCGAACGGGCAGGTAGGCGGCCCGCAAGCCGACGGGTGAGAACCGGGACACCCCGTGTCGCCAAGGCGACGCGGGTCGTGCCTCAGGGTTCGAAGGTGTAGCCCAGGCCTGGGTGGGTGATGACGTGGCGGGGGTGCGACGGGTCGGCCTCGAGCTTGCGGCGGAGCTGGGCGGAGTAGACGCGCAGGTAGTGGGTCTCGTCGGAGTACCCCGGGCCCCACACGTCTTGGAGGAGCTGGCGGCGGGACACCAGGCGGCCGCGGTTGCGGACGAGGACCTCGAGCATCGCCCACTCGGTCGGCGTGAGGCGGACCTCGGTGCCGTCGCGCAGGACGCGGGCGCGGGCCAGGTCGATCGTCAGGTCGCCGGCGGTGACGACTGCCTCGCCCGGGTCGTCGGGGACGGCGGCGCGGCGGACGGCGGCGCGCAGGCGCGCGAGGAGCTCGTTCATCGCGAAGGGCTTGGTCACGTAGTCGTCGGCGCCGGCGTCGAGGGCGTCGACCTTGTCCTCGCCGTGCTGGCGCGCGGACAGGACGACGATCGGCACGCGCGTCCACGCGCGCAGGGCGGTGATGACGTCGAGGCCGCTCATGTCGGGCAGGCCCAGGTCGAGGAGGACCACGTCGGGTCGGTGGTGCGCGGCGGCGGACAGGGCGTGGGCGCCGTCGGCGGCGGTCGTCACCTGCCAGCCGGAGGCGCGCAGCGTGATCGCGAGGGCGTGCGCGAGGCCGGGCTCGTCGTCGACGACGAGGACGTGGGCGCCCGGGCGGGTCGGCTCGTCGGTCATCAGGTCGCGTCCGCGTCGGTGGTCGGGGGCAGGTCCGCGTCGGGGGTGGGGCGGCCGGGCGTGGGCTCGGCGGCGTCGGCGCGCGCGGACGCGGTGGCGGGGGCGTCGGCGAGGGGCAGCACGAGGACCATGGTGAGGCCGCCGCCCGGGGTGTCCTCGGCGTGGAGGTCGGCGCCGACGGCCGTCGCGAGGCCCGACGCGACCGCGAGGCCGAGCCCCAACCCGGTGCCGGTGGTGTCGCCGAGACGCTGGAACGGTTCGAACATGCGCTCCTTCGAGTCGTCGGGCAGGCCGGGGCCGGTGTCGACGACGCGCAGCACCAGGTCCGCGCCGACCGGGGACGCGGTGACGACGACGGCCGTGCCCGCGGGGGCGTGGCGAACGGCGTTGGAGACGAGGTTCGCGACGACGCGTTCGAGGAGGCCGGGGTCGGTGCGGACGAGCGGCAGGGTCTCGGGCAGGTCGAGGCGGACCGCGTCGTGCGGGTAGCCCTCGACGGCGAGGGGGACGATCTCGTCGAGCGACGCGTCGCGCAGCACGGGGGCGACGGAGCCGGTCGCGAGGCGGGACAGGTCGAGCAAGTTGTCGATGAGACGTTCGAGGCGGCCGGTGGCGTCGCCCAGGGTGTCGACGAGCGCGGCGCGGTCGGCGGCGGCGAGGTGCAGGTTGCTCGCGGTGAGGGCGTCGACGGACGCGCGGATCGTCGCGAGCGGGGTGCGGAGGTCGTGCGAGACGGCGGCGAGCAGCGCGGTGCGGGTCGCGTCGGCCTGCTCGAGGACGCGGGCCTGCTCGGCCGCGCGGCGCAGGCGCGTCTGCTCGAGGACGGCACCGACCTGCGAGGCGAACGCGTCGAGCACGCGCCGGTCGGACGCGGGCAGGACGCGCCCGTCGAGCGCGAGCACCCGGGCGTCGTCGACCGTGACGACCGCGGACGCGTCGTCGGGCGACGTCGGCGGCTGAGCGCCGTCCGACGCGAGAACGACCCACCCCGCGCGTCCGACACGTCGAGGACCGCCGTCGGACGCGTCGACGTCGCCTGAGTCGCTTGTGGGCACCGGACCGCCGATCGGACCGTCCGCGGATCGTTCGAGCAGGGAGACCGCGCGGAGGGTGAACGTCTCGCGGAGGCGGGCGACGAGGGCGTCGGCGGTGTCCTCGCCGGTGAGGACGGCGCGCGTGACGGACGCGAGGGTCGAGGCCTCGGCGCGGGCGCGGAACGCCTCGGCGCTGCGGCGGGCGGCCTGGTCGACGACGGACGCGACGCCCGCGGCGACGAGCACGAACACCACGAGGGCGAACGCGTTCTCGGGCTGCGCGATCGTGAGCCGGCCGGTCGGCAGGGTGAAGAACCAGTTGAGCAGCACGAAGCCGGCGACGGCGCTGACGACGGCCGGCCAGAGCCCGCCGACGAGCGCGACGCCGACGGTGAGCGCGAGGAACAGCATGAGGTCGGTCGCGAGGGTCACTCCGCCGTCGAGCGCGGAGAGGACTGCGGTCAAGGCGACCGGACCGACGACGGCCAGCAGCCACCCCGCCACGCGGCGGGCCCGGGACAGCGGCGACCGTCGCCGCACCGACAACCGTCCGGACCGCGCGCGCTCGTGCGTGACGAGGTGCACGTCGACGGCCCCCGCCATGCGCGCGATCGACGTCCCGGTGCTGTCGGACAGCGCCTCGCGCCAGCGCGGCCGCCGCGACACCCCGACGACGACCATGGTCGCGTTGACGCCGCGCGCGAAGTCGACGACGGCGGTCGCGACGTCCTCCCCCACGACCGTGTGGAACGTGCCGCCCAACGACTCGACGAGCCGACGCTGCTCGGCGATGCGCGCGGGACCGGCGCTCGGGAGGCCGTCGGTCGCGAGGACGTGCACCGCGAGCAGCTCGGACCCGGCGGCGCGCTGCGCGATCCGGGCGCCGCGGCGGAGGAGGGTGTCGCTCTCCGAACCGCCGGTGACGGCGACGACGATGCGCTCGCGCGCGGGCCACGGCGCGTCGATGCGGTGGTCGCGGCGGTAGTCGGTGAGGGCGTCGTCGACGCGGTCGGCGAGCCACAGCAGCGCGAGCTCGCGCAGCGCGGTGAGGTTGCCGACGCGGAAGTACGACGACAGCGACGCGTCGACCTGCTCGGCCCGGTAGACGTTCCCGTGCGCGAGGCGGCGACGCAGCGCCTGCGGCGGCAGGTCGACGAGCTGGATCTGGTCGGCGGCGCGCACGACCTCGTCGGGAACGGTCTCGCGCTGGCGGATGCCGGTGATGGCCTCGACGTCGTCGTTGAGCGACTCGAGGTGCTGCACGTTGACGGTGGTGACGACGTCGATCCCCGCGTCGAGCAGGTCGTGGACGTCCTGCCAGCGCTTCGGGTGGCCTGCGCCGGGGACGTTGGTGTGCGCGAGCTCGTCGACCATCGCGACCTGCGGCCGGCGGGCGACCACGGCGGCGACGTCGAGCTCGGTGAGGTCCTGACCCCGGTAGGCGATCGTGCGGCGCGGGACGACCTCGAGGCCGTCGAGCAGCGCGGCGGTGCCGAGGCGGCCGTGCGTCTCGACGAGCCCGACGACCACGTCGGTGCCGCGCGACAGGCGCCGGTGCGCCTCGTCGAGCATCGCGTACGTCTTGCCGACGCCGGGTGCGGCGCCCAGGTAGACGGTGAGGCGCCCGCGCCGCGCGCCGGGCGCGGCGGGTGCCGGGGGCGCCGGCGGGGTACCGGTGTCCGACCGCGACCCGTCGGCACCCGGCACGGGCCGTGCGCGCCCCGGCCCCGGTGCGGGGTCGGGACGCGCGGCGCCGTCCGGGCTGGTCACGAGCCCATTGTCCGCAGCGCCAGGTTGAGGCGCAGCACGCTCACGCGCGGCTCGCCGAGGAACCCGAGGTCACGTCCGACGATTGAGCGCTCCACGAGGGCCGCGACGTCGGCGACGGGCAGCCCGTTCTCGCGGGCGACGCGCGCGACCTGCAGCCGCGCGTACGCGGGCGAGACGTCGGGGTCGAGCCCGGACCCGGACGCCGTGACGGCGTCGGGCGGGACGGACGCCGGGTCGACGCCCTCGCGCTCCGCGACCGCGGCCCGGCGCGCGTCGATCTCCCCGACCAGGTCGGGGTTGTTCGGCCCGAGGTTGGACCCGCCTGACGCGAGCGTGTCGTACCCGTCGCCCGCGACGGACGGACGCGGCTGGAACCAACGGGGCCCGTCGAAGGACTGCCCGACGAGGGCGGACCCGACGGCGTCCGACGCGGCCCGCACGTGCGACCCGTCGGCCGCGACGAGTGACCCGTCGGCCCGCCAGCCGAGCGCGACCTGCGTGACGCCGGTGACGGCGAGCGGGTAGGCGACGCCGAGCAGGACGGTGAGGACGAGCAGCACGCGCAGGCCGGCGAGGGTCTGCCGCACGAACGGGACGACGGTGGCGGGCCGCCCCGACGTGGCGGACGGGAGGGCGGCGGGGGCGGGCGAGGTGAGCGTGGACATCAGGCGATCCCGGGGAGCAGCGAGAGGACGAGGTCGATGATCTTGATCCCGACGAACGGCGCGACGAGCCCGCCGACGCCGTAGACGAGGAGGTTGCGGCGGAGCATCGCGGACGCCGACGCGGGTCGGTACCCGACGCCGCGCAGCGCGAGCGGCAGGAGCGCGACGATGACGAGCGCGTTGAACACGACCGCGGAGAGGATCGCCGACTCGGGCGAGTGCAGCCGCATGACGTTGAGCACGTCGAGCTGCGGGAACGCGCCGACGAACATCGCGGGGAGGATCGCGAAGTACTTCGCGACGTCGTTCGCGATCGAGAACGTGGTGAGCGCCCCGCGCGTGAGGAGCAGCTGCTTGCCGATCTCGACGATCTCGATGAGCTTCGTCGGGTTGGAGTCGAGGTCGACCATGTTCCCCGCCTCCTTGGCGGCGGTCGTGCCGGTGTTCATGGCGACGCCGACGTCGGCCTGCGCGAGGGCGGGCGCGTCGTTGGTGCCGTCACCGGCCATGGCGACGAGCCGCCCGCCCTGCTGCTCGCGCCGGATGAGCGCGAGCTTGTCCTCGGGCGTGGCCTCGGCGAGCACGTCGTCGACGCCGGCCTCAGCGGCGATGGCCCGGGCGGTCAGCGGGTTGTCCCCGGTGACCATGACGGTGCGGATGCCCATGGCGCGCAGCGCGTCGAACCGCTCGCGCATGCCCTCCTTGACGACGTCCTTGAGATGGATCACGCCGAGCACGCGCGCGGGCGACGAGCCGACCTGCTCGGCGACGACGAGCGGCGTCCCGCCCGACGCGGAGATGGCGTCGACGGTGGCCGCGACGTCGGCACCCGCGTGCCCGCCGGTCGAGCGCACCCAGTGCGTGACGGCCGCGGCGGCGCCCTTGCGGACCCGTCGGTCGGCGCCCGGCAGGTCCACCCCGCTCATGCGCGTCCGTGCCGTGAAGGGCACGAGCACCGCGTCGACCAGGTCGCCCTCGGGTCGCGCGCGCAGGCCGAACCGCTCCTTGACCAGCACGAGCACCGAGCGGCCCTCGGGCGTCTCGTCGGCCATCGACGACAGCTGGGCCGCGTCGGCCAGGCTCTCCGGCGTGACTCCCGCTGCGGGCAGCAGGTCGGCGGCCTGCCGGTTGCCGAGCGTGATCGTGCCGGTCTTGTCGAGCAGCAGCACGTCCACGTCGCCCGCGGCCTCGACGGCCCGCCCCGACATCGCGAGCACGTTGCGCCGCACGAGCCGGTCCATGCCCGCGATGCCGATCGCCGACAGCAGCGCACCGATCGTCGTCGGGATCAGGCAGACCAGCAGCGCGACGAGCACGACGAGGTCCTGCGTCGCGCCGCTGTACGTGGCGAACGGCTGGAGCGTCACGACGGCCAGCAGGAACACGATCGTCAGCGTCGTGAGGAGCACGTTGAGCGCGACCTCGTTGGGCGTCTTCTGCCGCGCCGACCCCTCGACGAGCGCGATCATCCGGTCGACGAACGTCTGCCCGGGCTGCGCGGTGATGCGCACGACGATCCGGTCGGACAGCACGACCGTGCCGCCCGTGACGGCGGACCGGTCGCCGCCCGACTCGCGGATCACGGGCGCGGACTCGCCGGTGATGGCCGACTCGTCGACGGACGCGACGCCCTCGACGACGTCGCCGTCGGACGGGATCGTCTCCCCCGCCGCGACCACGACGACGTCCCCGACGCGCAGCGCCGACGACGGCACCTCCTCGGTCGGCGGACCGTCGACGGCCCCCGACGAGACGACTCCCGCGCCGCCGACGACGCGCCGCGCGGTCGTCTGCCGCTGCGTCGCCCGCAGGCTCGCCGCCTGCGCCTTGCCGCGCCCCTCGGCGACGGCCTCGGCGAGCGTCGCGAACACGACGGTGGCCCAGAGCCACAGGGCGACGGCCCAGGCGAAGACGGACGGGTCGAGCGCGGCGAGGACGGTCGTGAACGCGGCGCCGACCTCGACGACGAGCACCACGGGCGCGTCCCACAGCCGCCGCGGGTCGAGGCCGCGCAGCGCGGCGGGCAGGGCGGCGATCAGCTGGCGGCCCGACAGCGCGGACGCAGGAGCACCGCGGTGCGGCGGCGTACCGGTGGACGGCCCGGCCGGGCGGGCCGGGGTCAGGGTGGTGCTCATGACAGGGACTCCACGACGGGACCGAGGGACAGGACGGGGACGAAGGTGAGCGCCACGACGACGAGGGTGACGCTCACGAGCAGCCCGACGAACAGGGGGCCGTGCGTCGGCAGCGTCCCGGACCCGGCGGGCACGGTCCGCTGCGACGCGAGCCGCCCGGCGAGCGCGAGGACGAGCGCGATCGGCACGAACCGGCCGACGAGCATCGCGAGGCCCAGCAGCACCTGGTAGAAGGGCGTGCCGCTGGTGAGCCCGCCGAACGCCGACCCGTTGTTGTTGCCGGCGGACGCGAACGCGTACAGCACCTCGGACAGCCCGTGCGGGCCGGCCTCCTGGATGCCGGCCTGCCCCGCGGGCACTGCGACCGCGAACGCGGTGCCGACCAGGACGACGGCGGGCATGGTGAGGACGACGAGCGCGACGAGCGTGATCTCCTGCCGCCCGATCTTCTTGCCGAGGTACTCGGGCGTGCGCCCGACCATGAGCCCGGCGAGGAAGACCGCGACGATCGCGAGGACGAGCAGCCCGTAGAGCCCGCTGCCGACGCCGCCGGGCGCGACCTCGCCGAGCAGCATGTTGACGAGCGTGACGCCGCCGCCGGGTGCGGTGAGCGAGTCGTGCATCGCGTTGACGGCGCCGGTCGACGTGCCGGTCGTGGACGCGGCGAACAGCGCGGACGCGGCCGCGCCGAACCGCGTCTCCTTGCCCTCCAGCGCAGCACCGGCGGCGGCGGGCGCGAGCCCCGGTCCGGCGGTCTCGGCCCAGGTCAGCAGCGCGACCGAGCCGGCCCAGAGCACGCCCATCGTGGCGAGCACCGCCCAGCCCTGGCGGCGGTCCCCGACCATGAGGCCGAACGCGCGCGGCAGCGAGAGCGGGACGAGCAGCATGAGCACGACCTGGAGGGCGCTCGTCCACGGCGTCGGGTTCTCGAACGGGTGCGCCGAGTTGGCGTTGAAGAACCCGCCGCCGTTGGTGCCGAGCTGCTTGATCGCCTCCTGCGACGCGACAGGTCCGCCGAGCACGTGCTGGGTGCCGCCGGCCAGGGTCGTGACCTCGGTCGGCGCGTGCAGGTTCTGGATCACGCCGCCCGCGACGAGCGCGAGCGCCGCGACGAACGCGAGCGGCAGCAGGACCCGCACGGAGCCGCGGACGAGGTCGGACCAGAAGTTGCCGACGCGCGCGTCCGTCCCGGACCGCGCGAAGCCGCGGATCAGCGCGACCGCGACCGCGAGCCCGACGGCGGCCGACACGAAGTTCTGCACCGCGAGCCCGGCCATCTGGAGCAGGTGACCGGCGGCGGTCTCACCCGAGTACCACTGCCAGTTGGTGTTGGTCACGAACGAGACGGCGGTGTTCCACGCCCCCGCGGGGTCCATCGGGCGCGCGCCGACCGACAGCGGCAGCCGGTCCTGGAGCCGGGCCAGCCCGAACAGCACCAGCACGGACGCGAGCGAGAAACCGAGGAGCGACACGAGGTAGGTGCTCCACCGCTGCTCGGCGTCGGGGTCGACGCGCATGACGCGGTACCCGGCGCGCTCGACGGCGAGGTGCCTGCGGGAGGTGAAGACGCGCGCGAGGTACGCACCGAGCGGGCGGTGCGCGGCCGCGAGGACCACGACGACGAGCCCGACCTGGAGGACGGTGGTCACCGCGCTCACCGGACCTTGTCGGCGCGCAGCAGCTGCACGACGAGGTAGACGAGCAGCGCGGCGGCGACGACGAGCGCCGCGACGTCGAGGCCGTTCACGCGCGGTCCCCCGCTCGGTCGGCGGGCGGCCCGACGGGTCCGTCGGCGGACGTGCCCGACGTACGAGACGTGCTAGACGTGCGGGACGTGCGGGACGTGCCGGTCGTGCCGGGCGGGAGGTCGGCGGGGAGCGCGGGCGCGCGGTCCGCGCGTCGGGCGACGAGCGCGACCGCGGCGAAGAACACCACGGTGAGCGCGACGAGGGCCAGGTCGGCCACGAGGGATCACACCTTCGGGAGGACGTGCGGTCGCTCGTCACGAACGGCCGGCGGTCCTCGGGAGGGGCCGCACCCGCAGGTCTACGCCGCCGCACGGGCGCGGCGGCCGGTCCTGACGGTTCCTTGACGGTGCCGTGCGCGACCTTGACGGGCCTCGTCGTCACCAGGGCGACGGGCGCTCCGTCCCCGTGCGGGCCCGGGCGGTCCGGACCGGGCACACCGCGGCGTGCGCGGCCGCGTCCGCGGGGCGGTCCCGCAGCGGCTGGAGGCAGTCGAGGCAGACGGACGTGCCTGCGAGGCCGGCGGGCGTCAGCAGCTCGTCGACGACGAGCGCGCACTCGGCGGGGGTGAGGTCGCCGCCGACGGTGTCCCACACGTCCGACAGGTAGTCGACGAGCCACGACCGCCACACGAGCACCGCCCACGCCCGCAGCTCGGGGTCGAGACCGTCGGGCGGGAACCCCCGCACGACGTAGACCGACGGCACCGTCGGGTCGCCGCCGACCGCGAGCGCCCCCGCGAGGACGCCGCGCAGCGGCGCGGAGACCCCGGCCGCGGCCGCGTCGTCGCGCACCCAGGCCCGCGCACGGTCGCGCCACGCGTCGACGTCGGCGAGCCACGCCGCGGCGTCCGCCTCGCGCGCCGTCCGGTCGAGGACCGCGGGAGACACGGGCGGGAACGCGGGGGTCGTCGTCGTCACTGCTCCTCGTCCCTGTCCTCGGCCGGGACCGGTCGGACCGGCACCGGCACGGACCGCGCCGGGGTGGCCCAGATGTTCTCGATCCACGGCGGGCAGATCTGGCCGCGCTGGTCCGCCACCTCGAGGCCCGTCGCCGGGTCGGTCACGGTGCCCTTGGTGAAGCCGCCGTACCGGCTGTAGACGACCCCCGAGCCGCCGACGGGCGCCTCACCGGCGACCGCGGGACCCGAACCGCGACCTGCGAGGACGCTGTCGAGCGTGGACACGATCGCGCGGGCCTGCGCGGGGGTGTCCGGGTAGATCGTGATGAACTTACCCTGCTGGCCACCGCCCATCGAGGCCAGCTGCTCGGGCGACCCGACCACCTTGTGGTTGACGCCCATGCGGCGCAGGACGGGCAGGACGGCCTCCGCGGTCGCGGCCGCGGACTCGGGGGTCGCGCTCACGTGCAGCTTCCAGCCCTCGGGCGGGATCTCGTGGCTGAGCCAGTCCATGAAGATGCGGTCGGCGTGGTACCCGTCCTCGGTCCGGCCGAACCGGACGGGCTCCGCCGGCTGCGTCGGGGGCACGGGCTCGGGCTCGGGCGTGCGGGGACGGTTCCACCACTCCTTGACGGCCTTCGCGCCGCGTCCGACCAGCCCGGCGAGCTCGCCCGCGACCGACCGCGCACCCGCGACGGCCCGCGCACCGGCACCCATCGCGCCGAAGCCGGGCACCGAGCCGACGGGCTGCGTGAAGGTGCCGCCGGGCGGGCCCTTGATCGCCGAGCGCGCCCCGAAGATCAGGCCGACGAGCGTGACGGCGCCGAGGATCCCGCGCTCGGTGCGGTCGGCCACGTTGATCTCGGCGCCCGTGACGATGTCGTGCCCGCCGATGCCCTCGTAGATGCCCGTGACGCCCACGGTGTCGGCGAGCGCGACGAGGACCGCGGTGACGGGCCGCCCCTGCAGCTCGCGCTGGCCCAGCCGGTGCACGAGCGCGAGCACGAGCGACGCCGTGAGCAGCAGCGCGCCTGCGATCATGACGGCGGTCCACGCGGTGAGGATCACGCCGAACGCGGCGGCGATCGCGGCGACGACGAGCGCGACCACGACGAGCACGACGAGGCCGACCGCGAGCTTCCAGACGGCGCGTCCCAGGCCCGCCCAGAACCCCTCGTCGACCTGCTCGGCCGCCTCGTGCGCCCGGGTGTTGACGTCGTCCGTCTTGGGCTTCACGGCTTCCTCGACCGCGCGGTCCGTCGCCTCGCGGGTCGCCCGCTGGTTCTCGCCACCCATGCGCGTGAGCTCGGCGCGCGCGTCGGCGCACGTCCGGTCGGCCTCCGCGAGCAGCCCGTCGACCAGGCGCCGCTGCCGGCCGCGCAGCTCCTCGAGCGACCGCGCCGACTCCTCCTGCCGGGCCGCGAGCGTCGCGTCGGTCGCCGCCGTGAACCCGTCGGCGACCTGCGCGAACCGTGCGTCGACCGCCTGCGCGGCCGCGCCCGCAGCCGCCGCGAACGCCTGCACGGTCGCGTCGAACCGCCCGCCCGCGGACCCGGCCGCGGCCGCCATGCCTGAACGCCCTGCGGTCTCGACCGCGTCGCCCTGCGTCGTGGCCGCCGCGACCTGCTCCCGTACGCCGGGCAGGAACGGCGCCGCCTGCTGCGCCAGGACCGTCGTCGTCTCCGTCGCGCCGTGGTCGATCTCCTGGTCGAGCGCACGGCCCGACGCGGCGAGCTCGTCGTCGGCCGCCGCGGCGTCCGCGTCGAGCGTCCTGGTCAGCCTGGCGCCGACACCCGTGAGCTCGCGCCGGGTCGCGTCACCGGCCGCGGTCACCGCCGCCACGTCCGCCTCCAGGCGCCGGTCGACCGCCGCGAGGCCGCCCGTGAGCCCCTCCTGCGCGCGCTCCTCCGCCTCACGCCCGCTGCGCTCGAGCTCCGTGACGAGCGACGTCTCGGCCTCGCTCAGCTGTCCGGTGACCGTCGCGACGTACGTCCGGACGCGCTCGACGTGCTCGGCGGCCTTGGACGCGAGCTCGGGGCGCAGCCCCGCCTTCTTCGCCCGGATGTCGGCGGCGCTCTCCCGGCCGACCCGGCGGGCGGCCTCGCGCTGCTCGGGACCGGGGTCGTCCGGATCCCGGTACCGGGACGCCTCGCGCTCGCCCGCCTGCTCGCAGTCGACCGCCGCCGACTCCATGGCCGCGACGCCGCGGGCCGCCTCGGCGTCGACCGCCGCCTGCGCGCGCGCCACCTCCGCCTCGACCGCCTGCGTCAGCGCCGTGCGCCGCGTCGTGAACCCCTGACGGGCCTCCGCGACCGACCCCGCGGTCGCCTGCCGGACCGCCGCGACGTCCGCCGCGACGCCCTCACGCACCGCCGCCCGGGCCTGCGCGGCCTGCGTCGTGAGCCGGGCGCGGGCCGCCGTCGTGCGCGCGGTCACGTCGGCGAGCGCCGCCGCGAGCCGCGTCGCGAGGTCCGCCCGTCGGGCCGCCGCACCCGCCCCGACCTGCGTCCGGTGGTCCGTGGCGTCCGCCGCGACGCGTGTCCGCCGCTCGTCGGCCGTCGCCCGGACGCCCGCCGTGAGCGCCGCGGCCTCGGCGGCCTTCTCCTCGGGCGCGCGCTGGTCCGCCTCGTCCTGCGCGACCGCCTCGGCCGTCGGCTCCGCGGGGAGCTGGGCGGCCAGCGCGTCGGGTGCGGGCGGTGCGACGGCGGCGTCGAGCGTGCTCGCGACACCAGGCGCGCCCGCGACCGGACCCGCGGCGTCGGGTGCACCGCCGCGCGCCTCGCCCGGCTCACGACCGCCACGGGCCGCGCTCGCGGGACCCGCCCTACCTGCCGCCCCCGCCTGCGCGACGGCCCCCGCCGCGGTCGCGGCACCCGCCGGAGGGCCGCCTGCCTGGGCCGAGGTCCCGCCCGCCTGCGTCGCCGCACCAGCGCCCCCGGGTGCCGCCGCCCCGGGGCCGCCCGCCGCCGTCGGGCCGGCGGATGGCGTGCCCGTGGCCGCGCCCGCCCCGCCGGGCGGCTTCGCGACCGCGTCCGGCAGCGGCGGGGCCGGTACGGGCGGCGCGTCGGGCACGAGGAGGTGCCGCCCGTCGTCGTTCGTCCGGGCCGAGACGCCCGGTGCCGACGTCGCCTCCGCCAGCTCACGGTCGATGACCGCCGTGTCCGGCCCGGTGCGCGCGGGCGCCCCCGCCACGGCAGCGGTGGCCGCCGCGTTCCCCGCGAGCCGCTGCAGCGCGAGCACCTGACGCGCGCGCAGGGCCGGCACCGGCGCACGCGCGCCG
>NZ_JAHKSJ010000039.1:0-35075 GCF_019024305.1 Cellulomonas algicola | reverse complement strand
CGGCCTGGTCCAGCACCACGTCCACGAACGCACTGCCCGTGCAGGTTCTCCGAGGAGCGGATCTGCGGTGCGACGACGAACGACAGCATGATGATCGTCGCGGCCGTCCCGACCATGCGGAAGCTCGCGAGCTTGGCGCGCTCGGTCGGCACCTGCGTCATCGCCGACGCGAGCGAGCCGTAGGGGATGTTCACGAGGCTGTACGCGAGGCCGAGCAGCGCGTACGTGACGTACGCGTAGATCAGCTTGCCCGTGCCGCCGAGCCCGCCGGGGACGGTGAACGTCGCGACGCTCAGCAGCAGCAGGGGTAGCGAGCCGAACAGGAAGAACGGCCGGAACTTGCCCCAGCGCGTCATGGTCCGGTCGACGACACGACCGGCGTAGATGTCGGCGAACGCGTCCCAGGCACGGACGACGAGGAACAGGGTGCCCGCGGCGGCAGGGCTGATACCGACGACGTCGGTGTAGTAGAGCACCAGGAACATCGACGTCATCGACTCGCAGCTCGCGACGCTCGAGCCGCTGGACGACGACGAGGCCGGAATCGTCCTCGACGTGGGCGAGGCACCGGACCGGCTGGCCGCGCAGGCAGCCCGCCTCGTCCGCGTGGGCCTCATCGGCGCTACTGCCGGGCGGAGCCGGCCGGGACGATCTCCAGCGCGTGCTCCCGGACGTGGTCGAGCGCTCGCTTGACCGCGCCGACGGTGACGACGTCACCGCCGAGGTCGGACGCGAGCACCTGGATCCCGGGCGGGTCGAGGTAGCGGTCGAGCTCGTGCCGCACGAGCGCGAGCAGCGGCTCGCACGACTCCGCGACGGCACCCGCGACGATCACGCGCTCGGGGTCGTAGATGCTCCCGAACGTCGCGACGACGCGTGCGAGCAGCGCGCCGGCGTGCTCGAGCACGCTCACGGCCAGCGGGTCCTCGTCGAGCGCGGCGGCGAACACGCTGGCCGCGTCGAGGGCCGCGGGGGCGAGCTCCTGCAGCACCGACCCGGTGTCGCCGTCGAGCCGGTGGAGCTGGGCGCGCGCGTCGTCGCGCACGATCGCGGCGATGCCGTCGGCGGACCCGACGCCCTCGACGAGGTCGAGGTAGCGCATCTCCCCCACGCCCCCGTGCGCGCCGCGCAGCAGCCGGCCGTCGTCGACGACGCCCGCGCCGAACCGCTCACCGGCGAGCAGCGTGACGTGGCAGCGCGCGTCCCGGCCGTGCCCGCGCCAGTGCTCGGCGACGGCCGCGAGGTTGGCGTCGTTGTCGGTGATCGCCGTCCAGCCGTGCCGCTCGCGCAGGCGGCCCCCGATGTCCGGGTTCATGCGTGCCCAGAAGGGGTTGTCCTGGAAGGCGGTCCGGCCGTCGCGGTCGACCGGTGCGGGGACGCCGACGGCGACCGCGAGCACCGCGCGCACCGGGGCACCCGCGTCCGCGAGCGCGTCGAGCGCGGCCTGCTCGATCAGGGCGAGCCGGTGCTCGGCGGTCCCGTCCTCGGCGGCGACGGGCAGCACGGTCCGCGCGAGCGGGGCCCCCCGCAGGTCGGTCACGGTCGCGGCGACCCGGTGCTGGCCCGCGTCGACGCCGACGACCACCCCAGCCCGCGCGTCGAACGCGTACCGGCGGGCGGGCCGCCCGCGCCTCGGATCCCCCGCGACGCGTCGGCTCTCGAGCTCCACGACCCAGCCCTGCGCGATGAGCTCGTCGCACACGTCGTGCACGGTGGCGCGCGACAAGCCCGTGGCCTCGATCAACGCCGACCCGGTGACCTCCGGGACGTCCCACACGTGGTCCAGGACGAGGCGCGTGCTGACCTCCCGCAGGCGCCGCGTCGAGACCGGGACCGTCTGCACCCTTGACCTCCTCCGCCGTCCCGCGTCACTCTAGTGCCACGCCTTAAATTTAGGCCGTACATCAAACAGGGGGACGGATGGGCTCGACGACGGTGCTCGGTGACGTGACGGCGGGTCTCCCGCACGAGGACGCCACGTGGTGGCGGCAGGCGGTCGTCTACCAGGTCTACCCGCGCAGCTTCGCCGACTCGAACGGCGACGGGATCGGCGACCTCCCCGGCATCACCGCCAAGGTCCCCTACCTGCGCCAGCTGGGCGTCGACGCCGTGTGGCTGAGCCCCTTCTACCCCTCCGCGCTCGCCGACGGCGGGTACGACGTCGACGACTACCGCGACGTCGACCCGCGCATCGGCACGCTCGCGCAGTTCGACGAGATGCGCGCCGCGCTGCACGCCGCGGGCATCCGCGTCGTCGTCGACATCGTCCCCAACCACACCTCGAACCGGCACGTCTGGTTCCAGGAGGCGCTCGCGTCGCCGCCCGGCTCCCGCGCCCGCGAGCGCTACGTCTTCCGCCGCGGGCTCGGCGAGCACGGCGAGCTCCCGCCGAGCGACTGGACGTCGACCTTCGGCGGGCCCGCGTGGCACCCCGTCGGCGACGGCGACTGGTACCTGCACCTGTTCGCGCCCGAGCAGCCCGACCTCAACTGGGCCGACGACGAGGTGCGCCAGGAGTTCCTCACGACGCTGCGGTTCTGGGCGGACCGGGGCGTCGACGGCTTCCGCATCGACGTCGCGCACGCGCTCGCCAAGGACATGGCCGAGCCGCTGCCCTCGCAGGCCGACCTCGACGCCGACATCTGGGGCGGCGCGCACCCGCTCGAGGACCGCGACGAGGTGCACGACATCTACCGCGAGTGGCGTCGCCTGTTCGACGAGTACGACCCGCCGCGCACGGCCGTCGCCGAGGCGTGGGTGCCCGCGCACCGCCGCTCGCGGTACGCCTCCCCCGAAGGGCTGGGCCAGGCCTTCAACTTCGACCTCCTCGAGGCGTCGTGGGACGCGGCGTCGTTCGCGTCGATCATCGACAAGAACCTCGAGCTCGCGCGCGAGTCGGGCGCGAGCTCGACGTGGGTGCTGTCCAACCACGACGTCGTCCGGCACGCGACGCGGTACGCCCTGCCCGAGGGCACGGACCTCGCCGCGTGGCTGCTGACAGACGGCACCGACCCGCGGCCCGACGAGGAGCGCGGCCGGCGCCGGGCGCGCGCGGCGACGCTGCTGACCCTCGCGCTGCCCGGCTCGGCGTACCTGTACCAGGGCGAGGAGCTCGGCCTCCCCGAGGTCGCCGACCTGCCCGCGGACGTGCTGCAGGACCCGACGTTCTTCCGGTCCGGCGGCGAGCAGAAGGGCCGCGACGGCTGCCGCGTGCCGCTGCCGTGGGCGTCGCACGGTCCCACGCTCGGCTTCGGCGGCGAGCACGCGCACCTGCCGGTGCCGGCGTCGTTCGAGCGGTTCGCGGTCGACCGGCAGGAGGGCGACGCGGACTCGACGCTCGCCTTCTACCGTCGCGCGCTCGCCGCGCGGCGTCGCCTGCAGGGCGCTGAGACGCTCACCTGGCTCCCCGACGTCCCCGCGTCCGTGGTCGCCTTCGTGCGGCCCGGTGGGTGGGCCTCGGTCACGAACTTCGGCACGACGAGCGTGCCGAAGCCCGCGGGGCAGGTCGTCGTGTCGAGCTCGCCGCTCGACGGCGACCGCGTCCCCGGGGAGACGACGGTCTGGCTCCGGCTCGAGGACGCGCCGGGCCGCTGACGACGGTCCGGGCGGGTGCCGCGGCACCCGTCCGACGGTGGCGGCAGCCCCTGCCGCCGCAGGACACCCGAGGGGAGACGACGCCGTGCCCACGACCAGGACCGCACGACCGCCCGCACCGCAGCCGCCGCCCGACCCGGGCGCCACCTCACCCCCGACGCTCGCGTCCCGCGACGTGTCCCGACGCGCGTTCCTGCGCGGTGTCGGCGCCGTCGGCGCGGGGCTGGCGCTGGGGGCCTGCAGCCGCGGGTCGGCCGGGTCGGGCACGACCGAGATCGTGTTCTTCCAGTCGAAGCCCGAGGTCATCGGCTACTTCGACGAGCTCATCCAGCAGTTCCACGACGCGCAGGGCAAGGTCCGCGTGCGGCACGACGCCACGTCGAACCTCGCGGGGTCGTTCGTGCGCGAGCGGCCGCCGGACATCGGCTGCCTCAACTACAACTTCGAGATCTCGCGCTACGTCGAGCGCGGCGTGCTGAGCGACCTCGGCGACATGCCGGAGGCCGGCCGCATCCTGCCCGGCCTGCAGCCGCTCATCGACGTCACGGCGACGTACCCGGACCGCACGAGCGTCATCCCGTACTCGCTCATGGCCGCGGCCGTGCTCTACAACCGCACGATCTTCGCCGAGCACGACCTGACGCCGCCGACGACGTGGGACGAGCTCGTCGCCGTGTGCGACACGCTGACGGCCGCCGGTGTCACGCCGTTCTACGGCACGTACAAGGACCCGTGGACCATCGCGCAGGGCCCGTTCGACTACTCCGTCGGCGGCCGGCTCGACACCACGAGGTTCTTCAACCAGCTCAAGCGCCAGGGCACGAACGTCGGCCCGGACTCGCCGGTGTCGTTCGAGAAGCAGTTCCTCGACCCCGTCGAGCAGATGCAGCAGCTGCTCCCCTACGACAACCCCGACGCGGCGAGCCGCGGCTACGGCGACGGGAACCTCGCGTTCGCGAGCGGCGAGGCCGCGATGTACCTGCAGGGGCCGTGGGCGATCGGGGAGATCGCGAAGACCGCCCCGGACCTCGACGTCGGCGCCTTCCCGCTGCCCATGACGGACGACCCGGCCGACCGCAAGGTGCGGGTCAACATCGACCTCGCGCTGTGGATCCCCGAGGGCTCGCGCAAGAAGGACGCGGCGCGGGAGTTCCTCGCGTTCCTCATGCAGCCCGAGGTCATCGACGCCTACAACGCGCACGCGCTCGGGTTCGGCGTCACGACCGACGCCGCTCCCGTCACGAACCCCACGCTGGTCGAGCTCCAGGAGTACTACGACCGCTCGGCGTTCTACCTGGGCGCCTCGCAGCTCGTGCCGCAGTCCATCCCGTTGCAGAACTACACGCAGTCGCTCGCGGCCGGTGCCGCGCCCGAGCCCGTGCTGCGCACGCTCGACGCCGACTGGCGGCGTCTGGCCTTCCGCTCCTGACGACGCTCCGCCGCACTCCCCGAACGGAGAACTCCATGGCCACCGCAGCCGCGACCCGGGCCCGCCGGAGCGACGTCGCTCCCCCGCGCCCGCCGACCACGAAGGGCCGTCCGCGGGTCAACCGGACCTTCTACCTCTTCCTCGTGCCCGCGCTCGTGCTGTTCACGCTGTCGATCACCCTGCCCGCGATCATGGGCATCACCCTGAGCTTCACCGACTCGGTCGGGTTCGGGGAGTTCCAGTTCACGGGCCTCACGAACTACCTGGCGCTGTTCTCCGACCCCGCGATCCGCAGCTCGTACGCGTTCACCGTCGGGTTCGCGCTCGTGACGGTCCTGCTCGTCAACGTCCTCGCGTTCCTGCTCGCGGTCGGTCTCACCGCGAAGATCCGCGCCAAGATCGCGCTGCGCGCGGTGTTCGTCCTGCCCATGGTCATCTCGGGCATCGTCATCGCGTACGTCTTCAACTTCCTGTTCTCGAACTCGGTCCCGCAGCTCGGCCAGGCGATCGGCGTCACCGCGCTCGAGCAGAGCCTGCTGGCCAACCCGGACCTCGCGTGGGTGACGATCGTCATCGTCACGGCGTGGCAGGCGATCCCGAGCGCGCTCCTCATCTACATCGCCGGCATCCTGTCGATCCCCGGCGAGGTGTACGAGGCCGCGGCCATGGACGGCGCGACGCCGATGCGGCGCCTGCTGTCGATCACACTCCCGCTCGTCGCCGGCTACGTCGTCATCAACATGGTCATCGGGTTCAAGAACTTCCTGAACGCCTACGACATCATCGTCGGCCTCACCAACGGCGGTCCCGGCACCGCGACCCGCAGCGTCGCGATGACGATCTTCACCGGCTTCACCGGCGGCGACTACGCCTACCAGATGGCCAACGCGACGATCTTCTTCCTCATCGCCGTCGTGCTCGCCGTCGTCCAGCTGCGCCTGACCCGCGGAAGGAACGCGTTCTGATGACTGCCCAGTCGCTCGTCACCACGACCCCCGGCCAGGTGCCCGTCCGCCGTCGCCGGCGCTTCCTCGGCCGCGGCGGGGAGGACCGCCCGAGCTGGGGCGCCACGATCACGCTGATCGTCTGCTCGGTCGCCGTGTTCCTGCCGCTGTACGCGACGCTCACGATGGCGTTCAAGACGACCGCGCAGTCCGTCGACGGCCAGGTCTTCTCGCTGCCGTCGCCGTTCAGCGTCGACGGGTTCGTCGAGGCGTGGAAGCTCACCGACTTCCCGCGCGGCTTCGCGATCTCCGTGTTCGTCACCGCCGTCACCGTCGTCGGCACCGTCGTGCTCGCGTCGTTCGCCGCCTACGCCATCGCCCGGAACTGGGACCGGAAGTTCTTCCGGTTCTCGTTCTTCTACCTGCTCGCCGCGATGTTCCTGCCGTTCCCGGTCCTCGCGCTGTCGCAGGTCAAGCTCACCGGCATGGTCGGCCTGGCCAACCCGGTCGGCGTCGCGCTGCTGCACGTGATGTTCCAGCTCTCGTTCAGCGTGCTGCTGTTCACGGCCTTCATCCGCGGCCTGCCCGAGGAGCTCGAGGAGAGCGCGCGGCTCGACGGCGCGACCACGTGGGTGGTGTTCCGGCACATCGTGTTCCCGATGATGGCGCCCATGAGCGCGACCGTCGCGATCTTCGCGTTCCTCGCCTCGTGGAACGACTTCATGATGCCGTCGCTCATCACCGCCGACTCGACGCTGCAGACCCTGCCGGTGCTGCAGAGCGTCTTCCAGACGCAGTTCAGCAGCAACTACAACGTCGCGTTCGCGTCCTACCTCATGGCGATGGCGCCCGCGATCATCGTCTACCTGTTCACCCAGCGCTGGGTCATGGCGGGCGTCACGCAGGGGGCGATCAAGTAGCCGCTACGTCCGCCTGCGCGCGCGGTGGCCGTCGTCCGGCGGCTGTCGGCGCCGGCGGGCACACTCAGGGGGCATGGGCACGGACCTCCCCTGGGTGCTGCACGTCGACCTCGACCAGTTCGTCGCGGCCGTCGAGGTGCTGCGCCGCCCGGAGCTCGCGGGCCGGCAGGTCGTGGTCGGCGGTCGCGGTGACCCGACCGAGCGCGGGGTCGTGTCGACCGCGTCGTACGAGGCGCGCGAGCACGGCGTGCGGTCCGGGATGCCGCTGCGGATCGCGGCGCGCAAGCTCCCCGACGCCGTGTTCCTGCCGGTCGACGCGCCGGAGTACGAGGCGGCGTCGGAGCGCGTCATGGCGACGTTGCGGTCGCTCGAGGTCGTCGTCGAGGTGCTCGGCTGGGACGAGGCGTTCCTCGGCGCCCGGACAGACGACCCCGAGGCGCTGGCGCGCCGCGCGCAGGAGGCGGTGCTCCGCGAGACACGGCTGCACTGCTCGGTGGGGATCGGCGACAACAAGGTCCGGGCGAAGATCGCGACCGAGCACGGCAAGCCCGCGGGCGTGTTCCGGCTGACCGCCGAGAACTGGTTCGAGGTCATGGGCGACCGCCCGACGATCGACCTGTGGGGTGTGGGGACCAAGGTGTCGAAGCGGCTCACGGCGCTGGGCGTCACGACCGTGCGCGAGCTCGCCGACTCTCCGGCCGACGCGCTGGTCGCCGAGTTCGGGCCTCGGATGGGCGTCTGGTACCACGACCTCGGGCACGGCCTGGGCCCGACGACGGTCGACGACAGCCCGTGGGTGCCGCGCGGCCACGGCCGGGAGACCACGTTCCAGCAGAACCTCACGTCGCCCGAGCAGGTCCGCGAGGCCGTGCGCGCGCTCGCGCGCGACGTCGTCGGGGACACGACGCAGGACGGGCGGCCGGTCGTGCGCGTCACGCTCAAGGTGCGGTACGCGCCGTTCGTCACGACGACGATGAGCCGCAAGCTCCCCGCCCCGACGACGGACGGCGCCACGGTCGTCGAGGCCGCCGCGACCCTGGCCGAGAAGATCGAGGACCGCGAGGTCCGGCTGCTCGGCGTCCGCGCGGACATGGCCCCACCCGGCGACGCCGACCCCGTCGAGCGCACGCCGGTGCGGGGCCGGATCTGACGCCGGGTGCCACGCTCGACGTCCGTCAGGCGGCGGGTGGGCAGGTCTGCCCGGAGAGGTCCTCCAGCGCGTCGTACGCACGGCCCTCGGCGGCCTTGTACTCCTGCTGCTCGGGGGTCGCGGAGAGCGCCGTGAGCTCCTCGAGCGTCACGACGTCGCCTGCGTACGCGGGCAGCATCGTCGCGAGCATCCGTGCGTACCCGCCGAGCGGCGCGACCAGGTCAGCGGCGCGGTCGACGTCGTCGGCCAGCGACGCGGACGCGTCGGCCACCCGCAGGCGCGCCGCCTGCTCGTCCACGAGCGTCGCCCGCTGCTCGGCGAGCGCGACCAGCGCGGCGGCCTGCCACGTCCCGTCCGGGCCCGGCAGCGGCAGCTCGCCCTCGGCGGAGACCTTCGCGCACACCCCCGCGGCGAGGTCGCGGACCCGCTGCGTCGGGACCTCCACCGTGAGGTACCAGGCCGCTCCCGCCGCGAGCACGACGGCCAGGACGACCCCGCCTCCGACGACCAGGGTGCGGTTCACCACGTTCGTGTGCACGGACGCGTCCACGTCCCCCCGCACACCGCGGATGCGCGGCGTGCTGGTGACGTGCGCGCGTGCCTTCCCGCGGCCCTCGATACGTTCGGAGACCTTGCGAGGGAACGACGGCGGCTCCCCCATCGTCCTCACCTGCTCTCGTCGGAAGAGTCACGGGTGAGGAGCGACCGCGCGCACCCGAGATACGGCGCGGTGCCCCTGCGCGCGGGGCCGACCGGAGCGGGCCGACGTCGGCCTGCGACCGTTCACGCCGGGCCGGGCGCTGCCGATAGGACGGTGCGGAGGTGTGCGTGCCCACGCTGGTCGAGGCCGTCTCGCTGCTCGCGGCCGTCGTGGCGACCGCGACGGGCGTCCTCGTCGTGCGCCGGCGGCGGACCTCCCCGCTCGCGCTGCCGCTCGCCGTGATGATGTTCGGCGCGTCGCTGTGGGCGACCGCGCGGGCGCTCCTGCACGTCGCGGAGGGCTCCGTGCCCGCGACGGTGACCCTGCACTACCTCGTCTTCCCGGGGGCCGCGGCCGTCGCGGGGGCGACGTTCTGGTACCTCGCGGTGCTGTCGGGCAGGCGCCTGCCCCGCCGTGCCCGCGCGCTGCTGCTCGTCCACCCGGCTCTCCTGGTCGTGGCGCTCGTGCTCGACCCGGTGCACGCGTGGTTCCTGCGTGTCGCCGTCGAGGGCGGGCGCGTGGAGATGGACGCGGGTCCGCTTTACTGGGCCCACACCGCCTACAGCTACGCGCTCATCGGCGCGGGCATCGTCCTGGCGCTGGGCGCCATGGTCCGCGCGGTGCCCGGCCATCGCCGGGTCTTCGGCGTGGCGGTGCTCGCCGCGACCATCCCGACGGTGGGCAACGTCCTGACGAACGTGGTCGCGGCGCGCACGGAGAACGTGCACCTGACGCCGGTGTTCTTCCTGGTGAGCGCCGCGATCTGGTGGTGGGTCGAGCGGTTCGGCGGACACAGCACCGTGGTGCCGGTGGCGACGCGGCAGGTGCTGGAGGTCATCAACGACGCGGTCGTCGTGCTCGACCCGCGCGGTCGCGTCCTCGACGCGAACCCCGCCGCAACCGCGCTGCTGGGCGCCCCCGACGGCAGCGGGCTCGACGTCGGCGCGGACGCGCCGTGGCGGGCGTACCTCGACGACGACCCGACGCGGCGGGACCGCGGGACCCTGACGGCCGCGACCGGGGCGGTGCTCGACGTGCGCGTCACGCCGATGACGGACCCGGTCGGCCGGGCGGCGGGCACCGTCGTGGTGCTGCGCGACGTCACCGAGCTCGAGCGGCTGCGGGCGGAGCTCGTCGAGCAGGCGACACGCGACGGCCTCACCGGCCTGCACAACCGCCGGGCGCTCGCCCAGCGGCTCTCGGACGCCGTCGACGAGGCCACCGCGAGCGGCCGGCCGCTGAGCATGGTGCTCCTCGACGTGGACCACTTCAAGGCCGTGAACGACACGCACGGTCACGCGGTCGGGGACGCGGTCCTCGTCGCGGTCGGCCGGGAGCTCGCGGCCTCGGCCGCGCGAGGCGAGACCGCCGCGCGGCTCGGTGGTGAGGAGTTCGTCCTGCTGCTCCCCGGCGTCGGCGCCCCGGAGGCGACGCGTCGGGCCGACGAGGTGCGAGCGCGCTGCGCTGGTCTCACCGTGCCGACCGACGGCGCGCCGGTCCGGCTGACGCTCAGCGCGGGCGTCGCGACCCTGGCGCCGGGCGAGTCGGCCGACGACGTGCTGCGCGCGGCGGACGACGCGATGTACGCGGCGAAGGCGGCGGGCCGCGACCAGGTCCGCGCGGCGGAGCCCACGACGACCTGACGCTCGAGACGCCGGGGCTCGCGGCTCAGGCGGCCGCGGGTGTCGTGTGCCGTTCGCGGTCGCCGGTCCGCTCGTCCGCGTCGCGGGCGGCGAACCAGAAGAAGACGAGGGACAGCACGCCCGCGACGATGACGAGGAACGCGAGCGGGTTGGTGCCGCCCGCCTGCTCCAGGGTGAAGACCGAGAAGTCCCACGCCCCGTGCAGCACCATCGCGCCGACCAGCGACCCGGTGACCCGCCGCACGATGTAGAACGTGAGGCCTTGGAGGAACGCCTGGCCGATCTGCGGGATCGTGTCGGCGACGGACTGACCGAGGACGATGTTGATCCCGTGCATCAGGCCGAAGCACAGGCTCGAGACCAGGGCGACCCAGACCTCGGCGGTGCTGCCGCGCAGGCCGACGAGCAGCACGCCGCGGGTGGTCAGCTCCTCCGTGAACCCGACGAAGACGCCCAGGGCGAGTGCCGCGACCACGAAGTCGAGGCTCACGGCCGACCACCGCGTGCCGGCGAGGTTGCCGATCACGGCGACCAGGAGCAGTGCGGGCGCGATGATCGTCCACTTCGCCCGGGTGGTGCGACGCTCGCGCAGGGCGGGCGGCCACCACCTCAGCCACGTCGTGACGACGGCGAGGACCACCGCTCCGACCACGAGGGACAGGACCGCTCCCCGCCACAGGTTCGAGGGCGACTCCCCGAACTCCGTGTAGGGGATCCTGCTGGCCTTCTGCACCACGACGACCACCAGGCCGTACAGGACCCACACGGCCAGGCCGATCCACGCCCGAGGCTGTACCCGCATCCGTGTTCCCCCTGCTCACGTGGTCGAGTCGACGTGCCCACCCTGGCAGGCCGTCCTTCCTCCCGCTCGGCGAGAGGTCGACGCTCGACCGGGGAGCGACCCGGCCTGGGGTCGTCAGCTCGCGCGTGACCGCCCCGTCCGTCGGGCGATCGAGACGACGAGCGGGATGCTGAGCACGCCGAGCAGCGTGAGCGCCGCGGCTCCCCAGACCGGCGGGTTCCCGCTGCTCGAGTCGGAGTAGCCCGCGGCGTAGAGCGCGAAGTCGGCCAGGAAGTGCAGCACGACGGCCAACCAGAGTCCGCCGCCTGCTCGCCGGCTGGCGTAGTAGATCGCCCCCAGGAACGAGGTCACGACCATCTGGATCAGGGTCGGGACCACCGGGGCGCCGTGCAGCAGGTTCAGAGCGTGCAGCGCGCCGAACACGAGGCAGGTGAGGAGGAACGCGGGCAGCTCGGACCAGGACCCGCGGGCTCCCGTGAGGAGGATTCCGCGCAGCGCGAGCTCCTCCGTGAGCCCGACCAGGAACGTCCCCGCCCCGAGCACCAGCAGGTAGCTGGGCGCCTGCCCCCAGTCGACCTGGCTGAGGTTCCCGGCGATGACCACGAGGTAGGCGGCCGGGAAGGCCCACCACCAGCGCGGCACACGCTGGCTCGGGGCCTCGCGCCAGACGGGCCTCCACCAGCCCGCCCGCCGGACGAAGGTCAGGAGCAGGACGGCGACGATCGTGAGCGGCAGCACGTGCGTCCGCAGGAACGCGAGCGTGGGGTCGTCGATGTCCCCGTCCCCACCGCCGGGGAGCAGGTCGTCGATCGTGACGAGGATCCCGTAGGCCGCGACCACGGCCAGGCCGACGAGCACCGTCGGGCGCACGCGTGGGCTCCCGTCCGTGCCCGTCCCGGTGTCACGCGGAAGCTCGAGCGCGTCCCTGTCCATACGGGTATGCAACACGAGAACCAGGCACGGCGCCGGACCGACGCGTGCACCCGGCGATCGTCCGGGCGGGTCGTCGCGACCCCTACACCCACTCGAGGAAGGGGTCCCCCGCCGCGACGCCGTCCCCCGGCCGGGCGTGGCGGGACAGCGAGCCGGGCTGCGCGTCGAGCGCGACCACGGGGCACACGGACGACCGGCCACCGGCTTCGACGGCGGCGGGGTCCCACGTGACGAGGACCTGGCCGGCGACGACCGCGTCGCCCTCGGCGACGAGCAGCGTGAAGCCCTCGCCGCCGAGCTGCACGGTGTTGATGCCCAGGTGGACGAGCACGCCCCGCCCGTCGGCGGTCTCGATCACGAACGCGTGCGCGTGGAGCTTCGCGACGGTCCCGTCGACGGGCGCGACGACCTCGGCGGGTGCGACCCGGGCCGGGTCGATCGCGAGCCCCGGACCGACGAGCTCCCCGGCGAACACCGGGTCGTCGACGTCCGTCATCGCGACGACGCGTCCGGCGACGGGCGCGAGGATCGGCAGGGCCATCAACGCAGGTCCTCGATGTCCGAGGCCAGCGTGTCCGCCTCCGGGCCGACGATCACCTGCACCGCGATGCCCGAGCGCACGACCGCGATCGCCCCGGCGGCCTTCAGCGCGGCGTCGTCGACGCGCGACGGGTCCTCGACCTCGACGCGGAGCCGGGTCACGCACGGCTCCAGGTCGAGGACGTTCGCGTCGCCGCCGAGCGCCGCGAGGATCTGCGCTGCCTTGCTCATCGTGGTGCTCCTTCGTCCGGGCGCCGGTCGTCGACCGGCGGTCTCACATCAGGTCGTCGAGGTCCGTGGCGATCGTGTCGGCGTTCGGGCCGACGACGACCTGCACGACACGGCCCGAGATCATCACACCGAACGCGCCCGCGGCGCGCAGGGCCGCCGCGTCGACGCGTGCGGTGTCCCGGACCAGCGAGCGCAGCCGGGTCGTGCAGGGCTCGATCTCGTCGATGTTCTCGACGCCGCCGAGCGCGGCCAGGATCGCCGCGGCCTGCTCCATGCCTTCCGGTCTCATGGGCGTTCTCCTCGTGCTGCCGCGGCGGCGGGGGCGTGCCGCGTCGTCGTGGGGGGCGTCGCCGGGTCGGCGGCGGGGGTCGGGACGTCGGTACGGGCGTCGCCGTCGCCGTCGGGCGACCGCCGGCGCGGCACGAGCGAGGGTCGCGGCGCACGCAGCGGCACCCAGACGCTGTACCGGTCGGCCCGGTAGCAGGAGCGGGAGTACATCGTCGCGCCCTGCGCGCTGTAGGTGCGGCGGGCGGCCCGCAGGACCGCGCGACGGTCGCCGAGGCCGAGCAGCGACGCCTCGGTGTCGGTCGCGTCGTCGGCGGAGAGCGTGTCCTCGCCCCACTCCGGGGCCAGGCCGCGGGCGCGCAGCGCGTCGTACATGCTGGGCGGCGCGCCACCGTCGAGCAGGTCGGGCGCGAGCGCGGCCGGGACCCACACCTGCTCGATGCTCATGGGGTCGCCGTCGGCGCTGCGCACCCGGTACAGGTAGTGCACCTTGGCGCGTGGCTCGAGCTCGAGGGCCGCGGCGACGTCGGGGGTCGCGGCGACGGTCTGCGCCGCGAGGACGGCCGTGGTCGGCTCCATCCCGCGGCGGCGCATCTCCTCGCCGAACGTCGTGAGGCGCATCTCGAAGTCCATGCGCTGCGGCGCGACGAAGGTGCCCCTGCCCTGCTCGCGGACCAGGACGCCCTCGGTGACGAGCGCGTCGACGGCTTGCCGGACGGTCATCCGGGACAAGCCGAACTGCTGGCACAGCGTGCGCTCGGACGGGATCGCGTCGCCGACGCGCAGGCCCTGAGCCACGAGCGCGACGAGGTGGTCGCGGACGGCGAGGTACTTGTGCGCGACGGGCGTGTCGTCGGCGTCGTCGCCGCGCGTCGGCTCGTCGTCGGCCCGCTGGTCCGCGTCCAGGTCCACTCCTCAGAACGGCTCGGCGGGCCGGCCACCCCGGAGACCAGGGGGCTCCGCGTCGTCGCGGTGTGACCCTTGACACATGATGAGGTCTAGACCACTCTGTGCGCAACTGGTCCAGACCAGGACACAGCGCGGCGCTCCACGACGCATCGGGTCCGCCGCCGGTCCCTCCCCCTCGGCCCCGCACGTCATCGACCCTCAACGAGGAGTGCTCCATGACCACCGCCGTCGTCGACCCCGTCGACACCCCGCGCAAGGGGATCCCCGGCCTCCCGCAGTTCCAGCGGATCGGCCGCTCCCTCATGCTCCCCATCGCGTCGCTGCCCGCCGCGGCGCTCCTCCTGCGGCTCGGGCAGGCCGACATGCTCGGCGCCGACGGGCTCGGCGCGCACGCGGCGTGGCTGCTGCCCGTCGCCGCCGTGCTCGCCTCCGCCGGTGACGCGCTCTTCTCGAACCTGCCCCTGCTGTTCGCGCTCGGCGTGGCGGTCGGCTACGCCCGCAAGTCCGACGGCTCGACGGGGCTCGCGGCCGTCATCGGCTACCTCGTGTTCAAGGGCGTCACCACGGCGCTGTCGCCGTTCATCCTCGGCGAGGCGGCCGAGGGCGAGAAGCAGGAGCTCATCAACTACGGCGTGCTCGGCGGCATCGTCATCGGCCTCGTCGCCGCGCTGCTGTACCAGAAGTACTACCGGATCAAGCTCCCGCCCTACCTGGCGTTCTTCGGCGGCCGACGGTTCGTGCCGATCGTCACGGCCGGTGCCGCCATCCTCATCGCGGTCGTCGCGGCGCTCATCTACCCCGCCTTCGACGCGGGCTTCACCGCGGTCGGCGAGTGGGTCACCGGCTCGACGATCCTCGGCGCGTTCGTCTACGGGACGGCGAACCGCCTGCTCGTCCCCATCGGCCTGCACCACCTGCTCAACTCGCTGCCGTGGTTCCAGTTCGGCGAGTACACCGACGCCAACGGCGACGTCTGGAACGGCGACATCGCGCGCTTCCTGCACGGCGACCCGACCGCCGGCACGTTCATGACGGGCTTCTTCCCGATCATGATGTTCGCCCTGCCCGCCGCCGCGCTGGCCATCGTGCACACGTCGAAGGCGAAGAACCGCAAGGTCATCGCAGGCATCATGGGCTCCGCCGCGCTCGTCTCGTTCGTCACCGGCGTGACCGAGCCGCTCGAGTTCGCGTTCGTGTACGTCGCGTACCCGCTGTACGCGATCCACGTGGTGCTCACCGGCACGTCGCTCGCGCTCACCAACGCGCTCGGCATCCGCGACGGGTTCGGGTTCTCGGCCGGCGCGATCGACTACGTGCTCAACTTCCGGATCGCCGAGCAGCCGCTGATGCTCATCCTCGTCGGACTCGGCTACGCGGTCGTGTACTACTTCCTGTTCCGCTGGGTCATCACGCGGTGGAACCTGCGGACGCCGGGTCGCGAGGACGACGACGTCGCCCCCGTCGACCCGACCGCCGACGTGGTCGACGTCCCGTCACCGCGCACGGAGAAGCCGGCGCCGCCCGCCGCGCCCGCGACCGACGCGGCGCGATGACCAGCACCGCTCTCGTCCTGCGCGGCGTCGGGGTCAGCCCCGGACGCCGCGCAGGCGTGGTCGCCCGCATGCCTGACCCGCTGCCCGCACCGTCGAGCGAGCCGCTGCCCCCCGGCACCGACCTGGCGGCGGCCGCCGACCGCGTCGACGCGGCGGCCGCGACCGTGCACGACGCGCTCCTGGCCGCCGCCGGGAGCGCGCGTGGCGAGGCCGCGCAGGTGCTGGCGGTGACCGCGGAGATGGCGGCCGACCCGACGCTCGTGGACGAGGCGCGCCGCCGCGTCCTCGAGGCGTCCGCGACGCCGCAGCGCGCGGTGTGGGACGCGGCCGCGGGCGTCGCCGAGCAGCTCGTCGCGCTCGGCGGCCTGTTCGCCGAGCGGGCGCGCGACGTCCAGGACGTGCGCGACCGCGTCGTCGCCACGCTCACGGGCGCCCCGGTGCCGGGAGTTCCCGACCGCGACGCGCCGTTCGTGCTGGTCGCGCGCGACCTCGCCCCGGCCGACGCCGCGCGCCTCTCCCCCGACCGCGTGCTCGCGCTCGTGACCGAGGGCGGCGGGCCGACGTCGCACACCGCGATCCTGGCCCGGTCGCTCGGCATCCCCGCGGTGGTCGCGGTCGCCGGGGCGGGCACGCTGCGCGACGGCGACAGGGTGCTCGTCGACGGCTCGCTGGGCGTCGTGACCCCCGACTCGGACGCCGACGCCGTCGAGCGCGCGAGCCGGCCGACGCGCCGGGCGACACGTCTGTCCGCGCCGGGCGCGACCGCCGACGGGCTGCCCGTCGTGCTGCTCGCCAACGTCGCCGACCCCGCCGGAGCCGCGGCCGCCGCGGCGGCCGGCGCCGAGGGCGTCGGGCTGCTGCGCACCGAGCTCGGGTTCCTCGGCCGGACCGCCGCGCCCGGGATCGACGAGCAGGTCGCCGCCTACCGGCAGGTGCTCGCGGCGTTCCCGGGCCGCACGGTCGTGGTGCGCACGCTCGACGCGGGCGCCGACAAGCCGCTCCCGTTCGTCACCGCGCCCGACGAGCCGAACCCCGCGCTGGGGGTCCGCGGGCTGCGCACCTCGTGGGAGCACCCGCAGGTGCTCGACGACCAGCTCGCCGCGATCGCCGCGGCCGCCCGGGAGTCCGACGCGCACGTGCGGGTCATGGCGCCGATGGTCGCGACCGCCGACGAGGCGCGCGACTTCGTCGAGCGCTGCGCGGCGCACGGGCTCGCGCAGGCAGGCGTCATGGTCGAGGTGCCGTCGGCGGCGCTGCGGGCACGGGACCTGCTGGCCCACGCGACGTTCGCGAGCATCGGCACCAACGACCTCACGCAGTACGCGATGGCCGCGGACCGTGAGCTCGCGCGCCTGGCCCGGCTGTCGACGTCCTGGCAGCCCGCCGTGCTCGACCTCGTCGCCGCCACGTGCGCGGGCGGCCTGCTCCGCGACCGTCCCGTCGGGGTGTGCGGTGAGGCGGCGGCGGACCCGGCCCTCGCGCCCGTCCTGGTCGGCCTCGGCGTGTCGTCGCTGTCCATGACCCCGCGCGCGCTGCCCGAGGTCGGCGCGGTGCTCGCGAGCGTGACGGCGGCGCAGTGCCGTGAGCTCGCGGAGGTCGCCCTCGCGGCCGACGGGGCCGACGCCGCGCGGGAGGCCGTGCGAGCCCGGCTGCCCGTGCTCGACGACCTCGGGCTCTGACGCCGAACTGGGTCGGGGCGGCGTCGTGCGGGACGCCGCCCCGACCTTCGTCAGTGGTCAGCTCGCGCGGTCGGCCCGCGAGGTCAGCTCACCGGTCGGCTCGCATGGTCAGCTCACGGCGGCGCGGCTGAGGAAGGTCTCGAGGGCGTCGAGCGAGGCGGCTGCCTCGTCGTCGTCGGCCTCGGTCGCGAGGGTCACCTCGTCACCCGCGCACACGCCCAGCGTGATGACGGACAGGATCGAACGTGCCGGTGCGGGCTTCGACCCGTCCTTCGCGATCGTCACCGGTGCGGGCTGTCGCGCGGCCTCCGCGACGAAGAGCGCGGCGGGCCGGGCGTGCAGGCCCTCCTCGATCGCGACGACGACGGAACGCTGCATGGCCTGCCTCCTGGCGGTCGACGGTGACACCGGCAGGCTACTGGTCTAGACCATGATGGTCCAGGCCGGGAGCGTCAGTGCCCGTCGTGCGACCAGTGCGGAGGATCCGACGCGAGCTTGTGGACACGGAACAGGTCGGCGCCGAGCCGGTGCAGCTCGGTGTTGCCCGCGCCAGTGCGCGGCCGGTCCGGGATCTCCCAGAGGTTGCCCGACCCCGGCAGCTTCAGCAGCAGGGTGCCTGTCCAGGTGATCGTCATGTCGATCGCGGTGCCGCGCGTGTGGTTCGACGTCAGGCTCGCGACGTGCGCCATGCGCGCGAGCTGCACCATCTCCATCGCCGCGTCCCGCGAGGCCTTCTCGCTCTCGTGCACCCAGTCGATGTCGACCCCGGACCGGGGCGGGACGTCCTCGGCCGCGACCTGACCGTGCGCGACACGCCACGCGTAGTGCATGAGGTACGCGCGGCTCGGGTGCCGCAGGGTGCTGCTGACGACGACGGACGCCTCCCCCCAGCGCAGTGCGTCGACGAACCGGCCGACCCGGTACCGGAAGTCCGGCGCGAGGTCCGCCAGGTCCCGGCTGTTCGAGAAGCGCGCGTTGTGCTGGCGCCACCACGTGGCGCCGCTGAGGTTCGACTTGGCGGGCACGGTCCCGCTCCTCTCGGTCGTGTCGGTATGTCGGTCGTGTCGGTGTGTCGGTCGCGTCGGTCGTATCGGTCGTGTGCGTCGTCCCGCCGTGGCGTCCGTCCGGCCCGACGTCAGGTCTGCAGGTCGACGAGGCGGCGCCCCAGGACCATGAGCGCGTCCTGCCGCCCGACGAGCCCGTGGAGCTGCACGACGCCCCCGGCGGTGCGGGGGTCGTCGCGCAGCGCGCGCAGCGCCTCGGACGGGGACCCGTCGGCGGCGGACGGCCCGAGGACGCCGGTCGCCGCGCCGACGGCCAGGACGTTGCGGGCGACGTCCTCGGCGTCGGAGAACCGCCGCCGCGACGCCGAGAGCTCGACGTCCAGGTCCTCGACCACCCGCTTCACGACGGCGACCGCCCGAGCCTGTCGGGCGGACCGCCGTTCGCGCGTCGCGGAGCCGCCGTCGGGGCCGACCCGCGCGGACCGGGCGGCGACGAGCTCGGCGCGCGCCGCGGCGACGCGCGAGCTCAGCGGCAGGCGGTTCTGACGCAGGGCCTCCTCGACCCGGACCAGCCAGCGGTCGACGGCCGGCTCGAAGTCCGCCGCCCGCGCGTGGAACCGGTCGAGGACGTCGGCGGCCTCCAGGAGCAGACCCTGGAGCTCCTCGTGCTGCAGCAGGCGAAGCATCGTCTACTCCGGGACCAGGCGTGACGCGTCGCCGCCGGCCTGCTCGACGACCGTCCACTCGACGGCCTCCTCGGTGAGCGTGAGGCTCAGCTCGAGGAGGTGGTCGCCGGCCTCGCGCAGCTGGGCGTCGGTCACCAGCACCTCGAGGCGTGGCGGCTGGACGCGAGCCTGGACGAGGGCGACCCGGAGCCGCTCCCGCAGGCGCGCCCGCAGGTCGTCGGCGGTCGTGCCCAGGCGCCCCAGCAGAACCCTCTCCGGCAGGGCCGCCGTGGCCACGGACGCGAGGTCCTCGGCCACGGCTCGCTCCCCGACGAGGTCGACGTCACCGGCGACGAGCGCGTCGATGCGCGCACCGACGACCCGGTCGAGCTCGCGTCGTGTGTCGTCGGGCAGCGTCGCCCCGAGCGCGGCGAGCTCGTCGTCGAGCACGGTCTGGAACGCGGGCCGCAGGCGTGACCCGTCGAGGACCCCGCCCACGGTCCCGGCGGTGACCCCGTCGAGCCGCTCGACGGCGACCGGGACACGGATCGTCAGCGTGGGCAGCCGGAACCGTGGCACCGGGAAGTGCTGGAGCAGCGGGTCGTGCGCGTACAGGTCCGCGACCCTGACCGCCTCGACGTCCCCCTGGACGCGGGCGAGGGCGATCTCACGGTTCAGCGCGCCCAGGAAGTCGCCGAGGTAGGCCATCGTCGTCCCTCCGTCCGCGTCAGCGCACGGTCAGCGGGGCGGGTGCCGACGTCGGCTGCGCCGTGATCGCGTCCTCGAGGATGCCGAGCAGCCGCTCCATGCCGGCCGGCATCTCGTCCTGGACGGCGGAGATGCGGACCGCGAGCGAGTACGTGCGCTCCACGTTGGTGCCGGTCTGCGTGGTGCGCTGGTACGCGGCGCTGACCTTGAGGGTCGCCGAGCCCCAGGCCCACTTGGCGCCCACCTCGAGCGAGCCGTCGACCTTGATCGACTCGTCCGTCTTGGTGTACTCGACGGAGTTGATCTTGGCGTTGAAGTCGATGCTCGTGCTCTCCACCCGGATGTACGGGATGGGCAGCATGGTGAGGATCGGCACCTCGAGCTGCATCTGCTGGATCTGCGCGGGTTGCGCCGGACGGTTCGCCGTCGCCGTGGCCGCACCGCCGGTGCCGGGGTCGTTCGCCGCCGCCGTGATCCGGACGGTCGGGTCGGCGGTGTAGCCGCTCCCGGCGGTGGTGATCGTGATCCCCGTGATCGCGCCGTTCGCGACGGTGGCCGTGGCCGTCGCGGTCGTGCCGCCGCCGCCCGGGGCGCTCACCGTGACGGTCGGCGCCTGCACGTAACCGCTGCCGGCGTTCGTGACCGTGATCGACCCGACCTGCCCGTTGCCGTTGCCGACGGCAGGCACGTAGGGCGCGACCTCCTTCGGATACTTGAAGGACACGTAGATCGGCTCGCCCGTCGACGCGGCCGCGGGGTCCTGCTCGGTGCCGGTCTTCTTGAAGCCGACCTCCTTGATGAAGCTGACGGTGCTCATCGCGGCCTGCGACTGCGCGCGGACCACGGCGACCAGGGGGCCGCCGAGCATCGACTCGAAGTTGATGCTCGACAGCTCGTCTCCGGGCGTGGGCATGGGAGTTCTCCTTGACGAGAGGGACGAATCGGACACGTCGAGTCTCGGGATCTGCTCGCGCGTCGTCGTCGAGCCCACGGGGTGTCCGCGACGTACGCCCCGGGGTGCAGCCGGCGATCAAGGTGCGACCGTGGCGATACCCGCCGCACGACCGAGCACCGCCGCGGGACGGACGCGCGTCCCGCGGCGGTGCTCGGTGGTGCTCGGCCCGGTGCTCAGCTCGTGCGGAGCCACAGGGTCCAGCCGACGAAGATGAAGTTGCAGGTGTACGGGCGGCCCGAGGCGATCCCGGAGAGGTGGCACAGGAGCGGGTCGGGGTAGTACCCCGCGAACTCCCAGGTGCTCGCCGTCCGCACGGCCGACGTGGTCCCCGTGGCGACGACCGGCGACGCGGTGCGCGCGCCGGTCACGGTCACCGTGGGGACGTTCTGCGGCGTCGACGCCTGGGCGCCGGCCGCTCCCACCAGGAGCGCCGCGGCGGTGACGGCGACGGTGGGCAGGACCCGGGCGAACCGGTGGCCCCTGCGCTTCGATTCCTCCGTGTGCACGTGTTCTTCCCCCTCCTCGGGCTCCCGCACCCCACGTCGGGGATGGACGACGGGCTCCCGATGACGGACGACGGGCGAGCCCGAGGCCCGATTCGCCAGACGATAGGTCCGCGCATCCGAGCGGGTCGTCGGCCCGACGCCGGACATCCGGCGTCCACCCCGGGCAGCAGCCGAACGGCGTCGTGCACCCACGGGGGACGACCGCGCGCCGGGCGCGTCAGCGGCGCGCGGGAGGCGGCGGCTCGTCCGGCGCGACGAGGCCGCCGCGGTAGGCCGCGACGACCGCCTGGGCGCGGCTGCCGACGCCGAGCTTCGCGAGGAGCCGGTTGACGTGCGTCTTGACGGTGCCCTCGCTGATCACGAGGTGCTCGGCGATCTCGGTGTTCGACAGCCCGTGCGCCACGAGGACCAGGACCTCGCACTCCCGAGGGGTCAGCCGCGCCAGGTCGCCCGTCGTCGCACGCGTGCTGTCCGGCCGGCCTTTGAACTCGTCGAGCAGCCCCCGCGCGACGGCCGGGTCCAGCCACGCCTCGCCCGCCGCGACCGCACGGATCGCCGACACCAGCTCGTCGGGTGCGGCGTCCTTGAGCACGAACCCCGAGGCGCCCGCCCGCAGCGCCCCGCGCACGGCCTCGTCGACGTGGAACGTCGACAGGACGAGGACCGCGCAGTCGGTCCCGGAGTCGGACGCGTGCTCGACGATGCGCCGGGTGGCCTCGACGCCGTCGAGGACCGGCATGCGCACGTCGACGAGGACGACGTCGGGGCGCAGCGCGCGGGTCTGCTCCACCGCCTCGCGACCGTCGGCCGCGAACCCGACGGTCTCGATGCCCTCCGCGTCCCGCAGGATCAGCGCGATGCCCGTGCGCACGAGCGCCTCGTCGTCGGCCAGCAGCACCCGGACGGTCACCGGGGCTCCGCGGGCAGGACGGCGTGCACCCGGTACCCGCTCGCCGACCCGGGCCCGACGTCGAGGCTGCCGCCGACGAGCTTGACGCGCTCGCGGAGGCCGACGAAGCCGAACCCGCTCGACAGCCCTCGCGTGGCGTGGACCGGCGTCCCGGCGCCGTCGTCGGTGATGTCGAGGACGAGCGCGCCGTCGTCCCACGCGCAGCGCACCGTCGCCGTCGTGCCGGGGCCCGCGTGCCGCGTCACGTTGGTGAGCGACTCCTGGATGATCCGGTACGCGGTGAGGTCCACGCTGGGGTCGAGCGGTCCCGCGGTGCCCGTCGTCGACACCGCGACGGACACGCCGGTCGCGCGGATCTCCTGCACGAGCGCCGGCACGCGCGACAGACCGGGCGAGGTGCCCGTCCCGTCCGGCCCGGGTCCGGGCTCCGCCGCGTCGACCTCGTCCGCGACCGTCCGCAGGACCTCCAGAAGGCGGCGCAGCTCGCTCATCGCCTGCTTGCCGACCGCCTCGACCGACGACAGCGCGTCGAGGACCTCCGGCGACGTGCGCGGCGCCTCCGCCATCAGCACCCGGTGCGCGCCGGTGGTCTGGAGCACCATCACGGTGACGGCGTGCGCGACGACGTCGTGCAGCTCCCGGGCGATCCGCAGCCGCTCGGCGGTCACCGTCGCGGCCGCGAGCGCCTCACCGGAGCGCACGAGCTCGACCGCGCGCGCCCTCGACGCCGCGACCCACCGCCCGACTCCGAAGGCGGTGGTGTCGAGCAGCGTGAACACGGTCATGACGGCGACCACGACGAGCACGGGCCGCGCGCCGCCCACCGACAGCGCCTCGGAGGTCGCCGCGACGCCGTGCGCCGCGAGCACCGCCCCGAGGCACACGACCGCCGGTGCGAGCGGCACGGCCGCGGCCGCCGTGTACAGCGCGACGAGCAGGGTCAGCAGCGGCCGGGAGCCGACCGTCACGGTGAGGAGCACCGCCCAGGCGGCCAGCGTGACGCACACGGCCACGGGCGCCCGACGCCGGAACGAGAGCACCGGGACCGCCGCCGCCCCCGCCGCGACCACGAGCCACAGCGGGACCGGGTCGAGCAGGACCCACGCACGGTCGGTCGGCGCCTCCGTCAGGCGCGTGAACAGCACCGTGTCGATCCCCACGACGAGGACCGCGAGCAGGACGTCGCCACGGCTCGGCGCCGGCGCCGGCGGCCGCAGCGGTGCGGCACCGACCTGCCACCGGCCGCCTTGCCGCCACCGCGACCGCAGCACGGGCTCAGTCCCACCGGAAGATCTGGCAGATCCAGCTGAACTGCGTCGGTGCGGGGCCCGGTGTCACCGCGACGGCGGGCCTGGCCGTCGGGTCGTCGCGCGGCGCGGTCACCTCGCCCGCGGGCGGTGACGCCTCGACGCCGACCTCGGCGAGCACGCTGCTCCAGCTCGGCGCCGGGCCGTCGAGCAGCTCGTGCACCAGCCCTTCGGCGACCTTGCCGAGCGTGGGCACGGCACCGGGCGGTTCCTGCACGACCACCAGACCCAGGCTGCCCGCCGGCGTCGCACCGTCCGGGTACCCGACCGTCACCTCGACCGGCGTCAGCCAGGTCCCGGCGTCGGGACGTCGCAGGCGGATCCGGCTCCCCCGCGGAACCGTGGGCCACGGCGCGAACACCGCCACCAGCTGCTGGTCCGGGCTGGCGACGAGCACGCCGTGCGCGACCTGGTCCTCCTCGACGACGAGCTCCACGGGAGGGAACGTCGCGTCGCCGGGTCCGGTGCTCATGCCGACAGCCCCCCGTCACGTCGTCGACGGCCCGGGAGCACCAGCACCCGCCGGGACCGGTCCGCGCGTCGGCTCGATGGTACCGCTGATGTGACCCAGGTCACACGCTGCGGCGCCTCTGGCCCGCTGGGGCGCGACGACCTGCGGGCACGCGGCCCGTCAGCGGGTGCGGAACGGGCCGTGCAGCGCCGCCCACTGCAGCAGCATGATCGTCTTCGCGTCGGCGACCTCCCCGGTCAGCGTCATGGCGAGCGCGTCCGCGAAGGGCAGCTCGACGACCTCGATGTCCTCGCCCTCCGCGGCGACGCCGCCGCCCGCGTCCGTGCGCTGCGCGGGTGTGTACGGCGCGGCCCAGAAGTGCAGCCGCTCGGTGACCGACCCCGGGCTCATCCAGGCGTCGAAGACCCGCTCGAGCGCCCCGACCTGCACACCCGTCTCCTCCTGCGCCTCGCGGCGGATCGCCGTCTCGGGGTCGTCGTCGTCGAGTAGGCCGGCGGCGGCCTCGAGGAGCATCCCGTCCGGGTGGCCGTTGACGTAGACGGGGAAGCGGAACTGCCGCGTGAGGAGCACCGTCGCACGGTCGGGGTCGTACAGGAGGACGGTCGCACCGTTGCCACGGTCGTACGTCTCACGCTGCTGCCGCACCCACCGCCCGTCGGCGCCGCGGTAGTCGAACGTCGTCCGGCGCAGCACGTGCCACGCGGCGGCGAGCAGCTCCACCGCGACCACGCGGACGCGGGGATTACCCGTGAGGTCGAGGCCGGTGCGGTCGAGGTCGGTGCGGCCACGGTGGTCCGGGCCCCGGGTCCCGGGCTGCGCCGGCGACGGCGTGGAGGTGGTCGTGGTCGTGGTCGATGTCGCAGGGGGCATGTGTGCGACAGTACGTGCAACACTCGGCAAGAACAAGAAAGAACGTGCAGCACCGGGAGGCCGCATGCTCACCGCACAACGTCGTGACGTCCTGCTCGACAGGCTCCACCGCGACGGTCGCATCGTCGCCAAGGACCTCGCCGCCGAGCTCGGGCTGTCACCCGACACCGTCCGGCGGGACCTGCGCGACCTCGCGCAGGCCGGCCTGTGCCAGCGCGTCTACGGCGGCGCGCTCCCGGCGTCCCCCGCCGTCGGCGACCTCGCGAGCCGCAGAGGAGTGAGCGTCGCGAGCAAGGACCGCGTCGCCTCCGCGGCCGCCCGGCTCGTCACCCCCGGCTGCACCGCGATCCTCGACGGCGGCACCACCACGCTCGCGGTCGCCCGGGCGTTGCCGCCCGACCTGGACGCCACGATCGTGACGCACAGCCCGGGCGTCGCGGCAGCGCTGGTCGAGCACCCGCGTGTCGAGGTGGTCGTGCTGGGCGGCCGACTGTTCAAGCACTCGGGGGTCGCGTGCGGTGCTGCGGCCGTCGAGGCGGCGCAGCGCGTCACGGCGGACGTCTTCCTCCTCGGCGTCACCGGTGTGCACCCCACGGCGGGGCTCACCACGGGCGACGCCGACGAGGCCGCGATGAAGCGCGCCCTGGCGCGTCGCGCCGCCGACACGTTCGTCCTGGCCAGCGCGGAGAAGATCGGCGCCGCCTCGCGCTTCGCGGTGCTGCCGCTCGGCGACGTCGCGGGCGTCGTCACGGACGTCGCGGCGGACGACCCGACGCTCGTCGAGCTCCGGCGCGCGGGCGTCGCGCTGGTCCCCGCCTGACGGCCCGGCCCACGGACCCCGCGCGCGGTCGAGACGCGGGTGGACCAGGCGTCAGCCCAGCGTCTCCGCCTCCTGCGCGACGCGGAGGAAGTCCTGCACCTCGACGGGCTCGAGCCGGTCGAGCACGGCGACGGCGTCCTGCTCGTCGACGTACGTGGTGTCGACGCGCCACTCGACGTCACCGACGCGGACGAAGACGTACCGCGTGGCGTTGTCGCGGAGCGTGACGGTGCCGTGCTCCCCGTGACCGATCACCGTGCACGTCGGCTCGGAGCCCAGGGGCGCGCAGTCCGTCCGGTCCGTGCTCACGTCGACGACGTAGTTCGCTTCGTCGGCCGTGCCGGCCCCGCGCCGCCACTGCATCGTGAGGTCGAGGTCCGACCCGGGGTACGGCCACCGCGTCGTCAGGTAGGACCACCCGCCGGGCAACGGGCTGTCGACCGAGCTGCCGTCCGTCAGCGGCAGCGCGCCGTCGAACCTCTGCAGCTCGTCCCGCCGCTCGTCGCCGCGCTGCCAGCGCTGCAGCGCGGTGTCACCCAGCCCCAGCAGGACGACCGCGCCCACGACGATCGCGACCCACCGCCAGCGCGCGTGCCCCGTCACGACGAGCGGCAGCAGCACGGGCAGGCTCAGCAGGCACAGCTGTGCGACCGGACCTCCCGGTGCGCGGGTCAGCGCGACGGCCACCACGAGCGCCGCGAGCACCGCGGCGACCGCAGGGCGCCACCGCTCCCCCGGCGGGAGCCGGCGGAAGGCGACCGACGCCGTCACGACGAGGGCCATCACGCCCACCACCGCCGTGACGCCCAACCCGACGAGGACGAGCCCGAGCCCTTCCCAGCCGACCGACGGGCGGTTCGCGAGCAGCGCGACGACGGCCAGGCCCACGACGGCCACACCACCCGGCACGACGAGCGTGATCAGCGCGGCGACGACGACGTCCCGACGGTTCCCCACAGCCACCGGCGGACCGTACCAGGGAGGCCCGGGCTGCCGTGGCGGATCGGCGCGAGGCGTTCCACGATGTCCACACCGCCCGCGCGACGACGAGAGGTGAGCACGCTCATGGAGCACTGGACGGCGCCGCACCAGGACCGGGAGCGCGTGAGCCGCGACGACGGGCACACCGCCAGAGGCGTCACCGAGCTGATGCTCGTCCGGCACGGGGAGAGCGTCGGCAACGTCGCGGCGTCTGCCGCCCAGCGTGCCGGCCAGGAGGTCATCGACCTCGACACGCGCGACGCGGACACCCCGCTGTCCGCGCTCGGCGCGGAGCAGGCCGCCGCGCTGGGCAGCTGGCTCGCGGACGCGTCGCGCACGACCGGTCCGGACGTCGTGTGGGTGTCGCCGTACGTGCGCGCCGTGCAGACCGCGACGATCGCGCTCGAGGTGGCCGGGCTCGACCTGCCCGTGCACCAGGACGAGCGCCTGCGCGACCGAGAGCTCGGCATCCTGGACCTGCTCACGAGCACCGGCGTCGACGCACGGTTCCCGGCCGAGGCCGCGCGCCGCCGACACCTCGGCAAGTTCTTCTACCGGCCGCCGGGAGGCGAGTCCTGGGCGGACCTGACCCTGCGGGTCCGGTCGTTCCTCACCGACCTGGACCGGTGGGAGGCGGACCACCGCGTCCTCGTGGTCGCGCACGACGCCGTCCTCATGACGGTCCGGTACGTCTGCGAGCGCCTCACCGAGTCGGAGGTGCTCGACCTGGGCCGCCGCAACCCCGTCCGGAACGCCGCGGTGACCCGGCTCGTCCGGGAGCCGAGCCGCCGCCCCGGACCTCCGCGGTGGGAGCTCACCGCGTTCAACGACGACGCCCACCTCCGCACGCAGGGGACGCCTGCCACGACGCACCCGGGAGACACCGATGCCCACCCGCACTGAGCCCGTCACGCCGCGACTCCTGCGCGAGTGGGCGCTGCCGTCGCTCGCCGGCTCGAAGTACGGGCGCGGCCAGGTCGTCGTCGTCGGCGGTGCGCGCACGACGCCCGGCGCCGTGCTGCTCGCGGGCACCGCGGCCTTGCGGGTGGGTGCCGGTCGGCTCACGCTCGCGGTCGCCCGGTCCGTCGCGGTCCCGCTCGCCGTCGCGCTGCCCGAGTCAGGTGTCGTCGGGCTTCCCGAGACCGAGCAGGGCTCGGTCGAGGGCACCGGGCTCGACGTCGTCGCCGACGACCTGCGCGCCGCCGACGCCGTGCTCGTCGGTCCGGGCCTCGACGACGCCGACCGCACCTCGGCCCTGCTCACCGCGCTCGTGCCGCTGGTCCGGCGGTCGACGCCGGTCCTGCTCGACGCCTACGCCCTCGGCGTCCTCGCCGACCTCCCGGACATCGCGGAGCAGCTGCGCGGCCGCCTCGTCCTGACGCCGAACACCACGGAGGCCGCGCGGCTGCTCGGCGTCCCCGACGACGACCTCGACGACACCGCGGCGGACCGCGTCGCGAAGCGTTACGGCGCCGTCGTCACGTGCCAGGGACGCATCGGCGCACCCGACGGCGGCCGGTGGGAGGTCTCGACCGGGACGCCCGGGCTCGCGACCTCGGGGAGCGGCGACGTGCTCGCCGGCGCGCTCGTCGGGCTGCTCGGCCGGGGCGCCGACCTCGCCCAGGCCGCGTGCTGGGCCACGCACCTGCACGCCACCGCGGACGACCGCCTCGCGGTCCGCGTCGGGCGCACCGGCTACCTCGCACGCGAGCTCCTCGACGAGCTGCCCGCGCTGCTCACCGACCTGTCGCCCTGAGCCACGACGACGGCCGACCCTGCGGGTCCACGAGGACGTCGCGCGGGGTCGGCCTGCCTGAGGCTTGTCACGCGGTCCCGCATCGGCCCTGAACTGCGATGATGCATCCATGACCGATGCGCCCGTCACCCGCGTCCTCCTGGCCGACCACGAGCTCCCCGAGGAGTTCCGCACCGGGCACGTCGAGGTCCGACGCATCACGCTCGCGCCCGGGCTCGTCGCGGGCCCGCACACGCACAACGGCCCCGTGTTCGGGATCGTGACGGCAGGCTCTGTCGACTTCCGGGTCGGCGACGGGCCCGTCGTCCGGCTCCGCGCGGGCGACGTCTTCTACGAGCCGGGCGACGAGCGCATCGGCGGCTTCGACGCGACCGACGAGGGTGCCGAGTTCGTCGGCTGGTTCCTGCTGCCCACCGGTGTCGCGGGGACGCTCACGCCCCTGACCTGACGGGCACCGCGGCGCCGCTCGGCGTCACGCTGCCACGGTGGCGGGGTCACGACACTCGGACGTCACGCGTCGAGACCGAGCGCGCGCGAGCAGCGGGCCACCTCGTCCTCCGCGAGCGCGAGGACGGCCGCCTGGACCGAGTCCTGGATCGACGCGGCGCGCCGCGCACCCGGGATGGCGATGAGACGGTCGCTCAGCGCGAGCTCCCAGGCCAGCACGACGCGCTGCGGACTGACCCCGTGCTGCTCGGCGAGCTCCGCGAAGACCGCGAACCGCTCGCCGACCGCACGCGCACCGCCACCCGTGCCGCCGAGCGGGCTCCACGGCAGGAAGGCGATCCCGCGGCTCTCGCAGTGCTTCAGCTCGCCGTAGCTGCCCGGGTGCCGCGGCGAGAACTCGTTCTGGACGCTCGCGAGGTTGCCCTCCCCCAGCACCCGCTCGGCGATCTGGATCTCCTCGACGCTCGCGTTCGAGATCCCCAGCGCCCGCACCTTGCCCTGCTTCTGGAGCTCCAGGAGGTTCTCCATGACCTCGCCGTAGACCATCCACCGGTCCGGGCGGTGGTATTGGTACAGGTCGATCGTCTCGACCCCGAGGTTCCGCAGGGACTTCTCGACCGCACCCTGGAGGTACGCGAGCGAGCCGTCGCGCCCCCACGACTCCCCCCGCCCGCGGGTGATGCCGCCCTTGGTCGCGATCACGACGTCGCTCGTGCCGCCGCCCCACGTACGCAGCGCCTGGCCCACCAGGCGCTCGTTGTGGCCCATGGCATCCCACGACGGGGCGTAGATGTCCGCGGTGTCGATCAGCGTCACACCTGCGTCGAGAGCGGCGTGGATCGTCGCGATCGCGTCGTCCTCGCTCGGGTACGCCTTGTCGTCGTTCATGGACAGGGGCATCGCGCCCAGTCCGACGGGGCTGACGTGGAACGGGCCGAGCTGTCGCGTGTGCACGCGTCCATGCTGCCCTGCGCCCGGCTGCTCGGCTCGGGGGACGTCGGTGTGCTCGTGCGGTCGTCGGGTCGTCGCCGCGCGGTTAGCGTCGGTGCATGTCGGACGATCCTCCTCTCGCACCGCCGAGGACCTCGTGGTTCGCCGCGCTCCGCGCTCGACCCGTCCTGTGGGCGCTCCTGCCGGGGATCCTGCTCGTCGTCGCCGGGCTCTGGGTGTTCCTCGCCGTGCTCGACGGCGTCCGGGAGAAGGACGACCTGTGGGACCTCGACCAGCCCGTGCTGGAGTGGCTGGTCACCCACCGCAGCACCGGGTGGACGTCCGTCCTGGCCGCCATCACGTTCGTCACGGGGCCGACGGTCCTGCCGGTCGTCGTGCTGGTCGCGTGCGTGGTGTGGGGCCTGGTCCGACGCGAGTGGTGGCGGCCCCTGCTCCTCGCCGGGGCGATGATCGCCTCGACGCTCATCAGCCTGGCGGTCAAGGGCCTGGTCGGACGCGAGCGACCGCCCGCGGAGACCATGTTCGTGCCGGGCGCGGAGACGACGGCGTCGTTCCCCTCCGGGCACACCATCGGGACGGCGACGTTCCTCCTGGTCGCCGGGTACCTCGTGTGCAGCCGCACACCGACCGTCCCGCGCGTCGTGGCCTGGAGCGTGCTGACCGTCGTCGGCACCTCGGTGGTGGCGCTGAGCCGCCTGTACCTCGGGTACCACTTCCTCACGGACGTCGTCGCCGCCGTCGCGCTCGCGATCGCCGTCCTCGGGGGCGTCGTCGTCGTGGACCGGTGGCACACGCTCCGCCGGCAACCGGAGGCGCTCCCGGTCCCGTCATGACCGTGCGGGCGAGCCCTGCCCGCGTCGAGCACGACGGGCCGTCGATCCCTCCCGTCCGTCGGCGGCGCTGCGATCCTTCGCCAGGGCGCGGGTGTCGCGCGGGGCACGGGAGTGCCGTGGCGGCTCCCGGACCGCAGACTTCGAGAGAGGCGCCGTCGTCGGCGTCCCGCGCAGCAGAACCGAGGAGCCCCCATGTCCGTCGCCGACCCGCCTCGCGACCTGCGCGAGTACATCGAGTACCTGCGCGACAGCGGTTACACCGTCCGGGACGGCCACACGCCGGACCCCGACCTCATCGACCCGCAGGGCAACCCGGTCTACACGTGGCGCGAGGGCTACCCGTATCCGGAGCTCATGGACCGCGACGACTACGAGCTCGAGAAGTACCGCCTCCAGGTCGAGCTGCTGAAGTTCCAGTACTGGCTCGAGGACAACGACAAGCGCGCGATCATCCTCTTCGAGGGCCGCGACGCCGCCGGCAAGGGCGGCACCATCAAGCGGTTCACCGAGCACCTCAACCCGCGCACGTCACGCGTCGTCGCGCTCGGGAAGCCGAGCGACCGCGAGCGCGGCCAGTGGTACTTCCAGCGGTACACGCAGCACCTGCCGACGGCCGGCGAGATCGTCATGTTCGACCGCTCCTGGTACAACCGCGCGGGCGTCGAACGGGTCATGGGCTTCTGCACCGAGGACGAGTACCAGACGTTCATGGGCCAGGCGCCGTGGTTCGAGAAGGCGCTGGTCGACTCCGGCACCCACGTCACGAAGCTGTGGTTCTCGGTGTCGCGGACCGAGCAGCGGACCCGGTTCGCGATCCGCCAGCTCGACCCGGTGCGGCGCTGGAAGCTCTCCCCCATGGACCTCGCGTCCCTCGACCGGTGGGACGACTACACGGCCGCCAAGGAGGAGATGTTCCGCCGCACCGACAAGCGGCACGCGCGGTGGACGATCATCCGCTCGAACGACAAGAAGCGGGCGCGGGTCAACGCGATGCGCTTCTTCCTCAACCAGTTCGACTACGACGGCAAGGACGCCGAGGTCGTCGGTCGGCCCGACCCGCTGCTCGTGATCCGACGCAAGGACGAGCCGACGGGCGAGTGACCCCGCGGGACGACGCGGAGCGACGCCGAACGGCGCCGGACCGTCGACGACGGCTACGGGTCGAGGCCGCTGACGAACGCGACGGTGGCCGCGGAGATCTGCTGCCGCGCGTCGTCGTGGGAGATCGTCGGGGTGCCGTCGCCGGGCTGCGGGCCGTAGTCGCCGAAGAAGGCGTGGACCGCGCCGTCGATCACGGTGAAACCGGCGTCCGGCGGGAGGTCCGCCTTCGACGCGTCGATCTTCTCGGGCGTCGACAGCCCGTCCCGCGAGGCCGAGACGGACTCGACCGCGGCGGTGAGGAAGCCGCTCACGTCGCCCGCGGGGTAGGAGGCGTAGAGCAGCAGCCCGACGACGGGTGCGGTGGCGTCGTCGTCCGCCGCGTCGGCCTCCGTGGACGCGACGACCCCGCCCAGCGAGTGGCCGCCGACCACCCAGCGCTCGGCACCGGCGACGGCGGCGCGGGCGTCGTCGAACGCCCCGACGGCGAGGAACGCAACACCGAGCGGCTGCTTGGCGATGACGACCGGGTGACCCGCCTCCGCCACCGGGCGCAGCACCGCGGCGTAGGCGCGCGCCTCGACCTTGGCCCCGGGCTGGAAGAAGACCGCGGTCCCGCTGACCTCACCGGTCGGCTCCAGCCGGACCTGCGTGGCGGTCTCCGTCACCGTCACGGCAGCGTCTGACGTCATCGCGGCGAGCGCCGGCTCGACGGCCGTGAACGGTCGCAACCACGCCATCGCCGCGACCCACGCGACCGAGGCGACGACCAGGACGACGTCCGCGACCCGCCGCCACCCTGCGTGCGCCCCCCGAGGGCGCCGGTTGCGCCACAGCACCAGCACGCAGCCCAGCACGGTGAGGCCGAGCAGGACGGCGTAGGCCGGGTGGCCGTGGACGACCGCACCCCACGCGGTGACGCAGGCCCACACGACGACCACCAGCCCTGCGGCCGCGACCGCGCGGACCACCCAGGTGAACCAGGCCGGCCGCGTCGAGCCGACGGTCTCGTCACGTTCCTCGCGCTCAGCCACGTCCCAGCCCTCTCGGTCGACCGTCAGCCCTCTCCCGGACCCGGTCGCGGTGGATCAGCACCTCATGGTCGGGGGTGACCGCCGGAGGTGCGACCCGTGCGCGCCCGTCGCTCCGCCGAGCAGCGCACGTCGCCGGACCGATCCGTGGCCACGACGGCGAACGACCACGTCCGGCCCCTGTGCTGAGGAACCGACGTGGCCTCGCGATGTGCCGTCAACGGCGAAGAGGCCGCTTCTCGGTGAGGAGAAACGGCCTCTGACCTGCGATTACGGTGGAGCTGAGGGGACTCGAACCCCTGACCCCCTGCATGCCATGCAGGTGCGCTACCAGCTGCGCCACAGCCCCGTTCCGAACCCGCCGGAGCGGGTCCCACACCCTTGCGGGCGCTCGGAGAGTCTAGGACGAACCCCGGGCGATCTCCTAATCGGGGTCGCGGGTCTCGGCGTCCGCACCGGACTCGCGGCGGTCGGGGCCGGCGTTCCAGTCGGTCGACGCGTCGGTCGGGCCGAGGTTGTAGCCGGTGAGCCGCCAGCCGGGCACGCCGTCGAGCGTGGTCGCGACGAGCTCGGTCCAGTGCGCGTTCAGCATCCCGGCGAAGGCGTGCAGCCGGTCCCCCAGCCCGAGCAGGCGGCCGACGGTCGAGCTGATCGCGGACCCGTGCGACACGATCACGAGCGTGTCCGCAGGGCCGAGTGCGGCGGCGTGCTCGGCGACCGCGAGGGCGACCCGGTCGGCGACCTCGGCGCGCGTCTCGGCGCCGACCCCCTCGGGCTCTCCCCCGGCCCGCCAGACGGCGAACTCGTCGGGCCACGACGCGACGATCTCGTCGCCCGTGAGGCCTTCCCAGATGCCGAAGCCGCGCTCGCGCAGGCGCGGGTCGACGACGAGCTCGAGGTCGGCGGACCGCGCCAGGTACGCGGCGGTGTCGTGTGCACGGCTGAGGTCGGACGTCACGATGCGCGTCGGCTCGTGGCGCGCGATCATGCGCGCAGCCGCCGTGCGGGCCTGCCAGCGGCCGACGTCGTCGAGCGGGATGTCGACCTGACCCTGGAGGCGCGCGGAGGCGTTGTGGGCGGTGCGCCCGTGCCGCCACAGCAGCACGCGTCCGGCGGTCACGCCTCGCTGCCCTCGCCGTGCACGTCGGCGGGGAGCTCGATGAGCGGGCAGTCCTTCCAGAGCCGCTCGAGCGCGTAGTAGACGCGGTCCTCGGCGTGCTGGACGTGCACGACGACGTCGCCGAAGTCGATGAGGACCCAGCGGCCCTGCCCCTTGCCCTCGCGGCGCACGGGCTTGCTGCCGAGGTGGAACAGCGCCTCCTCGACGGCGTCGACGATCGCGCCGACCTGCCGCTCGTTGGTGCCGGAGGCGATGAGGAACACGTCGGTCAGGACGAGCTGCTCGCTGACGTCGAGCGCGATGATCTCCTGCGCCTTGAGGTCGGACGCGGCGCGGGCCGCCGCCACGGCGAGCTCGACGGCTCGTTCGGTCGCGGGCACGGAACTCCTCGGGTGGTTCGGTCAGGTGGTGAGCGGGGCGCTCACGTGGGTGGCGTCCGCCGCCGGGGCCGCGTTCGCAGCGGGCTCCTCGCCGCGGGCGTTGTTGAGCAGCAGCACGATGAGGAAGCCGAGCACGAACGCGACGAGCGCGAGGACGATCAGGTGCAGCCACGTGTACGGGTGGCGGGGGCGCTCGTCGTCGTCCTCGTCGTCCTCGTCGTCGTCCTCGTCCAGGTCGTCGACGCGCGTCGCGCCGGCAGCCGGTGCGTCGGTGCGCTTGCCGAAGGGGGCGCCCGCGACCGGACCTGCGGGTGCGCCGGCGGCAGCACCGCCCGCGCTGCCCCAGGAACCGGGGACCGCGGTGGCGGGACCGCCCGGGGCCGCGCTGAAGGCTTCGGGCGCTGCCGGTGCGGCGGCGGGCGCCGACGACGTCGCGGACGGCCAGCCCGGGCTCGCCGACGGCTGCTGCGGCACCTCGGGGCCGGCGGGCCGCGCGTCGGTGCGGGCGGCGGACGGGTTCCACGAGGAGGCGGACGGCGACGGGCTCCACGACGCGGACCGGTCGGTCTGCGACGCCGAACCGGCGGACCACGACGACGAGGCGCCGCGCGGGTCGGCCGGTGCGGCGGACGCGGGCCGACGCTCGGGCGACGAGGCAGGCGGCGTGGCGGCTGAAGCGTCGGGGCGCGACGGCGTGGGCCAGCCCGCGGGCTGCTGCGGCCACGACGACGCGGCCGGGGCGGGTGCGGGCGACGGCGCCGCTGCGGACCCGTACGACGGGCGCGCGGTGGTCCCGCCGCCGTAGGACGGCGTGGCGGGCGACTGCCCGTAGGTGGGCGACGCGGCCGGGCGCTGGGCGGGGGACGCCGACGGCCGCGGTGCGGCCTGCGCAGGCGGCGCGGCCGGAGCCGCGGGTCGCGGGGCGGCCTGCTGCTGCGGGGGTGCGGCG
>NZ_JAHKSJ010000038.1:0-8542 GCF_019024305.1 Cellulomonas algicola | reverse complement strand
GGCGTCGGCCGCGCGACCGGCCGCCGCGGACGCCCCCTGCGCCGCGCCGCCCGCCGCGCGAGCCTCGTCCAGCGCGCGCTGCGCGGCCGCCTTCGCCTGCTCGGCGGCGCTGACGGCACGGGCGGACGCCTCCGACGCGGCGGCTGCCTCGGTCGCCGTGACCTGCCCGGCCTGCCGGGCCTTCTCGGTCAGGCCGCGGACCGTCGCCATCTCCTGGTCACGTGCCCGGGCGACGTCCTGCCCGTGCACCAGGAACTCGTGGAGCTCCTCGGGGGTGCCCGCGAGGGCCGACTGCGCCGCCGCGTCGAGCGCGGCACCCGAGCTGTTGGGCGCCCCGGCGAGCATGGTCGCGACCATGAGCCGCTCGTCGGCGGCCTGGGCGAGCGGGAGCCCCGTCGACAGGAAGTCGGACCACGCCTCCGCGTCTCCCGCGAGCGCCTTCTGCGCCGCGGCCCGGGTCGCCGGCCCTCCGGCGTCGAGCGCCCGGGCGACGCGCAGACGCTCGTCCGCGGTCCACGCGGTCTTGTACCCGCCGTCGACGAACGCGCGCAGCGACTCGGCGGACCCGGCGAGCGCCGCGGTCGCGGCCGACCGGAGCGCGGGACCGTCGGTGCCGGCGAGCACCTGCGCCGACACCCGGTAGTCCGCGGCGACGGCGGTGCCGAAGCCGGACTCCACGAACGTGCGCAGGTCGGCGTCGGAGCCGACCAGCGCGGCCTCGGCGGCCCGCCGGACCGACGGGGTGCCCGTCGAGAGCAGGGAGACCACCCAGGGGCGCGCCTCCAGCACCTCGTCAGGCTCGGCCGCCAGGGCCGGGGTCGTGCCGAGCGTGACGCCCAGGACCACCGCCACCACACCAGCGCACAGCGCTCGCCACCCGATGCGTGCCACGAACTCCCCCTCCGGCGCGGCCGTCGTGGCTCCCCGCCACCACGACCGCGATCACCCAGCACCGACGACATCGACCAGGACCCGCTCGGACCAGCACGGCCAGAGGCAGGGCGACATCGCTGTCGGCAGCACCGGGACGTGACGGAGGGGGCATCCCGGCCGCGGGACGAGCGTCCTGCGGCGAGCGAGACATACCCCTCGGCGACGGATGTTAACCACTCCATGACCACGTTCGGCGGCATTCGGACGTCGTGGCGGTGAACAACTTCACCGCTGCCGCACGATCGCGGCAGCGGTGCCGCCCGCAGGAGGACCGCGGCGCCGGACCCGTTCGACCGGCCGGTGTGGGCGGGGGCGGGCACGATGGGGCCATGCGCCTGCCCGTGATGCCGCCCGTCGCTCCGATGCTCGCGAAGTCCGTCCCGACGATCCCCGACGTGGGGCACGTCGAGCCGAAGTGGGACGGGTTCCGGACGATCGTGTTCCGCGACGGCGACGACGTCGAGCTCGGCAGCCGCAACGAGAAGCCGATGACGCGCTACTTCCCGGAGCTCGTCGAGGCGATCAAGGCGAACACCCCGGAGCGGTGCGTCCTGGACGGGGAGATCGTCGTCGTCACGGGCGACCGGCTGGACTTCGACGCGCTGCAGCAGCGCATCCACCCGGCGGCGAGCCGCGTGAAGCTCCTGAGCGGGACGACACCCGCGAGCTTCGTGGCGTTCGACCTGCTGGCGCTGGGCGACGACGACTGGACGCAGCGACCGTTCGGCGACCGGCGTGCGGCGCTCGTCGACGCGTTGAAGGACGCGCGCGACCCGGTGTTCGTGACGCCCGCGACGGGCGACCTCGCGGAGGCGCAGGACTGGTTCACCCGGTTCGAGGGTGCGGGACTCGACGGGGTCGTCGCGAAGCCGCTCGACGGCACGTACCAGCCGGACAAGCGGGCCATGTTCAAGATCAAGCACGAGCGGACCGCCGACTGCGTGGTGGCGGGGTTCCGCTGGCACAAGTCCGGCGACGTCGTGGGGTCGCTGCTGCTGGGGCTCTACAACGAGGCGGGCGACCTGCAGCACGTGGGCGTCAGCGCGTCGTTCCCGATGGCGCGCCGCAAGACGCTGCTCGACGACCTCGCGCCGTACCGGGACGTGTCGCTCGCGGAGCACCCGTGGGGGCGCTGGGCGGACGCCGAGGCGCACGCGGGCAACCGGCTGCCGGGCGCGGTGAGCCGGTGGAACGCGACGAAGGACCTGTCGTTCGTGCCGCTGTCGCCGGAGCTCGTGGTCGAGGTCGCGTACGACCACATGGAGGGCGACCGGTTCCGGCACACCGCGCAGTTCCGCCGCTGGCGCCCGGACCGTGACCCCGAGTCGTGCACGTACGCACAGCTCGAGACCCCCGTGACGTTCGACCTCGCGGAGATCCTCGGCCGCTGACGTGCCGAGGCGGTACCCGGCGGCCGCACGGAGAGCGGGTCTAGCGACGGCCGTCCACGACCGCGACGATCGCGTCGAACCACTCCCTGATCGAGACGCCGTCACGCCGCGGGTCGTAGGAGACGGTGGTCGAGACGATCCAGGCCGACGCCGGCACCTCACCGTCGCCGGCGTCGTCGAGCAGCCGGACGATCTCGCGTCGCAGGCCACCGACGACCTCCTCCCCCTCGGCCCGCACGAACGCGCGGACGACGTCGAGGGGGTCGTCCGCGTCCAGGTCGTGGTCCTGGTGGAAGTAGGCCTCGGCGAGATAGCGGATGTCGTCCCGCGGACGTGGACGGCGCCGCCCGTGACTCTGCCCCACCCGGCCCCCTCGGCTCAGCACACCCCGTCGCCGCTGTTCGGCGGCTCGTCGCCGCACCCTAGCGCTCGTCATCGGCGCGGTGACCGCACCCCGGCCCGCGAGCGGCGCCCGCGATCGTCAGCGGGCGAGGCGGCGGACCGCGTCGAGGACCACGTCGGGCAGGTCCGGGTCGGCGAGGACGCGGAAGTGACCGGGGGTCCGCAGCTCGACGTTCTGCGCACCGGCGAGCATCGACCCCTCGGGTACGTGCGGGTCCCAGCGCGAGAAGACGGAGACGATGCGCTCGTCGACGTCGACGACGCGCGCGAGCCCGACGATGTCGGGGTGGTCGGGTCGGAAGATCCGGAGGGACCGCAGCGGGAGGAGCCGGGCGAGCCGGGACCCTGCGAACGGTGTGGCGACGGCCACGACGCCGCACACCCGGTCGGCGACGGCGGGCTCGCTGAGCAGCCGCTTGCCGACGAGCCCGCCCTTGGAGTGCGCGACGACGACGACGTCGCGCAGGTCGCGGTCGAGGATCAGCTCGGCGACGACCCGGGCAGCCTCGGCGAGGTCCTGCACGTGGTAGCCGAGGCCGGGCACGACGTGCACCGGGTGCCCGGCCTGGAAGAGCCGGTGCGCGAGCGGCTGGAGGAACGGCCACGGCTCCATGACGCCGGGGACGAGGACGACCTCGGGCGTCGTCGGCCGGTCGGGCTGCAGGTAGCGGTCGGGCTCGCCGGGGTGCAGCACGCCGAGCACCTGGTACCACCCCGCGTAGGCGTAGTCGGCGACGCGCCACCAGGTGCGCCGCACGACGTCACCCGGCAGGGCGCGGCCGAGGGCGTCGCTCCCGGGCCGGTCCGGCGGCGGCGGTGAGGTGGTCACGACCGGACCACGTGCGCGCCGCTCGACGTCCCGCCGCGGCAGACCTCCGCAACGACGGCGGCCTGCGCGTACTGGACGACGTGCGCGGCGTCCGGCACGACGAGCGCGCGACCGTCGGGGGCGGTGTCGGCGAGCCGGCGGACCCACGCGTCGGACGCGATCGGGTCGCGCGCGCCGCGGACGACGACCACTGGGCAGCGGGTCTCGGCGACCGCGGCGTCGGTCGCGAAGTCGAGCATGTGGGGCAGCTGCCGGGCGTACCGCCGGACGCCCGCCCGGAGGTAGTCGCTGAAGACGATGGCGTTCGCCCGGAGCGGCTCGTGCACGGAGTCCCTCGCGAGCCGCAGGGCCTGCGCGACGGCGGTGGGCGCGCTCGGGTCGACGACCGGCCCGAGCAGCACGACGCGCTCCGCGACGTCGGGGTGCCGGCGCGCGGCCTCGGCCACGACCTGCGCCCCCATCGAGTGACCCGTGAGGACGGCGCGCCGGACGCCGTGCGCGGCGAGCTGCTCGACGAGCCCGTCCGCGAGCTCCGAGATGCTGGGGGCTTCGTCGGGCCGGGGCGAGCGCCCGAAGCCGGGCAGCTCGGGCACGAGGACGTGCGCGTCGGCGGAGAGGGCGCGTGCGAGAGGGCGGAAGTACCGGGCGGAGACGCCGATGCCGTGCACGAGCACCTGCGTCGTCGTCCCACGGGGGCTGCCGTGCTGCTCGATCGCCCACGGGAGCGCCGAGGTGGTGCGGGCAGCGCTCGTGGTCATGCCCTGATCGTCGTCGCGCGCACGTGCGGACGCACGGCGAGGGACACGTCCGGACGGGTGAGAAGGACCACGTCTCAGCGGTCGCGGAGCTCCCGCATGGCGCGCTGCGCCTCCATGTTGTCCTGCCGCTCGCGCAGGGCCTGGCGCTTGTCCCAGTCCTTCTTGCCGCGGGCGAGCGCGATCTCGACCTTCGCGCGGCCGTCGAGGAAGTACAGCGCGAGAGGCACGATGGTGTGGCCCTTCTCGCGCGTGCGGGACTCGAGCCGGTCGATCTCCTCGCGGTGCAGCAGCAGCTTGCGCTTGCGCCGCGGCGCGTGGTTGGTCCAGGTGCCCTGCGAGTACTCGGGGATGTGCACGCCGTGCAGGTAGGCCTCGGACCCCTCGATCTCGCACCAGCCGTCGACGAGCGACGCGCGCCCGGCGCGGAGCGCCTTGACCTCGGTGCCGGTGAGGACGACGCCGGCCTCGAACACGTCCTCGATGGTGTAGTCGTGCCGGGCCTTGCGGTTCGCGGCCACGAGCTTGCGCCCTGTCTCCTTGGCCACGTCCCGGCCTCCGTCCGTCGTTCGTCGAGCGGGGCGACGATCGCCGCCCGCCGCTCAGCAGTGCCGCAGCAGCCTACCCGCCACCCCGGGACCCACCACCGCTTTACGCCACCGGCGCAGCGGACGGGAGCCGCGGGACCGTCAGAGGCCGAGCAGCGGCCGCGGGTTCGTCGTCGCGCCGTTGACGTACACCTCGAAGTGCAGGTGGCACGCGGCCGACGTCCCGGTGTTGCCCGAGTAGCCGATGAGCTGCCCGCGCTCGACGCGCTGACCGGTCGCCACCGCGAACGACGTGAGGTGGTTGTACGACGCGGACACGGCGTTGCCGTTGACGAACCCGCTGTCGATCATCACCTGGTTGCCGAACCCGAAGCGCGTCTTCGCCCAGGTCACGGTGCCGGCGCGGCCCGCGTACACCTTGGTGTTGCAGTAGGTGCGCAGGTCGATCCCGGCGTGCAGGCGCACGTACCCGAGGGTCGGGTGCAGCCGCATGCCGTACTCGGAGGTCACGTACATCGGGCTGATGCTCGTGGGGTTGCCGAACAGACCCCCGCCGACGGGCCCGGGTGCGGGCTGCGGCCTGCCGGCGGCGGCGTCGCGGGCGCGCTGCGCCTCGATCGCGGCGCGCAGCTCGTTCTCGATGGCCTTGGCCTCGGCGTCCATCTGCGCGAGCGCGGCGGCGAGCGCGGACTTCTGCGACTCGAGCGACGCCTGCTGCGCCTGCTGCTCGGCGACGAGCGCGTCGAGGCTCGCCTTCGCGTCCGCGGCGGCCTCCCGCGCCTGGTCGGCCTCGACGACCTTCTGGTCGGCCTCGGCCTTGAGCTCGGCGATGCGGTCCTCGACCGCGTCGAGCCGCGCCTGCGCGTTGCGGTTGCTGGCCTCGGCGGCCTTGAGCGCGTCGAGCACCTGCGCCTGCGTGCGCAGCGCGGTCGAGACGAGCCCGTACTTCTGGACGAAGTCCTCGGTGCTCTGCGCGTCGAGGATGACGCTGACGCCCGACACCTCTCCCCCGCCGCGGTACGCCTCGCGCGCCATCTGCCCGATCGCCGCGCGCATCTTGGCGGCCTCGTCGGTGTCCGTCTGGATCTTGGCGGAGAGCGTGACCTGCTGCTCCTGGGCGTCGACGAGCCGTGCGGCGATGAGCGCCGCCTCGCGCTGCGCCTTCTCGAGCGCGGCCTTCGCCTCGTCGAGCTTCGCCTGGGCCGCGGGGATCTGCGCCTGCAGGTCGAGCAGCCTGCTGGCGGTGGCCTGCAGGTTCGCGTCGAGGCCCTCCATCGCCGCCTCGGCGTCGGCCTGCGCCTTCGCGTTCGCGGCGGCCCGCTGCTCGGCGGCCTTGCGGCGGTCGTCGATCGGGTCGGCGAGCGCGGGCGACGCGACGGCGATCCCCGCCACGAGCGCGAACGCGGCGAGCACGGCGGGCAGACGACGACGGGCCACGGTCACACCTTCGTGTAGCGGCTGAGGGTCACGAGCGACGAGATCGCCGCGAGCAGGATCGCGACGGCGATCAGCGCGGGCGCGACGGCGAGCACGTCGGCGGTGCTCACGTACGGGATCCAGCCGACGGACGCCCCGAGCCAGTCGGTCACGAGGTACTCGACCCCCAGCCAGAGGCCGCCGACGGCGAGCAGCGCGCCGACGGTCGCGGCGAGCGCACCCTCGAGCATGAACGGCAGCTGGATGAAGATGGTCGACGCCCCGACGAGCTTCATGATCCCGGTCTCGCGGCGGCGGCTCAGCGCGGACAGCCGGATCGTCGTCGTGATGAGCAGGACCGCGGCGAGCAGCATGACGGCCGCGAGCCCCCCGGCGAGCAGCGTCGCGCGGTTGAGCACGAGGAACAGCTTGTCGAACAGCCGTCTCTGGTCCTGCACCTCCTCGACGCCCGGGCGCCCCGAGACGACGTCGGCGACGACCTGGTACTTCTGCGGGTCGGTCAGCTTGATGCGGTACGACGAGTTCATGTCGTCGGCCGTCGCGGCGGACGCCCAGAACTGGTCGGCGAACTGCTCCTGGAACGCGGCGAACGCCTGCTCCTTCGTCTCCTCGTACACGTGCTCGACGAAGGGGGCGATCTCGGGGGCGTCGAGCGCCGTCCGGATGTCGGCGCGCTGCTCGTCGGTGACCTCGCCCGACGCGCACGTCGGTTCCGACGAGTTCTGCGGGCAGAGGAAGACGGAGACCTCGACCTTGTCGTACCAGTCGTCCTTCATCTTGCCGATCTGCAGCTGCAGCAGCGCCGCGGACCCGACGAACGTGAGGGAGACGAAGGTGACGAGGATGACGGACACCGTCATCGAGAGGTTGCGACGGAGGCCCTGGGCGATCTCCGAGAGGATGAACTGGACGCGCACGGCTCCCCCTCAGCGGTCCGAGCCGTAGACGCCGCGCGACTGGTCGCGCACCATCTGGCCGGTCGAGAGCTCGATCACGCGCTTGCGCATCTGGTCGACGATCTCGTCGTCGTGCGTCGCCATGACGACCGTCGTGCCCGTGCGGTTGATGCGGTCCAGCAGGCGCATGATCCCCAGGGAGGTCGTCGGGTCGAGGTTCCCCGTGGGCTCGTCGCACAGCAGGATGCTCGGCCGGTTGACGAACGCGCGCGCGATCGCGACGCGCTGCTGCTCACCGCCCGAGAGCTCGTGCGGCCGACGCTTCTCCTTGCCGGACAGCCCGACCATCTCGAGCACGTCGGGGACGGTCGTGAGGATGTGGTGGCGCGGCTTGCCGATGACCTGCAGCGCGAACGCCACGTTCTCGAACACCGACTTGTTGGGCAGCAGGCGGAAGTCCTGGAAGACGGCGCCGATCTGGCGGCGCAGGTGCGGCACGCGCCACGACGACAGCGTGCCGAGCTCCTTGCCGGCGACGAAGACCCGACCGGCCGACGCCCGCTCCTCGCGCAGCACGAGGCGCAGGAACGTGGACTTGCCGGAGCCGGACGCGCCGACGAGGAAGACGAACTCGCCGCGCTCGACGTCCAGGGACACGCGGTCCAGCGCAGGGCGGGCGCCGCGCGCGTAGACCTTGGTGACGTTCTCGAATCGGATCACTGCACCGGTGCGGCCAGGGTCGGGGAACGGGGTGCTGCTGCTGGCCTCGTCGAGCGTAGGCAGCGGCGTGGGGACACCCCCCGTGTGACACGCCGCACGCGACCTGTGAGTTCGTCGCCCGGGACGACGACGCGCGGGACGACCCGGACGAACTGCCCGAACCGGGCCCGTCCGGCGTGCGGGGCGGACGGGCTCAGCGGAGCAGCGGAGACAGCGGCGTCGTCAGCGACCGCGGCGTCAGCTCGGCGCTCGTCGCGCCCGTGATCGCCGCGAGCACGGTCTCGTGCGAGACCGCCGCCGCGTCGAAGGTCCCGTTGTTGCGCCCGTGCCGCAGCACGACGATCCGGTCCGACACCGCACGCACGTCGGTCATGTTGTGCGAGATGAGGATGACGCCGAGCCCGAGGTCGCGCAGCCGCTCGATGTGCACGAGCACCTCGGCGGTCTGCGCGACGGACAGCGCCGCGGTCGGCTCGTCGAGCACGACGATCCGCGGGTTGCCGATCAGGGTGCGGGCGATCGCGACGGACTGGCGCTGCCCCGCCGACAGGGTCGACAGGGGCGACCGTACCGACGGGATGCGGCTGTTGAGGTCGCGCAGCACCTGACGGGCGATCTGCTCCATGCGGGA
>NZ_JAHKSJ010000037.1:0-28934 GCF_019024305.1 Cellulomonas algicola | reverse complement strand
CGACAGGGGCGACCGTACCGACGGGATGCGGCTGTTGAGGTCGCGCAGCACCTGACGGGCGATCTGCTCCATGCGGGAGTCGTCGCGCGACGCGCCGACCCGCAGCTCGCGCCCGAGGAACAGGTTGGACGTGACGTCGAGGTTCTCGCACAGCGCGAGGTCCTGGAACACCGTCGCGATGCCGAGCCCGCGCGCGGCGGTCGGCGTGGGGATCGTGACCTGCTCGCCGGCGATCTCGATGAACCCCGCGTCGGGGGCCAGCACGCCGGACACCATCTTCGCGAGCGTCGACTTGCCCGCCCCGTTGTCACCGACGAGCGCGACGACCTCGTGCGCGTGCACGTCGAGGTCGACGCCGACGAGCGCCTCGACCGCGGCGAACCGCTTGGTGATGCCGCGCATCGAGAGCAGGGGGACGTCGCTGCTCATCTGTTCACCTGCTCCCCGTCGGGCACGTGATACGTGCAGTGAATGACCATGGTGCGCCTGCGTCAACCCGCCGGGCCCTCATGCCTGTTCCACCAGGCCCACCTCGTCGGCGTCGACGCGCAGCGGGACGTCGGTCGACTGCAGGGCGAGGACGAGGCCGCCGAGCACCTCGGCCCGCGTGCCGAGCGACGCGCCGACGACGTCGAGCGGGACGAGCTGGTTGGGCAGGACGTGCCGGCGCATGGCCTCGCGCATCGGACGCAGCAGCACCTCGCCGGTGTCGGCGAGCTCGCCGCCCACGACGACGACCTGCGGGTTCACGGCGGTCGCGAGCCCGGCGACGACCGTCCCGACGAGGGAGCCGACGTCGGCGACGGCCTGCGCGCAGCGCTGGTCGCCCTCGTTGGCGCGCTGCACGACGTCGCGCAGCGCGAGCACGCCGTGGCTGTCGCGCAGCCCGCCCAGGAGGGGCGTCGCGCCGGCGACCGTGTCGAGGCAGCCGCTGTTGCCGCAGCGGCAGGGTTCACCCGGGAAGCGCACCGGGACGTGGCCGATCTCCCCCGCCGTCCCGCCCGCACCGCGGTGCAGCTGGCCGCCGATGACGATGCCCGCGCCGACGCCGTGCGAGACGCGCACGTACACGGAGTCGCCGAACTCGCGCGCGGCGCCGAGGGTCGACTCCGCGACGGCGCCGAGGTTGGCGTCGTTGTCGACGTAGACGGGCCGTCCGAGGCGCTTGGACAGCACCTGGCCGACGTGCACCTCGTCCCAGCCGGGCATGAGGCCCGCGACCGAGACCATGCCGGTCGAGGAGTCGACGGGGGCGGGGAGGCCGACGCCGAGGCCGACGACGTCCTCGAGGGTCGCGCCGACGCGCTCGAGCAGGTCGACGACCAGGAGCGCGACGCGGTCGAGGCTCGTGTCGACGCGGTGGCCGGCGGGGAGCGGCAGGGACTGCTCGGCGATCACCTCGTGCGTGAAGTCGCCGAGCACGACCCGCAGGCTGCGGTGGCCGACCTGCACACCGACGGCAAGACCCACGCGGCGGGCGAGCGTGACCATCTGGGCACGCCGCCCGCTGCGGGTGGTGTTGGCGGTGTCGACGACGCCCGCGGCGAGGAGCTCGCGGACGATCGTCGACACCGTGGCCTGCGACAGGCCGGTCGCGGTGGCGAGCTCGACCTGGGTGAGCCCGCCGTACCGCTTGACGGTCTCGACGACGAGGACGCGGTTGGCCTCGCGCAGGGACGACTGCGAGCCGGCTGCCGCTGCTCGCCTGCTCACGGGGCCAGAACCTACCGCGCCGTCGGGACCGCCAGGACGCTACTGCGTCCCGGCACGCCGCTTGTTGATCAGGTCGAACGCGACCGCCAGGAGCAGCACGAGCCCCTTGATCGCCATCTGCCAGGACGGGTCGACCGACATGATCGACAGACCCATGTTGAGCACGCCCATGATGAGCGCACCGACGATCGCGCCGGAGATCCGGCCGATGCCGCCGGTGACCGCCGCGCCGCCGATGAAGCACGCGGCGATCGCGTCGAGCTCGAAGTTCTGGCCCGCCGCCGCGATGGCCGCACCGGCACGGGCGGTCGTCACGATGGCCGCCGCACCCGCGAGCACGCCCATGTTCACGAAGATCCAGAAGTCCACGCGACGCGTGTTGACGCCCGACAGGCCGGCCGCGAGGCGGTTGCCGCCGATCGCGTAGATGTGCCGGCCGAACACCGTGCGCCCCATGAGGAACGTGTAGGCGACGACGAGCACGCCGACGATGACGAGGACGATCGGGGTGCCGCCCGCGGAGAACGACAGGATCACCGTGAGGATGCCGATGCCGATCGCGATCAGCGCGAGCTTGGCGACGAACGCGCCGAGCGGCTCGACGTACAGCTCGTGCTTGCGCAGCGACGAGCGTGCCCGCAGCTGCGAGACCACGATCGCGACGATCGCGAGCGCCCCGATGAGGAGCGTCACGACGTCCATGTTGCTGGCGAACCCGAGGAAGTTCGGCAACGAGCCCTTCGAGATCGCGATGAACTGCGACGGCAGGCCGGCGACGGTCTCACCGACGATGACGAGCGCGAGGCCGCGGAAGACGAGCATGCCCGCGAGGGTCACGATGAACGCGGGGATACCGACGTACGCGACCCAGAACCCCTGCCAGGCGCCGACGACGCCGCCGACCGCGAGGCCGATGAGGATCGCGACGACCCACGGCATGTCGAAGTCGCGCATGGTGACCGCGACGATGCCGCCGACGAACGCGACGACCGACCCGACGGACAGGTCGATGTGCCCGGCGACGATCACCATGACCATGCCGATGGCGAGGATCATGACGTACGCGTTCTGCTGGAACAGCGCCGCGACGTTGTTGGCGAGCAGCAGCTTGCCGTCGGTGAGCACCTGGAACAGCAGGACGATCACGACGAGCGCGCCGAAGATGCCGTACTGGCGAGCGTTCCCACCGAGGCCCTGCATGCGCTGCGAGAGCGGCACGCGCGGCTTCGACCCCGGAGGGGCCGCCGGTGCGAGGTTGGTGTCCGTGGTCATCGTGCCGTCACGTCCTTCTCCATGGTCATGTACTGCATGAGGCGCTCCTGCGTGGCGTCGTCGCGGGCGACCTCACCCGTGACCCGTCCCTGGCTGAGCGCGTAGATGCGGTCGCAGATCCCGATCAGCTCCGGCAGCTCGGAGGAGATGACGATGACGCCCTTCCCCGCGTCCGCGAGCCGGTTGATGATCCCGTAGATCTCGTACTTGGCTCCCACGTCGATGCCGCGCGTGGGCTCGTCGAGGATGAGCACGTCCGGATCGGCGTAGATCCACTTGCTCAGCACGACCTTCTGCTGGTTGCCGCCGGACAGCTTGCCGACGAGCGCCGACACGGTCGGCGTCTTGATGTTGAGCTCCTTGCGGTACCGCTCGGCGACCTTCTCCTCCTGCCGGCGGTCCACCACGCCGAGCCGCGCGAGCTTGCCGAGCGCGGACGCGGACACGTTGTGCTGGATCGTGTCGATCAGGTTGAGGCCGAACCGCTTGCGGTCCTCGGTCGCGTACGCGATGCCGTGCCGGATGGCCGCCCCGACGTTCCGGAGGTCGATCTCCTTGCCGTCCTTGAAGACGCGGCCGCTGACGCGGGCGCCGTAGGAGCGGCCGAAGAGGCTCATCGCGAGCTCGGTGCGCCCCGCGCCCATGAGGCCGGCGACGCCCACGATCTCCCCGCGGCGCACGCTGAGCGACGCGCTGTCGACGACCTTGCGGGTCTGGTCGATGGGGTGGTGGACGGTCCAGTCCTCGATGCGCAGGACCTCCTCGCCGATGTTCGGCGTGTGGTCCGGGAACCGGTTGTCGAGCGAGCGCCCGACCATGCCCCGGATGATCCGCTCCTCGCTGACCCTGTCGGCGCCGCGCATGTCGAGCGTCTCGATGGTCTTGCCGTCGCGGATGATCGTCGTGGTGTCGGCGATGGCCTCGATCTCGTTCAGCTTGTGGCTGATGATGATCGAGGTGATGCCGTGCTCGCGCAGCCCGTCGATGAGGCCGAGCAGGTGCGCGGAGTCCTCGTCGTTGAGCGCCGCCGTGGGCTCGTCGAGGATGAGCAGCTTGACCTCCTTGGAGAGCGCCTTGGCGATCTCCACGAGCTGCTGCTTGCCGACGCCGATGTCGACGATCTTGGTGTCGGGACGCTCGTCGAGGCCGACGCGGGCGAGCAGCTTCGCGGCCTCGGAGTTGGTCTTGTTCCAGTCGACGACGCCCCGCTCGGCCTGCTCGTTGCCGAGGAAGATGTTCTCGGCGATCGACAGGTACGGGCTGAGCGCGAGCTCCTGGTGGATGATGACGATGCCGTGGTGCTCGGAGTCCCGGATGCCCCTGAACTCCACGACCTGGCCGTCGAAGACGATGTCGCCCTCGTAGGTGCCGTGCGGGTAGACGCCCGAGAGCACCTTCATCAGCGTCGACTTGCCGGCGCCGTTCTCTCCGCAGATCGCGTGCACCTCGCCGCGGCTCACCGAGAGGTTCACGTCCGCCAGCGCGATCACGCCGGGGAACTTCTTGGTGATGCTCCGCATCTCGAGGATGTGGTCGGTGGTCATGTGCCCCTCGCTCGATGGTCCGTCACGGCCGTGCGGGCCGCCGGCGCGTGGTGTGCGCGCCGGCGGCCCGGGTCGGGATCAGAGACCGAGGTCCTCGGCCTTGTAGAAGCCGGACTCCACCAGCACCGACTCGACCGTGTCGGGGGTCACGACCTCCGGGTCGAGCAGGTAGGTCGGGACGACCTTGTTGCCGTTGTCGTACGTCTCCTCGTCGTTGACGTCGACCGTCTCGCCCTTGACGATCTGGTCGACCATCTTGGCGACCTGGTCACCCAGCGCGCGGGTGTCCTTCCAGACCGTCATCGACTGCTTGCCGGCGAGCATGTTGAGCACGTTCGCCTGGTCGGCGTCCTGGCCGGTGAGGACCGGGTAGCCCTCGCCCGGCGCGTAGCCGGCGCCCTCGAGTGCCTGGGCGATGCCGAGGGCCAGCGAGTCGTTGGGCGACAGGACGACGTTGACCTTCTGGCCGCCGCCGTAGAACGAGTTGAGGCGGTTCTCCATCTCGGCCTGGGCGGTGTCGGAGCCCCAGCCCTGGATGCCGATGGAGGCCCAGTCGTCGTTCGACGCGGGCGCCTTGCCCGACGGGACGACGAGCTTGCCCGCCTCGACGTAGGGCAGCAGGACGTCCCACGCGCCGGAGAAGAAGAACTTGGCGTTGTTGTCGTCCGGCGAGCCCGCGAACGGCTCGAGGTTGAAGGGCCCCGCGGCGTTCTTGAGGTCGAGGGCCTCCTCGATGAACTGGCCCTGGAGCGTGCCGACCTTCTCGTTGTCGAACGTCGCGTAGTAGTCGACGTTCGGCGTGTCGTTGATGAGGCGGTCGTACGCGATGACCGTGATGTCGGCCGCCGCCGCGTCCTCGAGGACCGGCGCGAGGGCCGTGCCGTCGATCGACGCGATGACCAGGACGTCGGCGCCCTGGTTGATCATGTTCTGGATCTGGGTGATCTGCTGGTCGACCTTGTTGTCGGCGTACTGCAGCGTCGTCTCGTAGCCGTTGTCCTGCAGCAGCTCCTCGAGGTGCGAGCCGTCACGGTTCCAGCGCTCGAGGCTCTTCGTCGGCATCGCGATGCCGATGAGGGTGTCCTCGGCAGCGCCGCCGCCGGTCTCGTCGCCGCTCGGCTCACGCTCCTGGCTGCAGGCCGAGAGTCCGACGATCAGGCCGGCCGTGGCGACGCCGACGGCAACCTTCCTCCATGCAAAAGACATCGTTGTCCGCTCCCTGTTGTGCACCGTCCGGTCGCGTCGTCCGGGGCGTCACTGCCCGTCGACACCCGTGCGGACCACTGCCTGGTCCGCGCTGTCCGCGCGTCCGGTCATGTCGTTTGAATTCAAGACCCGAAGCCAAGCCCGGTGCAAGTTCCGTTACCAACCTGTGTCTTCCGGGCGCGTGGGTGCGCTCCCACGTACTCCGTGAGAGTTAACTTCACGATGCGAAGGCATCGGGTGACCTGGGCGACGACCTCGGGACGTTGGTCCCGGCGCCGGAGACGGCAAGCGCTCGCCGCGACGTCCCCGGACGGAGGGGTGTCGCGACGAGCGCGTGCGGACGGGCGGGACGAGCGCCCCGCGCGGCCTCAGGACTCGGCGGGGCGTCAGGCCTCGACGGTCTGCGAACGACGCCAGCGGATGCCGGCCTCGATGAAGTCGTCGATGTCCCCGTCGAACACCGCGGCAGGGTTGCCGACCTCGTGCTCCGTGCGCAGGTCCTTGACCATCTGGTACGGCTGCAGGACGTACGAGCGCATCTGGTCGCCCCACGACGCCTTGATGTCGCCCGCGAGCTCCTTCTTCTTCGCGTCCTCCTCCGCCTTGCGGACCAGCAGCAGGCGGGACTGGAGCACGCGCAGCGCGGCCGCGCGGTTCTGGATCTGCGACTTCTCGTTCTGCATCGACACGACGATGCCCGTCGGGATGTGCGTCATGCGGACCGCGGAGTCCGTCGTGTTGACCGACTGACCACCCGGGCCCGACGAGCGGAACACGTCGACCTTGATCTCCGACTCCGGGATCTCGACCGAGTCCGTGCCCTCGATCAGCGGGATGACCTCGACCGCCGCGAACGACGTCTGCCGACGCCCCTGGTTGTCGAACGGCGAGATGCGCACCAGGCGGTGCGTGCCCGCCTCGACCGACAGGTGCCCGAACGCGTACGGCGCCTTGACCTCGAACGTCGCCGACTTCAGGCCCGCCTCCTCGGCGTAGCTCGTGTCGAGGACCGTCGTCGGGTAGCCGTGCCGCTCCGCCCAGCGCAGGTACATCCGCAGCAGCATCTCCGCGAAGTCCGCCGCGTCGACACCGCCCGCACCCGAGCGGATCGTCACGACCGCCTCGCGCTGGTCGTACTCGCCGTTGAGCAGCGTGCGGACCTCGAGCTCGCCCAGGTCCCGGCGGATCCCCGTGAGCTCGACCTCCGCCTCGGCCAGGCTGTCCTCGTCCTCCATCTCGACGCCGAGCTCGACGAGCGTCTCGAGGTCGTCGATGCGGCCCCCGAGCTTCGCCACCCGGTCCAGCTCCGCCTGCGTCGCCGACAGCGCGCTCGTGACCTTCTGCGCCGCGTCGGGGTCGTCCCACAGGTTGGGGGCGCTCGCCTGCTCCGACAGGTCCGCGATCTTCGCCTTGAGCGCGGTCGGGTCGCTCACCGCCTGGATGGACTCCAGGGTGGTGCGCAGCTCGCGGATCTCGGCGGGGAAGTCGGTGGTGGCCACGACCGTCCAGGCTACCCGCAGTCGTCCCCTAGCCTCGGACCGTGGCCATCCGGGTGAGCGCGTACGCCGTCGTCGTCGACCAGCGCGGGATGCTCCTGTCCCGTCTCGCGCCCATGGTCGGCGTCGGCCCCAAGTGGACGATGCCCGGCGGCGGGATCGACCCCTACGAGGACCCCGCCGACGCCGCCGTCCGCGAGGTGCGCGAGGAGACCGGGTACGCGATCGAGCTCGACGAGCTGCTCGGCATCTCCTCGCTCGTCGTCGACCCCGCGCTCGGCCCGACGAACATCCCCGAGAAGACCCAGCTGCTGCGCATCGTCTACCGCGCGCACGTCGTCGGCGGGGACCTGCGGCACGAGGTCGACGGCTCGACCGACCTCGCCGCGTGGCAGCCGCTCGACGCGCTCGACGACCTCTACCGCGTCGAGCTCGTCGACGAGGCGCGCCACTGGGCGGGCCTCCTCCCCGACCCCGCCTGACCGCGCAGCCGCATCCCGCACCACCCCCGGACGGAGGACACCCCTGGCGGCATGTGGGTGGTCGGTTCGAACATGTGTTCGTGAGCGAGTCTCCCGCCCGTCGCGCGGCGATCCTGCACGCCGACCTCGACGCGTTCTACGCGTCCGTCGAGCAGCGTGACGACCCCCGTCTGCGTGGCCACCCGGTCGCCGTCGGGGGTGGAGTGGTCCTCGCGTGCTCGTACGAGGCCAAGCGACGCGGTGTGAAGACCGCGATGAGCGGACGTCAGGCGCGGGCGCTGTGCCCCGACCTGGTCGAGGTACGGCCTCGCTTCGACGCCTACGTCGAGGCCAGCCGTGCCGTGTTCGACCTCTTCCACGCGACGACGCCGCAGGTCCAGGGCGTGTCGATCGACGAGGCGTTCCTCGACGTCGCGGGCCTGCACCGCATCGACGTGCCGCCCGTCGAGATCGCCGCCCGGCTGCGCCGCCAGGTCCGCGACGAGGTCGGCCTGCCGATCACCGTCGGCGTCGCACGCACCCCGTTCCTCGCCAAGGTCGCCTCACGCGTCGGCAAGCCCGACGGCCTCGTGCACGTCCCGCCCGACCGCGAGGACGCTTTCCTCCACCCCCTCCCCCTCGAGCTGCTGTGGGGCGTCGGCGAGGTCACCGCCGCGAAGCTGCACGGATACGGCCTGCGGACCGCCGGGGACATCGCGATGCTCCCCGAGTCCGTGCTGGTCGGCGCCCTGGGCCCCGCCGCCGGGCGGCACCTGCACGCGGTCGTGCACGGCCGGACGCCGTCACGTGTCGAGACGGGACGACGACGCGGCTCGATCGGCGCCCAGCGCGCGCTCGGACGCGGCCCGCACGACCCCGCGTTCGTCCACGCCGCCCTGCTCGGGCTCGTCGACCGCGTCGCGCGCCGCATGCGCACCGCGCACCGCACCGCCCGGACCGTCGTGCTGCGGCTGCGCTTCGAGGACTACACCCGCGCCACCCGGTCGCGGTCGTTCCGGCACGCGACGTCGTCCGGCACCGACCTCGCAGCCGCCGCCGTCGCGCTCCTCGACTCCGTCGCCCCGCTGATCCGCGAGCGCGGGCTCACCCTCGTCGGCGTCGCGCTGACGAACCTCGAGTCAGACGACGTCGTGCAGCCCCAGCTCGCGCTCGACGGCCCCGACCTCGGTGCGCTCGACACGACCCTCGACTCGCTCGCCGACCGGTTCGGCAAGCGTTCCGTCACGCGCGCCAGCCTGCTGCGCACGGGCGACGGCATCGCCGTCCCACTCCTCCCCGACTAGCGCCGGCGTGCCGCGCACCAGCGGGGGGTGGAGACGTGTCGCGCTGCTCGCTCACGCTGGTCGACCCAGACCCACCTGCGAGGTGGCGCGCAGTGTCGCCGGCGGGGCGTAGGGCGCAGGCCAGCTCTGGATCAGGTAGTGCTCGAGGACCTCGAGCGTCGAGCCGTCCCAGTAGGAGTCACGACCCCGTGCGTGCACACGCAACCGGTAGCAGCCGGGCCCGTGCGCATCGAGAGGATCGGGGGGCTCTTGCCCCGGGGTCGGATCGACGCCTGCCGCCCGCATGGGAAGCTCTGTGGAGGTCTCCAGGGAGACTTCGCCCACGTCCTCCCACGTGTCGTCGACCGCCTCCGGCGGCCCGTCAAGGGGCTCGGTGGTCAACCGGACAAGTCCGGTGGCGATGCCGGTCACGACGGTGCAGTACGTGCGCTTCACCCGCCCGATCACCCCGTGCTCGTCCGCCGGGTCGTCCAGGAAGGGCTCTCCGATGTCGTGCCCGATGATGAACTGGTGCCAGTCGACGAACGCGTCGGCGCTCCTGGGCATGTTGACCTCCCGCGTCAGCTGATGACCTTGACGAAAGACTGGTCTGTCGAGCGTCCGCTCGTCGCCGGGACTATCACTCGGCGCGGGCCGACGACTCCGCCTCCACGGTGACGCCGTCCGACCACGCCGACAGGATCCCGCCGACGACCGGGACCCGGACGACCGCGCCCAGCCGGACGTGCGCCGATCGGCCGTCGGGGCTCGTCGCCTCCAGCACCCGCACGGTGACGAACGGCGCCGTCGCCGCCGGGTTGTCCCGCAGGTAGGTCTCGGTGGCGGCGCGCACGCTGGCGTCGGACAGGTCGATCCCGCCCTGCGACGGATCACCCTGGCCGGCGCCGGGGGCGAAGTAGCCCGGGTTGGCGAGGGCGTCCGCCGCGTCGAGCGCCACGACGTCCGCCAGGGCCACGAGACGCTTGCGGTCGAGGTGCACGGCCGTCGCCGCGGACACCACGAGCACGAGCAGCAGCGCCACGACGACGAACCCGAGCGTCAGCAGCAGCACCTGCCCCTCGTCGCCGCTGCCAGCTGCTGCGACCCGGCGCCGGATCACCGCCCCCAACCGGCCCGACCACTCGTCGGACGATGACGTCGGACGCTCCCCTGCCCGAGAGTCGCCCGTGGGTCGCACCGACCCGGCCGGCACGCCGGCCCGCGCACTCATCCGCGCGCCCGGTAGGTGTCGACCGGCGCGACCCGCTCGGCGCTCACCGGGACCTCGAGCGGGACCACGTCGCGGACCACCGTCGGCACGAACGGCAGCGGCACGACGACCTCGACGCGCGCGGTGACGCGCGAGCCGGGTGCGAGGCACGGCGTCGACGTGCACGTGAGCCGGAGCGCGTCGGCCGGGTCGTCGTCGAAGCCCTGGTCGCGCAGCGCCACGCCCGTCGCCGCCGCCGCGCGCGCCGCCGCCTGCTGCGGGTCCTCCGCGGCGACGGCGGTCCGCGCCGCCTCGCGCGCCGCGCCCTCCACGGCGAACGTCGCCGCCTGGAGCCGCCCGAGCACGAGCACGAGGTAGACGGTCGGCACGAGCAGCACGAGCGCGACCCCGAGGAACTCGAGCACCGCGCTCCCGTCGTCCCGTCCACCTCTGCCGCGGAGCCGAGCATCCACCGCTGCACGCAGGGCCGCCATGACCGTCCGCGCGCCCGTCACTGGTCCTCCGCGTACGCATGACCGCGCACCGTCAGCGCGTCCCGCGGCCCGAGGAGCCCGACGACCGGAAGGGGTGCGGTGACGGTCACCTCGACGACGTCCACGCCGTCGAGCGTCGTGCGGGCCGCCCGGACGTCGCCCGCGTACGTCGCCGACAGCGACTGCGTGACCAGGTCGCGCGCCCGGGCGACCGCGTCGGCGGGGCCATGGCCGTCGAGCGCGCCGTACCGCGCACCCTCCGCGGCGCAGTCGACCAGCGTGTTCCGCACGTGCTGCACGAGCGCGAGCTGGAGCACCGCGACGAAGAGCACCGTGACGAGTGCTCCCACGAGCACGAAGTCGACGACCGCCGACCCTCCGTCGGCGGTGTCGAACGAGCGCCGCCGCGTAGCGCGTCGTTCCGGAGTGGTGACGGCCGTCAGTCGCCCGTGACGCTCTTGATCGCGTCGTCGAACACCTGGCTCAGCGCGGGCTCGGCGACGAGCCACAGCGCCGTGACGAGTCCCGCGGTCATGAGCGTGACCAGCACCCAGCCGGGCACGTCGCCCCGGTCGCGCCCGCTCGCGGCAGCGGCGAGCCAGCGTCGGGCCAGTCCGGCCGCGAGGGCCGTCACCGGGAGGCGGCGCGCGGTGCGGGCGTGCGGCCGCAGCGGCACGGTCGTCGTCGGGTCGGTGAGCATCGGATGCGTCTCCTCGGTGCTGGTCGGCGGGCGGTCGCGCGGACCACCCGTGGTCGTTGTCCGGGCGTCGTGGCGTCACAGCCCGACCCGCAGGACGAGCAGGGACGGGAACACGGCGAACGCGACGGTCACGGGCAGGATGAGGAAGACGACGGGCACCATCATCGCGACCTCCTTGCGGCCGCCCGTCTCCATGAGGTCGCGGCGCACCTCTTCGCGGACGTCCTGCGCCTGCGCGCGGAGGACCTCGGCGAGCGGCGTGCCGCGCTCGACCGCCACCGCGACACCCTCGGCGAACCGCGCGAGCGCGGGCAGCCCGGTGCGGTCGGCGAGACCGTCGAGCGCCGTGGTGAGCGGGGCGCCCGCGCGGGCGTCGGCGAGCGTGCGCTCGAGCTCGACGCTCAGCTCGCCGCGGGTGCTGCGGACGACGCGTTCCAGCGCGCCGGTCGCGCCCTCCCCCGCACCGACCGCGAGCGCGAGCAGCTCGGCGATCGTCGGCATCTCCTGCAGCATGCGGCTCTCGCGCTGCGCGACCTGCCGGCTGAGCAGCCAGTCCCGGCCCACCACGCCCGTCGCGCCGCACAGGGCCACGAGCACGACGAGGACCACGACCGACGTGCCGCGCGTCGCGGCGAGCAGGAGTGCGAACCCGAGCCCGCCGGCGACGCCGAGGACGCCCCAGACGACCTGGCCGGCGCGGAACTGCTCGACGGTCTCGTCGCGGCCGGCCCGCGCGAGGCGTCGTCGCAGGTCCGCGGTGGGTGAGCCGACGCGTGCCACCAGGCGGACGGCGTCCTGCATGAGGGGTGCGGCGATCCGCTCGACGGTCGCGACGGCGCCCCCGGACGCGGGTGCGCGCAGCAGCAGCGCGGAGGACGCCCGCTGCGGGCGCAGGTACGGGGCGAGGCGCTGGTCGAGCCGGATCCGCCGGGCGCGCAGCCGCGCGACGACGAGCAGGACCCCGACGCTCGCGAGCAGCCCGGCGACCCCGCCCGCGGTCACCGGGTTCATCGCAGCACCCGCGGGTCGTCGGGCAGGCGCGCGATGCGCAGCATGAGCGTGTACGCGACGACGGTGCTCGCCGCACCGGCGCCCAGCACGAGCAGGCCCGCGGTCGAGTCGTAGGCCTGCGCGGCCTCGGTGCGCGTGGCGAGGAGGCCGAGCACGAGCCACGGTGCGGCCGCCGCGAGCCGGGCGCGTTGACGGTCCAACTCTGGCGCGCCTCGAGCTCGCCGCGCGTGCGGACGTCTTCCCGGAGGAACGTGGACAGGGTCCGCAGCAGGCGTCCGAGGTCGGTCCCGCCGACGTCGCGCGTCATGCGCAGCGCCTCGACGATCCGGTCCGCGACGGGGTCCGCGAGGCGCGATTTGAGCGCGTCGAGGCTCTCGCCGAACCGTCCGGTCGCGCGGTAGTCCTCGGCGAACGCGGTGAACGGGGCGCGCAGCTCGACCGGCCCGCGCTCGCCGAGCTGCGCGACGGCCTCCGGCAGCGCGAGGCCTGCGCGGATGCCCGACGCGAGGTGGTCGACGACCTCGGGCCACAGCGCTCGCAGGCGCGCACGCCGTCGTCGCGCCCGGCCGCGCACCACGGCCGACGGCGCGAGCGCGAGGAACACCCCGAGGCACAGGGCCATCGACGGCACGCGGGTCAGGGCGAGGCCGAGCAGGAGCCCCACGACGCCGACGCCGCCGCTCGTGAGCACGAGCCCGGTCGGGGTCACGCCCGGCATGCCCGCCTGGACGAGCGCGTCCTGCGTGCGGACGCTCCACCCGTCGAGGCGGGACGCGGCACCCGGGGCGGGTGCCCAGCACGACCACCAGATGCACGCCAGGCCCGCCCCCAGCAGGAGCCCGACCACCACACCCATCGCGCGTCACCCGACCCCGGGGTCCGACGTCCGGACCTCGGCGAGGGCGGCGGACGACGGCGTGTCACGTCCCGTCGCCACACGACCCCCTGCCCGATTGGTCCGATTCGCGGCGAACCTAGGGCACCGCGTCCTCGCGTCGCCGCGTGCGTCCACAGGGCAGACGCCTCAGCCGCGGGCGCGCAGCAGCGCGGCCAGGTCGACGCCGAGCCGCGCGAACCGCTCGGGGTGCGGCGGGAAGCCGTCGGCGCGCACGAGGTGCCCGCCGCGGGACGTGAAGACGTCGGCGGTCTCGACGACGCCCTGCTCGACGCGCCCCGGGACGGCGACGACCTCGCGCACCCCACGACGACCGGCGCCGTCGAGGTCGAGGTGCACGACGAGGTCGACGGCGGACGCGACGGTCGGCACGACGAACCGGTCGGACACGTTCTCCCCCGCGAGCAGCGGCAGCGTGCACAGCTTCACGAGCGCCTCGCGCGCCGAGTTGGCGTGGATCGTGCACATGGCCGGCACGCCCGCGTTGAGCGCGATGAGCAGGTCGAGCGCCTCCGCCTCGCGCACCTCCCCCACGATCAGGCGGCTCGGCCGCATGCGCAGCGCCTCCTTGACGAGGCGCCGCAGCGGGATCTCGCCGGTCCCCTCGAGACTGGGCTGGCGGCACTGCATCGCCACCCAGTCGCGCGCGGCGAGCCGCAGCTCGAAGACCTCCTCGCACGTCACGACGCGCTCGCGCGCGGGGATGGCACCGGCGAGGGCGTTGAGCATCGTCGTCTTGCCGGCCTGCGTCGCACCCGACACGAGCACGTTGAGGCCCGCCCGCACCGCCACGTGCAGGAACGCGGCGGCGTGCGGCGTCAGCGACCCGAGCCCGACGAGGTCGTCGAGCGTGCCCGCCCGGACGACGTGCTTGCGGATGTTGACCGCCCAGTGCCGCCGCGTGACGTCCGGGATCACGGCGTGCAGACGCTCGCCGCCCGGCAGCGAGGCGTCGACGAACGGGCTGGACAGGTCGAGGCGGCGGCCGGACACCTTGAGCATCTGCTCGACGAGGTCCCGGACCTGGCCGTCGGTGAGGATCGTGGTGGTCAGCTCGGGCTCGCCGCGCCGTGCGACGAACACCTGCGTCGGCGAGTTGACCCAGATCTCCTCGACCTCCGGGTCGTCGAGGTACTTCTGCAGCGGCCCGAGCCCGGCGACCGCGTCGACGACCGCCTTGTGCGCCGCGGCGGCGTCGGCGAGCGGCGGGACGGCCCCGCGCAGCGACCGCTCGTCGTAGTCCGCGATGGCGTCGGCGACGAGGGTCGCGACACCGCTCGGGTCGCGCACGGGGTCGATCCCGCGCCGGCGCACGAGCTCGCGGACCTCGCGCTCGAGGATCACCACACCGTCCACGCCGCACCCCTGTCCGATTCGTCCGTTCTCGGCCGGGTCAGACGGTAGGGCACCGTGGCGCTGCCGCGGGCGCGTCGTCCACAGGTGCCGACCGCTCATGACGACGCGAGAATCACGCCATGCCGGGCACACGGACGACGTTCGACGACGACTTCGACGGCGACGACCTCGACCGCTCGGTCTGGTCGCCGCACTACCTGCCCGCGTGGAGCTCACGTGCGCAGAGCGCCGCGACGTACGAGGTGCGCGACTCGTGCCTCCGCCTGAGCATCGCGCGCGACCAGCCGCTGTGGTGCGCGGGCGATCACGAGCCGCCGCTGCGCGTCTCGGCCGTGCAGTCCGCGAACCGCTCGGGCCCGGTCGGGAGCACCGACGGGCAGCAGCCGTACCGCGAGGGCCTCGTCGTGCGCGAGCAGCAGGACGAGCTGCTCGGGTGGACGCCCGGTCCGGGGTACGTCGAGATGCGCGCGCGTGCCGTGCTGTCGCCGCGCTCGATGGTGTCGCTGTGGATGGTCGGCCTCGAGGACGTCCCGGAGCGGTGCGCCGAGATCTGCGTCATGGAGGTGTTCGGCGACGCCGTCGTCCCCGCCGAGTCCGCGGCGGTGGGCATGGGGCTGCACGCGTTCCGCGACCCCGGCGTCCGCGAGGACTTCGCCGCACCGCGACTGGCGATCGACGTCGCGCAGCCGCACACGTACGCGGTGCGCTGGACGGACGAGCACGCGACGTTCAGCGTCGACGGCACCGTCGTGCGCCGCTGCGACGGTCCGCCGACCTACCCGCTGCAGCTCATGATCGGCGTGTTCGACTTCCCCGACCGCCCGACGCCCGGCGACGACACCGTGCCGGAGCTGGTCGTCGACCGCGTGCGCGGGTGGTCGGGCTGAGGCGGACCACCCGCGCACGACGGACGCTCAGGACCGGATGAACTCCAGGATGTCGGCGTTGATGACGTCGGCGTGCGTCGTCGGCATGCCGTGCGGGAAGCCCTCGTACGTCTTGAGCGTGCCGTTCTGCAGGAGCTCCGCGCTGAGCGGCCCGGAGTTCGCGTAGGGCACGATCTGGTCGTCGTCGCCGTGCTGGACCAGGACGGGCACGGTGATCGTCTTGAGGTCGTCGGTGAAGTCGGTCTGCGAGAACGCGACGATCCCGTCGTAGTGCGCCTTGGCGCTGCCCTGCATGCCCTGCCGCCACCAGTTGGCGATGACCGCCTCGGAGGGCTCCGCGCCCGGCCGGTTGTAGCCGTAGAACGGGCCGGACGGCAGCGCGCGGTAGAAGTCGGAGCGGTGCGCGGCGACCTCGGCCTGGAGCCCGTCGAAGACGGCCTTCGGCAGCCCGCCGGGGTTCGTGTCGGTCTGGACCATGAGCGGCGGGACGGCCGCGATGAGGACGGCCTTGGCGACGCGGCTCTCGCCGTGCCGGCCGAGGTAGCGGACGACCTCGCCGCCGCCGGTCGAGTGGCCGATGTGCACCGCGTCGTGCAGGTCGAGGTGCGCGGTGAGCGCCGCGAGGTCGTCGGCGTAGTGGTCCATGTCGTGCCCGTCGGCGACCTGCGAGGACCGGCCGTGGCCCCGACGGTCGTGCGCGATCACGCGGTAGCCCTCGTGGAGGAAGAACAGGAGCTGCGTGTCCCAGTCGTCGGCCGACAGCGGCCAGCCGTGGCTGAACACGATCGGCTGTCCCGAACCCCAGTCCTTGTAGAAGATCTCGACGCCGTCGGTCGTGGTGATGGTGCCCATCCGTGCCTCCCCCGATTCGTCCGGAATGACCTGGCCAGCATCGCCGCAGGTGGCGTCCCGGCGGAAGGGCTTCCAGATGAAAACTGGGCGCCGGTCCGGCTCCGCTCGACGCGGACGATCCGCTACGGTACATACCGTCCAGTCGGTTTCCCGCATCGCCCGCGGCCCGGACGACGGAGGTGTGCTCGTGCAGGTCGTCGGTGCCGTCCTGGAGCGGTCGGGTGCGCCCGCGCCGTTCGCGTCGTCACGCCCCTTCAGCGTCGGGCCCGTCGACCTGGACCCACCCGGCCCCGGCGAGGTCCTCGTCCGCATCGAGGCCGCCGGCCTGTGCCACTCCGACCTGTCCGTCGTCGACGGCAGCCGCGTGCGGCCCACCCCGATGCTCCTGGGCCACGAGGCGGCGGGCGTCGTCGAGGCCCGGGGCGACGGCGCGGACGACCTGCGGGAGGGTGATCGCGTGGTGCTCACGGTCCTCCCCCGGTGCGGCACGTGCCCCGAGTGCGCGACCGACGGCCGCCTGCCGTGCCGCGTCGGGACCGCGGCCAACGTCGCCGGCGCGCTCGTCGGCGGTGGGTCCCGGCTGCACCGCGGCACGCAGGACGTGCACCACCACCTCGGCGTCTCGGCGTTCGCGACGCACGCGGTCGTCGACCGCACGTCGGTCGTCCGCGTCGACCCCGACGTGCCGCCCGAGGTCGCGGCCCTGCTGGGGTGCGCGGTGCTCACCGGCGGCGGTGCGGTCGTCAACGCCGGGCGCCCCCGGCCGGGCGAGGCCGTCGCGGTCGTCGGCCTGGGCGGTGTCGGGACGGCCGCGCTGCTCGTCGCCGTCGCGCTCGGGCACGAGGTCGTCGCGGTCGACACGCGCCCCGAGAAGCTCGCGACGGCACGCCGCCTCGGCGCCACGCTCGCGGTCCAGCCCGACGACCTGGCGGCGACGGGGGTCCGGGCGCCCGTCGTCGTCGAGGCCGCGGGCTCGGCACGCGCGTTCGAGACCGCCCTCGCCGCGACCGCACCCGGGGGCACGACGGTCACCGTCGGGCTGCCCGCCCCGACCGCCCGCGCATCCGTCAGCCCGCTCACGCTGACCGCCGAGGCGCGCACCGTCGTCGGCTCCTACCTCGGCTCCTCCGTGCCCGCACGCGACGTCCCGGTGTACGTCGACCTGTGGCGCGCCGGCCGGCTCCCGCTCGAGGAGCTGGTGTCGTCGCGCATCGCCCTCACGGACCTCGACCTCGCGATGGACCGGCTGGCCGCCGGCAGCGAGCTCCGCCAGCTCATCACGTTCGACGAGAGGACACCCACGTGACCGACGCCAGAACTGCCCTCGTCACCGGCGCCGCGCGCGGCATCGGCGCCGCGACCGCCCGACGGCTCGCCCGCGACGGCCACCGCGTCGCCGTCCTCGACCTGCGCGAGGAGGACGCCGAGACGACGGCCGCCGCGATCCGCGCCGACGGGGGCGACGCGCTGGCCGTCGGCGCCGACGTGGGCGACGAGGACGCGGTCGCGCAGGCCGTCGCGCACGTCGCCCGGACCCTCGGTCCTCCCACGGTGCTCGTGAACAACGCGGGGATCCTGCGGGACAACCTGCTGTTCAAGATGTCGACCGCCGACTTCGACGACGTGCTGCGCGTGCACCTGCGCGGCGCGTTCCTCGTCAGCCGGGCCGTCCAGGCGCACCAGGTCGAGGCGCGCTGGGGGCGCGTCGTCAACCTGTCGAGCACGTCGGCCCTCGGCAACCGCGGGCAGGCCAACTACGCGGCCGCGAAGGCCGGCATGCAGGGGTTCACCAAGACGCTCGCGATCGAGCTCGGGCCGTTCGGCGTCACCGTCAACGCGGTCGCCCCGGGCTTCGTCGAGACCGAGATGACGCGGGCCGTCGCGGAGCGGGTCGGCGTCCCGTTCGAGGAGCTGCTCGCCGCCGAGGCCAAGGCCGTCCCGGTCCGACGCGTCGGGCAGCCCGACGACATCGCCGCCGCGGTGTCGTTCTTCGCGTCCGAGGAGGCCGGGTTCGTGTCCGGCCAGGTGCTCTACGTCGCCGGAGGGCCGCGCGGATGACGATCACCGTGGACTCCCCCGCCGACCTCGCGTCCGTCGTCGGCACGACCGCGACCGGCCCCTGGCGGACGGTCGACCAGCGCCGCATCGACCTGTTCGCCGACGCGACCGACGACCACCAGTGGATCCACGTCGACCCGAGGCGCGCCGCGGACGGGCCGTTCGGGGCGACCGTCGCGCACGGCTTCCTCACGCTCGCGCTCCTCCCCGCGCTGACCGAGGGACTGCTCGACGTGGGCGGCACGTCCGCGGTCGTGAACTACGGGCTCGACCGCGTCCGCTTCCTGACGCCGGTCACCGCGGGGTCGAGCGTCCGCGCGACGACGACCATCCGGTCCGCCGAGGTCACACCGCAGGGCGTCCGGGTGGGCAGCGAGGTCGTCGTCGAGGTCGACGGGGCGGACCGGCCCGCGCTCGTCGCGGCGACGATCGCGCTCTACGTCCCGTCCTGACGCGCCGCGCACGACGGCGGCTCGACGCCCGTCGCCGGTCCTCGCGGACCGCGCGGCGGGCGTCGTCGTCGGGCAGGGGATCGGCCGTCGGGCGACGCGCGCGCACGTCATCCCGGAGCGCGAGCGTCAGGACGTGCGCTCCACGACCATCGCCATGCCCTGGCCGCCACCGACGCACATCGTCTCCAGCCCGTAGCGCCCGTCGGTCGCGGCGAGCCCGTGCAGGAGCGTCGTGGTGAGCCGGGCGCCCGTCATGCCGAACGGGTGACCGACGGCGATGGCCCCGCCGTGCACGTTGAGCCGCTCGAGGTCGACGCCGATCGCCTTCGCGGACGGCAGCACCTGCGCGGCGAACGCCTCGTTGAGCTCGACGAGGTCCATCTGGTCGATCGTGAGCCCGGCGTGGTCGAGCGCGCGCCGGCTGGCCTCGACGGGCCCGAGGCCCATGATCTCGGGCGACAGCGCGCTCACCCCGGTCGAGACGATGCGTCCCAGCGGCGTGAGGCCCAGGCGCTCCACGACCCGGTCGCTCACGACCACGAGCGCCGCGGCGCCGTCGTTGAGCGGGCAGCAGTTGCCGGCCGTGACGGTCCCGTCGGGGCGGAACACGGGCGGCAGGGCCGCGAGCGCCTCGACGGTCACGCCCGGGCGCGGTCCGTCGTCGGCCGACACCACGGTCCCGTCGGGCAGGGTCACCGGCGTGATGTCGCGCGCCCAGAAGCCGGACGCGATCGCGGCCTCGGCGCGGTTCTGCGACAGCGCGGCGTACTCGTCCTGCTCGCGGCGCCCGGTGCCGGTGAGCTGCGCGACGTTCTCGGCGGTCTGGCCCATGGCGACGTAGACGTCGGGGAGACCGCCGTCGTCGCGCGGGTCGTGCCACGTCGTCCCGCCCGCGGCGGCCTGGGCCGTGCGGGCGACCGCGTCGGCGAACCGCGGGTTCGTGACGTCCTCGCCGGGGATGTGGTCGGACGAGCCGCGCGCGGTGCGGCTGACGACCTCGACCCCGGCGGACACGAAGACGTCGCCCTCGCCCGCCTTGATCGCGTGGAACGCGGCACGGGTGGTCTGCAGCGACGACGCGCAGTACCGGTTGACGGTCGTGCCGGCGGTCTCGTCGAGCCCGGACAGCACGGCGACGACACGGGCCATGTTCATGCCCTGCTCGCCGCCCGGCAGCCCGCAGCCCAGGAGGAGGTCCTCCACGAGGCCGGGGTCGAGCGTGGGCACCTGCGCGAGCGCGGCGCGGACGGTCTGGGCGGTGAGGTCGTCGGCCCGCAGCCCGGTGAGCGACCCCTTGAACGCGCGGCCGATCGGCGAGCGGGCGGCGGCGACGACGAATGCCTCGGGCACGGCGGACCTCCTGGTGCGGTGCGGATCGGGACGTCGCCCGGCGCGGACGCCGGACGGGACGCGGCGGGGGCCGCGGGCGGCTCAGACGAACGCCGAGATGCCGGTGATGGCGCGGCCGACGATGAGGTTGTTCATGTCGCGCGTGCCCTCGAACGAGTAGACGGCCTCGGCGTCGGCGAAGAACTTGGCGACGCCGTGGTCGAGCTGGATGCCGTTGCCGCCGAGCAGCTCGCGGCACCACGCGACGGTCTCGCGCATCCGGGAGGTCGCGAAGCCCTTGGCGAGCGCGGCGTGCTCGTCGCCGAGCCGGTCCGCGTCCTGCATCCGGGAGGTCTGCAGGCACAGCGCGATCGACGCGGTGATGTTGCCGAGGCACTGCGCGAGCCGGTCCTGGACGAGCTGGAACGACGCGAGCGGCCGGCCGAACTGCTCGCGCTGACCGACGTAGGCGACGGTGGCCTCGAACGCGCCGACGGCGACGCCGACGGCCTGCCAGGCGACCTCGGCGCGGGTGAGCCGCAGCACGACGGCGACGTCGCGGAACGCGTGGATGTTCGGCAGGCGGTCCGCCTCGTCGACGACCACGCCGTCGAGCGTGATGTCCGCGTTCTGCACGATGCGCAGCGCCTGCTTGCGCTCGATCTTGCTCGCCGTGAAGCCGGGCGTGCCGCGGCGGACGAGGAAGCCCTTGACCTGGCCGTCGGCGGTGTCGCGGGCCCAGATCACGACGACGTCGGCGAACGTGGCGTTGCCGATCCACCGCTTGGCGCCGTTGAGCACCCAGGTGTCGCCGCGGCGCTCGGCGGTCGTACGCAGCCCCTTGGACGCGTCGGACCCGGACAGCGGCTCGGTCAGGCCGAACGCGCCCAGGAGCTCGCCGCGGCCCATCGGCGGGAGCCACTGCGCGCGCTGCTCGGGCGACCCGCCGAGCGCGATCGAGCTCATCGTCAGGCCGCTCTGCACGCCGACGAAGGTCGCGGTCGACGGGTCGACGCGGGCGAGCTCGAGCGCGGCCCAGCCACGCCACACGGCGGAGTTCTCGAACCGCGAGGTCTCGGGCCACATCGCGCCGAACATCCCGCACTCGGCGAGGCCGGGGACGATCTGGTGCGGGAACTCGGCGCGGTCCCAGTAGTCGAGGGCGATGGGCCGGACCTCGCGCTCCATGAAGTCGCGCAGGCGCGCTGAGGCGTCGTGCTCGGCGGGGGTGAGCGCCTCCTGGAAGCCGTAGAAGTCGGCGGCGAGCGGGGCGTGGACGGGGGTGTCGGTGGTCGTCATGGTGCGTCTCCCTGATCGTCGTCGACCGGCGCGTGCAACATCTTCGAGAATGTTGCACCACGAGGAGCACCCGGGTCTAGAGTCGGCGCATGCCGGATCCGACCGACCCGTCCCCCACCCCGGGCACGGGCGCCGCCGCGGCGGCGCACCGCACGCCACACCCCGGCTCGCTCGCCGCGGTCGGCACCACCGCCGCGCCGTCGTGGCTCTCGGAGCGCCTCGAGTCCGGCGAGCACCCCGATGCCGTGCGCGCGTTCCGGATGGCCCGCGAGCAGTTCATCGACGGCGAGCGCATCGACATGGGCCGCCTCGCCGGCCGCCTCGGCATCGACCGGACCTCGCTGTTCCGCTGGGTCGGCAACCGCGACGCGCTCCTGTCGGAGGTGCTGTGGTCGCTCGCCGTCCCGACGCTCCAGCAGGCCGAGGACGCCGCCGCGGGCCGCACCGGCCCCGACCGCGTCGCCGCGGTGCTCACGAGCTTCGCGTCCGACCTCATCCGCGCCCCCTACTTCCGGGCGTTCCTGCGCCGCGAGCCCGCCCGCGCCCTGCGGCTGCTCACGACCAACGAGAGCGAGATCCACCGGCGCTACGTCGCCACGGTGCGCGTGCTCGTGCTCGCCGAGCTCGGCGAGCACCCGTTCGACCGGGCCATCGACGCGAACGACCTCGCGTTCGTGCTCGTGCGCGTGAGCGAGTCGTTCACCTACGCCGACCTCATCTCGGGCGACACCCCGAGCGCCGCGCGCGCCCGCGCCGCGTTCGACGTCGTGCTGCGCCCGGGGGCGTCGTCATGACGTACCCGCACCGCGCGCCGTTCGCGACCCGCTGGAACGACAACGACCAGTACGGGCACGTCAACAACGCCGTCTACTACGAGGCGATGGACACGACGATCAACGTCTGGCTGCTCGGCGCCGGGCTCGACCCGCTCGCCGGCGAGCGCATCGCCGTGTGCGTCTCGTCGTCGTGCGAGTTCCGCGCGTCGTCGTCGTTCCCCGAGCCGTGGGAGGTCGGCCTGCGCGCGGGACGGCTCGGCACGACGAGCGTGACGTGGGAGCTCGGGATCCTGCGTCCCGGCACCGACGAGCCCTTCGCGACCGGGCGGTTCGTGCACGTGTGGGTCGACCGCGTGACGCGTCGACCGGCGCCCGTGCCGGACGACCTGCGCGCGGCGATCGAGCGCGACCTCGTCGCCGTCGCCGGCGGGGACGCGGACGACACCGCGCAGCACGACCCCCGGGTGCGCGACGCCTGACGGCGGGGTGCGGTACCGCGCCGCGGCCGCCTAGGTGCGCGGCCCTTTCGTGGCCGCCGGGTACGGCGTCCTGCCCTGCGCGAGGTCGTCGGTGAGCCGCTCGATCCGCCGGGCGCGGGTCTCGGGTCGCACCGCGGTCTGCACGCGGTGGAGGAAGGCGAACCGGTTGCGGCCGTCCAGGGCGGCGAACACGTCGGCCAGTCCGCGCGCGGCCAGGGCCGCGGCGAGGTCGTCGGGGACGACGGCGGTGGCCGGCCCGTCGTACGCGGCGTCCCAGCGGCCGTCCGCCTTGGCCCGGTCCACCTCCGCCACGCCGGCGGGGCGCATGCGGCCCTCGGCGGTGAGCCGCTCGACGCGGTCGCGGTTGATCTTCGACCAGACGCTCCTCGCGCGGCGCGGGGTGAACCGCTGCACGTACCAGTCGTCGTCGAGCCGCCGCGCGATGCCGTCGATCCAGCCGAAGCAGAGCGCGACGTCCACGGCCGCGTTCCAGTCGACGGACGCGACGCCGCTGCCCTTCTTGGCCATCCGCACCCAGACGTGGGTCGCGGTCGCGCCGTTCTCGTCGAGCCAGGCCTCGAAGGCCGCCCCGCTCTCGAAGTGCATCGCGCCGGTGTGGTCCATCGACATGACGGCAGCGTAGGGCCCGCCGCCGACGGCGGGTCGACACCACATACCGACCGCGCGGTATGCTCGCGACGAACCCGGGCACCGGCGCCCGGCCCGACGCGCGGAGGCCGCCCGTGCACGACCGCACACTGCCCGGGCTGGACGTCGCCCGCCTCGACGCGTGGCTGCACGCGCACCGCCCGGACCTCGTCGACGACACCCCGCTGCAGGCCGAGCTGCTCGCGGGCGGCCGCAGCAACCTCACCTACCGGGTCGACGGCGCCCGCGTGCCGCTCGTCCTGCGGCGGCCGCCGCTGCGCCACGTGCAGGCCACCGCGCACGACATGGCGCGCGAGCACCGCGTCCTGTCCGCGCTCGGGCCCACCCGCGTCCCCGTCCCGACGACGTACGCGCTCGTCGACGACACCGACGGCGCCGCGGGCACCGGGACCCCGTTCTTCCTCATGGCCCGCGTCGACGGCGAGGCGCTCGCGGCCCCCGAGCAGAACGCCCGCTGGTCCCCCGACGACCTGCGCGCCCTGAGCCTGGAGCTCGCCGCGCTGCTCGCGGCGCTGCACGCCGTCGACCCGCACGACGTCGGCCTCGCCGACCTCGGCCGGCCGGACGGGTTCCTCGACCGCCAGGTGCACCGGTGGGGCGTACAGCTCGACGGCTCCCGCTCGCGCGACGTCCCCGCGCTCGACGACCTGCAGGAGCGGCTGCGCGCCGACGTGCCGACCACGTGGCGGCCCGCGCTCGTGCACGGCGACTACCGGCTCGACAACGCGCTCGTCGCCCGGTCGCGGGCCGAGGCGAGCGCGAGCGCGGACGGGGTGTCCGGGCCGCCGCACGTCGCCGCCATCCTCGACTGGGAGATGGCGACGCTCGGCGACGCGGCCGTCGACCTCGGCATGCTCGGCCTCTACTGGGAGCTCGCGCGCGTCGCGGACGACGACCACACCGTCACCGCGGTCGACCCGGCCGCCGGGTACCCGGACTTCGCCGAGCTCGTCGACGCCTACGCGGCCCGGCTCGGCGCGCCGCCGCCCGACCTCGCCTGGTACCGCGCGTTCGCGGCCTACAAGCTCGCGGTGATCCTCGAGGGCGTGCACCTCCGGTTCCGCGCCGGCGGGACGGTCGGTGCGGGGTTCGAGCGCGTCGGCGACCTCGTGGCGCCGCTCGCCCGCGAGGGCCTCGCCCGGCTCGCCGACCGCGCGGGCACGGTACGCAGCACCACGGTCCGCACCCGAGCCGAGGAGGCCTGATGGACTTCGCCCCCGACGCCCGCACGCGGGACGTGACCGCCCGTGCGCAGGCGTTCCTCGACGACCACGTGCTGCCCGCGGAGCCGGTGCTCGACGCGCAGGTCGCCACGACGCCCGACGACTGGGGCACCCGCCCGGTGGTGCGCGAGCTCCAGGCCGAGGCCCGCGCGAAGGGCCTGTGGAACCTGTTCCTGCCCGGCCCGCACGGCGGCGGCCTCACGACGCTCCAGTACGCGCCCGTCGCCGAGCTCACCGGCCGCAGCCCGCGGCTCGCCCCCGTCGCGATGAACTGCGCCGCCCCCGACACGGGCAACATGGAGCTGCTCGCCGCGTTCGGCACCGACGCGCAGCGGGACCGCTGGCTGCGCCCCCTGCTCCGCGCCGAGATCCGGTCGGCGTTCTGCATGACCGAGCCCGACGTCGCGTCGTCGGACGCCACGACGATCCGCACGCGCATCCGCCGCGACGGCCCGGACTGGGTGGTCAGCGGCCGCAAGTGGTGGTCGACGGGCGCGATGAACCCCGAGGCCGCGCTGCTCGTCGTCATGGGACGCACGGACCCCGACGGTCCGCGGCACCGGCAGCAGAGCATGGTCCTGGTCCCCCGGGACGCCTCGGGCGTGCGCGTCGTGCGGCCGCTCACCGTGCTCGGCTACGACGACCGCGACCACGGCGGGCACGCCGAGGTCGAGCTCGACGACGTGCGCGTCCCCGCCGACGCCCTGCTGGGCGGACCCGGCGACGGGTTCGCGATCGCCCAGGCCCGGCTCGGCCCGGGCCGCGTGCACCACTGCATGCGCGCACTCGGCATGGCGGAGCGGGCGCTCGACCTCGTACGCGACCGGGCCACGACGCGCCGCACGTCGGCCGGACCGCTGGCCGAGCGCGGCGTCGTGCGCGAGTGGGTCGCGCGGTCCCGGGTCGACGTCGAGGCGCTCCGGCTGCTCGTGCTCAAGACGGCCTGGCTCATGGACTCCGTCGGCAACCGGGCCGCGATGCGGGAGATCCAGGCGATCAAGGTCGCCGTGCCGTCGTCCGTCGAGCGCATCCTCGACCGCGCGATCCAGCTGTTCGGCGCCGCGGGGCTGTCGGGCGACACGCCGCTCGCCGGGATGTTCGCCGCCGCGCGCGCCCTGCGTCTGGCCGACGGCCCCGACGAGGTGCACCTCGCGGCGCTCGGCCGCGCCGAGCTGCGCCCCCGCACCTCCCCGCCACCCGGCACCGACCTGAGCACCTCCGCACATCACGAAGGGAGCCACCGATGACGACCGACCCCGCCCTCGACGGAGAGGGCTACGGCACGATGTCCGTCGCCGCGATCCTCGCCGAGACCGCCCGCCGCCACCCCGACCGCACCGCGTTCCACATCGGCGACCGCACCGTCGCGTACGGGCCGCTGTGGCAGCAGACGCTCGCGTACGCGGGCGCGCTGCGGGACCGCGGCGTCGGGCCGGGCGACCGGGTCGCGGTGCACGTGCCGAACGTCCCCGACTTCGCGCGCGTCTACCACGCGGTGCTGTCGCTCGGGGCGGTGGTCGTGCCGGTCCACCTGCTGTTCAAGGCGGGCGAGATCGAGTTCGTCCTGCGGGACAGCGGCGCCCGGCTGCTGGTCGCGGCCGCACCGCTGCTGGGCGAGTCGCTGCCCGCGGCCGCCGCGGCGGGCGTCCCGACGGTCACCGTGCTCGTGCCCGACGGCGTCGACGTCCCCGCGCCACGCCTGGAGGACGAGGCCGCTGCGGCGACGCCGCTGCGCACCTACGCGTCGGTCAACCCGCTGCACCCCGCGACGATCCTCTACACGAGCGGGACGACGGGACGGCCGAAGGGCGCGGTCTCGAGCCACCTCGCGCTGATCGAGCAGGTGCACGTGACGCTGATCGACACGTGCGACATCCGCGCCGACGACGTGATCTTCGGCGGCCTGCCCTTCTTCCACACGTTCGGCCAGTCGTCGGTGCTCAACACCGCGTTCCGGCGCGGCGCGTCGGTGGTCCTCCTCCCCCGGTTCGACCCCGACGAGGCGCTCGCCGCGATGACGCGGCACGGCGCGACGGTCTTCACGGCCGTCCCGACGATGTACGTCGGGCTGGTCCAGGCCGCCGCGCGCACGACCGACCGTCCGCCCCTGCGGTTCGCCGTCTCGGGCGGCGCCGCGCTGCCGGTCGCGTTGCTCGAGGCGTTCGAGGCGACGTTCGGGGCGCCGGTGCACGAGGGCTACGGCCTGACGGAGACCGCGCCGACCGTGTCGTTCAACGAGGTCGGCGAGCGGCCGCGGCCGGGCACCGTCGGCCGTCCGCTGTGGGGCGTCGACGTCGAGATCGCGGACCCGTGGGTGGCCGACCGGATCGAGCTGCTCGGCACCGGTCAGCTGGGCGAGGTCGTCGTGCGCGGCCACAACCTGTTCAAGGGGTACCTCGGCAACCCGGAGGCGTCGGCCGAGGCGGTGGTCGACGGGTGGTTCCGCACGGGCGACCTCGGCACTCTCGACGAGGACGGTGTCCTCACGATCGTCGACCGGACGAAGGACATGATCGTGCGGTCGGGCTACAACGTGTACCCGAGCGAGGTCGAGTCCGTCCTGGTACGGCACCCCGCGGTCGCCCTCGCCGCCGTGTTCGGCGTGCCCGACGCGGTGCGCGGGCAGGAGGTGCACGCGGCCGTCGTCCTGGAGCCTGGAGCGACCGCGGCGCCCGACGAGCTCGTCGCCTTCGTGCGGGACCGCATCGCCGCGTACAAGTACCCGCGCGTCGTGCACGTCCGCGAGGTGCTGCCCACGGGCGGCAGCGGCAAGATCCTCAAGCGCGAGCTCGTGGCCGAGTACGCGCCCGCACCGGCCGACCTGTCCTGACGGTCGACGCACGGAGGGCGGGCGACCCGGTCGGGGCCGCCCGCCCTCGGTCGTGGGCGCGTCGCGTCAGGTGGTCGGGACGCCCTCGTCCTCCGGCGCCGGGGCCGCGCCGTCGTACGGCTCGACCGGTCCGTCGCCGGCGTCGGTGGTGAACGCGGTCCCGACGTAGTCCTGCACCCCGTCGTTCACGACGGTGATGCCGACGCCGCCGAACGACCGATGGCTGTCGGCCGAGAAGGCGAGCGGCATGATCCCGTTGCCGCTGACGTCGCCGCTCTCGAGCGCCTCGACGAGGCTCTCGCGCGTCGGGTCCTCCCCCGCCGCCGCGAGGGCCTGGGCGAACGTGTAGGCCACGGACATGCCGTAGACGGTGTTGCCGGTGAACGGCTCGCCGCCGTTGTACTCGTCGTTGATCTCGCGGAACAGCGCGACCCAGTCGCTGTCCGGGCTGAACGGCAGGTAGTTCGCGCTGACGAAGCCCTCGAGCACCGCGGCGGCGACGTCCTCGCCGAGGTAGCCGGCGAGCGTCGGGTAGTCGCCGCCCGACGACGACGCGAGCCACTGCGCCGGGTAGCGCATCTGGGCGGCGGTCCCGACCGTCCGGGCGGTGAAGCCGTTCACGGTCGCGAGGAAGTTGTGCGTGCAGCCCGCCGCCTGCATGGCCCCGACCTGCGCGGTGACGTCCTGGTCGGACACCGCGTACGTCTCGCTCACGGCGAGCGCGTCGGCCCCGAGCACCGCCTCCAGGCCGGCGACGAAGTCCTCGCCGTAGTCGTCGTCCTGCCCGAGCACGCAGAAGACGGCGTCGTCGCCGCCCTCGTCGAGCGCGTACTGCGCGAGCGCCTTGGCCTCGGTCGTGTAGTCGACGTTGAAGGCGAACGTCCACGGGTGCTGCTCGGGGTCGTCCCACAGCAGCGCGCCCGACGCGACGAACAGGTCGGGCACCTCGTTCTCGTTGAGGTAGTCGAGCACGGACGCGTGGGTCGGGGTGCCGAGGCCGTTGAGGATCGCGAACACCCCGTCCTCCTGGACGAGCTCGCGCACGACGGTCTGGGTCGTCGCGGGGTTGTAGCCGTCGTCCTTGACGACGTACTCGATCGTCCGCCCGTGGATGCCGCCCTGGGCGTTGACGTGGTCGAAGTACGCCGAGACGGCCTTCGAGATGGACGAGTACCCGGCGGCGGCCGGGCCGGTCAGGGGCGTGTGCGTGCCGACGGTCACGGTGTCGTCGGTGACGCCGGGGCTGGGCTCGGGGGTGCTGCACCCCGCGAGCGTCGCCGCGAGCGCACCGGCGCTCACGACGGCGAGGGGGCGCGGGCGCGTGCGGAGCGGCATGTCAGGCCTCGCTTTCGGATCCGGACAGGGGTGACCCGGCGGTGACGTCCTCACGCGGCGGCGAGGTCGGGCCGGGGGCTTCGGGGGCGGCGCCGGCTCGGCCG
>NZ_JAHKSJ010000036.1:0-4563 GCF_019024305.1 Cellulomonas algicola | reverse complement strand
GCACCGTGGCGTACACCTACGAGCACGTGCCGACGGCGACCACGCTCACCGCGACGCCGGCGACCGTGCCGAGCGGTGGCTCCGTGACCCTCACCGCGACGGTGGCGGCCGCGGGCATCGTCCCCGGCGGCGCGGTCGCGTTCACGGTGGCCGGCGGCCAGCCCCGGACGGTGCCGCTCGCCGACGGGACCGCGTCGCTCACCGTCACGGCCGGCACGGCCGGGACGCAGGTCGTCACGGCGGCGTTCGTGGGCGACACGACGTTCGCGTCGTCGACCTCGACGCTCGACCTCGTCGTCACACCGGCGGCCGTGAAGCCCGTGCTCACGGCCGTGCTGCCGCCGGTCGCGTGCACGGCCGGCGGGACCACGGTGCTGCTGGTCGGGCGCAACCTGACCGGCACGACCGGCGTGACGTTCGGGTCGACGGCCGCGGCGTCGTTCCGCGTGGTCAGCGACACCGCGGTGTCCGTGCGGGTCCCGGCGCACGCCGCGGGCAAGGCCGAGGTCCGGGTCACCACGCCGGGCGGCACCACGAAGGCCGTGCCGTTCGTGTACGTCGCGCCGCCGCGCGGCTTCACGTGCCCGAAGGTGGCGGCCGTGTCCTGACGGCCGCGTCGCACGACGACGCGAGGGGTCACCGGGCGCGGCTCGGTGGCCCCTCCCTCGTCGTGGGTGGTCCACGGCAGCATGGGCGACGGACCCGCGGCCGCGTGCGCCGCGGGCGGCGGAGGAGACGACGATGACGTGGTGGATCTGCCGGACGTGCGCTGTCGAGAGCGCCGCACGGTCCGACGTGTGCCCCATCTGCGCCGACGAGCGGCAGTGGGTGCCGTCGACCGGTCAGGAGTGGACGACGCTCGACGCGCTGCAGGCCGAGGGCCACGGCGTCGCGGTCCGCGAGCTCGAGCCGGACCTGTTCGGGCTGACCGTGTCGCCCGGCGTGGGGATCTCCCAGGAGTCGAAGCTGCTGCGCACGCCCGCCGGGATGCTGCTGTGGGACCCGCTGGGCTTTCTCGACGACGCGGCCGTGGCGGCCGTCCGCGCGCTCGGGGACGTGGTCGCCGTGGCGGCGTCGCACCCGCACATGTTCGGCGTGCAGGTGGAGTGGAGCCGCGCGCTCGGCGGGGTCCCCGTGCTGGTGTCGGCGGCCGACGCGGACTGGGTGCAGCGGCCCGACCCCGTGGTCGAGACGTGGGAGGGCGAGCGCGAGGTGCTGCCCGGCGTCGTGCTCTCGCAGCCCGGCGGGCACTTCCCCGGCAGCGCGGTCGTGCACTGGGCCGCGGGCGCCGAGGGCCGCGGGGTGCTGCTGTCGGGCGACACGATCTTCGCCAACCCCGACCGCACGGCGTCGTTCATGCGGTCCTACCCCAACCGCATCCCCCTGTCGGGCGCGGTCGCGCTGCGGGTCGCCGAGCACGTGGCGCGGCGACACTTCGACCGGCTCTACAACAACTTCGACGGCGTCATCCCCGCCGACGCGACCGCCGTCGTCCGGCGGTCGGCCGAGCGGCACGCCGCCTGGACCCGCGGGGACTTCGACGACCTCACCTGACGCGCGCGCGTCGCGCGGTCGACATACCGTCGGGGAGGGCGGACGCCCGTCACCACGGCGGAGCGACCGCACGGCCGCTCCCAGGAAGAGGGAGCACCCGATGAGCAACCCGATCCCCGACCCCGGACGCGTGCCGGACTCGCCGGTGTTCGACGACCTCCCGCCCGACGACCCCCGCCGGGAGGAGGACCCGCTGCCGAGCGACGCGCCACCCGCACCGGACGCGCCCGACGTGCCGGACCGCGGCGACCTGGGCCCGACGACGTCGGCCGGGGAGCCGCCCGACTGAACCGAGGAGCCATCATGTGGGCCTTCTTGATGCGCCGCGTGCGCACCGTCCTCATCGCCGCAGTCGTCGTGCCCGTCGTCTCGGGTGTCGCCGGGAAGATCGCGTCCCGCGTCGAGCACGCACAGGGCGGACCGACGCTCGTGTCGCGCGGCCTGCGGCTCGTGGAGTCGACCGGCCGTCGCGCGCGCCGCGCGCTGGCCTGAGCACGCCCGCCGCGACGGGACGCTGACGCGCTGACGGGATCCGTCCGGTCCACGCCGGCCGGGTCCCGTCGTGCTGCGCCGGTCGACGGGGACCGTCCGCCCTCCGGGCGCGGCACGCCGCTGCACCGGTCCGACGGTTCCATCCGTCCCGCCCGGCGCGGCATGCCGGTCCGACGGTCCGTCCGCCCCGCCGGGCGCGGCGCCTCCGCCGGTGTCAGGTCGGCGTCAGGTGAAGTACGCGCCCCCGTTGACGTCGAGCACCGTGCCCGTCACGAAGGCCGCACCGTCGGAGACCAGGTAGAGCACCGCCTCCGCGACGTCGTCGGGGATCCCCGCCCGGCCGACCGCCGCGGCCGCGACCGCCGCCCGCTGGGCCGGCTCCGGCGTGTGCGTCGCGTGGAACGGGGTGTGCGCGACGAACCCCGGCGCGACCGCGTTCACCGTGATGCGCCTCGGCCCGAGCTCGCGCGCGAGCGCCCGCGTGAACCCCTCGAGCGCTGCCTTCGCGGTCGTGTACGCGACCATGCCCGTCCCGCCGCCGCTGCGGGCCGCCTGCGCACCGATGCTCACGACACGGCCGCCGTCCGGCATGACCGACAACGCCGCACGCGTCGCGTAGAACACCGACGACAGGTTGAGGTCGAGGACGTGGTGCCAGTGCGCGTCGTCCATCGCGGCGAGCATGCGCCGCTCCACGATGCCGCCGACGTTGTTGACGAGCAGGTCGATCCCGCCGCCCAGCGCCGCGGCCGCGGTGCTCACCGCCTTGTCGACGTCCCACGAGTGCCGCGCGTCGACCTGGACCGCCGTCGCCGAGCGGCCCTCCTCCTCGATCTCCGCGACGACCTGCGACGGGTCGTGCGCCAGGTGCGTGACCGCGACGTCCGCACCGGCGCGTGCGAGCGCCACGGCCACCGCGCGACCGATCCCGCTCGCGCCGCCCGTGACGAGCGCGCGTCGCCCCTTCAGCCCTTCGCCCACGTCGTCCTCCCTGACCCGCGCGCGGCGGGTGCGTGCGAGCCGGGCATCCCGGGGTCCGGTCCCCGGACCCGGCGTCGCTGGCGGAACGGTATCGAGGCGCTTCGCCCCAGGAACAGCCCGTACGTCCTTTTCGTCCGTCCGGTCGACACCCACCCGGTCCAACCGCGGCCGAGCGGGTGGCGCTCGTGACGGCCCCAGGCGCCGGGAGGGCCGTCGGGCGGGAGGCCGGGCGGGGGTGCCGGGCGGCTGCGGGGCGGAGGTGTCGGGCGGAGGTGCCGGACGGAGGTGCCGGGCGGGGTTGTCCGCCCGGGCCGGTAACGTCGCCGTCCATGCGTCTGGCCACCTGGAACATCAACTCGATCCGCGCCCGCACCGAGCGGGCCGTGTCCTTCCTCGAGCGCAGCGGCGTCGACGTCCTCGCGCTGCAGGAGACGAAGTGCAAGGACGAGCAGTTCCCCCGCGAGCCGTTCGAGGCCCTCGGCTACGAGGTCGCCACGTCCGGGTTCAGCCAGTGGAACGGTGTCGCGATCGTGTCGCGCGTCGGGATCGAGGACGTCGAGGTCGGGTTCCCCGGCATGCCGACGTGGGGCGAACCCGCCGTCGCGGAGGCCCGGGCGCTCGGCGCGACGTGCGGCGGCGTCCGCGTCTGGAGCCTGTACGTCCCGAACGGGCGTGAGGTCGACGACCCGCACTACGTCTACAAGCTCGAGTGGCTCGCGCGGCTCCGCGACGCGGCCGAGGGCTGGCTCGCCGCCGACCCTGCCGCACCGTTCGCGCTCGTCGGGGACTGGAACATCGCGCCGCTCGACACCGACGTGTGGGACCCCGCCTGGTTCGCGGGCCGCACGCACGTCACGCCCGCCGAGCGCGACGCGTTCACCGCGCTCGCCCGGGCCGGGCTCACCGAGGTCTCCCGCGAGCACCTGCCCGCCGAGCACACCTACACCTACTGGGACTACCAGCAGCTGCGGTTCCCGCGGAACCAGGGCATGCGCATCGACCTCACGTACGCCTCGCCCGCCCTGGCCGCACGGGTCGCGGGCGCGACGATCGTGCGGGACGAGCGCAAGGGCAAGGCACCCTCCGACCACGTCCCCGTCGTGCTCGACATCGGCGACCGACCGACCTCCTGAGCGGGGGGTCCGCGCGTGGGCGCGGTCGGCTAGGTTGCGGCCATGAGCAACGAGCCGGGCGGGCCGACGCCCGAGCACAACCCCTTCGCCGCACCGGACGACCCGAAGCCGTCGCCCGGGACGACGCAGCCCGTGCCGCCTCCCCCGAGCGGGTACGAGGCCGTGCCGGACGCCGCGACGGCGCCGGGGCAGCCGCCCGTCGGGCACCAGCCGGCCGCCGGGCAGCCGTACGGGCAGCAGCCGTCCGGGCAGCAGGCACCCGCGCCGCAGCCCTCCGGGCAGCAGCCGTACGGGCAGCCGGCGCCGGCGCCGCAGCCGTACGGCCAGCCGCCGTACGCCCAGCCGCCGGCGGGTCAGCAGCCCGGCCAGGGTTCGCCGCAGCCGTCCGGCCCACCGTCGGCCT
>NZ_JAHKSJ010000035.1:0-40106 GCF_019024305.1 Cellulomonas algicola | reverse complement strand
CCGTCCGGGCAGCAGGCACCCGCGCCGCAGCCCTCCGGGCAGCAGCCGTACGGGCAGCCGGCGCCGGCGCCGCAGCCGTACGGCCAGCCGCCGTACGCCCAGCCGCCGGCGGGTCAGCAGCCCGGCCAGGGTTCGCCGCAGCCGTCCGGCCCACCGTCGGCCTACGGCCAGCAGCCCGGCTACGGCCAGCCCGGCTACGGGCAGCAGCCGGGGTACGGCCCGCCCGGCGACGGCCAGCAGCCCGGCTACGGCCAGCCCGGCTACGGGCAGCAGGGCTACGGCCAGCAGCACGCCTACGGTCAGCAGCCTGGCTACGGGCAGCCTGGCTACGGGCAGCCGCAGGCGTACGGCGCCTACGGCCAGCAGCCCGGGTACACCCCGGCGACCCGGACGACGGACGGGCTCGCCATCGCCTCGATCGCGACGAGCGCCGGTGGCCTGCTGCTCACCGCAGGCCTGCTGTCCCCCGTCGGCCTCGGGCTGGGCATCGCCTCGCTCCGCCGCATCCGGCGGACCGGTCAGGACGGGCGCGGTCTCGCGATCGCGGGCATCGTCGTCGGCGCGATCGGCACCGTGGCGATCGTCGTCAGCATCGTCGTGGGCATCGTCTTCTTCGCGCGGGTCGCCACGGACGACAGCGTCCAGGCCGCGCTCGACGACCTGGGCGAGACCGTCGACGAGGGCCAGACCGGGCCGGACGCGTCCGGGGACCTCGGCTACTGGGACCTGCGGACGGACCTGCCGGTCGGCACGTGCCTCGCCGAGTACCCGAACCAGTACGACATGAGCGACGCCGAGGTGGTGCCGTGCTCGGAGCCGCACAGCACGGAGATCGTCGCCCTGGTCCAGCTGGAAGGGCCGATCGTCGACGACGTGGACGACCCCGCCTACGACGCGGCGGTCGACGTGTGCTTCACCGCGATCGACTCGCGCGCACCGGGCCTGTTCGACGTCGGCGGGTTCGCGGACGTGTACTACCCGCACCCCGACGACTTCGACCAGGCGGGCGGGTCGACGGCGCTCTGCACGTACACCGCGGACGACCCGGACCTCACGGGCTCGATCGTCGTCGGTGACCTGCAGGTCGCCGGGCAGGGGGTCGGCTCCTGAACGAGCCGCTCGGGCCGGGGGACGACTACCCCGAGCCGTACTACGCCGCGGGCTGGGAGGACGCCCCCGCACGTCGCGAGCCGCTCGCCGGCTGGGCGCTCGCCGCGGGTGTGCTGCTCGTCGCGCCGCTCGCGCTGGTCCTCGGGATCGTCGCGCTGCGCCGCACGTCGGCGCACGGCACCCGGGGCCGCGGGATGGCGGTCGCCGCGGTCGTGCTCGGCGCGCTGGGGACGCTCGGCGTCGTCGTGGCCGTCGTCGTCGGGTTCGTGACCGCGCAGACCACGCGTCCGCTGCCGGGCGACGTCGGGTCCGCGCGCGACGCGCACGCGATGCAGCTCGTGACCGGCACGTGCGTCGAGCAGCTGCCCGCCGACGGGTCCGTCGACGTCGTGCGAGTCGTGCCGTGCGCGCAGCCGCACGAGGCGCAGGTCGTCACGGAGTACGACTTCGCGGAGAACGCGGTGTGGCCGGGTCAGCAGGCGGCCGATGCGCGCGTCGCGAGGGCGTGCGTGCTCGACGACACGGAGACCGCGGCGGGGGTGCGACCGGTGACGTGGGCGCCGACCGAGCAGGGCTGGTCGCGCGGGGACCGTCGCGGGCTGTGCCTCGCGGTGGTGGCGGGCGGCGGTGTGACCGGGTCGTTCCTGGACGGGTCGGCGACGCTCCCCTGAGCCGGGCGCGGGGCGTCAGCCGCGGTCGGGCACGGTCCGGCGACGGCGGGTGCGCGTCCAGACGAACCGGCCGACGAGCCACGCGAGGATCGCGTAGACCAGCCAGTTCAGCCAGTCGCTGTACCGCCCGATGTCCTCCCACCGGTCACCGAGCGCGTACCCGGCGAGGATCAGGCCCGCGTTCCAGACGCCCGACCCGATCACGGTGAAGACGCTGAACCGCACGAGCGGCATCCGCTCGACGCCCGCCGGGATCGACACGAGGCTCCGCACCACGGGCACGCACCGGCCCACCAGCACCGCGGCGCCGCCGTGCCGCACGAACCAGGCCTCGGACCGGTCGAGGTCCTCGACCTCGACGAGCGGCACCTTGCCGAGCCAGCGCCGCAGCCGGACCCGCCCGACGCTCGCGCCGACCCCGTACAGCACCCACGCGCCGACCAGCGAGCCGAGGGTCGAGGCGACGATCGCCCACACGAGCGACATCTGCCCCTGGCTCGCGACGTACCCGGCGACGGGCAGCACGACCTCGGACGGCAGCGGCGGGAAGACGTTCTCGAGCGCGACGAGCAGCCCGACGCCGATCGGGCCCAGGGCGGCGATCACGGACACGACCCACCCGACGAGGCCCGTGAGCTCGGCCTCCGACGTGGCGGTCCCGAGACCGGCATGGGGGGCGATGCCGGCTGCCAGGTGCAGGGGGGACCTCATCGGTCCGATGCTGTCATCCGTCCAGCACGGGCGCGCGACGGGCGGGCCGCCGGCGACGTGACGCTCGTCGCACGCCCGGACGCCCGGTGCGGCGTCACTCGCCGGGGTAGACGACCCCGAGCTGGCGGCGGGCCTCGTCGGTGGTCTCGAGGATGCGGACGGTCTCGGCCAGCGGCAGCAGCGGCGAGTCGGTGCGGCCCTCGGCGACGTAGGTCGCGAACGCCGCCGCCTGGAACGCGAGGCCCCCGTACCCGGTGACGCGGTTGGCGTCCCAGCGGGCGGTGCGGTCGCCGACCGTCACGGTGAGCGCGGACGGCAGGTACGCCGACTCGTCGACGCGCACGTGGCCGAGCGAGCCGTGGACCGCGGTCGTCTGGCCCGCCGCGGTGAGCATCGACGTGAAGAGCTGCGCCTGCGCCGCGCCGTACGCGACCTGGAGGCTGACCTGCGCGTCGACCCCGGTCGACGTGAGCGACCCGGTCGCCTGCACGGCCGACGGTGCGACGCCGAGACCCGCGTGCCGCGCGACGAACGACGCGAACGCGACCGGGTACACCCCGAGGTCGAGCAGCACGCCGCCCGCGAGCGCCGGGTCGACGAGCCGGTGCGTGGGGTCGACCTCGGCGCGCACCGCGAAGTCGCCGGTGACGCGGTGGACGTCGCCGAGTGCGCCGTCGTCCAGCAGCTGCCGCAGCACGTCCGTGTGCGGCAGGTACCGCGTCCACATCGCCTCCATGAGCAGCACGCCGGCCTCGCGCGCGGCGTCGACGAGGTCGCGCGCCTCGGCGGCGTTGCGCGTGAAGGCCTTCTCGACGAGCACGTGCTTGCCGGCGCGCAGCGCGAGGAGCGCCTGCTCGTGGTGGTGGCTGTGCGGGCTCGCGACGTAGACCGCGTCGATCCCGGGGTCGCCGACGAGCGCCTCGTACGACCCGTGCGCATGCTCGAACCCGTGCTCGTCGGCGAACGCCTGCGCCCGCTCGACGGACCGCGACCCGGCGGCGACGAGCTGCTGACGGCTGTGCTCGCGGACGGCCGTGGCCCAGCGGCCCGCGATGTAGCCGGGAGCCAGGACGCCCCAGCGCAGCGGCGGGGCGTCGGCGGGGTCGGGCGTGCGCGGGTCGGGCAGGTGCAGGTCGGCGGGCATCGGGCCAGCGTGCCAGACGCCCGCGCGACGAGCCCCCGGCGACCGCCCGGCAGACCGCGCGCCCCGGCCCGTCACCCCCCGTCCGCCGGTGGCGTGGAAGGCCTGTCACGCCTGGTGCGACAGACCTTCCACGCGGGCGGACCGCGGCGACGGGGGTCAGGCCGCGGACGTCACCGTGAGGGTGTCGCCGTCGCGGTCGACGCGGACGGTCTGCCCGTCGTGCACGTCCCCCGCGAGCAGCGACCGCGCGAGCCGGTCGCCGATCTCCCGCTGCACGAGCCGCCGCAGCGGCCGCGCACCGTACGCGGGGTCGTAGCCCTCCAGGGCCAGCCACTCGCGCGCGGCGGGCGTGACGTCGAGCGTGAGCCGACGGTCCGCGAGCCGCCGCCCCAGCGACGCGACCTGCAGCTCGACGATGTGCCCGATCTCGTCGAGCGACAGCGGGTCGAACAGCACGACGTCGTCGAGCCGGTTGAGGAACTCGGGCTTGAACGCCGTCCGCACGGCGCCCATGACGGCGTCCCGCTTCGCGTCGGCCGACAGCAGCGGGTCGACGAGGAACTGCGACCCGAGGTTCGACGTGAGCACCAGGATGACGTTGCGGAAGTCCACCGTGCGGCCCTGGCCGTCGGTGAGGCGGCCGTCGTCGAGCACCTGGAGCAGCACGTCGAAGACCTCGGGGTGCGCCTTCTCGACCTCGTCGAGCAGCACGACCGAGTACGGCCGGCGGCGGACGGCCTCGGTGAGCTGGCCGCCCTCCTCGTACCCGACGTACCCGGGGGGCGCGCCGACGAGCCGCGCGACCGAGTGCTTCTCGGAGTACTCCGACATGTCGATGCGGACCATGGCCCGCTCGTCGTCGAAGAGGAAGTCCGCGAGCGCCTTGGCGAGCTCCGTCTTGCCGACTCCGGTCGGCCCGAGGAACAGGAACGAGCCGGTCGGACGGTCGGGGTCGGAGATGCCGGTCCGAGCGCGGCGGACCGCGTCGGACACGGCGGCGACGGCGGTGCGCTGGCCGATGAGCCGCTCGCCGAGCACGTCCTCCATGCGCAGCAGCTTCGCGGTCTCGCCCTCCAGCAGCCGGCCCGCGGGGATGCCGGTCCACGCGGCGACGACCTCGGCGACCTCGTCGGGCCCGACCTTGTCGGCGATCATCGGCGTGCCCTGCGCGGCGACCTCGTCGTCGGTCGTCTCCTCGCTGGCCTCGGCCTCGGCGATCTCACGCTCCAACGCCGGGATCTCCCCGTACTGGAGGCGCGCGGCGGCCTCGAGCGAGCCCTCGCGGAGCAGCCGCTCGGCGTCGGTGCGCAGCGTGTCGAGCCGCGCCTTGAGGTCGCCGACGAGGTTGTGCCCGGCCTTCTCCTTCTCCCAGCGTGCGGTGAGCGACGCGAGGTCCTCGCGACGATCGGCGAGGTCCTTGCGCAGCCGCTCCAGGCGCTCGAGCGACGCGGGGTCGTCCGACTCCTGCAGGACGACCTCCTCCATCTCCAGGCGCGTGACGGCGCGCTGCAGCTCGTCGATCTCGACCGGCGAGGAGTCGAGCTCCATGCGCAGGCGCGACGCGGCCTCGTCGACCAGGTCGATCGCCTTGTCGGGCAGCTGGCGGCCCGTGATGTACCGGTCGGACAGGGTCGCGGCGGCGACGAGGGCGGCGTCGGAGATCGTCACCTTGTGGTGCGCCTCGTACCGCTCCTTGAGCCCGCGCAGGATCGCGACGGTGTCCTCGACGGACGGCTCGCCGACGAAGACCTGCTGGAACCGGCGCTCCAGGGCGGGGTCCTTCTCGATGCGCTCCCGGTACTCGTCGAGCGTGGTCGCACCGACCAGGCGCAGCTCGCCGCGGGCCAGCATGGGCTTGAGCATGTTGCCCGCGTCCATCGCGCCCTCGGAGCCGGCGCCCGCGCCGACGACGGTGTGCAGCTCGTCGATGAACGTGACGACCTCGCCCTCGGCACCGGTGATCTCGGCGAGGACGGCCTTGAGCCGCTCCTCGAACTCGCCGCGGTACTTGGCGCCCGCGACCATCGCCGCGAGGTCCAGGCTGACGAGCCGCTTGCCGCGCAGGGACTCCGGCACGTCCCCCGCGACGATGCGCTGCGCGAGCCCCTCGACGACGGCCGTCTTGCCGACGCCGGGCTCGCCGATGAGCACAGGGTTGTTCTTGGTGCGCCTGCTGAGCACCTGGATGACGCGGCGGATCTCGGAGTCCCGCCCGATCACCGGGTCGAGCTTGCCGTCCCGCGCGCGCTGCGTCAGGTCGATGCCGTACTGCTCGAGCGCCTTGAACGTGCCCTCGGGGTTGGGGCTCGTCACGCGGCTGTTGCCGCGCACGTTGGGCAGCGCGGCCGCGAGCGCGTCGCGGCTGGCACCGGCGGAGCGCAGGGCGTCGGCGACGCCGGACTGCCCCGCAGCGAGGCCGAGCAGCAGGTGCTCCGTCGAGACGTAGTCGTCGCCCAGCGAGCGCGCCTCGGCGGACGCGGCCTCGAGCGCCGCGGCGGTCGCGCGCGACGCGGACGGCTGCGCGACCGTCTGACCGGCCGACGACGGCAGGCCGACGAGCGTCGAGCGCACCGAGCGACCCAGCGCGGCGCGGTCGGCGCCCACGGCGTCGAGCAGCGCGTTCGCGACGCCGCCCTCCTGCTGGAGCAGGGCGTTGAGCACGTGCGCGGGCTCGAGCTGGGGGTTGCCGGCCGCCGACGCCTGCTGGACGGCGTCGCCGAGGGCCTCCTGCGAGCGGGTGGTGAACTTGGCGTCCACGGAATCTCCTGTCAGGACGGGATCGGGGTCTGCCCGACTCAACATCGACCAAAGTTGAGTCTATTCCGCTCAACTTCGCTGAGCCACCCCTGCCTCGCCGACCTCCGCGCGGCCACCCCCGCCGAACGCGCCCTCACGCACGTCTCGCAGTCCACAGGCGTGCGCGAGGGCGCGTTCGGCCACCGGGAGAGGGGAGACGAACCGTCGCCGACGCGTCATGCTCCCGTCGGCCGGGGGACACGTCGCGTGCCTAGCGTCGAGGGCGACACCGAGGAGAGAGCAGGGCACCGATGACCCTCACGATGACGCTCGTCCGGCACGGGCGCACCCACTTCAACGCCCGCCGCGTCCTGCAGGGACGCTGCGACTCCCCCCTGACGCGTGACGGCCGTGCGGGTGTGCGCACCACCGCACGGCACCTCGCCGACGTCCCGTTCACCGCCGCGTGGTCCTCGCCGTCGGGCCGGGCGGTCGCCACGGCCGTCGAGCTGCTGCGGCACCACGACGGCATCCCGCTGCGTACCGACCGCGGGCTGCTGGAGTACGCGTTCGGGATCTACGAGCAGAAGCCCGAGAGCGTCCTCGACGAGGTCGTCGCGTGGTCCGACCTGGTGACCGAGGTCCTGGCCGGTCGCCACCCCGGCCTGCCCGGCGGCGAGCACGCGCGCGACTTCATGGACCGCACGCGCGACGTCTTCGCCCGCATCGCCGCGCAGCACGAGGACGGGCACGTGCTCGTCGTCGGCCACGGCCTCACGCTCGGCGCGTACCTGGCCACGGTCGACGAGGTCGGGCTGGTGCCGCTGCCCAACGCGTCAGTCTCGACGGTCGAGGTCGACGCCGACGGCACGGCCCGCATCACGAGCCTCGCGCTCGACGTCGCGCACCAGGGCCACATCGCCGCCCGCCCGATGCGCACCGCCACGCCGGTCCCGTCCGTCGCCTGACGCACCCCCTCCTACCTGCCCGACCTGCCCCGCCCGGTCGACCCGGTCCTCGCTACCGCTTCGGCACGTCCAGCGGTATCCAGGACCGGGTCGGAGAGCGCTGCGGTTCGTGAGGACCGGGTCGGCGCGCGCCGCGGTTCGTGACGACCGGGTCGGCGAGCGCTGCGGTCCGCGCGGGCTGGTCGGCGTGTGCTGCCGGCCCACGGGCGAGCGGTGGCAGGATCGCGCGCATGGACGACGACGTCATCGACGTGCCCGACGTGCTCGGCGACGGGTGGACCGCCCGGACGATCCCGCTGCGGCCCGACCACCGGTCGACGCGCGGCGTCGACCCGGTCGCGACGCTCGTCAGCCCGGCGGGCTCGCTGGCCGGGGACGGGCCGCGGCGCGAGCGGGCCGTGCTCTACCTGCACGGGTTCGTCGACTACTTCTTCCACCCGCACGTCGCCGACGCGCTCGCCCAGCACGGGTACGACCTGCACGCGCTGGACCTGCGGGACTTCGGGCGGTCGATCCGCGAGGGCCGCGTCCCGAACGCCGCACGCGCGCTGTCGGTGTACGCGGAGGAGATCGACGCCGCCGTGCGGCTGCTGCGCGAGCGGTACGCGTCGGTCTCGCTGCTCGGGCACTCGACGGGCGGGCTGGTCGCGGCGCTGTGGGCGAACGGGCGGGCGGGCGCGGTCGACGCGGTGGTGCTCAACAGCCCGTGGCTCGACCTGCGGGGGTCGTGGTTCGAACGACACGCGCTCACGCAGGCGCTGCGGGTCGTCGGGCGGGTCGCACCGGACGTCGTCGTCGGGCACATCGCGCCGCACTACGGGCGCGCGCTGCACAGCGAGACCGGCGGGGAGTGGGACTTCGACCTGACCTGGAAGCCGCACGACGGCTTCCCGGCGCGGGCCGGGTTCATCCGCGCGATCCGGGCGGGGCACCGGCGGGTCGCGCACGGGCTCGACGTCCACGTCCCGGTGCTGGTGCTCGCGTCCGACGCGTCCGGGCCCGACGACCGCGAGCACGACGCGCTGCTCACGACGGACTCGGTGCTCGACGTCGCGCACATCCGCACGCTCGCCCCGCGCCTCGGACGGGACGTGACGTTCGTCGAGGTGCCGGGCGGTGCGCACGACCTGGCGCTGTCGCCGGCGCCGGCCCGCGAGCGCTACCTCAAGGAGGTCGTCGGCTTCCTCGACCGCGTGACGGGCGGTCGCCCGGAGGCGTCGTGAAGGTCGTCGACCACGAGCCGTCGTCGTGGTTCCTGCTGGAGTCGGACGGGTCGCTGCTGCTCGACGTGCACGTGAGCCAGGGCCCGGTCAGCGGCTCGCTGCTGGTCGCGCTCACGGACGGCGAGCAGGACGCGTACGAGCACCAGGGTCGGTCGGCGCTGACGCGGCTGGCGGCGCGCGTGCAGGACTCGGCGCCGCTGGCGGCGGCGTCGACGTCGCCGTACCGCTCGCGGGACCTCACGCGGGTGCTCGGGGCGGACGTGACGGCGGCGGTCGTGGCGTGGCGCGCGGGCGTCGACGGTGGGACGGTCGCCGGGGCCTGAGCCGGCCGCGCCGGTCGACGTCCGCGGTCACCGGTCGTGTCGGCCCCCGGGGGCGGCCTCGGCCGGACGGGCGCTCACGCACGGTCGACGGACCCCTGCTCCTCGGTGGTGTCCGGCGGGGTGAGCGGCGCCCCCGAGCCGGCCTCGGCGGGTGTCGGCTCGTCGAGCGGTGCCGCCCGCAGCTCGGGCCGGTTGGTGACGAGCAGCCAGGCCGCGAGCGTCGCGAAGAGCAGCGGCGGGATGAGCGTGGCCTGCGGGATGATCGCGACGACGAGGAAGATGCTCAGCCACCCGCTGCGGGTCGCGGCGACGATGATGCCGACGGTCGCGGCCCCCACGGCGAGCGCGGGCGGGACCGACGGGAACGCGACGCTCACGGCGAACCCGAGCGACACCCCGACGAACGTCGCGGGGAAGATCCGCCCGCCGCGGAACCCGACGCTCGACGCGACGAGCAGCGCGACGAGCTTGATCAGCGCGAACGCGAGGAACCCCAGCGCGGTGGTCTCGCCGACCATGCCGGGGAGCTGTTTCATCTGCTCGAGGCCCTTGAACAGCGTGATCGACCCGCCGACGGCCCCGAGCAGCCCGAGGACGAGGCCGCCGAGCGTGAGCAGCAGGACGGGCTGCCGGACGCGGTGGACGAGCCGGTGCAGGGGCGTGAAGACGTACGACGCGAGCAGCCCGAGCGCGGCGGCGCCCAGCGACACGGCGACCGCGATCGCCAGGTCCGTGACGTGCAGCCCCGGGTACTCGGGCACGTCCATGGCCATGTCGAGGTCCGACAGCAGCAGCATGGTCAGCGCACCGGTCGACGACGACACGAGCGGCGCGAACAGCCGGTCCCACAGCGGGATGCGACGGTCCCCGGGGTCCATCTCGCTGAACATGAGCGCCGCGGCGAGCGGCGTGCCGAACATCGCGCCCAGCGTCCCGGCGGTCGACAGCGCCATCCACTGCGGCACCCCGACGCGTCCCGCCACGCGCGCGCCGATCCACACGACCAGCGCGGCGTTGATCGCCATGATCGGGTTCTCGGGGCCGAGGCTGACGCCGCCCGCGAGCATGAGGACCATCGCGAGCGCGAGCCCGGGCAGCACGCGCGGCGGCAGCGGCGGCTCGACGAGCCCTGCGGACGCGGGGTCGGGGCCGGCGTGCCCGGGCGCGAACTGGATGACGAGCCCCACGAGCAGCCCGGTGAGCGTGAGGATCACGACGATCCACACGGGCGAGTCGCGGTCGAGGCCGAAGAGGCCCGAGAGGTCGTCCCAGAGCCAGTCCTCGACGACCTTCGCGAGCGCGCTCAGCCCGATGAGCAGGAGCCCGCACAGGATGCCCACCAGGGCAGCCGGGATCGTGAGCTTCAGCAGCTGCCGCACGGGCACGCGGAAGTCGGTCGTCGGCTCGGTCATCGCCACCCCCGTCCCCGCGTCCCGCCCAGCGTCCCGGGAGCGGCTCGTCGTGCGCGTCACCCCTCGCGGATGACCGGCGGTCAGTCGTGGATCGACGGCTCCTCCGGCTCGGAGAGCGACAGGACGGCCCCGACGACGCCGGACGTCGCGGAGATCCGACGCTCGAGCGACGCGAGCAGGTGCGACGCCTCGGTCTCGCCCGGGTCCCCGTCGAGGTCGACGGCTCCCGTGAGGTAGACCTGGCGGGCACCGACGAACTCGAGGCGCAGCTGGGTCACGCGTGCGACCTCGGGCAGCGCCAGGAGCGCGTGGACCGCGGCAGCGTGCAGGGCGGGGTCGACCGCCTCCCCGACGAGGAAGCGGCGGTTGCGGTCGATGAGCACGACGGCGACGACGCCCAGGAGGATCCCGACGAGGATCGAGCCGATCGCGTCGGGCACCGCCGAGCCGGTCACCTGGTGCGCGGCGATCCCGCCGGTCGCGATGAGGATGCCGACGATCGCGGCCGCGTCCTCGAAGAAGACCGCGCGGACCGTCGGGTCGGACGTCGCGAGGACGTGGTCGACGAGGTCGCGGTCACGTCGCGCGGCCGCCCGCTTGGCCTGCCGCGAGGCCTGCACGAACGACACGCCCTCGAGCACGAGCGACACCCCGAGCACCGCGTAGGCGATGCCGAAGTCCGACGCGGGCTCCGGGTGCGACAGCTCCTGGATGCCGTGCGTGATGGAGACGCCCGCCCCGACGGCGAACAGGCCGATCGCCGCGAACAGCGACCACACGTACACCTCGCGGCCGTACCCGAGCGGGTGCGAGGTGTCGGCGGGCCTGGCCGCGCGGCGCTGGGCGATGAGGAGGAACACCTCGTTGCCCGCGTCGGCCCACGAGTGCGCGGCCTCGGCGAGCATCGACGCGGCGCCCGTGATCACGGCGGCGGCGGTCTTCGCGACCGCGATCAGGACGTTCGCGCCGAGCGCGATCGCGACGGTGAGCGCGGACTCGCCGTGCCCGTCGTCCTCGGCCTCCTGAGGCACCCCCAGGACGTCGACGGCGGGCTCGTCCGGACCCGGCTGCGTCATGCGTCCGTGACTAGCACCATCGCTCGCGTGGTGCGACCCGGAGGAACGGTGTGGGATGGGCACGCACCGACCACGAGGAGGACCGATGACGACGCACCGGGGCAGCTGGCCCACGGGCACCCCCGCCTGGGCCGACATCACCGTGCCGGACCTGGACCGCGCCATCGCGTTCTACGGCGCGCTGCTGGGCTGGCGGTTCGAGCGCGGCGGGCCGGAGGTCGGCGGCTACACGCAGGCGTTCGTCGGCGGGCGCCGCGTCGTCGGGATGGGCGAGCCGACCGGCGAGGACCCCGCGCCGCCGTCGGCCTGGTGCCTGTACCTCGCGACGGACGACCTGGCCGCGACCACGGACGCCGTCACCGAGGCCGGCGGGCAGGTGCTGCTGCCGGGCATGGAGATCGTCGACTTCGGGTCGATGGCGATCTTCGTCGACCCGACGGGTGCCGTGTTCGGCGGTTGGGAGCCGCACGGGCACACCGGGTGGGACGTCACGGACGAGCCCGGCGCGATCGTGTGGACCGAGGTGATGTCGCACGACCAGCCCGCGTCGCTCGCCTTCTACCAGCACGTGTTCGGGTTCACGGCCGACGACATGAGCGGCCCCGGGTTCACGTACGCCTCGGTGCGGCTCGACGGGCAGCTCGTGTGCGGCATCGGGGGCTACAGCGACAAGGTCGACCCCGAGACGCCCGCCGCGTGGACGCTCTACTTCGGCACGCCCGACACCGACGCCGCGACGCAGCGCGCGGTCGACCTCGGCGGCACCGTCCTGAGCCCGCCGTCCGACACGCCCTACGGCCGCATGTCGATCGTCTCCGGCCCGTTCGGCGAGGTCTTCGCGCTCATCGCGGAGAGCGACGACCGGCCTGACGACGGACCGGCCTGACGACGGACCGGCCTGACGACGGACCGGCCTGCCGACGAGCCGGGCCCTCGGCGTGCCGGTCCGCGGGCCGGCACGCCGGGCGGCGCGGCCGTCAGCCCTCGCAGGGAGCGACGAGGACGAGCACCGGCGCGGGTTCCGTAGGCTCGCGGGGTGACCCTGCCCTCCGCCGCGTTCCGGCACGTCGCGTCGCGAGCCCACGAGCCGCTGCGCACGTTCCACCCACGACGCGCGACGCTCGGGCGCGATCGCGAGCGCGCGCTCGCGCACCTGTGGCCGCGGTTCGGTTTCTCGGTGCACGACGACGCGCTCGGCCGGGCGCCGCTGCGCGCCGACGGGTCGCTCGACATCGCGGCGCTGTTCGGGCGGTTCGCGCCCCTCGTGCTGGAGATCGGGTCGGGCATGGGCGAGACGACCGTCGCCATGGCCGCCGCCGACCCCGACCGCGACTACCTGGCCGTCGAGGCGCACCTGCCGGGCGTCGCGAACCTGCTGGTCCTGGTCGAGCGTGCGGGCCTGACCAACGTGCGGGTCGCGCACGGCGACGCGCTCGACCTGGTGCGCCGGCACGTCCCGGAGGGCACGCTCGACGCCGTGCACGTCTTCTTCCCCGACCCGTGGCCCAAGGCCCGGCACCACAAGCGGCGGTTGGTGCAGCCCGCGCACGTCGCGCTGCTGCGGTCCCGGCTGCGCGTCGGCGGCACCCTGCACTGCGCGACCGACTGGGCCGACTACGCCGACCAGATGCTCGAGGTGCTCACCGCCGACCCCGGCCTGGAGAACCCCGCCGACGGGTTCGTCGCCCGCCCCGCGCACCGCCCGGTCACCAAGTTCGAGCAGCGCGGGATCGACCTGGGCCACGAGGTCCGCGACGTCGTCATGAGGAGAACCCGATGACCGCCGACGAGCACGCCACACCCGGGGCGGACGACACCGGCGGAGCAGGTCGCGTGTTCCGCGTGCTCGTCGTGCCCGGCGTGAACCCGGACCGCTGGCTGCGCGTGTGGCGCGAGCGCCTCGCCGACGTCCCGCTCGAGCTCGTCGTCGTCGAGCCGCCCGACGCCGAGCCCGCCCTGCGCGCGGGCGACGCCGACGTCGCGATCCTGCGGCTGCCCGTCGACCGCGACGCGCTGTCCGCGATCCCGCTCTACACCGAGGAGACCGTCGTCGTCGCCGCGCGCGACCACGTCTTCTCCGTCGCCGAGGAGGTCGCACCCGGGGACCTCGCCGACGAGACCGTGGTCCGCCCCGACGACGACCTGGTCGGCTGGACCGACGCCCCCGGCGAGCCGTTCGCGGGCGGCCCGGTCGCGACCACCGCCGACGCCGTCGACCTCGTCGCCGCCGGGATCGGCGTCGTCCTGCTGCCCCTGTCCGTCGCGCGCCTGCACCACCGCCGCGGCCTCGTCTCCCGCCCGGTCACCGACGCCCCCGGCTCCGTCGTCGCGCTCACCTGGCGCACCGACACGCACGACGACCTCACCGAGGAGTTCATCGGCATCGTCCGCGGCCGCACCGCCGCGTCGTCGCGGGGCCGCGGCACGCCCGAGCCCGCGGGGCGGTCGCCGAAGGGCGGCAGGAAGACCACGAAGGCGCAGGGCTCGTCGGGCGGCAAGCGTGCCGGGAAGACGGGCGGGGGCGGGGCATCGGGCAAGCGCGGGGGCGGCTCGTCGTCCGGCCGTCCGCAGCGCGGCGGGACGAACCGGGGCCGTCGCCAGGGCCGGTGACGGCGCCCAGCGCTCTCCGGGCTCGTCACCCGGGGTCGAGCTCGTCGGCCGAAGGACGCGAGCCCGGCACGGACTGACGAGCTCGACCGCGACGGTGGGAAACGGTCAGTCCTCGGCGCGCTTGGCGGCCTCCGCGCGGCGGTCGGTCTCGCGCGCGCGCAGGCGCCGCTCCTCGCGGCGGACCTCCTCGAACGTCGCGCGCTCGCGGACCAGCCACTCGGGCGGGTCGGCGATCAGGGCGTCGATCTGCGCGGTCGTGAGCGGGTCGGTGACGCCGCCGCGCGCGAGGCCGCTGATGGAGACGCGGAGGCGGCCCGCGACGACGGTGCGCGGGTGCGGCCCGTCGCGGCGCAGGTCGACCAGCCACTGCGGGGGGTTGCGCTGGAGCTCGGCGAGCTCGTCGCGCGTCACCGGGCCGGCCTGGAACTCGGGCGGCGTCGCGGGGAGGTAGACGTCGAGCTTGGCGGCCGCGGTCGACGGCTTCATCTCCTGCGGCTTCTTGGGGCTCACGCGCCCACCCTAACGACCACCCGCGCCCGCGACGCCGCGACGTCACGGCGGCGCACCGTCACGGCACCGCCCACGCGCGCGGAGCCCGTGACCTCCGAGACGCCCGTGGGGCCCCGCCGCACGTCGCGACGAGGCCCCACGGGGCGGTCGGGTCGGGCCCGGCTCAGGCGCTCGGGTCGACGGGCGCCGCGTGCCAGACGCGGTCGAGGTAGTCGCGCATCGACCGGTCGGACGAGAAGAACCCGGCGCGGGCGACGTTGATGATCGCCGACCGCGTCCAGGCCTCCGGGTCGGCGTACGCGGCGTCGACGCGGGCCTGCGCGTCGGCGTACGCCTGGAAGTCCGCGAGCACCAGGAAGCGGTCCTCGTGGAGGAGGTTGGAGACGACGGGCTCGAACACGCTGCGGTCACCGTCGGAGAAGGCGCCCGACGCGACGAGGTCGAGCGCGTGCCGGAGCTGCGGGTTCGTCTCGTAGTACGACGTCGGGTGGTAGCCCCGCTCGACGACGTCCGCCACCTCCGGCTCGGTGAGGCCGAACAGGAAGAAGTTCTCGTCGCCGACGAGCTCGCGGATCTCGACGTTGGCGCCGTCGTCCGTCCCGATCGTCAGGGCGCCGTTGAGCATGAACTTCATGTTCCCCGTGCCGGACGCCTCCTTGCCGGCGAGCGAGATCTGCTCCGACAGGTCGGCCGCGGGGATGAGCGTCTCGGCGAGCGTGACGTTGTAGTTCGCCGGGAACGCGACCGTGAGCCGCCCCTCGACCGCGGGGTCGGCGTTCACCGTCCGGCCGACCGCGTTGATGAGCCCGATGATCTGCTTGGCCATCCGGTACCCCGGGGCGGCCTTGGCACCGAACGCGAACGTCCGCGGCGTCACGTCGGCCGGGTCGAGCGCACCCGACGTGATCTGCTCGTACAGCGACACGACGTGCAGCAGCTTGAGCGTCTGGCGCTTGTACTCGTGCAGCCGCTTCACCATGACGTCGAACATCGTCTCGGGGTCGAGGACGATGCCGTCGCGCTCGGCGAGCAGGTGGACGAGCCGGCGCTTGTTCGCGGCCTTGATCTCGCGGAACCGCCGGCGGAACTCGGCGTCCTCCGCGAGCGGCTCGAGCGCGCGCAGCTCGTCGAGGTCGGTCACCCACTTCTCGGACCCGAGGACCTCGGTGACCAGCCCGGACAGCCCGGGGTTGGACAGCCGCAGGAACCGGCGCGGCGTGATCCCGTTGGTGACGTTGGTGAACTTGCCGGGGTAGTACTCGGCGAAGTCGTGCAGCACCTTGTCGCGCAGCAGCTGCGAGTGCAGCGCCGCGACACCGTTGACCTTGACGGCCGCGACGGTCGCGAGGTGCGCCATGCGGATCCCGCGCTCCGGGAACTCCGCGATGATCGACATGCGGCGCGCCCGCAGCTCGTCGTCGGGGTACGCGGCGCGCAGCCCGACGAGGAACTGCTCGTTGATGCGGTAGATGATCTCGAGGTGTCGCGGCAGGAGCCGGCCGAGCAGCTCGACGGACCACACCTCGAGCGCCTCGGGCAGCAGCGTGTGGCACGTGTACGAGAAGACCTGCCGCACGACGCTCCACGCGTCGTCCCAGGACCACTTCTTCTCGTCGACCAGGATCCGCATGAGCTCGGGGATCGCGATCACGGGGTGCGTGTCGTTGAGCTGGAAGTGGATGCGGTCGGGCAGGTTCGTCAGGTCGAAGTCCTTGGGCAGGACCTGGTCGACGAAGTCCTTGAGCGAGCACGCGACGAAGAAGTACTGCTGCTGGAGCCGCAGCTCCTTGCCCTGCGGCGTCGAGTCCTCGGGGTAGAGGACCTTCGAGATGTTCTCGGCGAACGTCTGCGCGCGGACGGCCTGGGCGTAGTCGCCCGAGTTGAAGATCTCCAGGTCGAACGCGCGCGTCGCGCGGGCCGACCACAGGCGCAGGGTGTTGACGCGGCCGTTGCCGTAGCCTGGGACCATGTAGTTGTACGGGACGCCGAGCACGCTCCAGCCCGGGAGCCAGCGCTTCCGGGTGGTGCCGTCGTCGTCCTCGTAGTCCTCGACGGTCCCGCCGAAGCTCACGTTGACGGCCATCTCGGGGTGCGGGAACTCCCACGGCGAGCCGAGCGTGAGCCACGAGTCGGGCTTCTCGACCTGCCAGCCGTCGACGAACGTCTGACGGAAGATGCCGTACTCGTAGCGGATCCCGTAGCCGATCGACGGGACGTTCATCGTGGCGAGCGAGTCGATGAAGCACGCCGCCAGGCGGCCGAGGCCGCCGTTGCCGAGACCGGGCTCGACCTCGGCCTGGCGCAGCGTGTCGAGGCTGATGCCGAGGCCCGCGAGCCCCTCCTCGACGATGTCGGTGAGGTCGGCGGCCAGCAGGGCGTTGTCGAGCTGGCGCCCCAGCAGGAACTCCGCGGACAGGTAGGCGACGGACTTGGCCTGGAGCTCGGACTGCCGGCGGAGGGTCTCGAGCCAGCGGACCATGAGGTAGTGGCGGACGGTACGGGCCAGCGCGAGGTACTGGTCGTTGACGGACGCACGGGAGAGGTCGACTCCCTGCCCGAAGTTCAGCTCGCGCAGGTACTCCCGCACGAAGCCCTCGACAGTGCGCTCACGCGTCGCGACGGGTTCGGTGTTCGCTGTCACCTCACTCACGGTAGCGGCGCTCCTCCCAGAAGGTCACCGTTGCGGTGACGGTGCAGGTCGTGGCACTCTGCGCGGCCCGCCGGACGGTCGTCCGGGTGGCCCGGCAGGGGTCGAGCGGGCGCGCGGGACGGCCCGAGGGTCGGCGCCCGGCGCGCATGCGGAAGGCCGGCACCCCCTGGTCGGGTGCCGGCCTCCCGGTGGTCCTCACCGCGGCGGGGTCACCGCCGTGCTGGCGGGTTCGCCGTGCGGTGTCAGACCGCGGCCACCACCGGCCGCTCGACCGTCGAGGTTCCGGCGACGACGGTGCCGAGCGAACGGATGGCCCAGCCCACGAGCCCGAAGGTGACGCCGACGCCCATGACGAGGAGCGCGACACCGAAGGCGACGACCGAGGTGAACAGCGACGCCCGCAGGAACGAGCCGTTCATCACCGTGGCGCGGACCGGGTCCTCACGGTCCAGCTCGGCGTAGGTCTTGCCGCCCGACGCCTCGAGCGCGTGGTGGTTGATGATCGCGGCCTGCGAGTACGCCTCCCAGGGCGTGTCGACGATCTGGTTCGCGAACATGTCCGCGTCCTCCGAGACCGTGATGTTCTCGGCGCGCAGGTTGCTCGACACGGCGCCCCACGTGACGGCGCCCGCGACGAGGAAGACGCCGCCGAGGATCATGACGATCAGGCCGATCAGACGGGCCGGCGACTTGGTGGTGACGGTGCTGGTGCTCATGGTTCGTGACCTTTCGGTACCCCCGGAGTGCGGATCTCCCCAGATCCGGTGAGCCGATCGGGCTCACATGAAGATCGTTGCGTTCACATCTGCTTCACGTACGGGACCCAAGTCCCACGTTCTTCGCGGTGTCGCCGCAGGTCATCCGCCCTTTTTCGGGCAGGCGCACGGAGGAGGGCGCGCGGGGACCGGGGGTCGGACGCGCCCTCCTCCTCGCCGGAGCGCGTCCCCACGCACCGGCGTCGTGCCCCCTGCTGCCCCGACCGGCCGCACCTGCCGGTTTGCCCGGGGCCATGCCCGCAATCCCACTCCCCCCGCGGGGCGTTCACGCGGGACTTAGGTCACTGCGGACCTGCGCGTTCACCGGTTCGGGGGTGTCAGACGAGCTCCACCGACGGGCGCAGGCGGGCCGGGGTCCAGCGCTCGCGCCGGCGGGCGGCCACGCACGTGAGGGCGAAGGCCACCGCCGCGGTGCCGAGGAGCAGCCCGACGTCGACCCACACGTACGGCGTGAGCGGCCCGCCCGCGACCGAGCGGCGCACCGCGTCGTTGGTCCAGCTCATCGGCAGGTAGGGGTGCACGGTCTGGAAGAACGTGCCGAACGTCTGGATCGGGTACGCCCCCTCGCCCGCCGCGACCTGCAGGACCAGCAGGATCACCCCGACGAACTCGCCGACGAGCCCGAACGCGGCCTTGAGCAGCTGCATCAGCGCGACGAAGCACACGCCCGACGCGGCGAGCACCCCGAGCAGCACCCACGGCGCGTCGGGGGCGACGCCGACCAGCAGGAGCGCGCCGAACAGCAGCCCCGCCTGCAGCAGCACCACCGCACCGCCGGCCAGCAGGGGTGCCCCGGCGACGGCGAGCGGGCCCGCACCCCAGAGCTGCCCGCGCCGGTCCAGCGGGGACAGGACGAGGAAGACGAACACCGCGCCGACGAACAGGCCGAGGCCCGCGAAGTAGCTCGTGAAGCCGTCGCCGAAGTGCGCGATCGGGTTGTCACGCACCTGCTCGACCGTCACCGGCCGCGACAGGACCTCCCCGAACGTCTCGCGGTCGACGTCGGTGATCGGCACGTCGAGCTGCTCCGCGGCCTGCGCGAGCCCGTCGGCGAGCTGCTGCGCGCCGGGTGCGAGCTGGTCGGCCAGCACCGTCGCGAGGTCCTCCGACCCGTCCGCGACCGCCTGCGCGCCGTCGGACAGCGCCTGGCCCTGCTGGCTGGCCCGGTCGGCGGCGGTCACGGCCTCCGTCGCGAGGTCGGACAGCGCGCTCGCGTCGTCGGCGATGTCCGACGCGTCGTCGGCGGCGTCCTCGACCGCGGGCAGCACGGTCGCCTCGAACGAGTCGCGGATCTCCGCGACGCGTGCCGCCGCGTCGACCTGCCCGGCGGCCGCGAGCTGCTGCTCCAGAGCGGTGAGCCGGGCCGACACGTCCTGCGCGGCGTCAGCCGCGCCCGACGTGCGGGCCGCGACCGACGACGCCACGTTCGCGACCGAGTCCGCGAGCGCGGGAGCGTCCTGCACGGCGTCGTCGACGTCGGCGAGCGCGTCGGCGACCTGCGCGACGCCGTCCGCGACCTGCGCGGCGCCGTCGGCGACCCGCCGGGCGGCGTCCGCGGCCTCCTGCGTGCCGTCCGCGAGCTCCTGCGCGGACCCGCCGACCTCGCCGCCCGCGTCCTTCGCCTGCCCGAGCAGCCCGTAGACGACGTCGAGGTAGTCCGCCTGCACCTGGCTCCCGGCGGTGCCCTCGACGGCCTGCGACGCGTCGTTCGCGAGCACCCCGACGAGGTAGTTCCCCGCGTCGTTCGTGCGGACCTCGATCTGCGCCTGCTGCGGGTCCGCGCTCGACAGCGACGCGACCTGCGCGGAGAACTCCGGCGGGATCGTGACGACGACGTAGTACGTCTTGTCCTCGAGACCCTGCGCGGCGGTCTCGGCGTCGGTCGCGGTCCAGTCGAGCGTGTCCGACGTGAGGACGACGCGTTCGAGGTCGTCGCCCGCGGCGAGCTCGCTGCCGTCGTCGGTCTGCACGGGCTGGTCGAGGTTCACGAGCGCCGCGGGGATGTGGCCCGAGCGCGCGTACGGGTCCCAGTAGCCCCAGACGAGCACGCCGCCGTAGATCGCCGGCACGGCCAGCACGCCGACGAGCACGACCGCCGCGAACCGGTCGCGCACGAACCGCGCGAGCGTGAGCAGTGCGGCCCTCATGCGGCCCGTCCCTCGGACGACCCGCGCTCGCGCGGCGCCGCGCTCATGCCGCCCGCCCCACGATCCGCGTGAGCGGGCCGGCGTCAGGCGGGCGGAAGTCGCCCGCGGTCACCACGAGCACCGTCGAACCCTCGCGCGCGAGCCGCTCGGTGAACGCGGTCATCGCGTCACGGTCCTGCGCCGACCCGGACGGGAACGGGGCGACGACGACCGGCGGGTCCCCCGCGACGGCCGCGACGAGGCCCAGGAGCGCCTTCTGCGACGCCGGCAGGTCGTCCGCGGGCTGACCGGCCGTCCCCGCGAGGCCGGCGTCCGTGAGCAGCGACTCGAGCGTCTCGTCGTCGATCCGCGTCCCGGCCCGCCGGTGCGCCTGCCGGACGACCTCGCCGACCCGCGCACGGTCCTCGAGCAGCCGCAGCCGCGGCACCCAGCCGATCCCGACGACGCGGCGTACGGCCCGGCCGGACCGTCGCGTCGCGTCACGCGGGTCGACGACGTGCACGTGCCCCTCGTCGACGGCCAGCCGGCCCGCGAGCGCGAGGGCCGTCGCGTCGCGCGCGAACGGGTCGAGCGTGACGAGCCACGTGACCGTGCGTGCGGCGAGGCTCAGCTCGAGGCCACGCACCAGCCACCGCGAGCGGTCGCGCACGCCCACCTCCGCGGCCTCCAGGACGGGCGTCGACGCGTCGGGGACCAGGACCGCGCCGACCGCCGCGCCGATCGCCGCGGGCGGGGTCGGGGCGGGCGGGACCGAGCGCGGGAGTGCCACGGTCGGGGCCGCGGGGGGCGGGGTGCGGACGGGTGTCGCGGCCGGTCCCGCGACGACCGGGACGGGCGCGGTCGGCCCGGCGGGTGCGGTCGCCTCGCTCGGGAGCGGGCGGCCCGCGCTCGTGCGCGGCTCGCGGTCCGCGGTCGGGTCGTCCGCCGCCGGGACCGGCTCGCGGTCCGCAGCCCGTTGGTCCGCCGCGGTGAGCGGCTCGTGCGTCGCGGTCGCGTCGGGGGCGTCCGCGTCGGGGGCGTCCGCGTCGGAGGCGGCCGGCGGGTGCTCCTGCTCCGGGGGCGCGTCGTCGTCGGGCCCGTCGCTGCGCGCGGGCTCTGCTCGGCCGTCGGTCATCCCGCCCCCCAGCGTCGGATGTCGCACCCGGGGTCAGCCAAGCACGGACGCGACGCCGCCGCGCGCGACGCACCCGTCCCCGCGCGACGTCGTCCGTCGTCAGGCGGTCCGGCGGCGGACGACCAGACGCAGCGCGGCGCCGCCGACGAGGAGCGCGAGGGCGAGCGCGAGGAACGCGGCCGCGGAGGTACCGGTCGTGGCGAGGGCGGCGTCGCTGCCCCCGGCGCCCGCGTCCGGCACCGTCGGGTCGACGGGCACCGGCGGCTGGGGCGGGTCGGGCGGGTCGACCGGGGGCGCGTAGACGTTGAGCGCGGCGCACGTGACGTCCGCCCCCTCGTCGACGATCACGACGTCGCCCAGCACGGTCGCGCTGTCGCAGGTCCAGCTGGCGAACCGGTAGTCGGCGGGACCGTCGAGCCCTTCGGCCAGCCGGTACACGCCCGGCACGACGGGGATCGAGCGGACCGCGGTGCTGCCTCCCGGACCCCGCCACGTGCCCGTCGGGCCGGTCGCGACGAGCGTGAAGTCCGCCGGCTGCGCGGTGCCGCCGACGACGACCTTCTGGAGCGTGAGCGTCCCGCCGATCCACGTGTTGGTCGCGGTGCAGGTCACCTCGTCGTTGGCGGCGAGGTCGACGGTCCGGTCGACGACGGGATGGTCGGGCCCGCAGTCCCACGCGTCGAGGTCGTACCCGCGGCCGGCGACGTCGGTCCGTGCGACCTCCGCGAGCGTGTACGTGCCCGGCGCGACGACGCCCGTCGCCCCGGCGCTGCCGGACGTGCCGCTGAACGACGAGCCACCCGGCGACGACGCGACCAGCGTCCAGTCCTGCGCCGCGGCCGGTCCGCCGTCGACGGACTTCGCGAGCGTGAGCTGCGCACCCGCCCAGCGGTTCGTGACGGTGCAGGTCACGTCGTCGCCGAGGGCGAGCGTGATCGACCCGTCGGCGGCGACGGGCACGGTCCCGCCGGACGCGTCGACGCACGTCCACCCCTGCGAGACGTAGTTCGTCAGCCCGATCTCGGTGAGCCGGTACGTGCCGGCGCCGACGGGCACGTCGGTGACGGTCACGCTGCCGGTGCTGCCGACGAGCAGGCCCCCGCTGCCGATGGCGAGCAGCACGAACGCGGACGGCTGCGCGGGACCGCCGCCGCGGTTGTCCAGGGTCTTGACGAGCGTGAGCTCCGGGGCCACGTCGGAGTTGACGACCGCGCACCGCACGTCGTCGGTGAACGGCGACCCGTCGGCACCCGTCGCGGGGACGACGAGCACGCCGTCGGGCGCGTCGACGAACGCGCCGCCGGCCTGGCAGATCCAGTCGGACGCCTCGTAGCCGGGTGTCGTCGCGGGCGACTCCGCGAGCTGGTAGGTGCCCGGGGTGATCGCGACGCGCGTGACCGCGGGCGTGCCGGTGGTGCCGCTGAACGACGTGGGCCCGGTCGCCGAGAGGGTCCACTGCGACGCGGTCGCGGTGCCGCCCGCGTCGTTGGCGACGAGCTTGGTGAGCGTGAGGTGCGGCTGCGTGGCGACGTTGGTGACGGTGCACGTGACGTCGTCCCCGGCGGCGAGGGTCACGACGTCGCCCGCGATCGGGGCGGCGCCGCACGTCCAGCCGGACGCGGTGAACCCGGCGATCGTGGACTCCCCCAGCGTGTAGGCGCCGGCGGGCACCGGCACGCGGGTGGCGGCGGGAGACCCGCTGACGCCCGAGACGGTCGCCTCCGGACCCGTGGCGGTGAGCGTCCACGCCGCGGGCGGGGCGCTGCTGCCCTCGACCTCCTTGACGAGGGTCAGGAACGCGCCGGACCACGTGTTCACGACGGTGCAGACGACGTCGGCGGGCTGGTCGACGGTCACGACGTCGGCCGCGACGGTGGCGCCGTCGCAGGTCCACGGGCCTGCGGTGTACCCGGGCGGCCCGTCCTCGGACAGCGCCCACGACGAGCCCACGTCGACGGCCTGCCGCGTGACGGCGGGCGAGCCTGCGGGCCCGCTGAGGACGACGCCGTCCGGCGCGTCCACGGCGGTCAGCGTGAAGTCGCCGGGGAGCGCGGTGCCGCCGGCACGGTTGTCGACGACCTTGGCGAGCGTGAGGCTGCCGCGCTCGATGGTGTTGGTGATCGTGCAGGTGACGTCCGCGCCGGCGGTGATCTCGACCGTGCCGGTCGCACCGCCGCCCCCGGCGTCGCACACCCACCCCGACGCGGTGTAGTTGGTCGGCCCGGACTCGGCGAGCGCGTACGTCCCGGCGGGCACCTGCGCGCCGGTCACCGCGGGACCGCCCGAGACGCCCGACACCGTGACGGGTCCTGTCGCGCTGAGGGTCCACGCCTGCGGGATCAACGACCCGCCCACGGCCTGCTTGACCAGCGTGAGCGTTCCGCCGGTCCACGTGTTGGTGACGGTGCAGACCGCGTCGCCGTCGCCGTCGGCGAGCGTGAGCGTGCTGCCGCTGACGGTCCCCGCGGTGCACGACCACGCCGACGCCGTGTACCCGGCCTGGGCGGCGGGCGTCGTGGGCGTCTCCGCGAGCGTGTACGTGCCGGACGGGACGGGCACCTCGGTGACGGTCGGCGAGCCGGACACGCCCTCGACGGTGCCGGGCGGGCCCGTCCCGGACAGCAGGAAGTCCGCGGTCGTGGCCGGGCCGCCGACGACCTCCTTGCGCAGGGTGACGAGGTGCGGCGTCGGCTGCGACCGCGAGTTGGTGATCACGCACTCGACGTCCTGGGCGAGCGACACCACGACGCTCGACGGGCCGGTCTGCGTGCCGCCGGTGCAGACCCAGTCGCCCGCGGTGTACCCCGACGGGCCGCCGGTCTCGGAGAGCTGGTACTCGCCGATCCGCACGGGTCCGCTCGCGGCGCCCGGGCCGGTCACGGTCGTGGGGCCCTGGGCGGTGAGGTTCCACGCGCTGGGCGACGCCGGACCGCCCGTCACGACCTTGCGGAGCGTGAGGCTCGGCTGGATCGCGTCGTTGCGGACCGTGCACGTGAGCGTGCCGTCGGCGGGGACGGTGACGGTCGGCGTGGGGTCGGTGAACGTGCCCGCCGCCCCGCAGTCCCAGCTCACGAACGCGTACCCGGGCACACCGCCGGACTCGCTGATCGTGTAGTCGCCCGCGGGCACGACGAGCGACTGGACCCCGTTGAGGCCGTTGCCGGTGAACGTGTACGCGGGGTCCTCGGTGTTCACCGCGGTCATCGTCCACAGCTCGCGGCGCCCCTCGCTCGCACCCGTGTCGAGGTTCTCGATCCGCTTGAAAAGCGACAGCCGGCCGGTGACGTCCGGGTCGACCGCGGCTGCGGCGGGGGCGACCGCGCCCAGCACCGCGAGGACCGCGAGCAGCACGGTGGACGCGACGGGAACGCCAGGGCGACGCACGGTTCCTCCCCCGCGGGCCGTGGCCGGCGCCGGACCCGCCCGTGCCCCATGCCGGACACGTCCCGTCGACTGTCACACGGCCGGGCGATCTTCACGACCCGAGGCGCGCGACGTGCGTGCGGCCCCGGCAGCACGACGCGGACCACGCGGGGCGTCCGCACGGTCCGCGTCGCGAGGCCGTCACTCGTACGCGACGGCGTCCAGCACCTTGAGCCGGGCGGCGCGGATCCCGGGCCACAGCGCGGCCAGCACGCCGACGACGACGGCCAGCGCGACCATCCCGCCGAGGTTCGCCCACGGCACGGCGAGCTCCGACAGCCCGTCGTCCGCGTACACGGTCGGCATCGTCGCGGCCAGCGCGACGCCGACCGCGAGGCCGAGCACGGTCCCGAACACCGCGGTCAGCACCGACTCGATCGTCACCGTCCCGGCGAGCTGCAGGCGCCCGAGCCCGACGGCCCGCAGCAGCCCGATCTCCCGCGTCCGCTCGATCACGGACAGCGCGAGGGTGTTGACGATGCCGAGGACCGCGATGACGACGGACAGGCCGAGCAGCGCGTAGAGGATCACGAGCAGCTGGTCGACCTGGGCCGCGAGGTTCGACACGAACTCGTCGCGCGTCAGCACGGACACGACGACATAGGGCGCGACGACGTCCGCGACGGCGTCCTGCAGCTCGGTCGCGCTGACCCCGGCGGCCGCGGTCACGAGGATCGTGTCGACCTGCTGCTGCTCGCGGGGCACGAGCGTGTCGAGCACCTGCTGGTCGACCACGAGCGGCGCCCCGAGGACGTTCGTCGTGAAGACCGCCACGACGGACAGGTCCTGCGGCCCCGCGGCGCCGGCGACGGTCAGGTCGTCGCCGACCTGCCAGCCGTGCTGGTCCGCGGCGGCCTCCGTGACGGCGACCTGCCCCGCGTCGAGCGCCTCGAGCGCGGCGAGCGACCCGTCGACGAGCTCGACCTCGACGGACCGGCCGAGCGTGCCGTCGGCGAGGCCGATCACGTAGTCGACCGCGGGCTCCTCGCCCGGCCCGGAGACGGCGAGCGGCGCGAACGCGACCGCGTCCGAGGTGCCGGCCTCGGGCAGCGCGGCGACCTCGTCGACGGCCCCGGACGGGATGACCATGGTCGCCGAGCGGACCACGACGTCGGCGTTCGTCTGCGCCTCGACGACGCCCGTGACGGACTGCTGCGCGGACACCGCGATGACGGACACCGCCCCCACGAGCGCCATGCCGATCATGAGCGCGCCCGCGGTGTTCGCGGTGCGGCGCGGGTTGCGCACGACGTTGCCGCGCGCGAGCCGCCCGACGGGCCGCAGCAGCCGCACGAACGGCCAGGCCAGGACGCCGACGGCCGCGCGCGCGACGACGGGCGACAGCATGAGCACCCCGACGAGCACGGCGCCCGCGCCGACGCCCAGCAGCGTCTCGGCCGCGTCCTCCTCCGGCCGGGTCAGGGCCAGGGCGAGGGCGGTGACGCCGAGCGCGCCGATCGCCAGGCCACCGACGGCCCGCCAGCGCAGCGACCGCTCGGGCACCGCGACGTCGTCGCGCATGGCCTCGACGGGCGGCACGAGCGCGGCCCGTCGGGCGGGCAACGCGGCCGCGAGCACGCTCACCGCGGTCCCGACCGCGAGCGACACGACGATCGTCGTCGCGTCGACGGGGACGTCCCCGACCAGGTCCATGCCGATCGAGCCGAGCACGACGCGCAGCCCCGACACCAGGGCCAGACCGCCCGCGACGCCGAGCGCCGACCCCAGCAGCCCGACGACGGCCGCCTGCACGAGCACCGACGCGAACACCTGCAGCGGGGACGCCCCGACGGCCCGCAGCAGCGCGAGCTCGCGCATGCGCTGCCGGACGGACATCGCGAACGTGTTGGAGATGATGAACGCGCCGACGAACAGCGCGATGCCCGCGAAGACCAGCAGGAACGTCGTGATGAAGCCGAGCTGGGACGCGATGTCGGCCTTGCTGTCGGCGCGCAGCGCGTCGCCCGTGACGACCTCGAGGCCGTCGCCCGCGAAGGGTGCGAGACGCTCGGCGAGCTGCTCGGGCGTCGTGCCGTCGGCCGCGTACACGGCGATCTCGTTCACGCCGCCGCCGTCGGGCGACAGCACGTCGAGCGCGGTCTGCTGGTCGACCAGCACGATCGTCGCGCCGGCCATCGGTCCGCCGAGGTCGACGCGTCCGACGATCTCGACCTCGGTCACCTCACCGCCGAGCACGGCCGTCGTGGTGTCGCCGACGGACAGCCCGGACGACTCGAGCGTCGCCGTCTCGAGCGCCACCTCGCCCGTGCGCTCCGGCCCGCGCCCCTCCACGACGTGGAGCGACGGGTCGTCGGGCACGTAGTTGAGGGCGAGGCTGGGCGCCTGCGTGGACTGCACCGCGGTCCCGTCGGCGCCGACCAGGACGATCGTGCCTGACAGGCCGCCGATCGCGTGCGCGACGCCGTCGACCGCGGCGACCTCGTCGACGAGCTCGAGCGGCACGCTCTGCGCGGTCGTGGTGCCCATGACGACGGACGCGTCGTCGGGCTGGTCGACGCGCACGTACGCGTCGGCGGGCGCGGCGGCGTCGACGATCCCGTCGAAGGTGCCCGACAGCATGGTCCGCAGCGCGAACGTGCCCGCGACGAACGCGACCCCGAGCGCGACGGCGAGCAGCGAGAGCAGGAACCGCACGAGGTGCGCGCGGATCCCGCGGAGCGCGACGCGGCCCATCAGAGCGCGGCGGGGGACGACGTCGCCACGGGAGCGGCGGACGCGGCGGACGCGGCGGGAGCGGCGGGCTCGGTCGACCGTGCCGGGCGGAGCGCCGCGAGAGCGGCGAGCACCGACTCGGTCGTGGGGTCGACGACCTCGCCGACCAGGCGCCCGTCGGCCAGGAACAGCACGCGGTGCGCGTACGACGCGGCCGTCGGGTCGTGCGTGACCATGACGACGGACTGCCCGAGCTCGTCGACGGACCGGCGCAGGAAGCCGAGCACCTCGGCGGACGACGTGGAGTCGAGGTTGCCCGTGGGCTCGTCGGCGAACACGACGGCGGGCCGCGTGACGAGGGCGCGCGCGCACGCCACGCGCTGCTGCTGCCCGCCCGAGAGCTCGGACGGCTTGTGGTCGAGGCGGTCCTCGAGCCCGACGGCGCGCACGACGGTGTCGAGGTGCGCGCGGTCGACGGGACGCCGCGCGATGTCGAGCGGCAGCGTGATGTTCTCGAGCGCCGTCAGGGTGGGGACCAGGTTGAACGCCTGGAAGACGAACCCGAGGCGGTCGCGGCGCAGCCGGGTGAGCTTCCGCTCGTTCATGCCGGAGACCTCGAGGCCGTCCACGACGACCGTCCCCGCGTCGGTGCGGTCGAGCCCCGCCATGCAGTGCATGAGCGTCGACTTGCCCGACCCGGAGGGGCCCATGATCGCGGTCAGCTCGCCGCGGCCGAAGTCGACGTCGACGCCCGCGAGCGCGTGCACCGCCGTGTCGCCCCTGCCGTACGTCTTGACCAGCCCGCGCGCGCTCGCGATCGGGGTCGTGTCCCTCGCCATGTCCTCCGCCTCTCACCGCACGTCGTCCGACGTCCGTGCTCACCTCACGGCACGCCGACGCGTGCCCGCCACGGACGATGGTCCTCGTGCGGCGGGGTCGGGGACATCGGTGACGTCCCTGGTCAGGCCCTGGTCGGACCCTGAGCGGCGTCGGGCGTGCCCCCGGGGGCGGACCCCGGGCCGACGTCGCCGGTGCGCGCGGCCGGCCGGTACGGCTCCTCCCGGACGGCGTGCGCGACGACGAGCTTCAGCACCATCACAGGTCCGAACCACGCGAGGCCCTCGGGCGTTCCCGCGATGGGGGCCGCGACGAGCGCGACGGTCGCGAACCCGAGCGCGACGGGCCGCTCGAGGTAGGCGGGGACGGACCGGACGACGACGACGCCCGCGACCGGCACGAGGTACCACCACAGCGCCCACACCCAGGTCACGTCGGGCACGACCACGGCGAGGACGAACGGGTGGACGTGCAGCGCGGTGAAGGCGACAGGGTCGTGCAGCACGCGGTCGAGCCGGGTCACGGGCGGCGCGAGCGGGGAGTGGTACAGCCGCTTGGCGGAGCCGAGGGCGTTGGCCGCGACGCCGCCGGTCACGTCGACCGCGACGAGCAGCACGACGACCCACGTGAGCCAGGGCCAGTCGTCGGGTGCGGTGAGCACCAGGACGCCGACCGCGAGCGCCGTCGTCGCCCACACGACTCCGCGCTCGGCGCGCGTCGCACCGGTGCCGAACAGCCAGTCGCGCGGGCCCGGCGGGACCACCCAGTCGACGGGTGCGGCGCGGGTGGCGCGCGCCGAGGTCGCCTCGTCCATCCGTCCGTCCTCTCCCCCTGTCCGTCCACCCTGCGCCGTCGTGGGCCGGTCGTCCACGTGTGGGCCGTTGGCGCAGGTCACGACGGTTCGTCGCGGTTGTCCTCGGCCGGACGGGTGGCGCGGCGTGTGACGTGGGTCGTTGAAGGTTCAAAATCCGCGCCCGAGACCGGACGCTTGTCCAGGTCCCCGAAGAAATCGAGGGTCTGATCCCCGACGAAAGCTGTGGCCCCCTCATGCCCACCGGCCCCCTGGCCCCGTCCGCGCCCCCCACCGGGGCCCGCCGGCCGGCCCGACGCACGACCGCCCTCGCGGTGCTCGTCGCGCTCCTCCTCGCCCCCCTCACGGCCCTCGGCCTCGCGAGCCCTGCGGCCGCCGCGACGGTGCGCGCCTTCACGCCCGTGTTCTCCGCGAACACCAACGGCGACATCCTCATGGCGGCCAACACGCTCATGACGTGCAACGCCACCTCGGGCACCAACTACACGAACTGCGCCGCCGCGCGCGCGTCGAGCGTCAACCAGGCGTACTCCAACAACGACTTCACCGCGCAGTTCGTCAACGACGACGCGGACGCCTCGACGTTCAACGCGTCGAGCGCGACGCTCACCGTGCCGGAGAACGGCTCGGTGCTGTTCGCGGCCCTCGTCTGGGGCGGGCGCACCGAGACCGCGAACGCGACCTGGTCGAACTCGGCCCTCCGCGGGAACGTCAAGCTCAAGGTCCCGGGCTCCGCGACGTACCGTGACCTCACGGCGAGCCAGGTCGACGTCAACACGTCGGACAACGGATACCAGTCGTACCTCGACGTCACGGGCCTCGTCGCGACCGCGGGCAGCGGCGTGTACACGGTCGCGAACGTCCAGTCGACGACGGGCACGACCGACGACTACGCCGGCTGGTCGCTCGTCGTCGCAGTCGCGGACCCGGCCGCGCCGGCCCGCAACCTCACGGTGTTCACCGGCTTCGGCTCCGTCGCGTCGGGCAACGGCATGCCGACGTTCACCGTGAGCGGCTTCCTCACGCCGCCGAGCGGGCCCGTGAAGACGACGCTCGGGGCCGTGACCTACGAGGGCGACATGGGCCTCACCGGTGACGCGTTCCGCCTCAACTCGACGACGATCTCCGACGCGCTGAACCCCGCCACGAACCCGTTCAACTCGTCGATCAGCCGCCACGGCGTGGCCGTGCCCGGGCGTTCCCCGTCGTACAGCAACCAGCTCGGCTTCGACGCCGACCTGTTCAACGCCGACGGCATCCTGCCGAACGGCGCGACGAGCGCGAACCTCACGCTCACCACGGGCGGCGAGACGTTCTACCCGGGCGTCGTCACGTTCGCGACCGAGCTGTACGACCCGAAGCTGCTCGGCGTGAAGAGCGTCGAGGACGTCAACGGCGGGCTCGTCGAGCCCGGCGACGTGCTGCGCTACACGGTCCCCGTGCAGAACATCGGCCTCGACACCGCGTCCGACTCGCGCTTCTTCGACGCGATCCCGACGGGCACCACCTACGTGCCGGGCTCGCTTGTCGTCGACACCGTCCGGCAGACCGACGCGGCGGGCGACGGCGACGTCGGCCACTACGACGGCTCGCAGAACGGCCACGTGATCGCCTACCTCGGCTCGGGCGCGACCTCCGTGCACGGCGGCGACGTCCCCGTCTCGGCGTCCGGGTCCACCGCGCAGCACACCGTCGTCTTCGACGTCCGGGTGAACGCCGACGCGCGCGACACCCAGAAGATCGTCAACTCGGCGGCCATGACGTACCGCGGCGCGACCACGTACGCCGCGGCGGCGTCCGCGTCCAACGTCCTGCTGAACCCGGTCGTCACGACGCCGCTGCCGGGCGTCAACCGGCCCCCGGTCGCCCAGCCGCACGTCCTGACGTTCACGCCCGGGCCCTCGCAGCGCCGGCTCGACATCGACGTGCTCGCGAACGACAGCGACCCCGACGGGGACGTGCTGACGGTCGTCGCCGTCACCGACACCGCGGGCGGCACCGCCGAGATCCTGCCCGACGGCCGGATCCGCTACACGCCGCGCGACGACTTCGCCGGTCGTGACGTGTTCACCTACACGATCCAGGACCCGGGCGGCTACCGCGCGACCACGTCGGTGCAGATCGAGGTGCTCAACACCGCGCCGAACGCCGTCGCCGACACCGCGACCACGCGCGGCGCCACGCCCGTGGACGTCGACGTGCTCGTCAACGACACCGACCCCAACGGCGACACGCTGCGCCTGCGGTCCGCCGGACCGACGAGCGCCAACGGCGGCACGGTCACCGTCCTCGACGGCGACACCGTGACCTACACACCGCGCGCCGGCTTCAAGGGCACGGACACGTTCGAGTACGTCGTCGAGGACTCGCGCGGCCTGACCGACACGGCCGTCGTGACCGTCACGGTCACGAACAACGCGCCCGTCGCGGTCGCGGACTCCTACACCGTCAACACGGGCGCCACGCGGTCGATCTCGGTGCTGGCCAACGACACCGACGCCGACGGCGACCCGCTCACCGCGGTCCTCGTCACCGGTCCGGCGCACGGCACGCTGACGCTCAACCCGAACGGCACCGGCACGTACACGCCGAGCGGCTCGTACCGCGGGACGGACTCGTTCACCTACCGGGTGTCCGACGGCACCGCGCAGTCGACCGTCGTCACGGTCACCTTCACCGTCAACGGCGCACCGACAGCCGGCGACGACACCGCGACGGTCGCGGCCGGGCAGACGTCGGTCGACGTCGACGTCCTGACGAACGACGCGGACGCCGAGGGCGACCTCACGGTCACCGTGACCGGCGCGCCCGCGCACGGCACGACCGCCGTCCAGGCCGACGGCACCGTCCGGTACACGCCGAGCACCGGCTGGGCGGGCACCGACCGGTTCACCTACACGGTGACCGACGAGGGCGGGCTCACGGACACCGCGGAGGTCGTCGTGACCGTCGCGAACACCCCGCCGGTCGCCGTCGACGACACCGCCAGCACCGCGACGAACACGTCGGCGAGCCACGTCGCCGTGCTCGCCAACGACACCGACGTGAACGTCACCGCCGGGGTCCCCGGGCAGTCGCTGCGCATCGTCTCCGCGACCGCGGACCGCGGCACGGTCGACGTCGAGACCGACGGGACGCTGAGCGTCCACCCGCCGACCGGCTTCTCCGGCACGATCGTCGTGACCTACACGGTCGGCGACGGCGCGGGCGGCACCGACGTCGGCGAGCTCCGCGTGACCGTCGCCAACGGCTCGCCGTCCGCGGTCGCCGACGGCCCCGTCACCACGCCGACCGACCGGTCCGTGCTGGTCGACGTGCTCGACAACGACACCGACCCGAACACGGCCGACGTGCTGTCGATCGTCCCGGGCTCGGTCACGACGCCCCGCGACTCCGGCGGCACCGCCCGCGGCACGGCCGCGATCGAGAACGGCGAGGTCCGCTACACGCCGCCGACCGGCTGGGCCGGCACCGTGACGTTCACCTACGACGTCACCGACGGCGACATGACGGCCACCGGCACGGTCACCGTGACCGTCGCCAACGCCGCGCCCGTCGCGGTCGACGACACCGCCTCCACGGCGTCCGGCACGCCCGTCACCGTGGACGTGCTCGGCGACGACACCGACGCGAACATCCCGGGCACCGACCAGGTGCTCGTCGTCACCGGTGCCACCGCCGACAACGGTGCGACCGTCGTCGTCGAGACCGACGGCCGCCTGACCGTCACGCCGGCCGCGGGCTTCGCGGGCGACGTCACCGTCACCTACACCGTGTCCGACGGTGCGGGCGGCACGGACACCGGGACGCTCGTCGTCACCGTCGCCAACGCGGCACCCGTCGCCCCCGCGGTCACCGGGACGACCCCGTACGCGACGCCCGTCGAGCTGGACCTGCTGGACGGCGTCACCGACGCCAACGGCGACCCGCTCACCGTGACGGTCGGCACCCCCACCGGCGCCGACGGCACCACGCGCGGCACCGTGACCGTCACGAACGGCGTCGCGACCTACACCCCGCCCGCCGGGTTCTCCGGCACCGTGACCTTCACCTACACCGTCGACGACGGGACCGACACGACCACCGCCACGGTGACCGTCACCGTCGGGAACGCCGCACCGGTCGTCGTGAAGGCCCCCTCGGGCGGCACGAAGGTCACGACCGGCACGGGCACCTCGGTGACGATCGACGTCCTCGCCGACGTCACCGACCCCGACGGCGGCACGGTCACCGTCGTCGACGTCACGCAGCCGTCGTCCGGCGTCGTGGCGATCGTCGACGGCAAGCTCGTCTACACCCCGGCGCCCGGCTTCACGGGCACCGTGACCTTCACCTACACGGTGGTCGACGACCAGGGCGCCCGCACCACGGGCACCGTCACGGTCGAGGTGGTCGACGGGCGCGCGGCGCTCGCCACGACCGGCGCGGAGGTCGCGACCGTCGGCGGGGCCGCGCTCCTGCTCCTCGCCCTCGGCGCGACGCTGGTCGCCGTGCGACGTCGCCGGGCGGTCACGACCGCCTGACGCCTCGACGCCGACACCATCGGAGCCCGGTCCCCCAGGGGGCCGGGCTCCGGTGCGTCGGGCCGCCGGCTGTCGCGGCGGTGCGGTCAGCCGTCGGCCGTCGCGAGCGCGTCGTCGACGCCGGTCTCGCGCGGGCCGCCGAGCGCGGGCGGGCGGGACGTCGCGGCGTCCCACGCCGCACGCAGCGACGCCGGCACCTCCCGGACCCGGTACACGACGGCCTTCGCGGGCTCGACGCTCGCCGCCGACACCCCGACCCCCGTCACGTCGATCCCCGCCTCGCGGCAGGAGAAGAGCATGCGGCGCAGGTGGTAGCTCTGCGTGACGACGACGGCCTGCTCGACGCCGAACACGTCGTGCGCGCGCACGCACGTGTCGTGCGTGTCGAGCCCGGCGTGATCCCGCACGATGCGACCCGCGGGGACGCCCCGGTCGACGAGCCAGTCGCGCATCGCGGTCGGCTCGTCGTGCCAGCGCGTGCTGTTGTCGCCGCTCACGAGCACCACCTGGACCGTGCCGCGCGCGTAGAGGTCCGCGGCCGCGTCGAGGCGACGCCGCAGGTACGTCGACGGGCTGCCGTCGGGCCGCAGCCCCGCCCCCGGGACGATGACGACGGGCGTGTCCGCGACGTCATCGACCGACGCGCGGACGGCCGACTGCCCGACGCCCTGCACGACGAGGAACGTCCCGAGCACGGCCGCGCCGAGCACGCCCGCGCCCACCGTCACCAGCCTCCGCACCCTCGCCACGGCGGCGATGCTAAGCCGGGCGCCGTCGCCGCGTCGGCGAAACCCGCGACATCGCCACGAGATCGCGACATCCGGGTCACTCCCCGTGGCGAGAGCGTCCACTCGCGACCGGTCCTGCGCGGGCGCGTCCGGCGGCCGGGCGCGCGGGGCCGTCGAGCGGGAGCGACCAGACGTCAGGTCATCGGGGCGCGCGGGGCCGTCGAGCGGAAGCGACCGGACGTCAGGTCAGCGGGGCGCGCCAGGTCCTCGAGCGGGTCAGGGCGACCGCGTCCAGCGAGCCGAGCGGGCCCTCGACCGAGCGGCGACGGTCCGCCGCCTCCGCGGGCAGCCACACCGCGGCGTCCGGGTGCAGCGGGAGCACGCGCACCGACACGCGGTCCCCCTCGGCGCCGGGCAGCACGTCGAGGTCGACGTCCCACGGGGTCCCGTCCCAGAACCGGTCGGCCACGACGCGACGGTCGACGAGCAGCTGCGCGACGTCCCCCGCCCACGCGACGTGCAGGTGCCGGACGGTCCCGTCGACGGGCACGCCGACGTCGGCGAGCCGGTGCTCGGCGGAGAGCTCCGCGACCCGGTCCGCCGAGGGCGCCGACGCCCGACCCTCGTGCGCGCCGTACGACACCGCGGGCTCGCCTGCGGCGCGCACCGGCGTCGTCACGACCGCGACGGCCCCGACGGCCCCCGCCGCGACGTCACCGACAGCATCCGCGGACCGGTCGTCGGCGGCCCGGCCCGTCCCCGCACGCACGTCGAGCCGCTGCCAGCCGTCCGGGGTCCACCGCTGCACGAGGGGCAGCGACGACGCACGCACGACGACCTCGTCGTCCTCGAGCCACAGCGGGTCGGCGCTGCGCAGCAGCACCCGACCGTCGGGCCCGTCGAGGACCCACACGCGATCGGCGTCGGCGGCACCGACGACGAGCACCCGTCCGCCCGCGCCGCCCGCGTGAGCCGCGCGGTCCGCGTCGTCCGCGTGGGCCGCGCGCCCCCGAGGCGCGTGCAGCACGACGACGCCCCCCGTCCTCTCGTCGAGCGCACGGACACCGGGCGCGACGGTCCAGCCGTCGCCGGACACGCGCACGTCGGGGTCGACGACGACCTCGACCGGCACCCCGGCCGACGCGAGGAGCACGAGCGTCCCGTCGGGCAGCGTCGTGAGCGCGGAGGCCGTGGCCCAGCGCAGCCGCACCGGCACGCCGCCGGCCGCCGTGACGTCGAGCCCGAACGGCCAGCGCGCGAGCGTGCCCGCGGGCACGTCGGTCGGCCGCGACGGCAGCACGACCGGCCCGGACGGCACATCGACCTGCACCTGCACGCCGCGCAGCGTGGGCAGCGGGACGTGCGGCTGGTGCCAGACGACGAAGACGAACCCGGTGCCGTCGGCCTCGCGCACCGACCAGCGCAGCGTCGCGCTGTCGTCGACGCCCGACGGCAGCACGTCGGGCAGCGTCGAGGGCATGGTCGCGAGCACCGGCCCGAACGCCGCGAGGAACGCGTGCTGCGTGCGCAGGGCTGCGTGCGAGGGCGCGAGGAGCCCGGCGGCGCCGACCGGGGCGTGGAAGTCGTAGTCGTACGACGGCAGGTCGTTCGGGTAGCCGGTCGCGTGCGACTCCTGCAGGTCCGGGCCGGGGTTCGAGCCGCCCGCGTACATGTAGTAGCCCTGCCACGCGGACCCGGACGCGACCTTGCCGTGCGCGACGGCCGCCACGTCGAGCGCCGACGGCACGGGACGCCGGTGGTACGTCGTGGCCATGCCACCGCCGAGCTCGCACGTCGCGGGCGGGAACGCGGTGTCGCGGTCGACGGTCGGCGCGCCCTCCGCGCCGCGGACGTCGGCGCCGATCCCGGGGTCGTCCCACGTGTGCGACACCTGGTAGTGCGCGCGGAAGGTGTCGTGCCACCCGGCGTCGGCGTCCACCCAGAACCCGTCGCCGTACCCGCCGTACAGCGGCAGCACCTCGCCCGCGGGCAGCTGTGCGCCGCCCCACGCCGTCGCGGTCCACAGCGGCGCGCTCAGCCCGGCCTCCCGGGCCAGCCGCTTGAGCGTCGCGAGGTGACCGGGCTGGTCGTAGAGCTCGTTGTCGAGCTGGATGCCGAGCACCGGACCGTCCGGCCCGCACAGCGCGCCGAGCTCGACGCCGAGCCGCCCGAACCACCCGCGCACCAGGTCGAGGTAGCCGGGGTCGTCGGTGCGGTGCCGCACGGGCGCGTCCTGCACCCAGTCGGGGAACCCGCCGTTGCGCACCTCGCCGTGGCACCACGGCCCGATCCGCAGCACGACGCGCAGCCCCTCCTCCGCGCACGTGCGCACGAATGCCGCGACGTCGAGGCCGTCGTCGAACCGCGCCGCGCCGCGCAAGGGCTCGTGGTGGGCCCAGATCACGTACGTCGCGACGACGTCGACGCCGCCCGACCGCACGAGCCGCAGCGTCTCGCGCCACCGCGACCGCGGGACGCGGGAGTAGTGGACCTCGCCCGACACGGGGATCCAGGGCGTGCCGTCGCGCTCGAGCCACCGCGACGTCAGCGCGAGCCCGGGCCGCACGTCCTCGTCGTTCGCCATCGCCGGCCGGGTGAGCGGCTCCGACCAGCCGGTGGGGCGCACGCGCGGGAGGTGGTCGGGCACGGAGAGGCTCCTCGTCGTCGGGGGTCGCCGGCCTGTCGGGCGTCCGCCGGCGCCCCACTCTCGCACGTTCCGACGCCCGACTGTGCACGGTCCCACACCGGTCGGCCCACGTGTCCTCCGCACCTGCCCCGGCCGGTCCGGCGCGAGCGACGCCGCCCGCGGGGCGCGGTCGTCCGCCGCCCGCGCGCAGGTCAGCCGGCGACCGTGCTCGCGTGCGCGCCCGCGAGCGCACGGTCGAGGTCCGCGAGGATCTCCCGGCACCGCGCGACGTCCCACGGCGTCCCGGCGAGCTCGAACTCGAACAGCACCGGCCGCCCGGACCGTGCCGCGATCTCGCGGCAGGCCATCTGGTAGTGCGTGCCGAAGTTGCGGTTGCCCGACCCCATGACGCCGACCAGCGCACGCCGGTTGACGGGCGAGCGCAGGAACCGCCGCACCCCCTCGGGGATCGTGTCGTTCGCCGGGTTGCCCGTCTTGTAGGACGGGGTGAGGAGCACCCACGGCCCGTCGACCTCGGACAGCCGGTGCTGCCGCTCCGCGAGGTTGCGCACGGGCCGGTCCAGCCGCTCGGCGAACGTCCGCACGAGGCCCGACGTCGACGAGTAGTAGTAGACGGGCGTCTGCCGCGCGCCCTCGTCCTGCGTCGCACCCGGGTCCGTCGTCACGTCGTCATGCTCGCCCGCACAGCGGCGCGGGACGTAGGACCCAGGGCCCGGGCACCCACCGCCGAGACCGGCTGCAGGCGACGGCGACGCGCCGCGAGACGGCGGGTATTCGACTGGCCCCCCGCGTCGCGACGTGCCCACGATGCGAACGTGCTGACCCTGAACCAGATCCGCGCGCTGCGCCGGACGGTCGACGACGCGTGGCGCTCGCCCGTCGCCGACGCGGTCGCGGCCGCGTGGGGAGCGCCCGCCGGGTCGGCGCTGCTCTGGCGGTCGTCGGCGTCGCACGTCGTCGTGGTCCCGGGTGGGGTGCGGGGCGTCGACCGGCCCGTCTACCTGCGGTTCGTGCCCGAGTCCGCCGACGGCGCCCGCGGCTTCGCACGCGGCACCCTGCTGCACGCCCGCCTGTCCGCCGACCACGCCGACGTCGCCGCGCTCGTCCCGTCGTCGTCCGGCCGCCTGCTCGAGCGCGTCGCGACCCCGCTGGGCGACGTCCTCGCCGCCGCGGTGCGCCGGGTCGACGGGGACGAGACGGACGTCGACGACCTCACGCCTGACCTCGCCGCCGCATGGGGCCGGGGGCTCGCCCGCTTCCACGCCGCGGCCGCCCGGCACGCCGACGTCGTCGACACCGCACCCGCTCCCCCGCTCGCCGCGCTGCTCGACGACGCCGACGACGCGCTCGCCACCGCCGCGGCCGCGCTCACCCGCACCCTGCGCGACGTGCCACCGGCGCCGCTCGTCGTCGGGCACGGCGACCACGAGCTCGACAACCTGCGCTGGCGCGGCTGGCGGCCCGTGTGCTTCGACCTCGACGAAGCCGCCCGACGACCGGCCGCCGCCGACGTCGCCTCCGCGGTCCGCGACCTGCTCGGCGCCGACCCGACCACGCCCGCGCACCCCGACCTGCTCGACGCGTTCCTCGACGGGTTCGCCCGGACGTCAGGGACCGTCGTCACGCCGCACGCGCTGCTGCCGCACGTCGCCGCCCTGGCCGCGTCCCATGTCGTCGACGTGCGACGCGTGCTCGACCTCCCGCCCGACGACCTCGTCGACCCCGCCGACTCCCCCTGGCTGCCCGACCTCGCCGACCGCCTCCGCGCCCACGCGGCGACGCAGCGCGGGATCCTCCTCGCCGCGACCCGCGCCCTCGCCTGACCCTCCGGCGAGGGACTTCGGCACCCGCGCAGGAGTCGAACGGAGAGGTCGCTAGACCGCCGCCGGGGTGCCGCCGCGCAGGATCGACGTCATCTTCTTGCCGCGCGCGACCTCGTCCACGAGCTTGTCCATGTACCGGATCTTCTGCATGAGCGGGTCCTCGATCTCCTCGACCCGGTACCCGCAGATCAGGCCCGTGATGAGCGACGCGTTCGGGTTGAGCCCGGGCGCCCGCGCGAAGAACTCCTCCAGGGTCCGCTCGTCGGCGACCGCCTCCCGCAGCCCGGCGTCGTCGTACCCCGTGAGCCACGTGACGACCTGGTCGACGTCCTCGCGGGACCGGCCCTTGCGCTCGACCTTCTCCACGTACAGCGGGTAGATGCTCGCGAAGCTCATCCCGAAGATCCGGTGCCCGGCCATGTCGCTCGCCCTCCGTCGTCACGCGCGGCGCCGTGCCGGCCCCGTCGTCCCTGCGGCCAGTATCCCGCCCGCGCCCGCCGCGGTCAGGAGCGTCGACGCGGCCAGTCGAGCATGACGAACAGGTCCCGCTCACCCGGGCGCCCTTCGAGCAGCGCCCGCGCGAGCGCCGGCTCGCCCGCCTGCTCGCAGGACCACAGCTCGAAGTCGACGACCTGCGACCACGCGGGCGGCAGGTAGCCGAGCACCGTCGTGCCGCGCACGACCTTCACGACGTCGTGCTCGGTGCGCGCGAGCACCACGGCGAACCCGCGGTCCGGGGTGCGCGACGGTGCCCGCGTCGGCTCCTCGACGAACCCGCGGACCCGCACGGGCACGCGGCCACCGCTCGACGGCACGAGGCGGCCGGGCAGGTCGGTCGGGGGCGACCAGTGCATGGCGGGAACCTACTCCTCGACGCCGTCGCCGTCGCCGGGGACCGTCGGGACGGTCGCGGAGCACGTGGTCAGGCGGGTGCCGTCGACCAGCACGTCGACGTCGACGGTCCCGGCGCTCGCGCCCTCGGGGGGATCCTCGTCCACCCCGACGTCACGTCGACGCCGCTCTCCGCCGTCCCACCGGCCGTCGTGGTGCGGACCGCCAGCTGGCGCGACGGGTCCGCCGACGACGCGACGTCCCGCCACGACAGCTCGAGCGCGACGGTCGTGGGCCCGTCGTCGCGACCACATCGAGCACGGCGTCGACGCGGTCGTCTTCAGCGCCGGGTACGGCGACGGCGGCTACCCGACCTTCCTCGGGTACGACGCCGACGGCGTCGTCGTGAGCGCCGTGTCATACGGCGGCGTCCTGCCGTGGGCGCTGAGCGGTCTGCCGGGGACGCCGCCGGACGAGCCCGGCATCTGACATCCGCCGCGGGCACGGCACCCTCCGGGGACGACGACGTCCCGGAACGACGAAGCCCGCCCCACCGTGGCGGTGGAGCGGGCTTGCTGTGCGCCCGGAGGTGTCCTGTTTCAGGACATGGGCAACGCATGTCTCAGGAC
>NZ_JAHKSJ010000034.1:0-97098 GCF_019024305.1 Cellulomonas algicola | reverse complement strand
GGCCCGCCGCGATCGCGGTGCCGAAGTACCGCCCGCTCTGCGCGGCTGCCGCACCGAGCGTGCTCGCCGCCGCCTGAGCGGGCTGCGCGGCGGTCAGGCCGACGATGGTCGTGGCGACGGCCAGCGTCGCGGCCGCGAGAGCAGTCCTCCCGCGGCGCTGGGTCCCTGTCATGTGGCGCCTCTCCGTGGGTACCCGCGCGCGGCGGGTGGGGCTGGCGACGGGGGCTCGCGCGCGTCGCGTCGTCGGCTTCTTCACCGATGAAGATGCGCCGCCGGTACCCGTCGTCGTTGTCGTCGCTCACCTTGCAGCGCCGTCGCCGCACCAGCCATCGTCTAAACATTTCAGCAACGACCCGCGTGCCCGCCGGAAGCGACACGGGCCCGAACCAGACGGTCAGGGCCCGCGTCAGCGGCGCGCCCGGGCTCGCTTCCTCGGCGCTCGGGCCCGACGCGGAGCTCGGCGCCGCCGGTGGCCGCCGTCAGCGCGGCAGCTCGACCCCCGTCAGGTCGGCGAGCGCTGCGAGCAGCCCGTCCTGCACGTCGACGTCCGACGCCGCCGGGTTGGCCTCGAGCTGCTCGAACCGCTTGAGGTAGACGCCGCTGACGCGGGCCGCCGCGTCGTCGGACGTCGCGAGCCACACCTGCGTCGCGGCACCGTCGCCGACCTCGTCCCACGCGTCCGGACCGCCGAGCTTGGTCTTGATCCACCCGGGGTCGACGGCCGTCGCGAGCACGTCCGGCCACAGCCGCGCGACCGCGAACGCGAGCACCACGTCGAACAGCTTGGAGTCGGAGTACGCCTGCATGCCGTCCCACGGACGGCTCGACCACTGCAGGTCGTCGAACGCGACCCGGCCCTGCGCCTCGAGGCCCGACGTGAGGTAGACCAGCCGGGCCGGGCGCGGCGCGAGCGCCGTGAGCACGTACGGCGCGACGGTGTTGACCTGGAAGATGCGCTCGAACCCGTCGGCCGTCTCGACCCGCTCGGGTGCCCCGCCACCGATGCCGGCGTTGTGCACGACGGCGTCGAACGGCCCCGCGTCGGCGATCGCGGCGGCCAGCGCCCGCGTCTGCGCGAGCGACGCGAGGTCGCCGATGAGGACGTCGCGCAGCCCCGGGAGCCCCGCGCGCAGCTGCTCCGCCCGGGCCGCGTCACGCGCGTGCCCGACGACGTCGTGCCCGGCGTCGATCAGCTGTCGGGCGGTCTCCCGCCCGATCCCGTCGGACGACCCGGTGACGACGACACGCGACATGACCACTCCTTCATGACGGGAGACCCCCGCCGCGGGCTGCTGCACGGCACCGTGGACCACCGGCGGAACGACGAAGGCCCGGACCGTGTGGTCCGGGCCTTCGTCTTCTTGTAGCGGGGGCAGGATTTGAACCTGCGACCTCTGGGTTATGAGCCCAGCGAGCTACCGAGCTGCTCCACCCCGCGTCGGCTCGACAACTCTACGACACCCTCCGGACCAGACCAAATCCTCCCGCGTGAGGCCGGTCACAGGCCGGGCCGGGCACCGCGGGAAGCCCCACGACGCCCGGCCCGGCCGGCGGTCACCACGACGGTCAGCCGCCCGCGGCCTCGAGGTCGGCCTCGGCCTTGATCGCGTCCTGCACGGCCCGCGACAGGCGGTCCTGAGCCTCGCCGTACTTCGTGAAGTCGCCGGTCTGGAGCGCCGCCTGGCTGTCCTCCAGGGCCTGCCGCGCCTGCTGCAGCGCGAGGTCGAGCGACGCCCGCGCGGCGGCCGCGTCCGGCGGGACGCCGTCCGTCGGGCTCTCCGTCGGTGTGCCGGTCGGCTGCTCGCCCGGGGTCTCGGCGGGCGGTGTCGCACCGTCGTCGGGGTTGGTCCCGGCGTCGCCGGCCTCGGCGCCCGAGTCGCCGCCGAACACCTGGTCGAGCGCACCGTCGAGCGTGCTCGCGAACCCGATCGAGTCGCCCCACGCGACCAGCACGCGCTGGAGCAGCGGGAACGCGGTGCCCGACGCGGCCTGCACGTACACGGGCTGCACGTAGAGCAGACCGCCGCCGACGGGCAGCGTCAGCAGGTTGCCGCGGACGACCTGCGAGTCCCCGCGCGCCAGGATGTTCAGCTCGTTGGACACCGTCGGGTCGGCGTTGAAGTTGTTGTTCACCTGGCCGGGGCCCGGCACGGTCGAGTCGCGTGGCAGCTCGAGCAGCCGGAGCTTGCCGTAGTCGGCGGACGGCTTCCCCGCTTCCGACCCCGCTTCCGCGTCGACGGCCAGGTACCCGGTGAGCACCTCGCGCGCCCCGGAGCCGCCGGGGATGAACGTCGACATGAGCGAGAACCGCGCCTCGTCCTGGTCGGGCATGCGCAGCGTCAGGTAGTACGGCGGCTGCGGCACGTTGACGTTCGGGTGCGTCGGGTCGAGCGGGTTCGCCCAGAAGTCGTTGCCGGAGAAGAACTGGTTGGCGTCCTCGACGTGGTACCGCGTGAGCAGGGCGCGCTGCACCTTGAACAGGTCCTCGGGGTAGCGCAGGTGGCTCATGAGCGGACCGCTGATCTCCGACAGCGGCTTGAGCGACGTCGGGAAGACCTCCGACCAGGCCTCGAGCACCGGGTCGGACGGGTCCCACGCGTACAGGTCGACCGACCCGTCGTACGCGTCGACCGTGGCCTTCACCGAGTTGCGGATGTAGTTCACGGTCTTCGGCTGGAGCGCCTGGATGGTCTCCGTCGTCTCCGTGAGCGCGTCACGCGTGGCGGACTCGAGCGAGCGGCCCGCCGAGTACGGGTACTGGTCGCTCGTCGTGTAGCCGTCGATGATCCACTTCACGCGGCCCTCGACGACCGCCGGGTACACGCGCCCGTCGAGCGTCAGGTACGGCGCGACCTTCGCGACGCGGTCGCGCGGGTTCCGGTCGTAGAGGATCTGCGAGACGTCGGTGACACGGTTCGAGAAGACGAGCTGCTCGTCGCCGAACTTCAGCGCGTAGAGCAGCTTGTTCCACGGGTTGCCGATGCTCGGCCCGGCCGAGACGTCCTGCGTCGGGAAGCGTGTGAGCTCCTGACCCTGCGCGTCGTCGGACGGGTAGTCGAACTCCCAGCCGTCGCCGCTGGGCGCGCCGACGATCGAGTACGCGGGCGCCTGCGGGCTGAAGTAGATGCGCGGCTCGTACTCGCCCATCTGCCCCTGCGAGGGGATGCCGCCCTCCCAGAAGTCCGGCGCGCCACGACCGGCGGTCGTGTTGCCGTACGCGGCGACCACGCCGAACCCGTGCGTGTACACGGTGCGGTCGTTGGTCCAGTTGCGCTGCGCCGAGTCGAGGCCCTCGAGGTCGAGCTCGCGCACCGCGATGACGGTGTCGCGGCTCTCGCCCTCGACCTCGTACCGGTCGACCGAGAGCGAGTCCGGGAAGTGGTAGAACCCGCGGATCTGCTGGAGCTGCTTGAACGACGGGCTCACGACCTGCGGGTCGAGCAGACGGATCGACGCGGTCGTCTCGGCGTCGGAGCGCAGGGCGCCGGCCTCGGCCGTCACGGTCGCGTCGTAGTCCGCGGTCTGCACGTCCTCGAGCCCGTACGCCGCGAGCGTCGCGTCGATGTTGCGCTGGATGTACGGCGCCTCACGGTCCTGCTGGTTGGGCTGCACCTGGAAGCGCTGGACGACCGCCGGGTAGATGCCGCCGACGGCGATCGCGGCGATCACCATGAGGCCGACGCCGATGGCGGGCAGGCGCCAGTTCCCGCGGACCGCGGTGACGACGAACATGACGGCGACGAAGATCGCGATGCCCGCGAGGATCGCCTTCGACGGGATGACGGCGTGCACGTCGGTGAACGCCGCGCCGTGGAACTTCTCCCCCGCCTTCGTGAGGATCGAGTACCGGTCGAGCCAGTAGTTCGCGGCGATGAGGAGCATGAGCACCGCGCCGATGACCGACAGGTGCACGCGCGCGGCGCGCGTCGTCCGCGGGCCGTTCCCCCGCCCGCCGCCGACCCGCAGGCCGCCGTACAGGTACTGCGTCGCGAGCCCGGCGATCCCCGCGAGGATCGTCACGGCCATGAGGAACGACACGACGAACCGGATGCCCGGCAGCGTGAACAGGTAGAACCCGAGGTCGATGCCGTACTGCGGGTCCTTCTCGCCGACCGTCTTGCCGTGCATCCAGAGCTGGACCGTCGACCACTGCTGCGACGCGGCGGCGCCGGCGAACAGGCCGAGGACGGCCGGCCCGACGATCATGACGAGCCGGCGCAGCGGCTCGATGGCCTCGCGGTACTGGTCGAGGTTCGCCTGCTCGGGCGTCGACGGCGCGTACACCGGCCGCGAGCGGTACCCGAAGCTCAGGCTCGCCGCCACGGCGCCCGCCATCAGGCCGAAGCCGAGGACGAACAGCACCGCACGCGTGCCCCACTCGGTGCCGATCACCTGGAGGTAGCCGAGCTGGTCGAACCACAGCACCTCGGTCCAGACCTGGGCGAGCACCAGGACGAGGACGACGAGCACGCCGAGGACGACGAGCGTCGGGGCGAGCGCCCCGCGCCGACGTCGGCCGGCAGGTCGTGGGCGGGGTGGGCTGGCGAAGGTCACGAAGGGTCCTCGTCGTCGTCGGGCACGGCGGACCGCGGCGGACCGCGGCCGGGCGGCACGCGCACGCGCGGACCGCTCCTCGGTGTGAACGTGCTGCTCGAGGCCCAGGTTCCCACACGGGTGCGACCATGGTCCGGTGACACAGCCCCCCACCGCACCGCACCCTGGCCAGCGCGCGCTCTCCGACGCAGTCCGCGAGGTCGAGCACCACGCCGCCACCGCCGGGTGGGACGCGCCGGTGCGGGTGTTCGCGCTGGTCAGGACGCAATCCGCGCTCGCGACCGAGCCGGGTCTCGCGGACCAGCTCACGCACGACGTGCTCGACGCAGCGGCCGCCGACCCGTGGCACCTCACGTCCGTCGAGCAGGAGGGGCTGCCGTCCGCGCCGGACCTCGAGACGCTGCTGGCCGGGCTGTCGTGGCCGGACGCGGTCGACGGCGTCGCGGTGACCGTGGAGCGCGTCGTGCTGCCGCCCGCGGCGGAGGCCGACATGCCGCAGGAGCCCGACGCGGCGCTCGCCTACCTGCTCGCGCACCCCGACCGCGCCGACGTGCGCCTCGCGGTCGGCGTGCTGCGCGACGGGCCGTCGTGGTGCGCGGTCCGCAGCCGGGAGCACGACGCCGACGACCAGGTCGGCCAGGGTCCGGACCTCGTGCCCGGTCTCGTCTCGGCGCTGCGCTCGACGCTCGACTGACGGGTCCGCGACCGACGCGGTCGCACCGGGACGTCCGTCCGCGGCGCCGCCCGGTCACCCCTCGGCGGGCGCCATCTCCTCGGCGGTGCCCGTGACCCGGACGCGCCCCTCGCGCGGGACCTCCACGACGAGATGCGACGGCCGCCCGGTCTCCGCCCCCTGGTCGACGGTCAGCACGGTCGGCGCGTCCACGTGCCGCCCGGCCCGCAGGTACGCCCCGAGGCCCGCCGCCGCCGACCCCGTCGCCGGGTCCTCCCGTATCCCGCCGCGCGGGAAAGGGTTGCGGGACGCGAACCTGGTCGCCGACACCCGGTGCACGACCGGCACCGTGCCGTCCCACCCCTGCGCGTCCTGCAGCCGCAGCACGGCGTCGTCGTCGTGGTCGAGGCGGTCGAGCACCCCGGCGCGCACCGCGACGAGCGGGTGCAGGTTGCCCCCGTGCACGAGCGCCGGGGGCAGCAGGGGGTCGAGGTCCTCGCGGTCCAGGCGCAGCGCGGCGAGCAGGGCGTCGAGCAGGTCGCCGTCGAGGTCCTCGACGTGCGTGTCGACCGCGACGAGCGTCGCCCGGTCCGCGCTCACCTCGACGGGGACGAGGCCCGCGTTCGTGGTGAGCGTCACCACGGGGCCCGCACCGCGCAACCGCGCCAGCACGACGCCGGACGCGACGGTGGCGTGCCCGCAGAACGCGATCTCCGCGCGCGGGGTGAAGTAGCGCACGCGGGCGGCGGCGCGCTCGATCCCGGTGAGGAACGCCGTCTCGCTGAACCCGAGCTCCGCCGCGATCCGCAGCATGTCGGCGTCGTCGAGCGACTCGGCGTCGAGCACGACGCCGGCAGGATTCCCGGACGCGGGGTCCGGCTCGACGGTCGTGAACGCCCGGTACCGCAGGATCTCCATGCCCCGGTCCTTCCCGGCCCGTGTCAGCCGGCGGTGGGCGACGGCGTCGCCGCGTCCTGCGTGCACGTCGGCAGGTCGTCGGCCTCGCCCGCGCCGATGGCCTCCATCGCGACGCGCGCGTCGTGGAGCGTGGCGACGCGGACGACGCGCAGCCCGTCGGGCACGTGGCCGACGACCTCGTCGCAGTTGCGCGCGGGCGCGAGGAACCAGCCCGCGCCGTCGCGCTCCGCCCCCGCGAGCTTCTGCCGGATGCCGCCGATCGGCCCGACCGCACCGGTCACGTCCATCGTCCCGGTGCCCGCGATGACCTCGCCGTCCGCCTCGTCCTCGGGGGTGAGCTTGTCGATGATCCCGAGGGCGAACATCGTGCCCGCGCTGGGCCCGCCGATGTCGTCGATGCTGATCGTCACGTCGACGGGCATGTCGAACGTCGGGTCGATGAGCACGCCGATCTGCGCGCCGCCGCCCTCGCGCTCGCTCGTGACGACCGGCACGTCCACGTCCTGCCCGTGCCGCTGCACCGTCAGCGTCACCGTGTCGCCCGGCTGCACGGCCGCGAGGTCGTCGACCAGCGACTGGTAGTCCGGCAGCGGCTCGCCCTCGAACCCGACGAGCACGTCGTTCTCCTCGAGCTTGCCCGCCGCGTCCGTGCCCTCGACCGTGCCCGCGACGAGCAGCGTGGCAGGCACCTCGTACCCGAGCTCGGTGAGGGCGGCGACCGTCGCGTCCTCCTGCGAGGACACCATCTCCGCCTGGTTGGACTCGTCGATCTGCTCCTGCGAGACGTCGGGCGGGTAGACCTGCTCGACAGGCAGCACGACGGACGACGCGGAGAACCAGCCGGACAGGACGCCGAGGATGCTCGACGGGTAGCCCGGGCCGCCGGTGCTCGACACCGTCGTGAGCCGCAGCTCGCCGGTCGAGTCGTGCGTCTCGGCGCCCGAGATCTCGATCATGGACGTGCCGTCGTGCTCGCCGAGCACGTCGCGCGTGGGGCCGGGGCTGTTGACCGCGTACGGCGTCGGCAGGACGACGAGCACGGCGAGCAGCGTCGCGCCGGCCAGCAGGGACGTCGTGAGCGTCGCGGCGCGCGGCGACAGCGGCCGCGGTGCGGGCTGCTCGTCGTCGTCGAGCGGCGGGTCGGTGGCGTCGAGCACGGTGCCGATCATCCCCTACCGCGCTGTGTGCCGACGACGCTCAGCCACGTCGCCGGGCCCGTGCCTGCCGCCAGACGGCGGCCGTGCCGATGAGCGCGACGGCCGCCCCGGCCGCCCCGAGCGCGGCCGCGTCGCGGGACCCCATGCGCCGGCCCGCGACCGCCACGCGCCCCTGGACGCCCTCGAGCAGCACGTCGAGGCACTCACGGCTCGACCAGCGCGCGGACCACCCGGCCGCGGTCAGCCGGTCCGCGGCCACGGTCCACGGGTAGACGACGAACGCGAGCTCGGACGCGGGCGACGGCAGGACCCCCACGCGGTGCAGCCGCTCGGCCGTGCCGAAGGCCGTCGCGGGTGCGAGCTCGACCCGCCGCATCCCGGCCGCGGCCTCGACCTGCGACGGCGTCAGGACGTCGGGCGCGCCGACGGTGAGGGCGCCGGTGAGCCGGTGGTCGACGGCGAACCGGGCGGCTGCGGCGACGTCGTCGACGTGCACGAGCTGCCACTGCCGCACGGCACCGCGCACGGTGAGCAGCCGGGGCGCCTCGAAGTGCCGCGTGACGAAGGTGTCGACGCCGGGACCGACGATCGCCGCGGGCCGCAGCACCGTGACCGCCGGCGTCCGTCGCCGGGACGCCCGTGCGACGACCGCCTCGACGGCGGCGAGGTCCGCGACGATCCCGTCCTGCGCCGCGTCGGCGCCGCGCGGGAGCGGGTCGTCGTCGTGCACGACGGGCCGGTCCGGCCACGCGCCGTGCACCACGGCCGAGCTCACGACGACGACGTGCCGGACCCCCACGGCGCGCGCGGCCGCGAGCGTGTGCTGCGCCCCGGCGACGGCCGCGGCCTGCCGGTCCCGGGGCGCGACCCCGGCGTGCTGCGCGAGGTCCGCGGCGTGCGCGACGAGGACGACGACGTCCGCCCCGACGAGCGCCGACTGCGGCTCGCGCTCCGGCAGCGCCTCGACCGAGCGCGCCCCGTCCCAGGAGTTGAGCATCGCGGTCGCGACGGGCCCCGCGCCGACCACGACGACGCGGTCGCCCGTGCCGTCCGCCGCCGGTCGCGGCTGCGCCGGTGCCGTCGCGGGGCGTCGACGCGGGGTGCGCGCACCCGTCGCGGCGCTCCGCTGCGCGCGCGCCGACCCCGTCCCGGACGCGTCCGTGCGCCCTGAGCGAACCTGCCCGTCCACCCGTCCCTCGTTCCTGTCCTGCGTGGTTACCGTGGTCCCCGCCGGCCCCATCGTCGCAGGAGGTCCCCGTGAGCCCCGACAACCCCGCCGTGCCCGGGCCCGACGGGCCCGAGACCCCCGCCTGGGAGCAGATGCTCCGGGCCATGCTCGGCGACGGCGCCGACGCCGCGATCCGCGAGATGCGCGAGCGCGGGTTCGACCCCGCCCAGATGGCGGGCGCGTCCGGCCTCCCGGACGACCCGCGGCTCGTCGAGCAGGCCGTCGCACAGGTCCAGCGCCTGCTGGCCGCGGCCGGCGACGACCCGGTGAACTGGCAGATGGCGCACGACCTGGCCCGCCAGCAGGCCTCCGTCGGCGGGGACCCGGCCCTGTCGCCGGGCCGGGCGCGCGACGTCCTCGACGCGCTCTCCGTCGCCGAGCTGTGGCTCGACGCCGTGACCGACCTCCCGCCGTCGTCCGGCACGCCGCACGCGTGGAGCCGCGCCGAGTGGGTCGAGGCGACCCTCCCCACGTGGCGCACCCTCACCGAGCCCGTCGCCGCGTCGCTGTCCGGGGCGCTCGTCGACGCGCTCGGCGCGAGCCTGCCCGAGGAGGCCGCGGGCGCGCTGCCGGGCGGCCTGGACCCGTCCCACCTGCTCCGCCAGCTCGGCTCGGCCGTGTTCGGCATGCAGGTCGGGCAGGGCGCCGGCACCCTCGCACGCGAGGTCTTCGGGACGACCGACATCGGCCTGCCGCTGCTCGACTCGCCCGCACCCGCGCTCGTCCCCGCCAACGTCGACGCGTTCGCCGAGGGCCTCGACGCGCCCCTCGACGAGGTGCGCCTCTTCCTCGCGCTGCGCGAGGCCGCCGCAACCCGCCTGTTCACGCACGTGCCGTGGCTGCGCGCGCACCTGCTCGCGACCGTCGAGGCGTACGCGCGGGGCATCACGATCGACGTCGACCAGCTCGAGGAGGCCGTGAGCTCGATCGACCCCACCGACGCCGCCGCCCTCCAGCAGGCGCTGTCCGGCGGGGTCTTCGCACCGCACACGACGCCCGAGCAGCGCGCCGCGCTCGAGCGTCTCGAGACCGCGCTGGCCCTCGTCGAGGGCTGGGTCGACGAGGTCACCGCCGCCGCCGCGATCGCGCACCTGCCGCACACCGTGGCGCTGCGCGAGATGGTGCGCCGCCGCCGCGCCGCGGGCGGACCCGCCGAGCAGACCTTCGCGAACCTCGTCGGGCTCGAGCTGCGGCCCCGACGCCTGCGCGACGCCGCCGCCCTGTGGGCGCAGATCACACGCGACGGGGGCCCGTCCGCGCGCGACGCCGTCTGGGACCACCCCGACCTGCTGCCGACGACGCAGGACCTCGACGACCCCGCCGGCTACGCCTCGCGCCGCGCCGCCGCCGTCGACGAGACCGCGGAGGTCGACCGCGCGCTCGCCCAGATCCTCGGCGAGGACCCGACGACCGCGACCGGAGCCGCGGGCGAGCCGACGGACGCGCCGACCTCCGACGACGAGCCGACAGACCCCGCCGACCGTGAGGACCCGCCCACGCGCTGACCCCGCTGCGGCGCGGACCCGCTGACCGCGCCCGCGCCGCGTCGCCGGCTCGCGCGCCTCGACGGCGGACGCGGCTGCGCCGGCACGTCCGGGGGCGTCAGCGGCGGACGTGCGCCTTCGGCGCGGTGCGGCCCCCGACGGGCGCCCCGTCCAGGGCCACCGCGCCGTCGCGCGGCTCGGCCGCACCGTCGCCGGGCTCGATCGCGACGGCGACGTCGGTCGCCTGCAGCGCGGCCGCGTCGTCGTCGACCGCGTCGTCCACGTCCGAGGGAGCCTCCCCGTCGACGTCGGACGGACCGTCGGCACCCGCGCGGTCGCTCGCGTACGCGACGCCCTCGAGGAACCCCCGCGCGCGCTGCGTCCGCGGGTACGCGTCGAGCTCCGCCCAGAAGTCGGGGCCGTGCCCCGCGTGCAGGAGGTGCGCGAGCTCGTGCAGCAGCACGTAGTCGACGACCCACCGCGGCATGCCCCGCAGCCGGTCGGACAGCCGGATCGTCCCGTCGCTCGGGGTGCACGACCCCCACCGGCGGCCCTGGTTGCTCGACCACGCGACGCTCGTCGGGCGGGCCCGTCCGCCCAGGTAGCGGGCGGAGAGGTCGGCGGCGCGCGCCGCGAGCTCCTCGTCCGACGGACGCCGGCGACGCTCCTGCGCGGCGAGCCGCGTCATCATCCGGCGGACCCACTCGAGCTCCTGCGCACGCGTGAACCGGGCAGGGATCGCGACGATCGTCTTGTCTCCCTCGCGCCACGCCGTCACCGTGCGCGCACGCCGGCGCGAACGGCGGACCTCGACCTGCGACAGGTCGTCCGTGGGCTGCACACCTGCACGGTAGCCCTCCCGGGTGTGCTCGTCCCGCTCTTCACCCGGTCGCGCGCGGCGTGTTCCGCATGATCACGCGGTCGCGAAGGTCCTGCGCCGCTACTGTGGACGACGCTCGGGCGCACCCGTCGGGACCGCGGCCGGCCACCGGCACCGTCCCTCGGTCCGGTGCTCGAGACCGAGGGAGGGAACCCGATGGCGGACACCTATGCAGGCGAGTTCTACTGCGTGAAGTGCAAGGAGAAGCGCGAGGCGGAGGGCGAGGTCGTCGTGTCGGACTCCGGGCGACGCATGGCGAAGGCCACGTGCCCGGTGTGCGGCACCAAGCTCAACCGCATCCTCGGCAAGGCCTGAGCACCACCGCGCAGAGGGCGCCGTCCGGTCGGACGGCGCCCTTCGTGTTCCCGGGCCCGTCCGGACGGACGGCGCCGTTCGTCGTCCCCGGCCGGGGAGCCTGTGGACGACGTGCTCCGGTGCGTGACGGTCGGTGCCACAGTGGCGCGACCGTCCGAGGAGGAGCTCATGCGTCTGCGTCCTGGCCTGCGCGTCCTGCGACGCAGCAGCACCGAGGTGCAGGTCGGCACCGACCCGCGGTGGGCGGTCCGCCTGACGGACCTGACCCCGGCGGAGGCCGACGCCGTCGTCGGGCTCGGCGATCCCGCCCGCACGTCGCCGTCACCGGGGACGTCCTCCGCGAGCCCTGCCGGACGCGCTGACCTCGCGCCCGTGTCGGCGCTCCTCTCGCAGGCGCGGCTCACCCGCGCGGGCGACACCCGGCAGCTCGACGGTCCCGCAGCCGCCGACGCCGCCGCGTGGTCGCTGCTGCTGCCCGACGGTGACGGCACGGGCCTGGTCCGGGCCCGTTCGACGCGCACCGCGGGCGTGGTCGGTCTGGGCCCGACGGGACTCGGCGTGGCCGTCGCGCTCGCCGCCGCCGGGGTGGGGCGCGTCCTGCTCGACGACGAGCGGCCGGTCCGCTCGAACGACGTCGGCGTCGGCGGCTACCGCTGGGGCGACGTGGGGTCGCGTCGTGGGGTGGTCGCCGCACGCGTCCTGCGTGACGCGGCGCCTCGGGTCGACGTCGACGGGCGGGCGACCCCCGACGTGGTGGTCGTGGTCGAGCACGGTGCGGCCGACCCGGCACGCGCGACGCTGCTCGTCGGCTCAGGCGTCCCCCACCTGTCGGTCGTCGTGCGGGAGGGCGACACGCTCGTCGGCCCGCTCGTCGACCCGGGTCGCGGGCCGTGCCTGCGGTGCCTCGACCTGCACCGCACCGACGTCGACCCGGTGTGGCCGACGCTCGTCGCCCAGCTCGTCACCGCCCCCGGTCGTGCGGACGGCCCCGAGGTCGGCGTCGTCGCCGGGGTCGCCGCGTCGCTCGCCGCCGCCTGGGCCTTGACGCTCCTCGACGGCACCGCCGGGCCCACCACCCCCGGGACGACCTACGAGCTCGGCCTGCCCGACGCCCTGCCCCGGGTACGCGAATGGGCGGTGCACCCGGACTGCGGGTGCACCGCCCTGCCCGTCGTGGGACGGGTACCGGTGCCGACGACCTGAGGGTCGGCGGAAGGTCGGGCGGTGGGGGGGGCCCCCGGGCGGGGGGGCCCCCCCCCCCGGGCCGACCCACCCGCTCGGCGGGCGCCCCGCCCTGCCCGTCGTGGGACGGGTACCGGTGCCGACGACCTGAGGGTCGTCGGAAGGTCGGGCGGTGGGGCGCCACCTCGTCAGGGTGCGCCCCACCGTCGGGTCAGGCCGCGGGGGCCGGGTTCTTCCGCGGGCGTCCTCGGCCACGCTTCGTGGCGACGACCACGCCGCCGATGAAGACCTGACCGCCCCAGACGCCCCAGGGCTCGGCCCGCTCGATGGCGCCGGCGAGGCAGCCCTCCATGAGCGGGCACTCCCGGCACAGCGCCTTCGCGCGCTCCACGACCACCGTCTGCTCGGCGAACCACAGCTCCGGGTCGTGCGAGCGGCACGGGATGAGGTCGGCGACGAGCGCGTCGAACTGGGTGTCGTCGGTGGTCGCGGTGCTGCCCGTGGGAGGCCAGGCGCCAGATCCGCCCTGGTTCACGGTGTCGAGCAGCGTCGTGAGCCGCACGATGTCCTCCTGATGTCCTCGCTGATGAGCGTGTCGTTCGTGGTCCGGACCGGACCGACACGTTCACCCCGGGTCATCGGGGAAAATGTGAAGGCCGCGGGTCCGATGTACGGACTCCGCGGCCTGGGCGACCTCAGTGGGTCAGACCTAAGGAGTCCTGAGACGGATGTAGCGATCGGTGGTGGGGCGCTTGCGCCACGTCGGAAGGAGCTCGGTGTCGACACCCGTCCCCTGGAACCGGCCCTCGATGGCCGTCATCCCGGAGATGGACACACCACGCCCCTCGAAGCCGGCGCCGGTGGGCGCGGCGACATGTGCGCACGCCTGAGCGACGCTCGAGGTGACGATCAGGTTGGTGTTCATCGCGACTCCCACCTCCTTCCGGCTCCGGGCTCTGGCCTTCCGGCGCAGCCCACGTTCAAGGACGAGGATCACAGTAGGGCGGGGTCGTGACGCGGGACAACCGAATAAACGACATGTCTTCGACGAATCTCCGACGGTCGCCCGTTCAGCCCTCTCGCACGCCCACCGTCGACCCGCCCGGGCGCCCGTCGCCGCGCTGCGGAGCGGACGTGCGTCGGCCCGCTCGTACGCTCGCCGTCAGCCCTGCGCGGGGCTCCCGGCGGCGCGTGCGACGACCGCGAGGACGTCGTCGCCGAGCGTCGCGAGCGTCTGGGCACCGACCCCCGGCACGCGGCCGAGCTCCTCGCGCGTGCGGGGCCGGTGCAGCCCGATGAGCGCGACGGTCGCCGACGTGAGCACACGGGCCGGGCTGACGCCGACGGACCGGGCGTGCTCGTCGCGCCAGCGGGTCAGCTCGGCGACGACGCGGCGCGCACGCGGGTCGTCCTCGTCCGCGGTCGGGTCGAGCGCGGCGGCGGGGCGGCGGGTGGACGTCGACCGGGCGGGCCGGCGGTCGTCGGGCCACAGGTCGGCGAGGAAGCGGGAGCGCGTGCGGTTCGGCCGGCCGCCGGGAAGTCGCGAGCGGGCGTACGACAGGTGCAGGTGCTCGCGGGCGCGGGTGACGCCGACGTACAGCAGGCGTCGCTCCTCCGCGACCGCCGCGGCCGACTCGGCGAGGGACGTCGGGAGCAGCCCCTCGCTGAGACCCGTGAGGAACACCGCGTCCCACTCGAGGCCCTTGGCGGCGTGCAGCGACGCGAGCGTGACGCCCTCGACCGTCGGCGCGTGCTGCGCGGCGGCGCGCTCGTCGAGCTCGGCCACGAGGTCGGCCAGCGTCGCGGACCCGGTCGCCCCCGTCCGGCCGTCCGACGTGGTGCGCGTGCCGTCCGCGGCAGCCGCGCCGAGCTCGTCGGCCAGGCCGACCAGCGCGTGCATCGCGTCCCAGCGCTCGCGCGCGGCGCCCCGCGCGGCGGGCGGCTCCTCCGCCCACCCGACCGTCCGCAGGATGTCGCGCACGGTCTCGGGCATCGGGACCGTCGGGTCGGCGGAGCGGGCGCCACCACGCAGCAGGACGAGGGCGTCGCGGACGTCGCGCCGCGCGAAGAACCGCTCGCCGCCACGGACCTGGTAGGCGATCCCGGCCGTCGCGAGCGCCTCCTCGAAGGCCTCGGACTGCGCGTTCGTGCGGTAGAGCACCGCGACCTCGCTGGGGCGGACGCCGCTGCGGACCAGGCGGCCGATCGCCTGCGCGACACCGGTCGCCTCGGCCTCGTCGTCGTCGTAGGCCGTGAAGCGCACCTCGGGGCCGTCCGGGCGCTGCGCCCGCAGCTCGAGAGGCGCCGGGCCGCCCGCGCGGCGGGTCGCGTCGATGACGCGGTTGGCCAGGCTCACGACCTGCGGCGTCGAGCGGTAGTCGCGGACCAGGCGCACGACCGTCGCACCCGGGTGCGTCGTCGCGAACGTCGTCAGGTGGTACGGCGTCGCGCCCGCGAACGAGTAGATGGTCTGGCTCGGGTCGCCGACGACGCACAGCTCGTGCCGACCACCGAGCCACTGGTCGAGCAGGAACTGCTGCAGCGGGCTGACGTCCTGGTACTCGTCGACGACGAAGTAGCGGTACTGCTCGCGGATCTCCTCCGCGACGTCGCGGCGCTCCGCGAGCATCGCCGACAGCAGCAGCAGGACGTCCTCGAAGTCGATGACGCCGCGCTCGGTCTTGACCTGCTCGTACGACGTCATGAGCCGGGCGACGGCCTGCGGGTCCTGGCCGCTCGGCGCCGGGCGGGCGATCGCACCGACCGCCTTCTCGTAGTCGTCGGCCGTGACGAGCGAGACCTTGGCCCACTCGATCTCCGAGGAGAGGTCGCGCACGCTCACCCGGTCCACCGAGAGGCCCACGCGGCGCGCCGCCTCGGCGACGACCTGCGCCTTCTGGTCGAGGATCCGCGGCGGCGCGCCGCCCACGACCTTCGGCCAGAAGAAGCCGAGCTGCCGCAGCGCCGCCGCGTGGAACGTGCGCGCCTGCACGCCCGACGCGCCGAGGCCGCGCAGCCGCGTCCGCATCTCCCCCGCGGCACGCGCCGTGAACGTCACCGCGAGGACGTTGCCCGGGCGGTAGACGCCGGTGCGGATGCCGTACGCGATGCGGTGCGTGATCGCGCGCGTCTTGCCCGTCCCCGCACCGGCGAGGACGCACACGGGTCCGCGCAGCGCGGTCGCGACGGCCCGCTGCTCGGGGTCGAGGGCGTCGAGGAGGGCGTCGGCGGACATCGTCGACCAGTGTCGCAGCCCCGACCGACACACCCGTGCGCGCGTCAACAGGGTCGTCGCAGGTCAGCCGTCCGTGTGGTCCACGCCACACCGGCGGCGTGGAAGCCGTGCCCGTGCGACCGTGTTGCAGCACGTGACGAGGCGCGCTCCTCGTCGCCCGTCCGTCGGGGCCGGCCCTCCGGTCCCCGCCCGTCGACACCACGAGGACCCATGACCACCGAGACCCTGCCCCAGGCCGGCACCGTGACGATGTACTCCACCACGTGGTGCGGGTACTGCCACCGGCTGAAGAAGCAGCTCGACTCCGCGGGCATCGGCTACACGGTCGTCGACGTCGAGCAGGACGACGCCGCCGCGCAGTACGTCGAGTCGGTCAACGGCGGCAACCGCGTCGTGCCCACCGTCGTCTTCCCCGACGGCAGCGCGCTCACCAACCCGTCGCTCGTCCAGGTCCGCGAGCGCCTCGAGGTCTGACCGGTCCGCTCGTCACGGCGCCCGCCGCCCCCGCGGCGCGGCGCCGTCGTCGTCCGTCCTCGCGGGCGGTCCCGTGACGCGGTCGGTCAGAACGGCGGGCCCGCGGGGAGCCGACCACCGAACCAGTCCTCGACGAGCGCGCGCGCGATCGACGACGGCCCCGGCGGGATCACGTCGCCCGACGCCACCGCCTCGCGCAGCTCCGCGCGGGTGAACCACGCGGCGGCCTCGAGCTCGACGCCGTCCACCGCCACGTCCGTCGACCGTGCGTGCGCGCGGAAGCCCAGCATGAGCGACGCGGGGAACGGCCACGGCTGGCTCCCCCGGTACTCGACGGTGTCGACGACGACGCCCGTCTCCTCCCGGACCTCGCGGCGCACCGCGTTCTCGAGCGACTCCCCCGGCTCGACGAACCCGGCCAGCGTCGACCAGCGGTGCGCCGCCCACGCGGTCGCGTGCCCCAGCAGCAGCCGGTCCTGGTCGTCGACGACCGCCATGATCACCGCCGGGTCCGTGCGGGGGTAGTGCTCCGACCCGTCGACCGTGCACGCGCGCACCCAGCCGGACTGCGTCGCGACCGTCACCGCACCGCAGCGCGGGCAGCGCGGGTGCCGGGCGTGCCACGCGTCGAGCGCGACCGCCGCCGTCGCGAGCCCGGCGTCGCGGGCCGACAACGTCGCGCCGACGACCCGCAGCGACGACCACCGGGCGCCCGACGGGAGCGGGGTCGTCGGGCCGCCGGACGTGTCCCTCCCGGCCGCGGCCGGGTGCACCAGCACGTCGGCCGGCGAGCCCGTCGCGGGTGCCGGGCGTCGGCCGAGCACCCGGCGCGCCAGGTACGCAGCACCGTCGTCGTCGCGTCCCAGGAGGAGCCACAGCCCGTCGACGTCGGCACCATCGGGCGTCGACGTCGACGTCACGGCGTCGTCCGGGGCCGTCGGGATGCTCCGCTGCCCGTTCGTGGACCCGGCCACCCCCGGACGCGTCGACGTCCCGCCGACGTGCCCGTCGGGCGACGCCGTCGTGCGTGCGTCGTCCACGGCGGCGCCGGGCGCCGCGACGAGGGCCCGCGCGTCGTCCGGGGTCAGCAGGAGCAGGTCGCCGGCGTCGTCCGTCAGCACGCTGCCGTCGTCGACCAGGATCACGCGGGTCGACGACGCCGTGAGCGCCCCCGCGAGCCCGTCACGCCGGTGCTCGGCCGCCCGGTCCACGACAGCACGGGACAGGGGCAGCTCGTCGACGATCACGCCGCCACCGTACGCGTCGGCACGCGCCCGCTGCCCGTCGTCCACCGCCGGGCGTGCGCCGTCCGCACGCCGCCACGTCCCGCCCGCACCGCACCCACCGGCCCCGCGGGCACGGCCCCCCGCCGGCACTCGGGCACGAACAACGCGCCGACGACGTGACGTCCGGCGCGTCACGCAGTCGGACGAATGGGACCGACACGCCGTGGCGCGACCGGGAAGCGCCCGACCTGCGACCTACCCTGGTCGACGTGCCTCGCTCACCCCTCGCTCTCGCCGCGCTGGCGACGGTCGCCGTCCCCGGCCTCGACGCGTACGACGTGCGACGGCCCGCGCAGCCCGGCACGGACTACGACGTCGCCGTCGTGATCGACGCGCAGCGCCGCCGCTGGGTCGTGCGCGCGCCGTCCAGCGCCGCCGCCGGCGCCGCGCTCGAGGCCGAGGTCCACCTGCTCGAGGGCCTCGCCGAGCACACCACGTCCGGCGCGCTGCCCTTCGCCGTCCCCCGGCCCGTCGGCTTCGCGCACCTGCCCGAGGGTGGGCGTGCCGCGGTGCACGCCGAGATCCCCGGCGCACCCCTGCGTGTCGACACCCTCCGCCCCGGTCCCGGGCTCGCGGCCGACCTCGGCCGCGCGATCGCCGCTCTCCACGAGCTGCCCACGTCCCTCGTCGAGAGCGTCGGCCTGCCCGTCTACGAGGCGACCGAGTACCGCCAGCGCCGGCAGGCCGAGGTCGACGAGGCCGCCCGCACCGGCAAGGTCCCGCCGGCGCTGCTGCGACGCTGGGAGGAGCAGCTCGAGGACGTCGCGATGTGGCGGTTCCGACCGACCGTCGTGCACGGCGACCTGTCCGCCGAGCGCGTGCTCGTCCACGAGGGCAAGGTCAGCGGCCTCCTGGGCTGGGGCGACACCGTCGTGGCCGACCCCGCAGACGACCTGTCGTGGCTCCTGGTCGCCGCGTCGCCCGAGGCCGCGGACTCCGTCATGGAGGCCTACCAGCTGCGACGCACCGAGCTCACCGACCCGCACCTCCAGCGCCGCGCGTTCCTCGCGGGCGAGCTCGCGCTCGCGAGGTGGCTTCTCTACGGGGTGCGGACGGGCGACGACGAGGTCGTCGCGGACGCCGTCGCGATGCTCCAGGACCTCGACGAGCACACCCGCCTCGCCGACGTGGAGTCCTCCGCGTCGTACGCCTGACGCCGGCCGCGGCTCGCCGAACAACGGCTCGCTGGTCCGGTCGCGAGCCTGAGGGAGCGTCAGTGGTCGGCCGCCGCCGCCCCGTCCTCAGCTGCGCGGTCGCGGTCGAGCCCCAGCGTGGCGCAGGTCGAACGCGGGGGACGCGGGGTCGCTCCGGTCGACGCGAGCGCCCGGTCGAGAGGGCTCAGGTCGAGCGGGGCCGACTCGTGCTCCGCGAGCGCGAGCTGCCCTCGGCCGACGCCGGACGTGGTCGCGAGGCCGTGCCGCTCGGGTTCGATGTTCCCCGGTCCACGTTCTGCGGCCAGTCGCGGTCCGCGGTCGTGCGCGCGTCGGCCGACGGGCTCGGCGCGGGTGCGTCGGACTCGTCGGACGTCGCGTGGCGCAGGAGCGTCGTGATCTCGTCCTCGCCGAGCAGGCGCTGCGGGTAGACCGTCTCCCCCGTACCGACGTAGCAGAAGGCGGCGCGGACGAGCTCGAGCGGCGTGCCGGTCCACCGCGACCACGCGAGCCGGTAGACCGCGAGCTGGAGCTCGCGCGACGCGCGGGCGTCCGGGTCGGCCGGCGGCGCGCCCGTCTTCCAGTCGACGACGACGACCGCACGGCCTTCGACGTCGGCCCGCTCCTGGTCGGGGAACACCGCGTCGATGCGCGAGCGCAGCACGTACCCGTCGACGCTCGTCTCGACGTCGACCTCGATCGCGAGCGGCGAGCGGTCGGCCCACGGCGTGCGCAGGAACGACACGCGCAGCGCCTCCTCGTCGACGTCCACGGGCGTCGAGTCGTCGTCCGCGCCGGGCAGCGCGTCGACGTCGACCAGCGAGGCGGCGCCGTACCAGCCCTCGACCCACGCGTGGAACCGCGTGCCGCGGCGGGCCTGCGGCGACGGCTCGCGCGGCACCGGTCGGCGCAGGCCGCGCGCGAACTCGGCCGGGTCGGCGTGCAGGCGGACGAGCGACGACGCCGAGAGGTGCGCAGGCAGCTCGACCCCGCCGTCGGGTCGTCGGGCGCGCTCCTGCTCCTCGAGCAGGCGGTCCGCGAGGTCCTCCCACCGTGACCGCGCCGCGTCCGGCGGCGTGGCAGTGACGACGTCGGCCGTCCCGGTTGTTCCGTCCCGCGGGACCGGGTGGCCCGTGGGGTCCGACGGGACTGGCTGGCAGGTGTCGTCCTGCGGGACTGGCTGGCCCGCGGCGTCCCGCGGCACCGGCATGCCGCCCGGTTCGTCGACGGGGACGACCGCGCGAGCGCCGACCGCGCCCCGGTCCTCCTCGGTCGACGCGGCCGCGAGCGCCGCGTGGACCAGGGCGGCCGCCGCCGCGACCGCGGGGCGTCGGCCGGGACCGTCGTCGACGGCGAACGGGTCGGCGGGCCAGACGGCGCTGAGGACCTGGTCCTCGCGCGGGTTGCCCGTGCCGGCCTCGGGCGGCGGCATCCAGCCGTCCTCGGTCACGATGCCCGCGGTCACGAGCTCCTCGAGGAAGATCGACAGCACGCGCGCGCCGCTCGAGTCGCCCCACCACGCGGCGGAGAGCAGAAGGTCGGTGCGCGCGCGGGTCAGGGCGACGTAGGCGAGGCGGCGTTCCTCCGCGACCTGGTGCGCACCCGCGTCGAGCACGAACCGCTGACGACGCTCCTCGAGGTCCTTGTGGTGCTCGGCGCCCGCGTAGGGGAAGTCCGGCAGGTCGTGCCGGTCGCCCCGCAGCGGGTACGGGAGCGTGCCGAGGCCCGTGAGCCACGCGGAGTCCTTGGGGCCGTCCTTGCCGCGCGTGCGGGTGGCGGGGAGCACGCCGTCGACGAGGCCCGCGACGGCGACGACGTCCCACTCCAGGCCCTTGGCCGCGTGCACGGTGATGACCTGCACGGCGTCCGGGTCGGGCTCCGCGACGGGCATGTCGAGGCCGCTCTCGCGGGAGTCGGCCGCGTCGAGCCAGGCGAGGAAGCCGCCGAGCGTCGGGTGGTCCGCGGTGCGCGCGAACTCGACGGCCACGTCGCGGAACGCGTCGAGGTTGGCGCGCGCCCGTCCCGGGGACACGCCGGCACGCGCGGCGACCTCGATGTCGAGGCCCAGGAGCCGCTCGGCCTCGCCGACGAGCTCGGGGACCGCGAGGTAGGTGTGCGAGCGGAGCGCGGTGAGGAGCCGCGCGAGGTCGGCGAGGCGGGTGCGCGCGGTGGCGCTGAGCTCACGGCCGGTGGCGCTGCGCCAGCCGGGCCTGGGCAGCTCGTCGAGCGCGTCGACGATGCTGCGCTCGTCGACCACGTCGGCCTGCACGCCGGGGTCGCGACCGGCCCGGCCGCCTCCGCCCGCACGTCCCGCGAGCTCGGCGGACCAGGCGCCGAGCGCGTGCAGGTCGGCCGCACCCAGCCGCGTCCGGCCGCCCGTGAGCAGGCGCATCAGGGCGTCGCCGCGGGACGGGTCGTGCGCGGCCTGCAGCGCGGCCACCAGGTCGACGACCTCCGGCGTCGCGAGCAGGCCACCGAGGCCGACGACCTCGACGGGCAGACCCGCGCCACGCAGGGCGCGCTGCACGACCGGGAACTGCGAGCGCTTGCGGCACAGGACGGCGGCCGTCACACGCTCGACGCCGGGTGCCGCGGCCCGCCAGCGCGCCTTGACGAACTCCGCGATCGCGCGTGCCTCGTCCTCGACGGTCTCCGCCACGTGCGCGTGCACGCGCCCGTCACCGGCCCCGGGCCGCGCCGCGAGCACGGGCACGTCGACGCGGGACGCCGACGCGCGCAGCGGTGCCGCGACGACGTTCGCCGCGTCGAGGATCCGCCGGTCGTTGCGCCACGACGTCGACAGCGAGTGGACGTCGGCGGGCCGCCGGTCCCCGTCCGGACCGACCACCGGGAACGACGTCGGGAACCCCTCGAGCCCGCCCGCGCTCGCGCCGCGCCAGCCGTAGATCGACTGGTGCGGGTCCCCGACGGCCGTCACGGGGTGGCCGTCGCCGAACAGCGCCGCGAGCAGCGTGAGCTGCGCGTACGACGTGTCCTGGTACTCGTCGAGCAGCACGACGCGGAAGCGGGCACGCTCGCCCGCCGCGACCTCCGGCACGTCGAGCGCGAGCCTCGCCGCCAGTGCGACCTGGTCGCCGAAGTCGATCGCGTCCGCGGCCCGCTTGCGGTCGCGGTAGGTCGCGACGAGGTCGAGCACGCGGGACCGCTCGCCGAGCAGGCGCACGAGGGCCGTGACACCGCTGTAGGGGTCGGTCCGCTTGCCGGGACCGTGGGGGGTCGCGTTGATCGCGTCGACGATGCCCGCGATCCCGGCCTGCGCCTCGGCGGGCGTGAGCAGGTGCTCGTCGAGGGCGCCGGACAGCGACAGGACGGCGTCGACGACGGTCGACGTCGCGGCGTCCGTGTCGACGTCGCCCGTCCACGCCTCGACGACCTCGTGCGCGAGCTGCCACTGCGCGGCCTCGCCGAGCAGTCGCGCCGACGGGTCGAGGCCCAGGCGCAGCGCGTGGTCGCTCACGAGCGACGACGCGTACGCGTTGTACGTCGCGACCGTCGGCCGCACGAGACCCCCGAGCACGTCGCCGTCGCCGCCCGCGAGGACCGCCGCACCGGGCAGCACGACGCCCTCCTCGGCGGCCGCGCGCGCGAGCCGGCGCAGCCGTCGCCGGACACGCTCGGCGAGCTCGGCCGCGGCCTTGCGCGTGAAGGTCAGACCGAGGACCTGCTCGGGTGCGACGAGCCCGTTCGCGAGCAGCCACACGACGCGCGCGGCCATCGTCTCCGTCTTGCCCGACCCGGCACCGGCGACGACGAGCGCGGGCGCGAGCGGCGACTCGACGACGCGCTCCTGCTCGGGCGTGGGCGGTGGCTGGCCGACGAGGGCGGCGATCTGCGCGGCGGACAGCAGCGTCATGCGACCACCTGCCCGCCCTCGGGGCGCACCGGGCACGAGCGGCGCACGGGGCAGCGGTCGCACAGGTCGTTCGTCGTGGCGACGAACGTCGAGGCGGCCATCTTGTCGGCGACCTCGTCGACGAGCGCGCGTGCCCAGCTCGGTCCGTCGCCCTCGCCGCCGAGGGCGTCCTGGTGGCGCTCCGTCGCGGACGCGCCCGTGCCCAGGTAGACGAGCCGCGCCCCGGAGCTCGCGGCGTCGGGCGGCAGGGTCTCGAACGCGCCCGCGTCGACCGCGAGCTGGTAGGCGCCGAGCTGCGGGTTGGTGACCGCCTTCGCCTTGCTCGGGACGGTCGCGCCCGTCTTGAGGTCGACGACGCGGACCGCCGTCGAGCCGTCGTCCGGCTGGTCGGGGTCGAGCTCGACGCGGTCGACCGTTCCGCGCACGACGGCCCGGTCGGTGCGCAGCGTGAACTCGCCCTCGACGAGCAGCGGCGCGCCGGCGTCGCGCAGGTACCCCGCGAGCCGGTCGATCATCGCCTCCGCCCGCCTCCGGGTCGCCCGTGCGGGCCACCCGTCGCCGAGGCCGAGCTCCGACCAGCGGCGGTCGAGCTCCGCGGCGAGCTCGGCACGCGTCCCGCGCGGGTGCTCCTGCGCGATCGCGTGCACGAGCGTGCCGAGCGTCTGACCGCTCGAGTCGGCGGCGGTGCCGCCCGCGGCCTCGAGCGCCCAGCGCAGCGCGCACCGCTGCGCGACCTCGAGCCGGGACGGGGACACCGGCACGCGGTCCTGCGGACCCCACAGGGCCGCGTCGCTCGACGGCTCGGCGAGCCCGTGCCACTCGGCGGGGTCCGCGCCCGCGACGCCCGCGCGCGCGAGCCGGGCGAGCGTGCGCGCGAGCGCCGGGTCGGGCTCGACACCGTCGACGACGGCCTGCTCGAGGCGCGAGCGGAGCTCCGCGACGAGCCCGCGGAGGTCCGCGGCCGCGGGCACCGTGGTCCGGCGGTGGTCCACGTCGCCGTCGGACGGCTCGACGAGGTCGAGGAACGGCGACGGCTGCTGGTCGGCGTCGGCGACGGCCGTCACGACGAGCCGCGAGCGTGCGCGCGAGCACGCGACGGCGAACGACCGGAGCTCGTCGGCGAGCACCGCGGCGCGCGCCTCGGCCGCGCGGGCACCCTCGTCGGTGCCGTCCACCTGGCGGCCCGCGACGAGGTCGACGAGCCGCTGGGCGCCGAGCAGCGAGTCGCGGAGCCGCAGGTCGGGCCAGACGCCGTCCTGCACGCCCGCGACGACGACGAGGTCCCACTCCTGACCCGCCGCGCCGGCGGGCGTGAGGACCGGCACCGCCTGGCGGCGCGCCGCAGCCGCGAGCGAGTCGGACGGCAGGTCCTGCGCGGCGAGCCAGTCGGCGAACGCGCCGGGCGTCGCACGCGGCATGCGGTCGACGAACGTCTCGGCCGCGCGGAACAGCGCCAGCACCGCGTCGAGGTCGCGGTCCGCGCGCTCGCCCGCGACACCTCCCGCGAGCGCCGACCGTCGCCACGGCTCGGCGAGCCCGGACGCGTGCCAGAGCGCCCACAGCACGGTCTGCGCGTCGGCGTCCGGCTGCTCCGCCGCACGACGTCCCGCGGTCAGCACCTCCGCGAGCCGGGCGACGGGCCGGGCGACCGACGACGGGAGCGTGGCGACGCGGGCGGGGTCCTCGAGCGCCTCGACCAGGAGCACGTCGCTCGTGCGCCCCCCGCCGGACCCGAGCTCCTCGGCACGCAAGGCGCGGCGCACGCGCCGCAACCCGACCGCGTCGAGCCCGCCCAGCGGGGAGCACGCGAGCCGTGCCGCGGCCTCGGGGTCGAGCTCGGCGTCCCCCACGACGACGCGCACCGCCTCGAGCAGCGGCCGGACGGCGGGCTCCTCGCGCAGCGGCACGTCGCTGCCCACGACGGTGACGGGGACCGACGCGCCCGCGAGCGCGCGGCGCAGCGCGGTGACCTGGGCACCCGACCGCGCGACGACCGCCATCTCGTCCCAGCCGACGCCGTGCTCCAGGTGGGCGGTCCGCAGCGCGTGGGCGACGAACGCGGCCTCCTGCGCGGTGCTCGGCAGCACGGCCGCCTGCACGGCACCCGCTCCGCGCCCCAGGTCGCGTGCGTCGGCGACCGGCGCCTGCGCGCCGGGCCGAGCCGTGACGCGCGGGGTCGCACGCGCGTCACCCTCGGGCGCGGGCGCCGCGTGATCGCGCGCTGCGGACCGGGCGGTCGCTCGACGGTGCTGGACCGCACCGACCGACCCGATGCGCTCGGTGACGCGCCGCGTCACGTCGCGGACCGCGTCACCGTGCCGCCACACCGTCCTGAGGACGTGCGTGACGGCGCCGAGCTCGCCGTCACCGGCACCGGCGACGGCCGCGCGCCCGACGAGTGTCGGCGCCGCCCCGCGGAACGTCTGCACGGCCTCGTCGGGGTCGGCCAGGAGGAGCAGCCGCGCACCGTCGTCGACGAGCACCCGCAGCAGCCGCGCGGTGGCCGAGGTGCTCTCCTGGTGGTCGTCCACCACGACGAGCCGCCAGCGCGGCCGCACCGCGCCCGGCACCTCGTCGTCCCACGCGCGCAGCGCCTGCGCGGCCTCCTCGACGACGACCGCGGGGTCGAGCCGCGCGCCGAGGTCGGGCGTCGCGGACCGCAGCTCGAGGACGTCGAGGTACTCCTCGTACACCTGCGCCGCGGCCGTCCACTCGGGCCGGCCGTGCGCCGCCCCGAGGTCGGCGAGGTCGACTGGTCCGAGCCCGCGCTCGGCGGCCCGCATGAGGAGGTCGCGCAGCTCGTCGCGGAACGCGCGCATCGTCGGGACGTCGGCGGGGACGTCCCCCGGCCAGACGGGCCGCACGCCCTCCCCCGCGGCGTGGCCGGCGAGCAGCTCGGCGAGCAGCAGGTCCTGCTCCGCCCCCGAGACGAGGGTCGGCGGCACGAGACCGAGGTGCCCGGCGCGCGCCCGCAGCACCGCGAACGCGACCGCGGGCGCGGTCTGCACGAGCGGCCGGCCCGACGTCGCACGCAGCCGGGCCGCGAGGCGGTCACGCAGGTCGGCGGCGGCGCGACGGCCCGCGGAGACGACCAGGACGTCCTCAGGCGCGAGGCCCGCGTCAACGGCCGCGACCACCGTCTCGAGCGCGACGGTGGTCTTGCCCGTGCCGGGCGCGCCGAGCACGAGCAGGGCCCCGTCGTCACCGTGCACCGCGCGCTCGACCGCGATCGCCTGGTCGTCGTCGAGGCCCACCGGCCTGCCCGGTCCCCGCGCCGGCCCGTCGGCCAGGGCGGGGCGCACGAGGCGCAGCGCGGGGGGCGTGGTCACGGCCCCGATCCCATCACGGACCGCCGACACCGCGGTCCACCGTGAGGTCGTCAGGCGTGTGCCGGGCGGACTGTCAGGCGCACTGTCAGGGGAAGGGCCACGGGTTGGGGACGCACGGCGCTGCCTTGTACGACTGCTGCTGCATGAGCGGGGCCAGCGCGCCGGGCGCCGGGCACTTCTCGTGCCCGTGCCCGAGCAGGTGCCCGACCTCGTGGTTGACGAGGTACTGGCGGTAGGTGACCTTGTCGCCCGCGAGCTCCTGCGTCGCGAGCACCCAGCGCCGCAGGTTGAGCACCGCGTTGCCGGCCCGGCCGCACGAGACCTGGCCGTTCGTGTCGAGCGGCGCGCACAGGTCGTCGACGCTCTCGGGGGACGCGAGGGTCACGCGGAGCTCGGCCGGCCCGTCGGTGCGCGCGAACGACACCGACCCGTCGGCTCCCCAGCCGCGCGGGTCGTTGAGCGTCGTCATGACGGTCTGCGCGAACCGCGCGCCGTCGACCGCGAGCCCGTCCTCGACCTCGACGCGGATCGTGCGCACGCGGCCCGTACCCGGGCCGGGGTCGCTGCCGGGGACGACCGAGAAGGTCCCGGCGGCGCGCTCGGGGACCTCGGCGGACAGCAGCCCGGCCTGGACGTCGACGAGCGTGAGACCCGGCGGCAGCGCGACGACCGGCGGGTCCGCCGACAGCAGGGAGTCGAAGCTCGGCACGGGCTCGGGCGCCGGCTCGCGCACGGCCGACCGGCTCGTGTCGGCGGCACGGCCCTGCGCGTCGTCCGCGTCGTCCGCGACGGCCGCACCCGTGCCCCCGACCTGCACGGACGACACCGAGAGGGCGAGCGCACCCCGGAGCGTGCCCGACGCCGACACCCCCGGCAGCGTCACGGTCGCCGTGCCGGCCCCCAGCAGGAGGCCACCGAGCGCGACGGCCGACGCCACCGCCACGGTCCGCCCGTCGGCGAGAGGTCGACCCCACCGGCGTCCGGGCGCACGGCGGGCGCGCTCGTCCGGACGGGGCATCTCGGGCGGGGTCACGCGGACATCGTCGCATCCCGGACACGTGCCGTCGCTACCATGCCGGGATGACAGACGGGACCGACGGCTCGCCCCCACGGCCGCGCAGCCCGCGGATGGCGCGCGACGAGCGCCGTGCCCAGGTGCTGCGCATCGCGCAGGACCTCTTCTCGTCCGAGGGTTTCCACCACGTCTCCATGGACGACATCGCCGACCGCGCCGAGGTCAGCAAGCCCGTGCTCTACCGGCACTTCCCCTCGAAGCTCGACCTCTACCTCGCGGTCGTCGACCAGTGCGGCTCCGACCTGCTCGCGGCCGTGGACGAGGCCGTCGCCCCCCTCGAGGCCGGACCCGTCCAGCGCGGCGCGGGGCGCGACGTCATCGCCGCGATCGTCCGGGCCTACATCGACTTCGTCGACGTCGCCGGGGAGTCCTCGACGCTGCTCTTCGAGTCGGACGTCACGCACGACGACGACGTGCGCGCCCGCGTCGAGCACGCGTCGTCCGAGGCCGCCCGCCGGATCGCCCGCGTGCTCTCCCAGGTGACGGGTCTGGCCGACGACGCCTCCGCCACGCTGGCCGTCTCGCTCATCGCGATGGCCCAGGGCGCGGCGACGCACCGGCTCCGCACGACGCCCGTCGCCGACGCCGGCATGACCGCCGAGCTCGTCACGCAGCTCGCCTGGGGCGGCGTCGCGGGCCTGGTCCGCCCCGACTTCGTGTACGAGGACGCCTAGGATCGTCCAGGCGGGCCCCGTGGGCCCGGACGCTCGCGAGCGGACGACGTTGGAGGACGAGGAAGACATGGCCGTGGAGATCACGATCGGCGTGCAGAACCTGCCGCGGGAGATCGTCCTGGAGACCGACCAGACCGCCGACGAGGTCGCGGCGGCCGTCGCCGCCGCGCTGGACGGCAAGACGGTGCTGGAGCTGCACGACACGCGCGGTCGTCGGGTGATCGTCCCGACGTCCACGCTGGGCTACGTGGAGATCGGGTCCGAGACGAAGGCCCGCGTGGGCTTCGGCAGCATCTGACGACGCACGGACGAGGCCCCCGCCGACCGGTCGGTCGCGGGGGCCTCGTCATGTCCGCGGGCCGCCGAGCGGGCGCGGCTCCCGGCGGCAACGCGCCGGGGTGGCTCAGGCGGTGAGGCCGAGCCGCGACATCCGGCGGGTGTGCTGCGCGGTGAGCTCGCCGAAGAGCTTGGTCGGCGGGTTCGCCGGGGCGGTGCGCCCGTCGGCCTGCTGGTCGGCCGCGACGACCGCGTCGCCCGTGCCGCTCGACACGAGCCGCACGAGCCCGGGGCGCTGCACGAGCAGCCGCTGCACGACGCCGAGCGCCTCCCCCACGAGCCGGCGCCCCCACAGCGCGAGCCGCGAGCTGAGCACACCGTCGTCGGAGCCGGCGGCGTCGAGCTCGGCCACGGCCAGCTCGGCGTGGGCGGCGTCGTCGAGGACCGCGAGCACGACCCGGCGGGACTCCGCGTCGAGGCCCTCGGCCGCGACCCGGCAGAAGTCGTCCGCGACGCCGTAGCCGACGTAGGCCTTGAGCAGCCGCTCCCACCACGTGCTGGGCTGCGTGCGGGCGTCGAAGTCGTCGAGGACGTGGTCGAACTGCGCGACCGCGGCGACGGGGTCCGCGCCCAGCTCGGTGATCCGCGCCATCACGGTGTCGCGACGGGCGACCGCGGCCGCGGCGAACCCGCTCAGCTGCAGCCGCTGGTCGGTCGTGGGGGCGACCGACGCGTCGGCGGCGAGCCGTGCGAAGGCGATCTGCTCCAGCTGCGCGACCAGCCCGAGCAGCTCCACGGTGTCGGCCTGCGAGGGTCCGGGACGGGCGGCGGGCGCGTCGTCGGGACCGGCCGGGAGTGCGTGCGTGGTCATCCGAGGATCGTATGCCGACGCCACGCCGCCGTGCGCGGAACGGTCCACAGGGTCGTCCGATAGGCTGGGGGGGTACATCGGTTGCCCGGTCGTCTCGGAGGGGACGCCGTCCCCGGTCCCAGGACCGGCTCGCGCAGCGCCGGACGCACGTCCGCAGCGGCTCGCGAGCGACTTTCACGATCGGCTGCCGGCCAACCCGCGTGGTGACCGCTGTCGCCCGGGAACGCCGCGATCGCCGGCCGCTCCTGGACAGCGCGCGGACCACCACCCTGCGCAGTGAGAAGCCAACGTGACCACGACCGACCCCGGCACCACCGTCGACTCCCCCGACAGCCCCGACGCCGCCGCGAGCGCGCTCGCCGCCCCCATGACGCGGCCGCTGCGCTCGACGTACTCGTCGGTGCAGGCCGTCGACGCGTCCTTCGCGGACTTCGACGTCCGCCCCGAGATCGTGCAGGCGCTCGCCGACGCGGGCATCTCGCACCCCTTCCCGATCCAGGCCATGACGCTGCCCGTCGCGCTGTCGCGGCACGACATCATCGGCCAGGCCAAGACGGGCACCGGCAAGACCCTCGGCTTCGGCGTCCCGCTGCTCCACGCGGTCGTCGCACCCGGCGAGGACGGCTACGACCAGCTCCCCGCGCCCGGCAAGCCGCAGGCCCTCGTCGTCGTGCCGACCCGTGAGCTCGCGGTGCAGGTCGCCGGGGACCTCGCGACCGCGTCGGCGCGCCGCACGGTCCGCGTCGTCCAGGTGTACGGCGGCCGCGCGTACGAGCCGCAGATCGAGGCGCTCAACAAGGGTGTCGACGTCGTCGTCGGCACGCCGGGCCGCATGATCGACCTGCTCAAGCAGCGCCACCTCGACCTCACCCGCGTGCGCACCGTCGTGCTCGACGAGGCCGACGAGATGCTCGACCTCGGCTTCCTGCCCGACGTCGAGACGCTGCTCGCCGCGACCCCCGCGTCGCGCCACACCATGCTCTTCTCCGCGACCATGCCGGGCGCGGTCGTCGCGATGGCGCGCCGCTACATGACGCAGCCCACGCACATCCGCGCGGCCGACCCGGACGACGACGGCAGCCAGACCGTCAAGAACATCAAGCAGGTCGTCTACCGGGCGCACGCGCTCGACAAGGTCGAGCTGCTCGCGCGCATCCTCCAGGCGAACGGACGCGGCCTGACGATCGTGTTCGCGCGGACCAAGCGGACCGCCGCGAAGGTCGCCGACGACCTGGTCGAGCGCGGGTTCGCCGCGGGCGCGCTGCACGGCGACCTCGGCCAGGGCGCGCGCGAGCAGGCGCTGCGCGCGTTCCGCCACGGCAAGGTCGACGTGCTGGTCGCGACCGACGTCGCCGCGCGCGGCATCGACGTCGAGGACGTCACGCACGTCGTCAACTACCAGTGCCCCGAGGACGAGAAGACCTACCTGCACCGCACCGGCCGCACCGGCCGCGCGGGCAACAAGGGCACCGCGGTCACGTTCGTCGACTGGGACGACATGCCGCGCTGGTCGCTCATCGACAAGGCGCTCGGGCTCGGCATCCCCGAGCCGGTCGAGACGTACTCGTCGTCGCCGCACGTCTACGCCGACCTCGACATCCCCGAGGGCGTCAAGGGCCGGCTGCCGAAGGCGCAGCAGACCCGCGCGGGTCTCGCCGCCGAGGCGATCGAGGACCTGGGCGAGACCGGCAAGCGCGGCGGTGGCGCCGGTGCGCGCACCGGCAGCGCAGGCTCCCGCGGTCGCGGGGGCGAGCAGCGTGGCGGTGAGCAGCGCGGTGGTGAGCAGCGCGGTGGCCAGCCGCGTCGCGACGAGGACGGCTCCCGCGAGGGGGGCGGCCGTCGCCGTCGTCGCGGTGGCCGTGGCGGAGCGGGCGAGGGTGCCGCGACGTCCGAGGGCGCCGAGCGCAGCGAGCAGGGCGGCTCCGACGCTCCGCGCGCCGAGGGCGGCGGCGAGGCGGGCGAGGGCGGTGCGCGCCGCAGCCGGTCGCGCAGCCGTCGTCGGACGCGCGGTGGTCGCCCGGTCGAGGGCGGCGCAGCGCCGTCGGCTCCCGCCGACGCCTGACGCCTGACGCACGAAGGGCGCGCATCCCGGACGGGGTGCGCGCCCTTCGGCGTCTCGGCGCCGCCGCGCCTGTCCGCGGCAGGCCGCGGCAGCGCGGCGGACGGGCGGTCCGCGGCGCGACGCGCCGGTCCCGACGACACCCGCGTTCCGCGGCGGGGCGACCGGGTCAGGCGGACTTGATGAACGCCTCGACGGCGTCGGCGACGAGCTGCACGGCGATGGCCGCGAGGAGCAGACCGGCGATCCGGGTGACGAGGATCGTGCCCGACTCCCCCAGCACGCGATGGATGACGTTCGCGAACCGCATGGCGAGGTAGAGGCAGACGTGCACCGCGAGGACGCCGAGCGCGATGGCCACCCAGTCGGCCGCGGACCCGTCGGACTGCGTCACGAAGACCATGGTCGCGACGATCGCGCCGGGACCGGCGAGCAGCGGCGTGCCGAGCGGGACGAGCGCCACGTTGACGTTCGTGTTGCCCGACGGCTGCGGCTCCTCCATCTTGCCGGTCAGCAGCTCCATCGCGACGAGCAGCAGGAGCAGGCCGCCGGACGCCTGCAGCGCGGGCAGCGAGACGTGCATGTAGCTGAGCAGCGACTGCCCGAACAGCGCGAACGCCACGACGACGCCGAACGCGACGGCGACGGCCTGGCGGGCGGCGCGGTTGCGCTGCACCCGGGACATCGCGCTCGTCAGCCCGAGGAAGATCGGCACGGTCCCCGGGGGGTCCATGATGACGAACAGCGTGATGAACACCGACGCGAACAGGTGCACGTCGAGGACGTCCGACACGCGGCCTCCTTACCCTCCGAGCACCGGCAGACGCCCCTGCTCCTCGATCGCCGCCAGGACGTGCGGCTCGGTGAGATTCTCCCCCAGCCGGTTGACCTTCCCGGTCCCGTGGTAGTCGCTCGACCCCGTGACGAGCAGCCCGAGGCGCTCGGCGATCGCCAGGAGGCGCTCGACCTGGGCCGGCGAGTGGTCGCGGTGGTGGACCTCCAGCCCGGCGAGCCCGGCGTCGGCGAGCTCGTCGAAGACCTCGTCCGGCACGACCCGCCCGCGCGCGTCGGCGCCGGGGTGCGCGAAGACCGGCACGCCCCCGGCCGCCCGGATCGCCCGCACGGCGGTGGCCGCCGACGGCGCGTAGTGCGGCACGTGGTACGGGCCGTCGGACCGCAGCAGGTGCGCGAACGCCGCCGACCGGTCCGGCACGACGCCCCGCGCGACGAGCGCGTCGGCGATGTGCGGGCGGCCTACCACGACGGCGTCCGCGCTGTGGTCGAGCACGTCCTGCCAGGTGATGGGCACGTCTGCCGCGAGCAGCTCGACCATCGCCTCCGCGCGGTGCACGCGCGAGCGCCGCGACCGCTCGAGCTCGCGATGCAGGGCAGGCGCGTCGGGGTCGTGGAGGTAGGACAGCACGTGCACGCTGATGCCTGCGGACCTCGCGGAGACCTCGGTGCCACGCACGAGCCGCACGCCGTGCCGGGCCGCCGCGTCCGCGGCCTCGTCCCAGCCGACCGTCGTGTCGTGGTCCGTCAGGGCGACCACGGCCAGACCCGCCTGCGCGGCCGCCGCGACGAGGTCCCCGGGGGCGTCCGTGCCGTCGGACGCGGACGAGTGGGCGTGCAGGTCGATGCGCATCCGCACACCGTAACCGCGCGACCACGGCGTCCACGGGCCCGGTGCGCAGCGCGCACGCCGCCGGCGCGACCCGACCCCGGGCACGGCCGGACGCCGGGTGGAGCACCTCCGCGGACGCGTCCCGTCGTCGTCGCGCCCGCCGATGGGACAATGGCGCGATGACCACGGAGCCCACGCCCGAGACCGCCACCCCCGCCGTCGACCCGGCTGTCGCGCACGGCGACGAGCAGCCCCTCGCGGACCGCGGCAGCAACCGGTCGCAGCGCCCGGGCTCGGCCGAGTTCCTGCGGTTCGTGACGTCGGGCTGGGGCGAGCGGCCCGCGTCGACGGCGACCCGCAACCCCGCCGCCGACCACACCGAGCGTCGGCGCGCCGCGCTCTCCGCGCACTTCCCCGGCGAGCGGCTCGTGATCCCCGCGGGCACGTTCAAGGTGCGCTCCAACGACACCGACTACCGGTTCCGCCCGCACTCGGCGTTCGCGCACCTCACGGGCCTGGGCGTCGAGCAGGAGCCCGACGCGGTGCTCGTGCTGCACCCCGTCCCGGACGGCGAGGGCGACGGCGGGTCCGGCCACCGCGCGGTGCTCTACCTGCGGCCCCTCGCGGGCCGGGACACCGCGGAGTTCTTCTCCGACTCCCGCTACGGGGAGTTCTGGGTCGGCGCACGGCCCACGCTCGAGGACGTCGAGACCGAGACCGGGATCCGCACCGCGCACCTCGACGACCTGCGCGACGCGCTCGCCAAGGACGCGGGCGCCGACGGCGTGCAGGTCCTCGTCGTGCCGGACGTCGACGAGGCGGTGGAGGAGGTCGTCGAGGAGATCCGCGCGACCGAGGCCGCGGGTGCGCGCGACGAGCGGCTCGCCGAGGCGCTGTCCGAGCTGCGGCTGCTCAAGGACGCGTACGAGGTCGAGCAGATGCGCCTCGCGGTCGACACGACGATCGAGGGCTTCGAGAAGATCGTGCGCGCGCTGCCCGCCGCGCAGGAGCACCGCCGCGGCGAGCGCGTCATCGAGGGCACGTTCGTCGGGCACGCCCGCCAGGAGGGCAACGCCGTCGGGTACGAGACCATCGCGGCCGCGGGCGAGCACGCGACCACGCTGCACTGGATCGACAACGACGGCCCCGTGCGCGCGGGCGACCTCGTCCTCGTCGACGCGGGTGTCGAGGTCGACTCGCTCTACACCGCCGACGTCACGCGCACGCTGCCCGTCGACGGCACGTTCACCGAGGTCCAGCGGCGCGTCTACCAGGCCGTGCTCGACGCCGCCGATGCCGCGTTCGCCGTCGCGAAGCCCGGGACGCGGTTCCGCGACGTGCACGACGCCGCGATGCGCGTCATCGCCGCACGCCTGGAGGAGTGGGGCCTGCTGCCCGTCTCCGCGGAGGACTCGCTCAAGCCCGAGAACCAGCACCACCGGCGGTGGATGGTGCACGGGACGAGCCACCACCTGGGCCTCGACGTGCACGACTGCGCGCAGGCGCGCGCCGAGCTCTACCTCGACGCGGAGCTGCAGCCCGGCATGGTGTTCACGATCGAGCCCGGCCTGTACTTCAAGTCCGACGACCTGCTCGTGCCCGAGGAGTACCGCGGCATCGGCGTGCGGATCGAGGACGACGTGCTCGTGACCGCCGACGGCAACGAGAACCTGTCGGCGGCGCTGCCGCGCGACCCCGACGCCGTCGAGGCGTGGATGCAGGGTCTGCTCGGGCGCTGACGCTCAACGGCCGTCGGCGTCGCCCGCGGGGGGCGTCGGCGGCTGCGGCGCGCTCGTCGTCGGGCCCTGCGGTGCGTCGGTCGGGGGCACCGGCGGCTGGTGCTCGGGCACGTGGGGCGCCGGCGGCGCGACGGGCGGCACGCTCGGTGACGCAGCGGGCTGGGTGGCGGACGGCGCGGGCGGCGGGTACGACGCGGCGGGGTCGGACACGGGTGTCGGCGGGGTGACGGCCGGTCGCGCGGGCCAGCCGGACTGCACACCGCCGACCTCGCGCAGCAGCTCCCGGGCCTTGTGCGCCTGCTCCGTCTGGCACAGCACCGCGTAGGACGACGCGACGATCTGGCTCGACGACGTGAAGTCGCGCCGCCCGCGCGAGAACGAGTACGTGATGACGGAGAACAGCAGGCCGAAGGCACCGCCGATGAGGATCGCGGGGATGAACGGGCTGCTGGACCCCGGCGCGGTGAACAGCGACAGCAGCAGGCCGACGAAGAGGCCGAACCAGGCACCGGACACGAACCCGCCGAGCGCGACGCGCGGGTAGGACAGCCGCCCGGTGACGCGCTCGACCATGCGCAGGTCGGTGCCGACGATCGTCACGAGCTGCACCGCGAACGCCTTGTCGGCCAGGTGGTCGACGGCACGCTGGGCCTCCAGGTAGGTCGCGTACGACGCGACCGTCTCGCCCTGCGGCGGGGTGGGGGTGCGGGGGACGCGCGGGCCCGTGAACGACATGCCGCGATCCTCCCCCACGGCGCGCACGGATGCCACCAGCCGATCCGGTCGCACCCCGTTAGGCTGCGACCGTGAGCAGCGTCGGGACCAGGGTCTTCGTCGCGCGCCTCGCCGGCACCACCGTCTTCGACCCGCTCGGCGACGAGGTCGGGCGGGTGCGCGACGTCGTCGTGCTGGTCCGCCCGAAGGGTGCGCCGCGCGCGGTCGGTCTCGTCGTCGAGGTCCCGGGCCGGCGTCGCGTGTTCCTCCCGCTCACGCGCGTGACGGCCGTCGACGCCGGACAGGTCATCTCGACCGGCCTCGTCAACATGCGGCGGTTCGAGCAGCGCTCCACCGAGACGCTCGTCGTCGGCGAGCTCCTGGACCGCACGGTCGACCTCGCGGACGGGTCCGGTCAGGCGACGGTCGAGGACGTCGCGATCGAGCTCCAGCGGGGCGGCGACTGGCTCGTCACGAAGGTCTTCGTCCGGCGCCGACCGGCCGGCAAGCCCGGGCTGCTGCGCCGTCGTGGCGAGACGCTGCTCGTGCCCGTCGAGGGCGTCATCGCGCTGGGCCGCACGTCCACGAGCGCGCAGGGCGCCGAGCTGCTGCTCGCGCAGTACGAGGACCTCAAGGCCGCCGACCTCGCCGACGTGCTGCACGACCTCGGCACGACCCGCCGCCTCGAGGTCGCGTCCGCCCTCGACAACGAGCGGCTCGCGGACGTGCTCGAGGAGCTGCCCGAGGACGACCAGGTGGCGATCCTCCAGGGCCTCGCGCTGGCGCGGGCCGCCGACGTCCTCGAGGCGATGCAGCCCGACGACGCCGCCGACCTGCTGGGCGAGCTGCCCGACGAGCAGGCGGCCGAGCTCCTCGAGCTCATGGAGCCCGAGGAGGCGAAGGACGTCCGGCGGCTCCTCGCGTACGAGGACAACACCGCGGGTGGCCTGATGACGACCGAGCCCGTGATCCTCGGGCCCGAGACGTCGATCGCGGCGGCCCTCGCGCACGTGCGCCGGCAGGACCTCGCGCCCGCTCTGGCGTCCATGGTGTTCGTCGCACGCCCGCCGCTGGAGACACCGACGGGCCGGTTCATCGGCGTCGTCCACCTCCAGCGGATGCTGCGCGAGCCCCCGCACGAGTCGATCGGCTCGATCGTCGACACCGACGTGGAGGCGATCCCCGCGGACGCCGCTCTCATGTCGGTCACGCGACAGCTCGCGACCTACAACCTGCTCGCGCTGCCGGTCGTCGACGAGGAGAAGCGCCTGCTCGGCGCGGTGTCCGTCGACGACGTGCTCGACCACCTGCTGCCCGAGGACTGGCGCGAGACCGACGAGGAGCCGCGCGTCACGCTCCCGGCGACCCCGACGGCCCAGCCCGGGGTCGGTCGTGGCTGAGCGGCTCGACCAGCCGCGCGAGACGCGGCGGGTCCTGCTCCGGCGCCCGCGCGTCGACTCGGAGCGGCAGGGCCAGTGGTCGGAGTCGATCGCGCGGTTCCTCGGCACGCCCCGGTTCATCATCTGGCTCACGGTGTTCTGCGCCGTGTGGATCGGGTGGAACACCCTCGCGCCCGAAGGCCTGCAGTTCGACTCGGCCGACCTCGGCTTCACCGCGCTGACGCTCGTGCTGTCGCTCCAGGCGTCGTACGCCGCGCCGCTCATCCTGCTCGCGCAGAACCGGCAGACCGACCGGGACCGCGTGCAGTTCGAGCAGGACCGGCAGCGCGCCGAGCGGAACCTCGCGGACACCGAGTTCCTCGCGCGGGAGGTGGCCGCGCTGCGCATCGCGCTGTCCGAGGTCGCGACGCGCGACTTCGTCCGGTCCGAGCTGCGCAACCTGCTCGAGGAGCTCGCCGAGGACCGCGAGGCCGAGCGTGAGGAGCGCGAGCGCGCCGAGCAGGAGCGCGCGGACCAGGAGCGCGCCGACGCCGGCCGGGCGGAAGCCGAGCGCGCCGACCTGGACCGCGGCGGGGACGAGCGCGCCGACCGGCCCGTGTGAGCCGACGGGCCTTTCCCACGGGCCCCCCGTCCCGGAGGCCTGGTGCGCGCCACCTACGATGAGGGCATGCCCCAGCCCGACCCGACGACCCTCGACGCCGCCGTCCGCGGCGCGCTCGCGACGGTTCTCGACCCCGAGATCCGTCGCCCCATCACCGACCTCGGCATGGTCCGGTCGGTGGACGTGGAGACGACCCCTGCGGGTGCGCGCGTGCGGGTCGGCGTCGACCTCACGACGCCCGGCTGCCCGCTCAAGGAGACGCTGACGCGCGACGTGACCGGTGCGGTGCAGGCCGTCGAGGGCGTCGCGGAGGTCGTCGTCGAGCTCGGGGTCATGACCGCCGAGCAGCGCCAGGCGCTGCGCACGCTGCTGCGCGGCACCGACGCCGAGCCGGAGATCCCGTTCGCCAAGCCGACGTCGCTGACCAAGGTGTACGCGATCGCGTCGGGCAAGGGCGGGGTCGGCAAGTCGTCGGTCACGGCGAACCTCGCGGTCGCCCTCGCCGCCGACGGGCTGCGCGTCGGGGTCGTCGACGCCGACATCTACGGCTTCTCGATCCCGCGCATGCTGGGCGTGACGCGCCCGCCGACCAAGGTCGACGACATGCTGCTGCCGCCCGTCGCGCACGACGTCAAGGTCGTGTCGATCGGCATGTTCGTGCCGCCCGGCCAGCCGGTCGTGTGGCGGGGCCCGATGCTGCACCGCGCGCTCCAGCAGTTCCTCGCCGACGTCTTCTGGGGCGACCTCGACGTCCTGCTGCTCGACCTGCCGCCCGGGACCGGCGACATCGCGATCTCGGTCGCGCAGCTGCTGCCGGGTTCGGAGATCGTCGTCGTCACGACCCCGCAGGCTGCGGCCGCCGAGGTCGCCGAGCGCGCCGGATCGGTTGCCGTGCAGACGCGGCAGCACGTGGTGGGCGTCGTCGAGAACATGTCGTGGCTCGAGCAGCCGGACGGGTCGCGGCTCGAGATCTTCGGGTCCGGCGGCGGCGCGCGGGTCGCGGAGAACCTCGGCCGGCTGACGGGTGGCGACGTGCCGCTGCTGGGCCAGGTGCCGCTCGACGTGACGCTGCGCGAGGCCGGCGACGCGGGCACGCCCGTCGTGCTGTCGGCGCCCGACTCCCCCGCGGCCCAGGCGCTGCGGGAGGTCGCGCGCGGCCTGTCGTCGCGCCGTCGCAACCTGGCCGGCCGCTCTCTGGGCCTCACCCCGTCCGCCCGCTGACCGACCGCGGTCACAGCCGCCACGCGCGTCGTGAAGCGGCGGGATCTCCGCGGGCAGGTGTTTGAAGTTGTTCGTTTGTGTGTGATGATGTCGGGGTGTTGGCGAGCCAGCGGCAGGAGCACATCCTCGCGGTCGTCCGGGCGCACGGCGCGGCCCGGGTGGCCGACCTCGTCGTGAGCCTCGACGTCTCCGACATGACCGTCCGGCGGGACATCGCGGAGCTCGCGCGCGCCGGCCTGGTCCGTCGCGTGCACGGCGGGGCCGTCGCACCCGACGCGGGTGGCCGCCCCACCGACGAGCCGGGCTTCGAGGCCAAGCGCACGTGGGCGCAGGACGAGAAGCGCGCGATCGCCCGCGCCGCGCTCGCGACGGTCGAGCCCGGCCAGTCGATCGCGCTGTCGGCGGGCACGACGACGCACCTGCTCGCCGAGCTCGTGGCCGCGACGCCCGCGCTGCGCCCGCTCACGGTCGTGACCAACGCGGTCGGCGCCGCGGACGTGCTGCATCGCGCGACCCCCGGCGACGACCGCCTCGAGGTCATCCTCACGGGCGGTGTGCGCACCCCGTCGGACGCGCTCGTCGGCCCCGTCGCCGACGCCACGCTCGCACGCCTGCGCGTCGACCGGGCCTACCTCGGCGTGCACGGCGTCGACGCGGACGGTCTCACGACGCCGAACCTCGCCGAGGCCGCCACGAACCGCGCGCTGATCGCGGCCGCGGCCGCCACCACGGTGCTCGCCGACCACACCAAGTGGGGCGTCACCGGCCTCGCGCGCATCGCGAGGCTCGACGAGGTCGACGTCCTGCTCAGCGACGAGGGCCTGCCGGCCGACGCCCGCCGCGCCGTCGGCGACGCGACCCGCCTCCAGCTCGCCCCCACGACCACGCCCGCCACCACCACCCCCGGAGAGCGCCCGTGAGCACCACCCCCGCCGTCCGCAAGACGGTCACGCACATGGCCGACGGCCGCGAGCTCGTCTACTTCGACGACAGCGAGCCCTACGTCTCGGGCGCCGCGACACGTCGGCTCGACGACCCGCGCCCGCTCCCCGACCGGTTCGCGCCGGTCGTCGACGAGCACGGCGTCGCGCACCCGATCACGGGTCCGGAGCTGCGGCGCGACCCGCTCACGGGCGACTGGGTGGCGATCGCCGCGCACCGCATGAACCGCACGTTCCTGCCGCCGGCCGACGCGAACCCGCTCGCCCCGGCGCGCCCGGGTGCGACGTACCAGGACGGCGAGATCCCGGACACCGACTACGACGTCGTGGTGTTCGAGAACCGCTTCCCGTCGCTGCTCGCGGTGCCCGGCGTCGTCGACGAGCCGACCGCGGCCGACGGCGAGGAGCTGTGGACCGTCCGACCGGCCGCCGGGCGGTGCGAGGTCGTGTGCTTCTCGTCCGACGCGACGCAGTCGCTGCGCACGGTCGGCCCGCGCCGGATGCGCACGATCGTCGAGGCCTGGGCGGACCGCACCGAGGCGCTCGGTGCGCTGCCGGGCATCGAGCAGGTGTTCGTGTTCGAGAACCGCGGCAAGGAGATCGGCGTCACGCTGCACCACCCGCACGGGCAGATCTACGCGCTGCCGTACCTGGCGCCGCGCACGGCTGCGATGGTCGCCCAGGCGCAGGCGCACCACGACGCGACGGGTCGCCTCCTGGGCCGCGACCTGCTCGACGCGGAGCTGCGCGCCGGGACGCGGGTCGTCCTGGAGTCCGAGCACTGGGTCGCGTACGTGCCGTTCGCGGCGCGCTGGCCCGTCGAGGTGCACCTGGCGCCGCGTCGCGACGTGCCCGACCTGCCCGCGCTCACCGACGCCGAGCGCGCGGACCTCGCGGACGTCTACCTCGAGCTGCTGCGCCGGCTCGACCTGTTCTTCGTCGACGACGAGTCGGCGATCCCCCTGCCGTACATCGCGGGCTGGCACCAGGCGCCCGTGCACGAGGGTCGCGAGGCGTCCCGGTTGTTCCTGCAGGTGTTCTCGGTGCTGCGCGCGCCGCACAAGCTCAAGTACCTGGCCGGCATCGAGTCGGGCCTGGGCGCGTGGGTCAACGACACGACGCCCGAGCGGATCGCGGCTCGCCTGCAGGACCTCGCATGAGCGCGGTGACGTGGGTCGACGCGTGGTCCGCCGAGGAGGGCGAGCAGCGGGCGCGGGCGCTGTTCGCCGCGTCGTTCGACGCGGAGCCCGACGGCACCTGGTCGGCACCGGGCCGGGTCAACCTCATCGGCGAGCACACCGACTACAACGGCGGGCTGTGCCTGCCGATCGCGCTGCCGCACCGCACCTACGTCGCGGTGCGACGCCGTGACGACGACCTCGTGCGCCTGGTCTCCGCGCAGGACGCGGGCCGGCTGCGCGAGGTGCGCCTCGCCGACGTCGCGCCGGGGACGGTCGACGGCTGGCCGTCGTACGTCGTGGGCGTCGCGTGGGCGCTGCGCGAGGCGGGCCACGCGGTCCGCGGGTTCGACGTCGCGGTCGACTCGTGCGTGCCGTTCGGCGCGGGCCTGTCGTCGTCGGCCGCGCTCGAGTCCGCGGTCGCGGTGGCCCTCGACGCGACGCACGGGCTCGGCCTCGCAGGCCCCGCGGGCGAGCCGGACGACGCCGGTCGCGCGCTCCTCGCGGCGGCGTGCGTGCGCGCGGAGAACGAGATCGCGGGTGCCCCGACCGGCGGCATGGACCAGGCGGCGTCGCTGCGCGCGCTGGCCGGCCACGCGCTGCTGCTCGACTGCCTCGACGGGTCGGTCCGGCAGGTGCCGTTCGACCTCGCCGCCGACGGCCTGGCCCTGCTGGTGATCGACACGCGCGCCGAGCACGCGCTCGTCGACGGCCAGTACGCGGCCCGTCGCGCGGCGTGCGAGGCGGCGGCGGCCCGGCTGGGGCTCGGGACGCTGCGCGAGATCGACCCGGACGGCCTCGACCGCGCGCTGGCGACGCTCGACGACGGCTCGGACGAGGGCACCGTGCAGGTCCGCCGCGTGCGGCACGTCGTGCGCGAGATCGCGCGCGTGCAGGAGTTCGTCGCGCTGCTCGACGACGACCGCCTGCGCGAGGTCGGACCGCTCATGGACGCGTCGCACGTGTCGCTGCGCGACGACTACGAGGTGTCGTGCCGCGAGCTCGACGTCGCGGTCGAGGCGGCCCGGGGCGCGGGCGCGCTCGGTGCGCGCATGACCGGCGGCGGCTTCGGCGGCTCGGCGATCGCGCTCGTCCAGGGCGGCGCGGTCCAGGACGTCGCGGCCGCGGTCGTCGAGGCGTTCGCGACCGAGGGCCTGCACGCCCCGGCGTTCTCCGTCGCGCTCCCGGGCGGCCCGGCCGCCTGATCCGCCGACGCGGACGACGCCGTCCCCCGCGGCCCGACGGCGTCGCCCGCTCACGGGCGCCGGCGCGCTCCCGCGTCCTGCACGCACCGGTCCGCCGGGGGCGCACGGGGGCCTCGCTCGGTCCGGCAGTGCTCCGACACGCGCGATCCCGCAGGTGGTGGCGCTAATGCGCGTCGCGCAGTAGTGTTCGGCGCGGAGTAACACGGTTGTCATACCCGGGGTGGATCCGCGTCCCGCGTCGGGCTCAGTACGGTTCCTCCGCACCCCACCACCTGCATGCGAGGAGTCCGCCCGTGGGCGTCACCCGTCGGATCATCTTCCCGGCCCTACGACTGCTCGTGTGGGCGGTCATCGCCGTCGCGCTCGTGCGGATCGCGTTCGACGGCGCCGACCTCGACACGACCAGCGACGCGCTCACGCCGACGGGATCGGTGTCCGAGCCGACCGTCGCGGCGGAGACGGGCACCATCACGAACGTCGTCACCGTGCAGGGCGCGGTCGTCGCCGACCCCGCGGTGGTCGCGCGGGCGACGCTCGCCGGCACCGTCTCCAAGGTGCTGGCCGCCGACGGCGCGGCCGTGCAGGCCGGGACGCCGCTGCTCGAGATCCGGCAGGAGACCCCGCAGGAGCCGATCGTCAAGACGGACCCCGTCACGGGCGAGCAGACGACGACCGAGCGCAAGCCCAAGGTGACCGTCGAGGTCGTCAAGGCGCCGGTCGGGGGCACGCTCGCGATGCCCACGCTCAAGGACCAGGTGCTGTCCGTCGGCGACGAGGTCGCGAAGGTCTCCCCCGGGACGCTGTCCGTGAGCGGCACGCTCACACCCGACCAGCAGTACCGCCTCATCGGCGCACCGACGACCGCCCAGGTCACGCTCAACGGCGGTCCGGCACCGTTCGAGTGCACGGGCCTGCGGATCGGCGCACCCGCGACCGCGAGCGGCCAGCAGCCCGACGACGGCGCGACGACCAGCACGTCGGGCGCGCTCACGTGCGCGATCCCGGCCGGCGTCACCGCGTTCGCCGGGCTCGGCGCGTCGATGCAGGTCACCAACGGCGAGGCGAAGGACGCGGTCGTCGTCCCCGTCACGGCCGTCCAGGGCAGCGTGCAGAACGGCAACGTCTGGGTCGTCGCGGCCGAGGGCGACGAGCCCGAGCAGCGGGCCGTCAAGCTCGGGCTCACGGACGGCAAGAGCGTCCAGATCACCGAGGGCCTCGCGCTCGGCGACACCGTCCTGCAGTTCATCCCGGTGCCCGGCGGTGCGGACGGCGAGGTCGACTGCGACGACCCGGCGCAGTACGACCCGACGGTGTGCGGCGGATGAGCCTGCTCGAGCTGACCGACGTCACGCGGTCCGTCGTGCTGCCCGACGACCGGGTGCTGCACATCCTGCGCGGCGTGACCGTCGCGGTCGACGCGGGCGAGCACGTCGCGATCGTCGGGCGGTCCGGCACGGGCAAGTCGACCCTGCTCAACATCCTCGGCCTGCTCGACGCCCCCACGACCGGCGAGTACCTGCTCGAGGGCGTGCCGATCCAACGCCTCTCGAGCCGCACCCGGACCGTCCGTCGCGGGCGCGACTTCGGCTTCGTGTTCCAGCAGTTCAACCTGCTGCCCGGTCGCACGGCCCTCGAGAACGTGACGGCTCCGCTGCTCTACGCACGCGGCAAGCAGTTCTGGGCGCGCACGCGGCTGGCCGCCGAGATGCTCGACCGCGTCGGGCTCGGCGACCGCCTCGAGACCATGCCGGAGAAGCTGTCCGGCGGGGAGCAGCAGCGCGTCGCGATCGCCCGCGCGCTCGTGCGGGGTCCGCGCGTGATCCTCGCGGACGAGCCGACGGGCGCCCTCGACGTGGAGACCGGCGGCGAGGTCATGGACCTGCTCGACGACATCGCGTCCCAGACGGGCGCCGCGCTCGTCACCATCACGCACGACCTGGCCGTCGCCGCCCGCGCCGAGCGGCAGTACCGCCTGGCCGAGGGCGTCCTCGTGCCGATCACGCTCGACACCGGGTCGCACTGGGTCGGCGACGTGCCGACGCAGGTCGCCGATCGCGGCGGTGCGATCGAGAGACGGGTGCTGCCGGGCACGCCCACGAGCACCGACGACGACGTGCAGGGGGTCCACGCATGACCGGGATCGTCGGCGCGCTCGTCGAGGCGTGGGACGAGCTGCGCATCCACAAGCTGCGCGTGCTGCTCGCGCTCATCGGCGTCGCGTGCGCCGTCACGGCGATCACGGGCGTCACGGCCGTCGTCTCGATGCTGAGCCAGTCGTTCAGCGAGCAGCAGGAGCGGCAGACCGGCCGTTCGGTGACGATCACCTTCAGCGCGAGCCCGCGGACCGAGAGCGCTCAGGCGGACACGGCCCGACTCGACGCGACGTACCGCGAGACGCTCGAGCGGTACGGGATCGAGCACGCGAGCCGTCGGCTCTACACGCCCGTCGAGGCGCGCTTCCCCGAGGGCACGCAGCCCGTGGACGTGCAGGCCGTCGACGCCGAGTACGGCACGCTCATGCGCCTCGTGCCCGACGAGGGCCGCTGGTTCACGGACGCCGACACCGACGCGTACGCGCCGTCGCTCGTCGTCAACGAGACGTTCCTGCGCAACCTCGGGTTCGAGGACCTGACGTCGCACCCCACCGTCGAGATCGGCGGCGACCACCCGGTCCTGGCGACCATCATCGGCGTCACCGCCGACCCGTACCCGGACATGATGCCGAGCGCGTTCGTGCTCTACGGCCAGTACGAGCGCTGGCTCACGGGATCCGCGGACGCCGCTGCCGCGAGCATGGGCCCGTGGCAGCCGATGCCCGAGCTCATGGCGTGGGTGCCGCGCGAGGAGCACCGCGCACTCCAGGCGCAGATCACCCGCGACGTCCAGGCCGCGGTCCCGGGCTTCGAGGTGTGGTCGAGCGACAACGACTGGGACGCGAGCGCGATCGACGGCGCCACCAAGTGGGTCGGCATCGGCGTCGGCGGGTTCGCCCTGCTGCTCGGCGGGCTGGGACTCGTGAACATCGCGCTGGTCACCGTCAGGCATCGCATCCGGGAGATCGGCATCCGTCGGTCGTTCGGGGCGACGTCGAGCCGCGTGTTCTTCGGCGTGATGCTCGAGTCGGTCGTCGCGACCGTCGTCGCGGGGCTCGTCGGCGTCGTCCTGGCCGTCGCGATCGTCAAGAACATCCCCGTGGACCGCGTGTTCGGGGGCGGCATCCAGGACATGCCGCCGTTCCCGTTCTCCGCAGCAGCCGTCGGGATGGCGGCGGCGACGTTCGTCGGGGCGCTCGCGGGGCTGGTCCCCGCGGTCTTCGCGGTGCGCGTCAAGGTGATCGACGCGATCCGCTACTAGTCGTCGACGCGGTGCGGCTGCGCGCCGCGGTCGTCCTCGTCGTCGCGGTGCGGCTGCGCGCGGCGGTCGTCGTCGTCGCGGGGCCGCTCCGCACGCCGGACTCCGTCGTCGCGCGCAGGCCGACCCCCGGCGTCGCGCGTGACGTCCTCGTGGACCGCGACGAACAGCGAGTACGCGGTGCCACCCGGGGTCGCGGGGCGCGCGGCGAACTCGTCGGCGAGCTTCCCGAGCCGGGCGGTGAGCTCGGCGTACCCGTCGGCGTCGAGCCGCAGCCCGAGCCGCGTCAGGTTGACCGTCTCGGGGTCGACCAGCGCGACCTCCTCGAAGAAGGCGTTCAGGAGCGTGCGGCCCATGCCGGCCTGGTCACGCAGCTGCCACGTCCGGCCGGTCGCGCGGTACGGCACCTCGCGCGAGCCACGGGTGCCGCGACGGACGGGCAGCGCGACGAGGAAGCCGCGGTCGACGAGCGTGCGGACGTGGTGGAGGACGGTGGCCGGGTTCCGGTCGAGGGCCGCCGCGATCTCGCGGTTGGTGCGCGGTTCGTCGAGGCACAGCCGCAGGATCCGCAGGCGCAGCGTGCTGGCGAGCGCGCGCGCGTCGGCGTCGGCGTCCGCTGTCAGACCAGGGGGCTCCGGCGGCAGCGACCCGCCCTGCACCTCGTGCGCGACGGCGCCGGGCTCGCCGGTCGCGGGCGCGTCGGGCGCGTCGGGGGCGTCGGGGGCGTCGGGGGCGTCGGGGGCGTCGGCCGCGAGCGCGTGAGCAACGAGCGCACGTGCCGTCGACCCGTCCTGCGTGCTCATGCCACCACTCTCGCACACTGATTGACTTTTCCCAATCAGTCGCGCCACCCTGGGTCCGTGACGACCCCCTCCCCCGCTCCGGCGACGGCCGAGACCGCGCCACGACGGTCTCTCATCCACCACGCCGACTTCCGCCGGCTGTGGACGGGCGACGCGCTCGGTCAGCTCGGCACCCAGCTGACCGTCATCGCGCTCCCCGTCCTCGCGGTCGACACGCTCGCGGCGACCGAGTGGGAGATGGGCGTCCTCAGCGCCGCCGAGACGCTCGCGTTCCTCGTCATCGGCCTGCCCGCCGGCGCGTGGGTCGACCGGATGCGCAAGCGCAACGTGCTCATCAACGCCGACCTCGTCCGGGCGCTCGTGCTCGGCGTCGTGGTGGTCACCGCGCTCACCGGCCACGCGTCCATGCCGCTGCTCATCGGCGCGGCGCTCGTCATCAGCGTGTGCAGCACCTTCTTCGACGTCGCCCACCAGAGCTACGTGCCGTGGCTCGTCGGCCTCGACCACATCGTCGAGGGCAACTCCAAGCTCCAGTCGACGCAGTCGGTCGCGATGGTCGTCGCCCCCGCCATCGCCGGCGCGCTGCTGCGCGTCGTCGCCGCGCCCGCGCTCATGGCCGTCAACGTCGTCACGTACGCCGTCTCGGCGTTCGCCGTCGGGCGCATCCGGCACCGCGAGCAGCCGCCCGCGCCCGAGACGCGCCGGCCCCTGCGCGTCGAGATCGCCGAGGGCGTGCGGTTCGTCGTGCACGAGCCGCTGCTCCGCCGGATCGTCGCGTGCACCGGCATCGGCAACCTCTTCGGCACGGCCGCCGGCGCCCTCAGCGCGATCTACGCGCTGCGCGTCCTCGGCCTCGACACCGCCGCGTTCGGCACCGTGATGTCTGCCGGGGCGATCGGCGGGCTCCTCGGTGCCGTCGCCGCCGACCGGCTCGCGCGGCTCGTCGGAGAGGGCCGCATCATCCCCCTGTCCGCGCTGCTGTTCGTGCCCGCCGCCGCGCTGCCGCCGCTCGCCGTCGTGCTCGACGTGCCCGCCCAGGTCGTGCTCATCGCCGGCGGCTTCCTGTTCAGCTTCTCGGTCGTCGTCTACAACGTCGCGCAGGTCAGCTTCCGCCAGCGGCTGTGCCCGCCCGCGCTGCTCGGGCGCATGAACGCCTCCGTGCGGTTCTTCGTCTGGGGCACCATGCCGCTCGGCGGCATCCTCGGCGGGTGGCTCGGCACGCAGATCGGCGTCGTGCCGACCCTGTGGGTGTGCGCCGGCGGCGCGCTGCTGTCGACGATCCCCGTCGTGTTCTCGCCGCTCCTGCGCATGCGTGACCTGCCGCGCCCCGACGACGCCCCGACGGGCCAGGCGCCGACCGACGAGGGCGGCCCGACGGCCTGACGCCCGCCGCCGGCGGACCGGCCGGGCGCACCGGACGTGCCGAGCGCGCCCGTCGTGCCGGGCGTCCGGCTCAGAGGTCGTACTCGACGACCAGCGGTGCGTGGTCGGAGAACCGCTCGGCGTACGTCGGCGCGCGGTCGACGGTCGCGCTCACTGCGGCGTCGGCCAGGTCGGGGGTCGCGAGCTGGTAGTCGATCCGCCATCCCGCGTCGTTGTCGAACGCCTTCCCGCGCCACGACCACCACGTGAACGGGCCGGGACCCTCACCACCGAGCTCGCGGCCCAGGTCGTGCCACGAGAGGTCGTCGAACCAGCGGTCCAGGTAGGCGCGCTCCTGCGGCAGGAACCCTGCCGCCTTGAGGTTGCCCTTCCAGTTCTTGATGTCCGCCTCGCGGTGCGCGATGTTGAGGTCGCCCGCGACGACCGCGTAGCCGCCGTCCCGGGACAGGTCCCCCAGCCGTGCGGTGACGTGGTCGAGGAAGGCGTACTTCTCGTCCATCGACGGGGTCCCGAGCGTGCCCGAGTGGATGTACGTCGAGACGACCGTGACCTTGCGGGCGGGAGCGCCGTCGTGCGACGGCACCGCGAGGTCCGCCTCGACCCACCGCCCGGTGTCGCCCGTGACCCCGGTCTTCAGACCGATCCGCACCGCGTCCATGGGCAGCCGCGACGCGATCGCGACGCCGGCCCGGCCCTTCGTCTCCGACGCCTCGTGCGCGAGGTGCCACTCGTCGGCGGACAGGTGGTCGGCGAGGACCTCGTCGGACGCGCGGACCTCCTGCAGCAGCAGGACGTCGGGCTTGCGCGCCTCGAGCCACTCCCCCATGCCGCGCTTGTAGGCGGCGCGGATGCCGTTGACGTTGACGCTGGCGATCGTGAGCACCGGACCATCCAACCCCACGCCGCCGACAGGCCCGACCCCCTCCGGCCGGGCCTGCGGCGAGCGGCGGGTCACTCGCCGCGGTAGGCGGCCTCCAGCGCGGCGATGTCGAGCTTCTTCTGCGTGAGCATGACCTGCGTCGCGCGTGCGGCGCCCTCGGGGTCGGCGTCGGGCGACATGGTCCACATCGCGAGCTGACGCGGGACCACCTGCCACGAGAGGCCGAAGCGGTCGGTGAGCCAGCCGCACGCGACCTCCTCGCCGCCGCCCTCGAGCAGCGCGTCCCAGTAGCGGTCGAGCGTCTCCTGGTCGTCGACGTCGACGAGGAACGAGAACGCGGCGTTGAGCGTGAGCGAGGCGCCGGCGGAGATGGCCGTGACCGGCATGCCGTCGAGCACGAACTCGACGAGGAACGGGTCGCCCTTCTTGACGTCCGGCATGTCGGCGGGTGCGTGGACGATGTTCGTGATCGACGAGTTCGGGAAGACCGAGACGTAGAACTCGGCGGCCTCGACGGCGTTGTCGTGGTACCAGAGGTGCGGCTGGACGATACCCATGACGGGTCCTCCCGGGAGTCGGCGGGTCGACGGTCGTCGACCACTCTCCTCCCGACAGACCGGCCCCGGTACCCGCACTCATCGGGGTACCGGGGCCGGTGTCGGACCAAGGCGGGGTGGATCAGCCCGCGAGGCGCTCCGCGGTGTCGACGACGTTGCTCAGGAGCATCGCGCGTGTCATGGGACCGACGCCGCCCGGGTTGGGCGACACCCACGACGCGATCTCGTGCACACCGGGGTCGACGTCGCCGACGACGCGGCTCTTGCCGGTCTCCGGGTCGGTCGCCCGCGACACGCCGACGTCGATGACGACGGCGCCAGGCTTCACGATGTCGGCCGTGATGATCCCCGGCACGCCCGCGGCGGCGACGATCACGTCGGCGTTGCGGGTGTGCTCGGCCAGGTCCTCGGTGCCCGTGTGCGTGAGCGTGACGGTCGCGTTGATCTCGCGCCGCGTGAGCAGCAGGCCGATCGACCGCCCGACGGTGACGCCCCGCCCGACGACGACCACGTCCGCGCCGCGCAGGTCGACGTCGTGCCGCAGCAGCAGGTCGACGATGCCGCGCGGGGTGCACGGCAGCGGGCTCGTGACGGGCTCGTTGACGCGCAGGACCAGTCGCCCGAGGTTGGTCGGGTGCAGGCCGTCGGCGTCCTTGTCGGGGTCGATCAGCTCGAGCACGCGGTTGGTGTCGATCCCGCGCGGCAGCGGCAGCTGCACGATGAACCCGGTGCACTCCGGGTCCTCGTTCAGCCGACGGACCGCGGCCTCGATGTCCTCCTGCGTCGCGTCGGCCGGGAGGTCCTCCCGGATCGACGCGATGCCGACCTCGGCGCAGTCGCGGTGCTTGCCCTCGACGTACCAGCGCGAGCCGGGGTCGTCACCGACGAGCAGGGTGCCGAGGCCCGGGCGGATGCCACGGGTCGCGAGGGCGGCGACGCGCTCCGCGAGCTCGCCCTTGATGCGCGCCGCGGTGGCCTTGCCGTCGAGGATCTGTGCCGTCATGTGCGCCGCCTCAGTACTGCTGGAGGCCGGAGTACAGCGGGAACGCCTCGGCCAGCTTGGCCACGCGGGCCCGCAGCGCCTCGACGTCGGTCGACGCACCACCGACGAGCGCGGTCGCGATGATGTCGGCGACCTCGGTGAACTCGGCGTCGCCGAAGCCGCGCGTCGCGAGCGCGGGCGTGCCGATGCGCAGGCCCGACGTGACGCGCGGGGGGCGCGGGTCGAACGGCACGGCGTTGCGGTTCACGGTGATGCCCGCGGCGTGCAGGAGGTCCTCGGCCTGCTGGCCGTCGAGGTCCGAGTGCCGCAGGTCGACGAGGACCAGGTGCACGTCGGTGCCGCCCGTGAGGACGGAGACGCCCGCGTTCGAGACGTCGGTGGCGGTGAGGCGGTCCGCGATGATGCGCGCGCCGTCGATGGTCCGCTGCTGGCGGTCCTTGAAGTCCTCGGTGCCGGCGACCTTGAACGACACGGCCTTCGCGGCGATGACGTGCATGAGCGGGCCGCCCTGCTGGCCCGGGAACACCGCGGAGTCGATCTTCTTGGCGTACTCCTGCTTGCTCAGGATGAAGCCCGAGCGGGGGCCGCCGATGGTCTTGTGCACGGTCGAGGAGACGACGTCCGCGTGCGGGACGGGCGACGGGTGCAGGCCCGCGGCGACGAGGCCCGCGAAGTGCGCCATGTCGACCCACAGCTTCGCGCCGACCTCGTCGGCGATCTCGCGCATCGCGGCGAAGTCGAGGTGGCGGGGGTAGGCGGACCAGCCGCCGATGATGACGTCGGGGCGGTGCTCGAGGGCGGCCGCGCGGATCGCCTCGGGCTCGATGCGGAACGTCTGCGGGTCCACGCCGTACGCGGCGACGTCGTAGAGCTTGCCGGAGAAGTTGATCTTCATGCCGTGCGTGAGGTGGCCGCCGTGCGCCAGCTCGAGGCCGAGGATCTTGTCGCCCGCGTTGATGAGCGCGTGCAGCACGGCCGCGTTCGCCGTCGCGCCGGAGTGCGGCTGGACGTTCGCGTGCTCGGCGCCGAACAGGGCCTTCGCACGGTCGATCGCGATGTTCTCCGCGATGTCGACCTGCTCGCAGCCGCCGTAGTAGCGGCGGCCCGGGTAGCCCTCGGCGTACTTGTTGGTGAGCACGGAGCCCTGCGCCTGCAGGACCGCGCGGGGCACGAAGTTCTCGGAGGCGATCATCTCGAGCGTGCCCTGCTGGCGGGCGAGCTCGCCGTCGAGGACGGCGGCGATCTCCGGGTCGAGCTCGGAGATGTTCTGGTCGAGGATCGGGGTGTTGTCGGCGCTCATCGGGCGACTCCCTGGGGCATCAGCGGACGGATCATCGGGTGCGGAGGGGATGTGCACCGGCACGCGGACGGGCACGCACACACTCTCTCCGTGTGGTGACCGTGGGCCCAGGCGTCCGACCCGAAGTCTGCTGCTGCTCGTCGCTCCCCGGTGGTGACCCACCCGCTGCGCCAGTCGCGACCAGCAGAGCCTAGCAACACCGGCGTGCGCGCGGTCAGCGGTATCCACCCACCGCCACCGGCGGCGACCGTCGTCAGCGGGCAGGCGGCTCGATGAGGTCCCACGGGCCGCCGTACAGGTCCTCGAACACCGCGACGGTGCCGTAGGGCTCGTGGCGGGGCTCCTCGCGGAACCGCACGCCGTGCTCGGTCATCCGCGCGTGCTGACCGGCGAAGTCGTCGGTCTCCAGGAAGAACGCGACGTCACCGCCCGCCTGCCGCCCGACGGGAGCGCCGTCACCGGCCAGCGCCAGCACGAGCCCGGTGCCACCGTCGGGCGGCCCGACGACGACGCGCCGCCACCCGTCGGGGAACGTCTCGTCCTGGCGGACCGTGAGACCGAGCGCGTCGACGAAGAACCGCAGCGCGTCGTCGTGGTCGTGGACGAGGAACGTGACGTCGCGCATCCGGATCATCCGGCGAGCGTAGGCCGTAGACCCTCACCGAGGCGGTGCCCGTCCCTAGTGGCCGCCGGCGTCGTCCGGCGTCTCGAAGACCGCGAGCCAGCGGCGCAGGAGGTGCTCGAGCTGGTCGACGTCGGCCGGGTCGAGGGCGTCGAGAAGGCGGCGCTCGTTGGTCATGTGGTCGGTGAACGCGGCGTCGATGACCTCGATCCCCCGCGGGGTGAGCGCGATGACCCGCGCGCGGGCGTCACGGTCGGAGACCCGGCGCGTGACGAGGCCCGCTGCCTCGAGCCGGTCGACGCGCTTGGTCATGGCACCGCTCGTGACGAGCGTGTTCGCGCACAGGTCGCCGGGCGTGCGCTCGTAGGGGGCCCCGGCGCGGCGCAGGGTCGCGAGGACGTCGAAGTCGCCCTCCCCCAGCCCGTGCTTGCGGTAGACGGCGACGAGCTCGTCGGTGACGTGGTTGGCGACGCGGCTCAGGCGGCCGATGACGCCCTGCGGGCGGACGTCGAGGTCGGGGCGTTCCTGCCGCCACGCCGCCTGGATGCGGTCGAGGCGGTCGAGGTGGCCGTCCGGGCCGGTCGGCGAGCCGTTGGCCCTCGCTGCGGTCGGGGGCATCGCATCGACGTCGGTCATGGGGTCGATCTTATCTTCCATGGAAGGTATGTTGTCTTCCGTGGAAGAGAAAACGCTCCGCTGGTCGCTGATCACAGCGGTCGCGCCGCTCACGTGGGGCACCACCTACTACGTGACCAAGCACGCGCTGCCCGCCGACGCCCCGCTCTGGGGCGCCGTCCTGCGCGCGCTGCCCGCGGGCCTCGTCCTGCTGCTCGTCGTCCGACGCCTCCCCCGAGGCTCGTGGTGGTGGCGGTCGCTCGTGCTCGGCACGCTGTCGATGGGCGCGTTCTTCGCGCTGATCTACGTCGCCGCGCAGCTCCTGCCGTCGTCGGTCGCGTCGACCGTGATGGCGACCTCGCCGGTGGTGATGATGCTGGTCGCGTGGGCCCTGCTCGCGCAGAAGCCGCGCGTCCTCGCGCTCGCCGGCGCCGGGCTCGGCGTCGTCGGCGTCGCCGCGATGCTGCTCACCGGCGGCGGGGAGATCCGGCCGCTCGGGGTCGCCGCGTCGGTCGCGGCGATGCTCATGTCGAGCGTCGGGTTCGTGCTCGCGACCCGCTGGGCCGACGGCGTCGACGTCGTCTCGTCCACCGCCTGGCAGCTCGTCGCGGGCGGGCTCGTGCTCGTGCCGTTCGCGGTCGCCGTCGAGGGCGCACCCCCGGCGCTCGACGGCCGCGCGATCCTCGGGTTCGCGTACGTGTCGCTCGTCGCGACCGCCGTCGCCTACCTGGCCTGGTTCAGCGGGCTGCGACGACTCCCCGCGGGGACCGTCGGGCTCGTCGGGCTGCTCAACCCCGTCGCGGGCGTGCTCGTCGGCGTCCTCGTGGCGGGCGAGCACCTCGGCCCGCTGCAGGTCATCGGGATCGTCGTGGTGCTCGCCGGGGTCGTGCTCGGCCAGCCCGCCGTGGACCGCCTGGTCGGCCACCGGCGGTCGCGGGCCGCCGAGGCCGTCACCCTCGCCGCCGTCCCGGCGTCAGGTGGCGTCCCAGAGCCCGCGGTAGAAGGCGGTCCGCACGGGGTCCGGCGCGATCCCGTAGGCGTCCAGTAACGGCTCTTCGTACCCGGGGCCGTAGTTCCAGATCGTGCTGTAGGTCGCGACGGCGAGGTCGGCCCACCGGTCGGCGACGCCCAGCGCGCCGAGGTCGACGTGAGCCAGCCACGTCCCGTCGTCCTCTAGCAGCGTGTTGGGCGCGCACGCGTCCCCGTGGCACACGACGAGCCGGTCGACGGGCGGCGGCGGACCGAGCGCGGTGCGTTCCGCCGACGGCCCACCCTCACGCGCGTCGGCCGCCGCGACCCGCGACGCGACACCCCAGTCGAACGGGCAGTCGTCGACCGGCAGCGCGTCGTGGAGCGCCCGCAGGCCCGCACCGATCGCGCGCACCGCGGTGAGCGGCTCGGCGACCCACCGCGGGTCGACCGCGCTGCGACCGGCCAGGGGGTGCGTGACCAGCCACGAACCCTCGTCGTCGGACCCAGCCTCCAGCACGGTCGGCACCGGCGTCAGCGGCGCCGCCCAGCGCAGACGCGCCACCTCGGCGTCGAGGTCCAGGGGCACACCGGCCGGCACCCACTTCACGAACCGCTCGGGCTCGTCGAGCAGGAACGTCAGGCCGCCGAGCTCGTTGCGCCAGACGACCTCCCGCACCCCACCCATGCCCCGCACCACGTGCGGCACGACCGTCGGGTCGACCGGCCGTCCGGCCAGCTCCCGGCCCGCGACCGGGAGCCGTCCGGACACGGCGTCAGGCCTCGGCGCGGTCGTCGTCCCCGAGCATCTTGCGCAGGTACGCGTAGGTGAGGTCGCCCGCGGTCTGGTCGTGCTGGTGCTCGTAGCCCTGGCTCTCGTACAGCGCGATGTTGTGCAGCGAGTCGCGCCCGGTGAACACCCAGACCTCCTCGATGCCGTCCGGCAGGTACGGCAGGATCGCCATGAGCAGGCGCGTGCCGACTCCCTTGCCCTGCAGGTCGGGGGCCACGGCGAACCGGCCGAGCGTCGCCTTCGTGCCTTCGACCACCACGCGGATCGAGCCGATCAGGCGGTGGCCGGACCACGCGCCGAGCGTGATGACGCCGTCGGCGCCGAGGTCGTCACGGAGCTCGTCGAGGGTCTGCGTGAGGGGCGGGATGTTCGGGTCGCCGTACTGCTGGGCCTCGGTGACGAACGCGGCGCGGCGGAGCGTGAGGAGCTCTCCGGCGTCGTCGAGGGTGACCGTACGGATGTCCAGGTCGGCCTGCGTCATGCCGTCATCGTCTCAGCCCGTCGCGCGGGCGCACTACTCTCGGGGTCGTGTCCGACGCCGTGTCTCAGCATGCAGATGAGCCCACCCACTGGGTCCTGACCCTGTCCTGCCCCGACCGTCCCGGGATCGTCCGGGCCGTCGCGGGCGTGCTCGCGGACCACGGGGGCAACATCACCGAGTCGCAGCAGTTCGGGGACCCGCTGTCGGGGCTGTTCTTCATGCGTGTGCAGGTGTCGGCGTTCGCGCCGCGCGAGGTGCTCGACGGCGCGATGGCGACCGTCGCGCGCACGTTCGCCATGACGTGGTCGCTCGACGTCGTCGGCCGGCCGGTCCGCACGCTCGTCATGGGCTCGACCGCGGCGCACTGCCTCAACGACCTCGCGTTCCGCCAGCGGTCCGAGAAGCTGCCCGTCGACCTCGTCGCGGTCGTCTCCAACCACACGGCGCTGGCGCCGCTCGCCGAGTTCTACGGCATCCCGTTCCACCACGTGCCCGTCACGTCGGCCACCAAGGCCGCCGCCGAGGCGCGGCTGCTCGAGCTCGTCGAGGAGCTCGACGTCGAGCTCGTCGTCCTCGCCCGCTACATGCAGATCCTCTCCGACGACCTGTGCCGCCGCCTCGAGGGCCGCGTCATCAACATCCACCACTCGTTCCTGCCGTCGTTCAAGGGGGCCCGCCCCTACGCGCAGGCGCACGACCGCGGCGTCAAGCTCATCGGCGCGACCGCGCACTACGTCACCGGCGACCTCGACGAGGGGCCGATCATCGAGCAGGACGTCGAGCGGGTCGACCACACGCGCGCCGTCGACGACCTCGTCGCGCTGGGCCAGGACGTCGAGCGGCGCGCCCTCGCGCGGGCCGTGCGGTGGCACGCCGAGCACCGCGTCCTGCTCGACGGGCACCGGACGATCGTCTTCCGCTGACGCGTCCGTCGTGCGCCGGCCGCTGCAGCCCCGGTGGACGACGCCGCAGGTCAGGACCGGACGGCGAATCGTTTCGCCGCGCCGACCCGCGTTGACCCCCTCGACCGGCTCGCCGATGCTCGACGAGCCGCCCCTGCCTCGCGCGGGGGCCGGCTCCCGCATCCCTGGGTCGAGGAGGACTCGATGACGTCGACGCGCGCACCCCTGCGCAGGTCCCTGGCCGTGCTCACGGCGCTCGCCGCCGCGCTGGTCGGGCTGCTCGCCACGATGCTCACCTCGGCCGCACCCGCGCGGGCCGCGTCATTGCAGGAGGTCACGAGCTTCGGCAGCAACCCCGGCGGCCTGCGGATGTTCCTCTTCGTGCCCGACAACCTCCCTGCGCGGCCCGCGGTGCTCGTCGTCAACCACTACTGCACGGGGTCCGCGCAGGCGATGTACTCGGGCAGCCAGTTCGACGAGCTCGCCACGCGCTACGGCTTCATCGCGGTCTACCCGTCGACGAACCGGTCCGGCTCGTGCTTCGACGTGTCGTCCAGCGAGGCGCTCAAGCACGGCGGCGCGAGCGACCCGACGAGCATCGTCTCGATGGTCCGCTACGTGCAGCAGCGGTGGACGACGGACACGAGCCGGGTGTTCGCGACGGGCGTGTCGTCGGGCGCGATGATGACGCAGGTCCTGCTCGCGACGTACCCCGACGTGTTCGCCGCCGGGTCGGCGTTCGCCGGCGTGCCCGCGACGTGCTTCTCGACGTCCGGCCCGCCGCCGGGCACGACGTCCCAGGCGGGCTGGAACAGCGACTGCGCACAGGGGCGTCTGACGCGGACCGCGCAGCAGTGGGGCGACCTCGCGCGCGCCGCCTACCCCGGGTACACCGGTGCCCGCCCGCGCGTGCAGCTGTGGCACGGCACGCAGGACGACACGCTCAGCTACGTGCAGCACGGCGAGGCGATCAAGCAGTGGACGAACGTGCTGGGCGTCCCCGCGACGCCGTCGTCGACCGAGACGATCGGGAACAACACGCGCACCCGGTACGGCGGCACGGGCGACCGTGCGCCGATCGAGGCGAACAGCCTGCAGGGCGTCGGCCACAACCTCCCCGTCGACGCCGCGGCGGCGATCCGGTTCTTCGGGCTCGACCAGCCGACGACCCCCACGCCCACGACTCCGGCGCCGACGACGCCCGTCCCGACGCCGACCGCGACCACCCCGACGCCGCCCGTCCCGACGGACTGGCCGACGCTGCCGCAACCCACGGCGACCTCGGGTCCGGCGACGTGCACCGTGGCGTGGTCGGTCAACCAGTGGAACACCGGCTTCACGGCGAACGTCACGATCACGAACCTCGACTACGCCGCCGCGAGCGGCTGGCAGCTCACGTGGCGGTGGACCGCGGGGCAGAAGGTCACGCAGGCGTGGAGCTCGACGGTCACGCAGACGGGCGACGTGGTCGTCGCGAGCAACGCGGCGTGGAACGCGACCATCCCCGTGGGCGGCAGCGTCCAGATCGGCTTCAACGCCACGCACACGGGCAGCAACCCGCCGCCCGCGGACCTGAAGCTCAACGGCCGGGCCTGCGCCCGGGCCTGAGCGTCCGGACCTGACGACGGGCCCGCACCCCCCTGCGGTGCGGGCCCGTCGTCACGCGTCCCCCGGTCGTCGTGCACCGAGGGCGTCAGCGCCCTACGGCGTCGTGGCGCCGAGGGTGTACGAGCCGGAGCCCGCGTAGGCGTAGACGCCGTACCGGTACTGGCCGGCCGTCCCGTTGTAGGTGATCGACTCGTCGGCGCTCGACGAGGTGGCCGACGCGACCGAGGCCCATGCCGACCCGTTCCACTTCTGCAGGTACAGGTCGAAGTCGCTGCCCGTCGGGCCGTCGAGGCAGAGCCGGATGGTGCCGCTCGTCGACACGGTCACGTAGCTGCCGGTCGGCTGGATCGCGGACCGCCCGGTGCTGAGCGAGCCCGTGTAGGTGCGCGCCAGGTTGTTGCAGCCGGTGGGCGGCGGGTTCTGGCCGCCACCCGACGTGACGAGCGTGAGGCCGTAGGCGGACAGTGCCTCGTTGACGGGCTGGAAGTACGTCGTCCCGCCGGACGAGCAGTTGCCGGACCCGCCGGACGTCATGCCCTGCGCCTGGTTGCCCGCGATCAGCGAGCCGCCCGAGTCGCCGGGCTCGGCGCACACGTTGGTGCGGATGAGGCCGGACACGCTGCCCTGCGCGTAGTTGACCGTGGCGTTGAAGGCCTGGATGGTGCCGCAGCGCCAGCCCGTCGTGGAGCCCGAGCGGCAGACCGACGAGCCGACCGTCGCCTGCGTGGAGCCCGCGACGGCGACCGTGCCGCCGCTGTAGTTGTTGACCGCGCCGATCGGCGTGTTCCCCGACGCGACGCGCACCCACGCGTAGTCGTTGCCCGGGAAGCTCGACCCGGCGAACGTGCCCGACGGGTTCGTCGTGGTCGCACCGGTGCGGCCGCAGTGCCCGGCGGTGACGAAGCCGCCCGTGACGGCGAAGCCGACCGAGCAGCGCGACGACCCGCCGATGTAGTACGCGTTGCCGCCGACCACGTCGATGAACGTCCGCGGCGCCTCGGCCGTCTCGACGACCTTCACGGCGTCGGTCGGGATGCCCGCGGACTTGACGAGGTCCCGCGCCTGGGCGACCGCGCCCGCGGTGGCGTTGACGACGACCGAGTTGGTCGCGACGTCGACGTACCAGGACGGCACGGTCGACGCGACGGAGGCGAGCGCGGCGTCGAGCCCGGCCTTGTACGCGTCGAGGTCGGCGAGCGAGTGCCGGGCGACGACCGGCCGGGCACCGGCGGCGCGGATCGCGGGACCGTCGGCGGCGTCCGTCACGGCGACGTGCAGGACGTTGGCCTGGGGGTCGACCCACGCACCCGCGTAGTCGGCGCCGAGGCGGGCGGAGAGCCGCTGCTCGGTCTCGGCGGCTCCGGCCTGGAACGCGAGCCGGTCGCGGGCGGCACTGCCCGAGAGGCCGAGGTCGCGCTTCATCGCGTCGAGGACGCCGTTGGCGACCTTGGGCGCGGTGACGGGGGCGGGGGCGCCGACGTCGGGGTCGCTCGTGGCGGCCTGGGCGACGGCGGGGGCGAGCACCAGGGTGGTGGCGAGCCCGAGGGTGGCGAGGGTCTTCGAGTGCATGCGTCTCATGTCACAGCTCCGGTGAATAGGCGGATGACTGATGTCATTGGCATTGCGACTCGGATGCTACCCGCGGGTATCGAAAGAGTGAACCCCCGGGCGTGACGAAGGGCCCGCACCCCTCCTCAGGTGCGGGCCCTCCGTGTCCGGCGGCGGGGGGGGGGGGGGGGGGGGGGGGCCGCGCGGCCCCCCCCCCCCCCCCCCCCGGCGGGGGCCCCGCCCGGGGGGGGGGGGGGGGGGGGGGCGCGCCTTACCCCCCCCCCCGCGACCACATCAGCCGCCGAACCAGCCGATCAGCCACCTCCACGAGGCTGCCGGCCCGTTGTCGAACCAGTCGCGCACGTCGTCCCACCAGTGGTGTGACGGACCGTGCCCGTGGCCCGTGTCCTTCTCGACGAGCACCGCGACGGTCCGGGCGGGCACGGTCACCGTGCCGGTCGCCTTGTCCCAGGTGGTGCCCTTGACGACCGGGTCGCTCCCGCGCGCCTGGACCGTCGACAGCGTGTACTTGTCCCCCGCGAGCGCCGCGATCGTCTGCGTCGTCGCCTCGTCGGAGGCGTTGACGACGACGAGCAGCCCGTCGAGCTTCTTGTCGACGTCCTTGTCCCAGCGCCGCGTGTCACGGTCCCAGCCGCCCTGGTCGGCGACGTGCATCACGACGACGCCGGGCGTGGCCTGCGGGCCGGAGTTCGGGAACGTCACCTTCTGCTCGATGAGGTCCGCCGACCCGAGCCGGAACAGCGGGGTCGAGAACCGCAGGCGGAGCAGGTCGTCGGCCGCCGCGGACGCCGCCTGGATGTCGGCGGGTGCCGGCTTGAGCGCCGGGTCCGCCAGCAGCGGCTGCTGGAACGGCCACTTCGCCTCGTTGTCGGGACGCGGCGGCAGGCCGCGGCCGAACCCGTTGTCCTGCTTCGACGGGTCGAACGCGTTGAACCAGTCGCCCGAGTCGTAGGAGTTCCGGTCGAGCGACTTGCTGCGCAGCAGGTCGGCGCCCGCGTGCCAGAAGCTCGGCGTCTGGGCGAGCGCGGTGGTCGACAGCGACACGGTGTTCATCCGGACGCGGTCGGCCATCGTCGTCGCCTGCGGGAGCTTGTACGTCAGCGCGTCGAACAGCGTCTCGTTGTCGTGCGCGTCGACGTACGTGACGACCTCCTCGGGCGAGTCCGCGTAGCCCGCGGGCTGGCCGTTGTAGTCGAGCTCTTCGCCGCGCTTCACCGTGCCGTCCGACGCGAGCAGCCGGTACTCGCGCAGGTTGCCGGCCATCCCGAGCCGCACGAGGTCGGCCGCGTGCTGGACGCGGGCCAGCTGGTCCGCCTCGGAGCCGTTGGCCGCGTCGCCGTTCGGGTCGGTGAACGCCCCGGAGCCGAAGCCCTGGATCCGCGGGTTCTCGTCGAACGGGCCGCCGCCGCGGACGGCGTCGCGCAGCCGGTCGGAGAACGTGCCGATCCCGGTGCCGCCGAGCTGCCCCTGCGTGGCCTGGTAGAAGAGCCGGTTGTCGGCGACCTCGCCGAAGTTCCAGCCCTCGCCGTACAGGTACACCTTGCGGCCGTCGACGCCGTCCTTCTTCGGCGTGAGGTCGTCGAGCGCGTCGCGGACCGCCTCCATCGTGGACCGCGAGTGGTGGCCCATGAGGTCGAAGCGGAACCCGTCCACCTTGTAGTCGCGCGCCCACGTGACGACCGAGTCGACCATCATCTTCTCGGCCATGCGGTGCTCGGTCGCGACGTTCTGGCAGCACGTGGACGTCTCGACCGCACCGGTCGCATTCAGCCGGTGGTAGTAGCCCGGGACGACGCGGTCGAGGATCGACTTCGGGTCCTGGCCGCTCGCCGCGGTGTGGTTGAACACCTGGTCGAGCACGACCTGCAGGCCGTCGGCGTGCAGCGCCCCGACCATCGTGCGGAACTCCGCGACGCGCGCTCCCCCGTCGGCGTCGACCGCGTACGAGCCCTCGGGCGTCGTCCAGTGCAGCGGGTCGTAGCCCCAGTTGAAGCCGTCCTGCGCGGCCACCGCGGTGACGCACGCCTGCTGCTCGGGCGCGTCCGGCGGGAACGACGCGAGGTCGCACTGCGGCACGGCCTGGTCGGCCCGGGCCTCGGGGATCGTCGCGATGTCGAACGTCGGCAGCAGGTGCACCGTCGTCAGGCCCGCGTCCGCGAGCTCGCGCAGGTGCTGCCGACCGGCCCCCGCGCCGGCGAACGCGAGGTACGTCCCCCGCTGCGCCTCCGGCACGGTGGGGTCGCTGATCGAGAAGTCGCGCACGTGCAGCTCGTAGATCGTCTGGTCGACGGGCCGCACGACCGGCTGCTTCGTCTTCTCCCACTGCTTCGGGCGGTACTGCTTGTCCGCCAGGTCGACCAGCACCGAGTGCGTGCTGTTCAGCGTGAGCGCGACCGAGTACGGGTCGGTCACGCGGTTGACCTCGACGGCGTCCGTCGTCGGCGCGTAGACGGTGACCTCCCACAGGTACGCGGCGCCCGCCCACTTCTTCGTGCCCTCGACCGTCCAGGAGCCGTCCTTCTGGCGCTTCGCGTCGACGGCCTGCGGCTCACCGCTCGTGTCGACCCCGCCGGACTTCCGCGCCGGCCAGAGCAGCAGGTTCACGTCCTGGGCCGTCGGGGCCCACAGCGCGAGCGTCGGGACGCCCTTGCGCCACGTCGCGCCGAGCGCGCGGTCGTCGGCCTGGTCGGCGTACAGGTCGTCGAGCACGCCGGGGATCTGCACGCCGGTCGCCGCCTGGAGGGCGCCGTCGGCGGCCTCCTGCGTGACGAGGAGCTCGCCCCGCAGCAGCTCGCGGGCCTCGTCAGCGGGCGCGTCGACGTGCAGCGCGAGGTAGCCCTCGAGCGCCGGGAAGCGCTCGAGCTGCGCGTCGCTGAGTCCGTCGGCGTCGTACGTGAGGTCCACCGTCGTCGTCGCGCCGGACACGGTGCCGTCGGTCACGCCGAGCGAGCCGTCGGGAGCGCCGTGCAGGTGCCAGGTGGAAGCGGCCGGGTCGGTCGCCCACTCGGCGGGCCACGCGATCGTCTCCGCGTCGATCCACTGCGCCCGCTCCTCGCCCGTCCCGGGCAGCCCCGGGTCGGCAGCCTCGACGGTGAGGACGTGCGTCGCGAGGACGTAGGAGAACGTCACGGGCTTGCCGGCGGCGACGGTGAACGGGATGTTCGCGCCGCCCGGTGCGCCGCCCGCGCCGTAGTTCTCGGTCCACGACAGGTTGTGCGCCACCTTGGCCTCGTACGAGCCGGCCGGGATCTGGTCCGTCGTGAACGTGTACGTGCCGTCGCCGTCGGGGTCCTGCAGCCACGTCCTCAGGCAGTCGGGCGACCAGTCGGCCGCGCAGCCCAGCTCGGAGTTGTGCGAGCCCGGGACCGTGAGGATCGGCCCCTGCGCCGTCGACGTGAACCAGTGCGTGACCGGGTCGTAGTAGAACGTCACCGCGGTCGGTGCCGCCAGCGTGTACGTGACGTTCCCGCCGTCACGCACGCCGCCCGCGCCGTAGTTCTCGGTCCACGAGCCGCCGATGGCGACCTTGTACTCGTACGTCCCGGCGGGCAGCGTGAAGGTGCCCGCGTAGACGCCGTCGGCGCGGTACGTCAGGCGCGCGCTCTCGCACGCCGGTGCCCAGTCGCCCGCGCAGCCCATCTCGCTGTTGTGGCTGCCGGGCACGGAGACCACCAGGTCACCCGGATCCGGGCCTTCGTCCACGTCGCCGTCGACGCGGATGCCGACGCTGCCGAAGGTCGACGCCGCCGACCGGTGGCCAGCCGCGTCGACCGTGACCGCGCGGTACTCGACGAGGGTGCCGCGGGCCAGGCCCGTGACGTCGTGGTAGACCCGCGGGCTGGTCGTCTCGGACGTGCCGAGCGACGTCCAGCCGTCGTCACCCACGACGCGGTACGCGAAGGTCGTCTGGCTCCACACGTCGTCCGTGACGTCGGCCCCGACGGGCGCGACACCGCTCACGGCCGCACCTGCACCGGGCACGTCGAGCGTGATCGGGCCGGCCGTCACCGGGGCGTCGACCGTCGTGCCCGCCCGCAGGACGACCGCCGACAGCGCGGGGATCGTCAGGGACACCGTGCCGTCGGCCGCGGCCGTGACCGTGCCGGTCGCGCCGTACAGCCCGGTGAACGTCGCACCCGGGGTGAGCGTGTCGACGGTGACCGTCGCGGGGGCGGTGCCGTTGTTCAGCGCGACGAGGTGCTCGACCTTCTCCGACGCGACGACGCGGGAGAACGCGTAGACGGCGCCGTCGGAGTAGCGCTCGATCTGGGCGCCGGTGCGCAGCGCGGGCGTCTCGGCCCGCAGCGCCGCGAGATCGGCGATCGTCCGGTACAGCACCGTGTCGGTGTCGTAGCGGTCCACGGACCCGGCCGTCGTGCCGTCGAGCAGCGCCTGGTCCGCGTACTCGTCGACCTGCGTCGCGAACAGCGACTGGCGCGCGTCCTTGTCCGTGCCGTCCAGCGAGCCGTCGCCGACGAAGCCCTGCTCGTCGCCGTAGTAGACGACCGGCTGGCCGCGCGTCAGGTACATGAGCGCGTGCGCGAGCTGCGAGCGCGCCTGCGGGTCGGAGGCGTCCTTCACGAAGTGGCCGATGCGACCCATGTCGTGGTTGCCGAGGAACGTGGGCAGCGCCTGCGCGTTCGACGTCGGGGTCGTGTAGTAGTCGTCGCCCGCGAACAGGTCGGAGAGGGCCCCCGCCGAGGACGAGCCACCCGCGTACCCCGCGGCGGCCGACTGGAACGTGAAGTCGAGGACCGCGTTCATGTCCGTGCGGCGCATGTACGGCGACAGCTTCGCCGGGTCCGCGTCGTACACCTCGCCGAACATGAAGAAGTCCGGGTTGCCGACCGACGCGGCGTGCTCGCCGATCGCGGTCGCCCACTGCTGCCAGAACTCGAAGTTCACGTGCTTCGCGGTGTCGATGCGGAAGCCGTCGATGCCGAGGTCGACCCACGCCTCGTAGACGTCCTCGAAGCCCTGCACGACGCGCGGGTCCTCGGTCATGAGGTCGTCGAGGCCGGAGAAGTCGCCGTACGTGACGGACTCACCCGTCCAGGTCGAGTTGCCGCGGTTGTGGTAGACCGTCGGGTCGTTGAGCCAGGCCGGGACCTTGCGGTCGGCGTCGGCCGGGTCGATCACCGGCGTGTACGGGAACGACGTCGCGGGGTCGAGCGTCGGGAAGTCGTCCGTGCCCGCGTAGTCCGCCGGGTCGAACGGCGTGCCGTCCGCCGTGCGGTACGGGTCGTCGGCCTGCTCGACGTAGCCGTACTCCCCCTCGGCGTAGTCGATGACGTCCGCCGTGTGGTTCGTGATGATGTCGAAGTACACGTCGATCCCGCGCGCGTGCGCGTCGTCGATGAGCGCCTCGAGCTCGGCGTTCGTGCCCAGGTGCGGGTCGATCTGCGTGAAGTCCGTGATCCAGTACCCGTGGTACCCGGCGGACGCGTCCGCGCCGGTGCCCTGCACGGGGTTGTTCTTGAACGACGGGGTCAGCCAGATCGCGGTCGTGCCGAGCCCGGCGATGTAGTCGAGCCGCTCGCGCAGGCCCGCGAGGTCGCCGCCCTGGTAGAAGCCCTTGTCGGTCTTGTCGAGGCCCGTGACCAGCCGGTCGCCCGTGAGGCCGCCCGTGTCGTTCGACGGGTCCGCGTTCGCGAACCGGTCCGTCATGACGAAGTAGAAGCTCTTGCCGGCGCCCGGGTCGCGCACGGGCTCGGCGACGAGGTCCGCGTCCTCGTCCGTGTAGCCGCCGGCCAGGCCCAGAGGCGTGACGGACGTGCGGTGCGTCGCGTCGTCGTACGTCACGCGCAGCGTCGTCGCGCCCGCCAGGACGAGCGGGCTGTTGTCGCCCGAGCCGTCGACTCCGTACGACTCGTCCCACGCGTCGTCCAGCGCGACCTTGTACTCCCACGTGCCCGCGGGGACCTCGAAGTCGGCGGTGAACGTGCCGTCGCCGGCGGGGGTCAGCTCCGTCGCGTCGCAGGCGGGCTGCCAGTCCTCGGTGCAGCCGAGCTCGGACTGCAGGCTGCCGACGAGGGCGGCACTGGTCGCGGCGGCCGTGGCGGGGGCGGCCGCGGCGAGCGCGGCGGTGCCGACGAGGCCGGCCGCGACGGCGAGGGCGGTGGCACCCGCGACGGTCCGGCGGGTGGCGGTCGTGCGGTGTCTCGGTGGGGCAGAGGGGCGGCGCGACATGGCGACTCCTTCGTCGGCCCGGCACGGCGGTGTGGCGGGACGTCGCGACCGTACATTCTTGCTGCAAGTTGCAGCAAGGGTTTCGGGCCAATCGGTCCAGCGGACACGGACCGGACATCCCCACGAACGCGCACCAGTCCAGCACGCGGCCCGGCGGACCGCCCGTCGAGCGGCCACCCCCTGCCGTCAGTCCGAGCCCACCAGCTCCGCCCACCCGGTCCGGAGCTCCTCCGACACGACGGCGTCGTCCACGTCCACGACCTTGTCCCGGCTCGTCGTCCCCGAGACGAGCGTCACGTGACGGCGTCGCACTCCGAGCGCCCCGGCGAGCGCGACGAGCGCCGCCTCGGTCGCCGCACCGTCGACCGCGCGCTCCTGCACCGCGACGACCAGCCGGTCACCGCGCCGGCCCCCGACGCGGGTCCGCGACGCCCCCGGCTTCACGCGGATCGCGACACGCACGCCCGCCCCCGTCGACTCGTCCTCACGCCGCACGTGCGTGCGGCAGCCCTGGCGATGGAGGGCGTCACACGAGGCCGAGCGCGCGGACCGCCTCGCGCTCCTCGACGAGCTCGGCGACGGACGCGTCGATGCGGGCACGCGACGCCTCGTCGATCTCGAGGTCGGGCACGATCTGCCACTCGCCCCCCGACGACGTCACCGGGAACGACGACACGAGCCCCTCGGGCACGCCGTACGACCCGTCCGACACGATGCCGGCCGACGTCCAGTCCCCGTCGGCCGTGCCGTGCACCCACGTGTGCACGTGGTCGATCGCCGCGTTGGCCGCCGACGCGGCCGACGAGGCTCCACGCGCCTCGATGATCGCGGCGCCGCGCTTGGCGACCGTCGGGATGAACGTGTCGCTCAGCCAGGCGTCGTCGCCGACGACCTCGCGCGCCGGACGGAACCCGATCGTCGCGTGGGACACGTCGGGGTACTGCGTCGCCGAGTGGTTGCCCCAGATGGTGACGCGGCGGATGTCGTCGACGGACGCGCCCGTGCGCGCGGCGAGCTGGGCGACCGCACGGTTGTGGTCGAGGCGCGTCATCGCCGTGAAGCGCGCGGCGGGCACGTCGGGCGCGTGCTGCGCGGCGATCCACGCGTTGGTGTTGGCCGGGTTGCCGACGACCAGGACGCGCACGTCGTCGGCAGCGCCCGCGTTGATCGCCGCACCCTGCGGGCCGAAGATGCCGCCGTTGGCGGAGAGCAGGTCGCCGCGCTCCATGCCCGCGGTGCGCGGACGGGCGCCGACGAGCAGTGCGACGTTCACTCCGTCGAACGCGGCGGTCGCGTCGTCGTGGATGTCGATGCCCGCGAGCAGCGGGAACGCGCAGTCGTCGAGCTCCATCGCGGTGCCCTCGGCGGCCTTCACGGCCTGCGGCACCTCGAGCAGCCGCAGCCGGACGGGTGTGTCGGGGCCCAGCAGCTGTCCGGACGCGACCCGGAACAGCAGCGCGTAGCCGATCTGGCCGGCGGCTCCCGTGACGGTGACGTTGACAGGCTGGCTGGCGGGCACGGCTGCTCCTCGGGGACGACGACGGCGGCGGCCCCGGTCGGGGTTACCCGCACGCTACCCGGACCCGGGCGCGCGCGAAGGGCGGCACCCCACGGGATGCCGCCCTTCGTCGTCGTGCGTGCCGGGGTCAGCCCAGGCGCGCGGACAGGTTCTCGTCGAGCGCGGCGAGGAACTCCTCGGTCGTCAGCCAGGCCTGGTCCGGGCCGATGAGCAGCGCGAGGTCCTTCGTCATCTTGCCGCTCTCGACGGTCTTGATGACGACGTCCTCGAGCGTCTCCGCGAACTGCGTGACCTCGGGCGTCGCGTCCAGCTTGCCGCGGTGCTTGAGGCCACCGGTCCACGCGAAGATCGACGCGATGGGGTTGGTCGACGTGGGCTTGCCCGCCTGGTACTGGCGGTAGTGGCGCGTGACGGTGCCGTGCGCGGCCTCCGCCTCGACGGTCTTGCCGTCCGGCGTCATGAGGACCGACGTCATGAGGCCGAGCGAGCCGAAGCCCTGCGCGACCGTGTCGGACTGCACGTCGCCGTCGTAGTTCTTGCACGCCCAGACGTAGCCGCCCTCCCACTTCATGGCCGCGGCGACCATGTCGTCGATGAGGCGGTGCTCGTAGGTCAGCCCGGCGGCGTCGAAGTCCGCCTTGAACTCGGCGTCGAACACCTCCTGGAAGATGTCCTTGAACTGGCCGTCGTAGGCCTTGAGGATCGTGTTCTTGGTCGACAGGTAGACCGGGTAGCCGCGCTGCAGGCCGTACGCGAACGACGCGCGCGCGAAGTCACGGATCGACTCGTTGAAGTTGTACATGCCCATCGCGACGCCGCCCTCGGCCGGGTACGTCACGACCTGCTGCTGGATCGGCTCCGAGCCGTCGGCGGGCGTGAACGTCAGCGTCAGGGTGCCGGCACCGGCGACCTTGAAGTTCGTCGCCTTGTACTGGTCGCCGTGGGCGTGACGGCCGATGATGATCGGCTTGTTCCAGCCCGGGACCAGGCGCGGGATGTTGCTGATGATGATCGGCTCGCGGAAGACGACGCCGCCGAGGATGTTGCGGATCGTGCCGTTGGGCGAGACCCACATCTTCTTGAGGCCGAACTCCTCGACGCGCGCCTCGTCGGGCGTGATCGTCGCGCACTTGACGCCGACGCCGTGCTCCTTGATGGCGTGCGCCGCGTCGATCGTCACCTGGTCGTCGGTGGCGTCGCGGTTCTGGATCGACAGGTCGTAGTAGCGCAGGTCGATGTCGAGGTACGGGTGGATCAGGCGGTCCTTGATGAACTGCCAGATGATGCGCGTCATCTCGTCGCCGTCGAGCTCGACGACCGGGCCGACGACCTTGATCTTCGCCATGCGGGGGTCTCCTGTGCCGTGGGGAGGGCCCTGGCGGGCCCGGGGGCCGGGGCCGCGCGCACGCGGGGGCACGCAGCGGCCGGCGGTTTCCGCGGTCAAGATTACTCGACATCAAGACATCTCGGTGACCGGACGGCCCCGCGATACCGCGCCCCTGCTCAGGCAGGGCTGGCATGCTGGCCCCCATCAGCAACGGCGCAGCGGGTTGGCCGGCCCGGCCCGCGCACGCGCCCGCGGACACGTACTCACGACAGGACCGACATGTCCCACGACACGCCTGACCAGACCGCCGGCACGCCCGACGAGAAGGCCGCCGCCGGCCCCGCCCCCACGGACGCGACCGCCGCCGCCCCGCAGGCCGACGCGACCGCCGCCGCACCCGCCCCGGAGGCACCGGCCGCCGCCGCGACGGGGTTCGCGAAGCCCGGCGACACCCACGGCACGCCCGCCGTGCCGCCGGTCCCGGCGAGCGACGCTGACGAGGAGGTCGACGCGTACGTCGTGCCCGCCGGCACGGTCGTCACCACCGGCCCCGGGCTGCTCGCGCGGATCGGCGCCGAGGCGTTCGGCACGTTCGTGCTCGTCCTCGCCGGCGTCGGCACCGCGCTGTACGCCGCCGTGACCCAGGCCGGCCCGCTCGCGGTCGCCCTCGCGTTCGGCATCGCGGTCTTCGCGGGCATCGCCGCGGTCGGCCACGTGTCCGGCGGCCACTTCAACCCGGCCGTGACGTTCGGCGCCGTGCTCGCGGGCCGGACGTCGTGGCGCGACCTGCTCCCCTACTGGCTCGCGCAGCTCGTCGGCGCGGTCGCGGCGACCGCTGTGCTGTTCGTCGTCGTCACGACGCTGCCCGCCCTCGCCGACCAGGAGCGCGGCTTCTTCTCGGCCACGTCGAACGGGTTCGCCGCCCACTCGCCCATCGCCGCGCAGGCCGGCGAGGGCTTCTCGTGGATCGGCGCGGGGCTCATCGAGCTCGTCGTGACCGCCGTGTTCGTGGGCATCATCCTCGGCGCGACCGACCGCCGCTCCACCTCGGGCGCGGCCCCGGCCGCGATCGGCCTCGCGCTGGCCGCGCTGCTGCTCGTCGCGATCCCCGTGACGAACGGCTCGCTCAACCCGGCCCGTTCGCTCGCGACCGCGATCTTCTCCGAGTCGTGGGCGCTGGAGCAGGTCTGGCTGTTCTGGGTCGCGCCGCTCCTCGGTGCCGCGATCGCCGCGCTCCTCTACCGGGCGTTCGCGTCGGAGCCGGTCGAGGACAACCTGTTCGAGGAGGACGACGTCTACGTCACGACCGACGACGTGCTCGTCGTCGAGGACCGCAAGGCCTGACCACCCGCGACGGGCCCGGCTCCCCACGGGGGCCGGGCCCGTCGCACGTCCGGGCTCAGGCGCCCGGCGGCAGCGAGTGGGCGAGGACGCCCAGCGAGAGCGCGGCGCCGAACAGCAGCACCAGGTCGATCGGCTTGGAGCGGACCGAGATCGCGACCGGCCCGGGCGACGGCCACGCCGCGCGCACGACGCCGCACAGCGCCATGACTCCCGCGAGCGTGTACGCCCCGGCGCGGGCACCGACGACGAACGCGACGAGCACGGACAGCAGCACGCCGGCGCTCGTCCACCACAGCGACGCGTTGCGTGCGGCGTCGAGCGACGCGCGAGCGATCGCGCGCGGGTCGAGCGGGGCTTCCTCGACGGGGATCGGGCCGGTCGCCGGGGGCACGTCGGGCTCGGCCGACGACGACTCGTGCGTCATCCGCGGCCACTGCGGTCCGACCCGCTCCTGCACCATCGATCAGCCTCCCGACGGGAGACTACCGTTGCGCGGGTGACGTCCTGGACCCCCGCCGCGCCCGAGCCCCGCAGCACCGCGCGGACGGCGGCCGGGGGCAGCGGCGGACCGGCGGTCCCCCCGCGCGACGTGCTGGTCGTCGGCGCAGGGCTCGCCGCCACGCAGACCGTCGCCGCGCTGCGCGAGCGCGGGTACGACGGGCGCGTCGTCGTCCTGGGTCGCGAGGGGGTCGCGCCCTACGACCGGCCCCCGCTGTCCAAGCACCTGCTCGACCGCACGGCACCCACGTGGCTCACCGACGAGGTCGGGGCGGACCTGACGGCGCTCGCCGACGAGGTGCACCTCGCCCGGCCCGCCCGCGCGCTGCGGGTGACCGGCGACCGGCCGGCCGTCGCGACGGACGACGGCGAGGTCGAGGCCGACGCGCTCGTCGTCGCGACCGGCGCGCACGCGGCCGTGCCCGCCGGCTGGCAGGCCGCCCTCACGCTCCACACCTGGGCCGACGCGCAGGTGCTGCGCGCCGCGGTCGGCGCGGGGCGACGTCTGGTCGTGGTCGGCGCGGGCTGGATCGGCGCCGAGGTCGCGGGCGTGGTGGCCGCCGCGGGCGGCGACGTGACCGTCGTCGAGGCCGCGGCCACGCCGCTGTCCGCCGCGCTGGGCGCGCACGTCGGCGCGCTGACCGCCCCCTGGTACGCGGCGGCGGGCGTGCGGCTGCTCACGGGCGCGCAGGTCGTCGAGGTGCGCCCCGACCGGGTGCGGCTCGCCGACGGCACGGAGCTCGTCGCCGACGCGGTCCTCGCGGCGGTGGGCGCACGCCCGGCGACGGGCTGGCTCGGCGACGCGCTCCCCCGCGAGGCCGACGGTGCGCTACGGGTCGACGAGACGCTCGCCGTCGTCGGTGCGCCGCGGCACGTCCGCGCGGTCGGGGACGTCACGCTGCGCCGGTCCGGGCGGCACGGGTGGGTGCCCGGCGGCCACTGGGACGGTGCGCTGCGCACGCCCGCGGTCCTCGCCGCCGACCTGCTCGGGGCGGACGGGCCCGTCGACGACCCGGCGCCGTACGTCTTCTCGACGCAGCTCGGTCACGAGCTCGCGCTGTTCGGGCTGCCCGACGCGGGCGACGACGTCGAGCTGCGCGGCGACCCGGCCGACGGCGCGGGCTGGAGCGCGCTGTGGTTCCGCCCCGGCACCGGGACGTGCCGCGCGGTGCTCACGGTCGACCGCCCCCGCGACGTGGGCGCCGCTCGGCGCCTGTTCGGCGCGGCGTCGCTGCCCGTGCTCGACCGCGCGACCGCGCGCGACGCCGGTCGAGGGCTGCGCGAGGCCGCGCTCGTCTGAGGGGACGTCCGACGCGGCCCGTGCGGCGGGTCGGGCGGCGCAGCGCATGTCTCTCGTCGGCAGCCGCGTCGGGCACACCGCCTCTCGACCCTCGGCGGCTGCGTCGAGCACCGGCACTCCCGCCTCGCCCGACGCGCCGCGCGGCGCCGCCCTCGTCCGGAGGGTCGGCGCCGCGCGGGGTGCGTCAGTGCGCGAAGTGGCGCGTGCCCGTGAGGTAGAGCGTGACGCCCGCCGCCTGCGCGGCCGCGACGACCTCCTCGTCACGGACCGACCCGCCGGGCTGCACGACCGCACGGACCCCGGCGTCGAGCAGCACCTGGAGCCCGTCGGCGAACGGGAAGAACGCGTCGGACGCCGCGACGGCGCCGCGCGCGCGCTCGACGTCGCCCGTGTTGGCCCGCTCGACCGCGAGGCGGCACGAGTCGACGCGGTTGACCTGGCCCATCCCGACCCCGACCGACGCCCCGCCGTCGGCGAGCAGGATCGCGTTCGACTTCACGGCGCGGACCGCGCGCCACGCGAACACGAGGTCGGCGAGCGTCGCCTCGTCGGCGGCCTCGCCCGCGGCGAGCGTCCAGGTGGTCGGGTCGTCGCCCGTCGCGTCGACGCGGTCGACCTGCTGCACGAGCAGCCCGCCCGTGACGGCCCGCTGCTCGGTCGCGACCGCGGCCGCGTCGAGCGGCGTCACCTGGAGGAGGCGCACGTTCTTCTTGCGGGTGAGCACCTCGACGGCCTCGGGCTCGAACTCCGGCGCCACGACGACCTCGGTGAACACGGGCGCGATCTGCTCGGCCGCCGCGAGCGTCAGCGGACGGTTCGTCGCGATGACGCCACCGAACGCGGACACCGGGTCGCACGCGTGCGCCTTCGCGTGCGCGTCCGCGACGTCGGCCCCGACGGCGATCCCGCACGGGTTCGCGTGCTTGATGATCGCGACGGCCGGCCCCTCGTGGTCGTGCGCGGCGCGCCACGCGGCGTCGGCGTCGACGTAGTTGTTGTACGACATCTGCTTGCCGTGCAGCTGACGCGCGCCCGCGAGCCCACGACCGGCCGCACCGTCGGCCGTCAGGTACAGGGCCGCGGCCTGGTGCGGGTTCTCGCCGTAGCGGAGCACGTCGGACCGGGTCCAGGTCGCACCCGTGAAGGCGGGGAACGCGGGTGCGTCGTCGGTGCCGGGCTCGTCGGGCGCGTAGTCCGTCGCGAACCAGCCGGCCACCGCGACGTCGTACGCCGCCGTGTGCGCGAACGCGTCCGCGGCCAGCCGGCGACGCTCGGCGAGCGTGAAGCCGCCCGCCGCGACCGCCACCGCGACGTCCTCGTAGCGCGCCGGGTCGACGACGACCGCGACGCTCGGGTGGTTCTTCGCCGCCGCGCGCACCATCGACGGGCCGCCGATGTCGATCTGCTCGACGCACTCGTCGGGGCTCGCACCCGACGCGACCGTGGCGGTGAAGGGGTACAGGTTCACGACGACGAGCTCGAACGGCGCGACGCCCAGCTCCTCGAGCTGCGCGACGTGCTCGGGCAGCCGCGTGTCGGCCAGGATCCCGGCGTGCACGCGCGGGTGCAGCGTCTTGACGCGCCCGTCGAGGCACTCGGGGAAGCCCGTCAGGTCCTCGACGCGGGTCACGGGCACGCCCGTCGCGGCGACGGTGGCCGCCGTCGACCCGGTGGAGACGATCTCGACGCCCGCGGCGTGCAGCGCGGCGGCCAGCTCGGTCAGGCCGGTCTTGTCGTAGACGCTGACGAGCGCGCGGCGCACGGGACGACGCGTCGCGTCGTCGGACGGGGCGGTGGTGGCGGCGGGCACGGAGGACATCGGCAGCTCCCGGTCGGGTGGGTCGGTTCAGGGACCCAGGCACCCAGGCGGGCGGTGCGTGGCGGGGGCACTGCGGCCGCTCCCCGGTGGTTGCACCCACCTGCGCCAGTCACGACCGTGGTCGAGTCTAGCGGCCACCGCGTCAGCCCTCCGGCGGGCACCGCGTCAGCCTCTGGCGGGCACGCGTCGGCCTCTCACAGCGCGGCGTCAGCCGCCGATGACCGCCGTCCGGCCGTCGACGCGCAGCCCCTCGCGAGCGATGCGGCCCACGCAGTCGACCAGCAGGCGCCGCTCGACGACCTTGATGCGCTCGTGCAGCGACTCCTCGTCGTCGTCGGGCAGCACCGGCACGGCCTCCTGCGCGAGGATCGGGCCGCTGTCCACGCCCTCGTCGATGACGATGACGCTGCACCCCGTGACCTTGACCCCGTACGCGAGCGCGTCGCGCACGCCGTGCGCCCCCGGGAACGACGGCAGCAGCGCGGGGTGCGTGTTGACGATGCGGCCGCCGAACCGCTCGAGCGACGGCGCCCCGAGGATCTTCATGAAGCCGGCCTCGACGACGAGGTCGGGCGCGAACACGGCCATCGCCTCGGCGATGCCGACGTCCCACGCGGCCCGGTCCGGGAAGTCCTTGAGCGACACGACGGCCGTCGGCACGCCCGCGTCGCGCGCGATGTCGAGGGCGCGGACGCCGGGCCGGTCGGACACCACGCCGACGACGCGCGCGCCGAACGCCGGGTCGTCGTGCGCGGCGAGCAGCGCCGCGAGGTTCGACCCCGTCCCGGAGACGAGCACGACGAGGCGTCCTGCGGCGCGCGTGGCCGGACGGCCCTCCTGCGGGCCGGGACGGGTGGCGGTGGGGTCGGCGGGCGGCGTCACGCGCCGACCCTACCCGCGCCCGCGCGGCGTCGCGCAGGCCCGCCTGCACGCCGGCCGTCACTGGCGCGGCGACGGTCCTGTCCTGCCCGCGTGCCGCCCGTGACGGCCGAGGGCCGCGGTCCCGCCGGCGGTGGGCGACCGTGCCGCTCGGGCGCGCGGTGGGTGACAATGCGGGGGTGAGCAACCCGTACGCGCCGCCGGAGGACCGACCGCGGGCGGCTGCGCCCGACGACGGCGGCCCCGACGCGGCACGCCCGGGCACCGCACCTACCGCCGGCGGACCGACCGGCCCCGGGGACGCGTCGCAGGGCGCCCCCGACCACCGCGGGACGGGCCCCGCCGGGCCGCCGACGGGCCCGCGCCCGGTGCCGACCGAGGCCGAGCGGCGCGAGGCCGCCGCGGCGCCGCCCGACCCGGCCGGGACCCTCAAGGCCGCCGAGCAGTCGCGCACCGTCGGCGTCCTGCTGCTCGGGTCCGTGCTCGTCGCGACGCTGCCCATGCCGTGGCGTGTCGCGGCCGCCCTGTTCGCCCTCGCGGGCCTCGTGCTCGGCGTCCGGGCGCTCGTCACCGCGGTCCGGGCCCGTGCCCGCGGCGGGCTGCCGGCGATGCTCGCGGTGCTCGTCACGATGTCGGCCGTGTGGTCGCTCGCGGTGCTCACCGCGCTGTCGATCTCGCCGCTCCTGCAGGAGCGCGAGGACTGCATGGCGGGTGCGCTGACCATCACGGCGCAGAAGCAGTGCGAGCACGCGTTCACGGACGGGCTGCAGCGGCCCACGCCGGGCGGCGACGCCGGCTGACGGCTCGGTCCTCCGCCCACACCGGGCAGGGCCCGCAGGCATCGGAGCCGGCGGCGGCCTGCTGACGTCGGAGGTCAGTCCTCGCCCGCGGGCGTACCGTCCCGGTCTGGCACACGCAGCAGGCGCCGGGCGCCCGCCCGCACGAACGGGTCGCCCGGGAGCACGACGAGCGCGGAGCCGACCAGCACACCGAGGGCCACCATCCCGCCGACGGCCCAGCCGTGCGCACCGACCGACGCCATGCGACCGGGCCCGGCGGCGCCGCTCGCGAGCGTGACGAGCGTCGCGACGAGCACGCCGGCCGTCGCCGCCGTCACCGCGCACGCGGCGAGCGCGTGCCAGCCAGCAGTCGGGCGGACGCGCCGGTGCACGTACCAGCCGGCGACGAGCCCGACGACGACCAGCACGACCGGCGCCCCCGCGGTGGCCGGCCCGACGAGGTCGGGAGCCGGCAGGCCGCCGAGCAGCGGGACCGCGGGCAGCGGCGTGGGGACGACCTCGGTCGGCGAGAACCGGCTGCCGAGGCCCACGGCGAACCCGGGACCTGACAGCCACGCGAGTGCCCAGACGACGAGGTTCGGCAGGAACGCGAGCTCGGCGAACGCGAGCACGACACCCCCGACCGCGTCGAGGTTCAGGCCCCGCACGACGTCGCCGACGGTCGCCCGACCCGCGACGACCCACAGCGTCACGACGAGCGCGGACACCGCGACCAGCAGCGCGACCGCGAGCACGCCGCCGGTGCCGCCGACGCGCGCCCACGAGGCGACGCGCGACCACGCCGGCCGGGTCAGCGCGCGCAGCGAGGGTGCCTCGGGCCGCCGCAGCAGCCCCGCACCCAGCCCGAGCCCGCCGACCACCGCACCGCCGACGACCGCGCGTGCGGCACCACCACCACCGCCGCCCACCAGCAGCGCGACGAGCCCGGCGGCCCCGGCGTACGCGCCGACCGCGGCCGCGTAGGCCGACCGCGTGGCGACGCCGGAGCGTCGCGCCGAGGCGTAGCAGGTGAACAGCGCGAGCAGGCTCACGCCGAGGGGCACGAGCGTGACGGTCGTGCTCGCCACGGCCACGGGCACGCCGTGCCCCAGCAGCCAGAGCGCGGCCCCGACGCCGACGGCCTGCGGCCACGCGACGCCCGCGTTGCTCGGGTCAGCGGACGTCGCGACGAACGCCGCGGCCGCCGGGATGGTGAGCGCCGCGAGCGACAGGACGGCCGCCTGGAGCGACGCGAGCGCACCGGTCGCCCAGCGCGGGGCGCCGTCGAGCGCGCTCGTGAAGAAGGTGGGCCGGTCGGCGCCGCCGGGGACGGTCCGGCGGCCCGGTCGGGTCGTCGTGGCGGGCGGTCGGCCCGTCCGCGGTCCTGCGGCGCTCATCCGGACATCGTCGCCGGAGCCGGACGTGTCACCCGGCACCTCGGCCCGGCGAGTCGGCCACTCGCGGCGCGCCGCACTCCGGCGCGCCGGTCGTCCCGGGCGGGCGCGGGACGCACGACACCCCCGCGCCCGGGGTCGGGAGCGGGGGTGTCGTGGGGTGGATCAGGAGCGCGTGAGCAGCTCGCGCGCGAGCGCCGCGGTCTCCGACGGGGTCTTGCCGACCTTGACGCCGGCGGCCTCGAGGGCCTCCTTCTTCGCCTGCGCGGTACCCGACGAGCCGGAGACGATCGCGCCCGCGTGGCCCATCGTCTTGCCCTCGGGGGCGGTGAAGCCCGCGACGTAGCCGACGACCGGCTTGGTGACGTTCGCCTGGATGTAGGCCGCGGCCCGCTCCTCGGCGTCGCCGCCGATCTCGCCGATCATGACGATGATCTCGGTCTCGGGGTCCGCCTCGAACGCGGCGAGCGCGTCGATGTGCGTCGTGCCGATGATCGGGTCGCCGCCGATGCCGATGGCCGTCGAGAACCCGAAGTCCCGCAGCTCGTACATCATCTGGTAGGTCAGCGTGCCGGACTTCGACACGAGGCCGACCTTGCCGGGGCCCGTGATGTCGGCCGGGATGATGCCCACGTTGGACTTCCCGGGGCTGATGAGGCCGGGGCAGTTCGGGCCGATGAGCCGGACGCCCTTCTCCTGCGCGTAGGAGAAGAACTCCGCGGTGTCGGCCACCGGGACGCCCTCGGTGATGATGACGGCGAGCGGGATGCCCGCGTCGACGGCCTCGACGACCGCGCCCTTGGTGTGGGCGGGCGGCACGAAGATGACCGAGACGTCTGCGCCGGTCTTCTCGATGGCCTCGGCCACGGAGCCGAACACGGGGACGTCGACGTCACCGAACGACTGCGTCGTCCCGGCCTTGCGCGGGTTGACGCCGCCGACGACGTTCGTGCCGGACGCGAGCATGCGCGTCGTGTGCTTGGTGCCCTCGGAGCCGGTCATGCCCTGGACGATGACCTTGGACGCCTCGGTGAGGAAGATCGCCATGTCTGTCTGCTTCTCTCTGCTTCTCGAGGGTCTCAGGCGGCGGTGTGGGCCAGGCGGGCGGCCTCGTCGGCCCCGCCGTCCATCGTGTCCGCGAGCGTGACGAGCGGGTGGCCGGCGTCCGCGAGGATGCGGCGGCCCTCCAGCACGTTGTTGCCGTCGAGGCGGACGACCAGCGGCTTCGAGGCCTCGTCGCCGAGGATCTCGAGCGCCGCGACGATGCCGTTGGCGACCGCGTCGCACGCCGTGATGCCGCCGAAGACGTTGACGAACACCGACTTGACCTGCGGGTCCGTGAGGATGATGTCGAGGCCGGCAGCCATGACCTCGGCCGACGCGCCGCCGCCGATGTCGAGGAAGTTGGCGGGCTTGACGCCGCCGTGCGCCTCACCGGCGTAGGCGACGACGTCGAGCGTGCTCATGACGAGCCCTGCGCCGTTGCCGATGATGCCGACCTCGCCGTCGAGCTTGACGTAGTTGAGGTCCTTCTCCTTGGCGCGCGCCTCGAGCGGGTCGGCGGCGGCCTTGTCCTCGAGCGCCTCGTGGTCCGCGTGGCGGAAGTCCGCGTTGGCGTCGAGCGTGACCTTGCCGTCGAGCGCGACGACGTCGCCGTCCTCGGTGAGGACCAGCGGGTTCACCTCGACGAGCGTCGCGTCCTCGTTCTTGTAGACGAGCCACAGCTTCTGGAGGACGTCCGCGACCTTGCCGGCCAGCTCGGGCGCGAAGCCCGCCGCGGCGACGATCTCGTCGGCCTTGGCCTGGTCGATGCCCGTGCGCGGGTCGACGGCGACCTTGGCCAGCGCCTCGGGGCGCTCGACCGCGAGCTGCTCGATCTCCATGCCGCCCTCGACCGAGGCCATCGCCAGGTAGCGACGCTCGGCGCGGTCCAGCAGCAGGGAGAAGTAGAACTCCTGGGCGATCTTCGCGCCGGCCGCGATCATCACGCGGTGGACGGTGTGGCCCTTGATGTCCATGCCGAGGATCTCGCCGGCCTTCTCGGCGGCCTCGTCGGCGGAGCGGGCGAGCTTGACGCCACCGGCCTTGCCGCGGCCGCCGGTCTTCACCTGCGCCTTGACGACCACGACGCCACCCTCGGCGGGCAGCAGGCGGGCCGCGGCCTCGCGGGCCTCGTCCGGGGTCGTGGCGACGATGCCGCCGAGCACGGGCACCCCGTGCTTCTCGAAGATGTCACGTGCCTGGTACTCGAACAGGTCCACTTCGGTCCCGGTTCCTCTCGTCCGACCGGCCTGGCGCGACCACGGTCCGGCCGCAGCGCCGTCGCCGATCGTAGCCTTCGGGCGGAGATATCTTCACATCGAGAGATGTGGCGTGCGCGACGTCCCCGGTCACCGGGTCGGCGTAAGAGGCCCGCCGGTCAGCGTCGTCCGCCGGCCGCGCAGGTCACGCACGTCGTCGCCGTCGGGCGGGCCGCGAGGCGCTCGGGCGGGATCGGGCGACCGCACGACGCGCACGTGCCGTACGTGCCCTCGTCGAGCCGCCGCAGCGCGCGGTCGACCTCCGCCAGCCGCTCGCTCGCGGCCGCCGCGAGCGCGTCGACCTGCGCGCGCTCGAACGCGATCGTCGCGCCCTCCGGGTCGTGCTCGTCGTCGGCGTTGCTGTCCCGCGACGCGTCCACGACGGCCGTGTGCTCGTCGACCAGCGCGGCGAGGCGGCGCTCGGCCTCCCGCCGCACGTCCGCGAGCCGTTCCCGCACCTCGTCGTCGTCCGTCGCGCGTGCGTCCATGCCCCCACCGTGCCGCGCACCTCCGACACGCGCGCGGCGCCGCTACGGTCGCGACATGCCGCCGCACGCCGCCCCGACCGAGGTCCGCGCCCGCCTGCTCGACGAGCTGGCCGCGCTGGTGCCGGACCCCGTGGCGCTGCGGCGGCCGGTGCTGGTCGGGGTCGACGGCGTCGACGGCGCGGGCAAGACCGTCCTGGCCGACGAGCTCGCGGTGGCGCTGGGCACCGACGGACGCACCGTCGTACGTGCGTCGGTCGACGGCTTCCACCGCGCACGCGCCGACCGGTACGCGCGCGGCCGACGTTCGCCGGAGGGGTTCTACCGGGACTCGTACGACCACGACGCGCTGCACCGCGAGCTGCTGGCGCCGTTCGGACCGGGCGGCTCCCGCCGGTACCGGACGGCCGTGCGCGACGTGGCCACCGACCGGCTCCTCGACGCTCCCCTGCGCACCGCGCCGGACGACGCGGTCCTGGTCGTCGACGGCATCTTCCTGCACCGTCCCGAGCTGGCCGGGTGGTGGGACGTCTCCGTCTTCCTGCGGGTGCCGTTCGACGTGACGTTCGCGCGGATGGCGGCGCGGGACGGCTGCCCGGCGGACCCCGACGACCCGGTGAACGCGCGGTACCGCGACGGGCAGCTGCTCTACCTCGCCGAGGTCGCGCCCGCGGACCGCGCGACCGTCGTGGTGGACAACGCCGACCCGGCGCGGCCGGTCCTCGTCCGCGGCTGAGGCCGGGCGCGCGGCGCCCGTCGTCGCGGCGCTGACGGCGCGCCCACGGGTCCCGTGCGGCAGCGCGCCCGGGTGCCGAGCGGTCCCGTGCGGCGGGGCACGACCAGCGGTCAGCTCGTCAACATCGGTTGACACCCATCGCCGCGTCAACGTATGTTGACGGCATGTCCAGCGAGCTCCTCACCGCCGCCGCGGGCGACGACCCCGCCGAGGGTCTGCGTGCCGTCCGCTCGCTGCGCGTCCTCGCCGACCGGCTCGAGGCGCTCCACGTCGAGCGCGCGCGCCGGATCGGCTGGCCGTGGCAGCACATCGCCGACGCGCTCGGCGTCACCCGGCAGGCCGTCCACAAGAAGTACGGGAAGAGGTACCCCTGATGTTCGAGCGCTTCACGCAGGACGCCCGTCTCGCCGTCGAGCAGGCCCAGACCGTCGCGCGCCGCCTCGGTGCGGACCACATCGGCTCCGAGCACGTGCTGCTCGGCACCGTCGCGCACGGGGACGCCGTCGCCCGTCGCGCGCTCGCGCGCCTCGACGTCGAGCCCGCCGCGCTCGAGCGGGCCGTGCGCGCGCAGTCGACGGACACGCTCGACGCCGACGCCCTCGCGGGGCTCGGCATCGACCTCGACGCCGTGCGCGAGCAGGTCGAGGCGACCTTCGGGCCCGGCGCCCTCGACGCGCCCGCGCCCGGGGGACGCCGCGGTCACCTGCCCTTCGACGCCGACGCCAAGAAGCTGCTCGAGGTCTCGCTGCGCGAGGCGGTCCGCCTCAAGCACCGCCGGATCGACACCGGCCACCTCCTGCTCGCGGCCGCACGCCTCGACACCGCAGGCTCGGGCCGCGCGCTCCTCGCGGCGGGGGTCGACCGCGACACCGTCGAGCGGGCCGTGCAGGCCACCTGGGCCGAGGCGGCCTGAGCACGCGCCGGCCGGGAGCACCGACGTGCACGACGACGGGGACGTCGACGCTCGGCCGTCACCGCGCGACGTCGGCGCCGCGGCCGGGGCGTTCGCCGTCCTGGTCGTGCGACGGGCCCGTGCGACCGCCCGGGCAGTCCCTGCCCCTGGTGTCCCTGCCCCTGGTCCGCCCGGGCGCACGCGCCGCGAGACGCCGCGATCGGGCACGTCACCCACGAGTGAGGACGGCGGGCCGCCCTTCCGGACGGCGGCGTGTCAGAGCTTGGTGACCGGCGAGTAGCGCAGCAGCAGGCGCTTGGTGCCCTCGGTGCCGAAGTCGACCTTGGCCACGGCGTTCGGTCCGGCGCCCTCGAGCCCGACGACCGTGCCGAGCCCGTAGGCGTCGTGCGTCACGCGGTCACCGATCGTGAGCGTCGGGACGTCGCCACGCGGGGTCGCGGACCCGAACTTGGCGCCCGTCGACGGCAGGCTGGGCTTCGTCTCCTTCGCCCGCTCGGTCCGTCCGCCGGACCGGTAGCCGCCCGACCCGGCGCGCCCTGAGCCGTAACCACCGGACCCGAAGCCCGAGCCCCAGCCGCCGCGCAGCGACGACGTCGACGACTCGCGCCGCCGCCAGTCGACGAGCTCCTCGGGCAGGTCGTCGAGGAACCGGCTGGGCGGGAACTCGTTCGGCACGCCCCACGCCGTGCGGACCGCGGCGCGCGAGATGTACAGCCGCTCACGCGCGCGGGTCAGCCCGACGTAGGCGAGCCGGCGCTCCTCGGCGAGCTGGTCGGTGTCCGTCAGCGAGCGCATGTGCGGGAACGTCCCGTCCTCCATGCCCGTGAGGAACACGACGGGGAACTCGAGCCCCTTGGCGGTGTGCAGCGTCATGAGCGTGATGACGCCCTGGTCCGGCTGGCGCGGCGCGTCCTCGTCGTCCCCGTCCCCGCCGTCGGGAGTCGGGATCTGGTCCGAGTCGGCGACGAGCGAGACGCGCTCGAGGAAGTCGGCGAGGTCGCCGTCGGGGTCGCTCTGCTCGAACTCGGTCGCGACGGCGTGCAGCTCGGCGAGGTTCTCGACGCGCGACGCGTCCTGCGGGTCCTCGCTGGCCCGCAGCTCGGCGAGGTAGCCGGACCGGTCGAGCACGGCCCCGAGCACCTCGGCGGGACCGGCGCCCTGGAACGCGAGCACGCGCAGGTCCGACATCATCGCGGCGAACGACGACAGCCCGGTGATCGCGCGCGTCCCGAGCCCGGGCACCTCGTCGAGCCGGTCGAGCGCGGCGCCGAACGAGATGCGCTCGCGCTCGGCGAACGACGCGACCATCGACTCCGACCGGTCCCCCAGCCCGCGCTTGGGCACGTTGAGGATGCGGCGCAGGTTGACGTCGTCGTCGGGGTTCGCGATCGCGCGCAGGTACGCGACGGCGTCCTTGATCTCCTTGCGCTCGTAGAAGCGCGTGCCGCCGACGACCTTGTACGGCAGGCCGACGCGGATCAGCACCTCCTCGAGCGCGCGGGACTGCGCGTTCGCGCGGTAGAAGATCGCGACGTCGCCGGGCCGCACGCCGTCGGAGTCGCCGAGGCGGTCGATCTCCTGCGCGACGAAGCGCGCCTCCTCGTGCTCGGTGTCCGCGACGTACGCGACGATCTGCGCGCCCTGGCCCGAGTCGGTCCACAGCCGCTTGGGCTTGCGACCGGGGTTGCGGCTGATGACGGCGTTCGCGGCGGAGAGGATCGTCTGCGTCGAGCGGTAGTTCTGCTCGAGCAGGATCGTGCGCGCGTCGGGGTAGTCGGCCTCGAACTCGAGGATGTTGCGGATCGACGCGCCGCGGAACGCGTAGATCGACTGGTCGGCGTCGCCGACGACCGTGAGCTCGCCGCGCGGCACCTCCTCGCCGTCCGCGCCCGCCGCCGAGCCGCTGTGGCCGACGAGCTCGCGCACGAGCATGTACTGCGCGTGGTTGGTGTCCTGGTACTCGTCGACGAGCACGTGCCGGAACCGCCGCCGGTAGTGCTCGGCGACCGCCGGGAAGCCCTGCAGCAGGTGGACGGTCGACATGATGAGGTCGTCGAAGTCGAGCGCCTGCGCCTGCCGCAGCCGCGCCTGGTAGCGCGTGTAGACCTGCGCGAGCGCGGTGTCGAAGTCGTTCGCCGCTCCCCCGCCGTTGGTCGCCGCGAACGTCTCGGGGTCGACGAGCTCGTCCTTGAGCGCGGAGATCTTCGCCGAGAGCGCCTTCGCCGGGTACTTCTTCGGGTCGAGGTCGAGCTCGCGCGCGACGAGCGTGAGCAGGCGCTGCGAGTCGGCCGCGTCGTAGATCGAGAAGCTGGACCGCAGCCCGAGCGTCGCGGCCTCGCGCCGCAGGATCCGCACGCACGCGGAGTGGAACGTCGACACCCACATGTTCCGGGCCGACGGCCCGACCAGGTGCTCGACGCGCTCGCGCATCTCCGCCGCGGCCTTGTTGGTGAACGTGATCGCGAGGATCTCGCCCGGGCGCGACCGGCGCGTGGCCAGCAGGTGCGCGATCCGGTGCGTCAGCACGCGCGTCTTGCCCGAGCCGGCGCCGGCGACGATGAGCAGCGGGCCGCCGCTGTGGACGACGGCCTCCTTCTGCTGCGGGTTGAGCCCGACGAGCAGGGCGTCCGCGCGCTCCTGGCGCCGGGCGTCGCGCTCCTGGGCGGCGTCGTCCTCGCCGCGCGGGGGCACGACGGCGGGCAGACCGGACGGCTCACCGGCCGTCCGGCGCGACGGGACGGCGCCACCGGGCACGGGCAGGGAGAGGCTCTCGAACAGCGATGTCATGACGGCACCAGCCTAGGCGTCGCCACCGACACCCGGTGCCCGCCGCGCACAGGCCGGACGGGCGCAGGCGAGGGCCGGCCGCCGGGCGGACGGGACGCACGCGACGACCTCGGTCGGCGACCGGGCGGTCAGGTGACGGCGAGCCCCACGCCCCACGCGGCGGTCGTGACGAGTGCCCCCGCGAGCTCGACGAGGATCGTCACGCCCGTGGCCTGCAGCGCGACCACCGTGGCCTTCCACGCGGGCCCGTGCTCGCGCAGCCGGACCCACTCGGCGGCGTAGGTGCCGACGACGAACCCGAGCGGGAGACCGACGACCGGGACGGCGAAGAACCCGACGACGCCGAGCAGGCCGCCCCACACGAGCGTGCTGTTCGGCACACCCCGACGCTGGAGGTGCCGGCCCGCGAGCAGGTACTTGCCGACGGCGGCGAGCCCGGTCGCGAGGACCGCGACCGCGACGACCGTCCAGCCCGCGGCACCGCCCGTGATCACGCCCCAGGCGATGACCGCGGCGGCCACGAGGATGCCGCCGGGCAGCACCTGCACGACGACCCCGAACAGCCCGACCAGCACGACGACGCCGATCAGGACCTCTCCGACCACACCCATGGCGGCAGACCCTAGCCGCCGTCAGGCCGCGCCGCGGCGCGGGGCCGCGGCGCGACCGGGACGGCCGGTCAGCGCCAGAGGACGGCGATCGCGACGTTGAGCACGGTGAGGCCGAGGACGCCGCCGAGCAGGCCCTTCGTGACCTTCTCCGGACGACGCGTGCCGTACACGACCAGCCCGGTCACGACGAGCGCGACGACGAGCTTCACGGCGACCTTGACGTTGTTCGGGTCGCGCAGCTCGTCGCTCGCCGAGGCCAGGCCGACCATGAGGATGCCGGTGATCAGCGCCGTGAGGATCCCGTGCAGCGCGCCCCTGGGGAGCCGGTTGTCGCGCATCGTGACGAGCGTGCCGCCGAGCACGATCGCCCAGCCCAGGAGGTGCAGGAAGAGGAGGAGGTGCTGCAGGAGTTCCATGCCTCCCGAGCCTAGCCGCCGGGCGGGACGGTTTCTGACGTTCCGTCAGATCGACCGCGTCACACGTGCGGCCGCACCGCCGCGGGCGACGGCGTCACAGCCCGCCGCCGCGCCACCGTCGACCGCGGGTCAGAGGAGCCGGCGCGCCGCCGCCCACCGCGTCAGCTCGTGCCGGCTCGACAGCTGGAGCTTGCGCAGGACCGCCGACACGTGGGTCTCGACGGTCTTCACCGAGATGAACAGCTCCGCGGCGACCTCGCGGTAGGTGTAGCCGCGCGCGATGAGCCGCATGACCTCGCGCTCGCGCGCCGAGAGGCGGTCGAGCTCGTCGTCGCCCGTCGCGACGTCGCCCGCGGCCGCGCCGAACGCGTCGAGCACGAACCCCGCGAGCCGCGGCGAGAACACCGCGTCCCCGCCCGCGACGCGGCGCACCGCGTCCGACAGCTCGCCGCCGTCGATCGCCTTCGTCACGTAGCCGCGCGCCCCGGACCGGATCACCGCGACCACGTCCTCGGCCGCGTCCGACACCGACAGCGCGAGGAACCGCGTCGTGCCGCCCAGGTCGGTGCAGCGCCGGATCACCTCGGCACCACCGCCGCCGTCGCCGCCGGGCAGGTGGACGTCGAGCAGCACCACCGGGGGCTGCAGCTCGTGCACCACGCGGACGGCCGACTCGACGTCGTCGGCCTCGCCGACCACGCGCACGCCCGCGTCGAGCGACGCCTTGACCCCGGTCCGGAACAGGTGGTGGTCGTCGACGAGGACGACGTCCACGGCACCGGTCGACGGGCCCGTCGTGTCCGTGCTCATCTCGCTTCCCCTCCCTCGGCCGCCGCGGCCGCGCGCACCGGCACCAGCAGGTGCACCTCGGTGCCGCGACCCGGCCGGCTGGTCACCTCGGCCGTGCCACCACGACGGCGGACCCGGCCCATGATCGACTCGCGCACCCCGAACCGGTCGGGTCCGATCGCGTCCACGTCGAACCCGTCGCCCCGGTCCTTGACGAACACCTCGACCGCGTCGGACCGCACCTCGAGGTACAGCGACACCGGCGGACGACCGTGCACGACGGCGTTGACGAGCGCCTCGCGCGTCGCCTGGACCAGCGCCTCGGTGTCCGCGTCCGGGACGCGGTCCCCGACGACGACCACGTCGATCGCCACCGGGTCGCCCGTCGGGCCGGACCGCGAGTCCTCGACCTCGGCGACGACGTCCTTGACGACCGCCGCGACCGACGTGCCAGGGGCCGGACGCTCGTCGTACATCCACTCGCGCAGCTCGCGCTCCTGCGCACGCGCCATGCGCGCGACCTCGGCGGCGTCGTCGGCGCGGGCGCGGATGAGCGCGAGGGTCTGCAGCACCGAGTCGTGCAGGTGCGCGGCGATGTCGGCACGCTCCGACTCCCGGGCACGCGCGGCCCGCTCGTCGCCGAGCGCGCGGACCAGGCGCAGCCACCACGGCGCGAGCACGAGCCCGACGCCGGCGAGCACGGCCACGGCCGCCACGACCGCCTGCACGAACGCGGCCGGCTCGATGCCGCTGCCCATGAGCTGCCCCACGAGCAGCAGCCCGCCCACACCCGCGAGCACCACACCGCCGAGCAGGCGCAGCACGCCGACCGTCGGGCGGCCCGACTCGGTCCGCCACCGCTCGCGCGGCACGTGGTCGAGCTGGCTCCACGCGAGCCCGAGACCTGCGAGCAGCACGAGCGACGGCAGCAGCCAGTCGACGTTGAGGTCGAGGCCCAGCCGCGTCGCGACGAGCGCGATCGAGCCCAGCACGAGCGCGACACCCGTGAGGATCGCCGCGAGCGGCAGCCGGCGGGCCGGGTCGACGTCGTGCTGGCGCCGGGCCAGGCGCGTGAGCGCGGTCGGACGCGCCTCGGTCGCCGCCGCGGCCGGGTCCCCCGCGGGGACGGTCAGCCACCAGAAGACGTACAGCGCCGGACCGACCGCCGCGACCGGCGCGAGGACGACGAACGCGAACCGCACGAGCCCCACGGGGACGTCGAGGTGCGCCGCCAGCCCGACCGCCACGCCCGCGAACCAGCGGCCGCGCTCGGGACGGCGCAGCGGCAGCCGCACGCGCGGCGCGGCGGTGCCGGCCGGTCGCGACGGGGCAGGTGCGGAGGTCACGCACCGATCGTCACACGTCCGCAGGGGTGCTCACGGCGTTCCCGGCACCAGATCAGGGACGCGTCCCCCGAGGATCAGGGCTGGGGGACCCCCAGGATCAGGGTCGGGTCAGGGGAGCACCCGATCCCGCCGGACCGCCCTCGCGGGGAAGGATCGAGCCATGGACACGAACACCCCTGCCGGCGGACCTGCCGGCCCGGACGCGCCGGGAGCACGCGGCGAGCACGGCGCCCCGACCGCGCCCTACGGCACCCCGCCGCCGTTCGACTCCGCCCCACGGCCCCCCGCGGCGGGCGGCTTCTTCGCCGCCGTGCGCCGCACCGGCATGTTCCGCGGCGACGACCGCTGGATCGGCGGGGTCTGCGACGGGCTCGCGCGGCGCTTCGGGCTCGACCCGCTGCTGGTGCGCGGCCTGTTCGCCGCGTCGATCCTGCTCGGCGGACTCGGGCTCGTCGTCTACGGGGTCGCCTGGGCGCTGCTGCCCGAGCAGTCCGACGGCCGCATCCACCTCGAGGAGATGGTCGCGGGCCGGTTCGACGTGGCCCTGCTCGGCGCGCTCGGCGTCGCGATCGTCGGCCTCGCGCGCGGCGACCACTGGTTCTGGTTCTGGGACGGCCCTCCGGGCTGGCTCCAGGGGCTCCTCTGGGTCGCGTTCATCGCCGGGGTCATCGCGCTGATCGTCACCGCGGCGAGCCGACGGTCGACGCCCGCACCCGTCTACGGCCCTGCCCCCTACGGCCCCGCCCCCGCCGCGGCGGCGCCCGCCGACCCGTGGGTCAAGCAGCCGGCTCCGGCCCGCGCGGCCTCGGCGACCTCCGGCCCGGCCGTTCCGACGACGAGCGCACCCGCACCCGGCTACCCGGCACCCGGCGCGCCCGCGGCGAGCGCTCCCGTGACCGGCCCCGCGCCGTACGGTCCCTACGGCTCGTACCCCACGCCGGGCTCGTCCGGCCCGTACCGCCAGGGCCCCACGCCGCCCGCACCGCCCGCCCTGCCGGTCCCGCTCGCCCCGCCGCCCCCGCCCGCGCCGCGCAAGCCGCGCGTGCTCGGTCCCGGCGTCGGCATGGTCGGCTCGGTCGTCGCCCTCAGCCTCATCGGGCTCGCCGTCCTCCTCCTGGCCGACTGGACCGGCGACTTCGACGGACCCGTCGCGCTCACCGCGCTCGGCATCGGCATCGTCCTCGCCGGCCTCGGCATCCTGGTCTCGGGCCTGCGCGGCCGTCGCAGCGGCGCCCTCGGCGCCCTCGCGATCGTCGGCATCCTCGTCGCGCTGCCCGTCGGCGCCGCCCAGACGAACGACTGGGTGTGGACGACCGGTCCGGAACGCCACCTCGACAGCGGCACCTACGTCGTCGACAGCCGCCGCTCCGCCGCCGAGGGCTTCGACCTCGGGTTCGGCGACGCCGTGGTCGACCTGACCGCGGTCCCCCTCACCAGCACCACGCTCGACGTCCCGGTCTCGCTCGGCGCCGGCAACCTCACCGTCGTCGTCCCGGTCGACGCGGCCGTCGCCGCCGACACCGAGGCCGGCGTCGGCACGGTCCGCTGGGAGCTCGACGGCGAGACGCGCACCGTGGACGGCCTCGGTATCTCGGAGCAGAGGTTCGAGGACGAGCAGACCCGCACCGGCACGACCCCCCAGCTCCTGCTGCACGTCAGCGTCGGCGCGGGCGAGGTCCGGATCATCGAGGAGCAGGCATGAGCACCGACGACACCCGCCACGAGCCGGAGCCGGCGACGGACCCGACCGACGCACCGTCCGCTCCCGACGCGACCGCGCCGCTGCCGACGACGGACGTGCGCCGCACCGACGCCCGCGCCACGGACGTGGCCGACGACGCCGCGGCCGACGACGTGGCTGAGGACGCGGACGTGGCCGAGGACGACGACGCCCGTCCGGCCCACGGCGCGGACGTGTCGCAGGACGCGGCGCCCAGGACGGACGCTGACCTCACGGTCGCGGCGGACGCCGACCTCGCGAGCGGGGCGGACTCCGACGTCACGACCGGGGCCGACGCGACCCAGCCGCTCCTGCGGACGGACGAGACGCAGCCGCTCGCGCGGACGGACGAGACGCAGCCGCTCCTGCGGACGGACGAGACGCAGCCGCTCCCCCCGACGGACGCGACGCGCCCGCTGCCGGTCATGACGAAGGACCGCCACGAGCCGGGCGACGAGCAGGCCGCCGTGCAGGACGGGCACACCCGCCCGCTCCCGCCGCCGACGGACGACCGTCCGGCGCTGATCGACGAGCTCACGAGCATGTCGACGCCTGCGCCGGACCCCGGGCCGGTGCCGGTCCCCGCGCCCGCTCCGGCACCGACGCCGACCCCGGTCCCGGCCCCGCCTGCTCCGGCCACGTCGAGCACGGGCCCGGCGGTCGCAGCCTCGGCCCCGGCCCCGGCTGGCACGGAGCCGGAGAAGGAGCCGCGCGCACGGCTGCGCGTCGGCACGGTCGTCTGGGGCCTCGTCCTCGCGGCGATCGGCGTCGGCATCCTCGCGTGGGCCTCGGGGCTCGCGATCGACCTGCAGCTCGCGCTGATCGTGCTGCTCGCGGCCGCAGGTGCGGCGCTCCTCGTCGGGTCGCTGCTCTCGGCCGCCCGCAGCTCGCGCCAGGCGGCGGCCGCCGCACGGCGATGACGTCGGGCGGCCGCACCCCCGCCGCGGCCGCCCGCACGCACGAAGGTCCGGTCCCCAGCCCGGGGGACCGGACCTTCGTCGTCCTGGCGACGGACCGCGACGACGCGGCCGGCCGGTCAGGCGTTGGCCGTCGCGGGCGGCGCCGTCTGGGTCGTGTCGGTGACGACCGCGCGCGGGACGGTCCCGACCTTGCGCAGCGCCCAGCCGACGAGCACGAACGTCACGCCGACGCCGAACACCAGGAGCGCGACGCCGAACGCGACGACCGAGGTGAACAGCGACGCCCTCAGGAACGACGCGGTCATGACCGTCGAGCGCGTCGGGTCGTCCTGGTCGAGCTCCGCGTACGTCTTGCCGCCCGACGCCTCGAGCGCGTGCGTGTTGATGATGTCCGCCTGGACCCACGCCTCCCAGGGCGTGTCGACGAGCTGGCCCTGGAAGGCCGACGCGTCGTCGGACACCGTGATCTTCTCGGCGGCGAGGTTGCTCGCCACCGCTCCCCACGTGACTCCCCCGGCGACGATGAAGACGACGCCCAGGATCAAGGTGATGAGGCCGATGACGCGCACCGCGCCCGACCGCTCCCCCACTGCAGCACTCGACATTTCCCGATCCCTTCTGCACCACTGACAGAACGGGCCCGGACACCCGGGCCCGACAGGCCGAGCTCACGAGACAGCACCGTGCCCGTCGAGCGTATCCCCAGGTCGGCGGGCAGAACAGGAGGAAGCGGGCGACACACCCGCGGCGTGGCGGCGCGCCGGGCGACCGCGTGGGCCGCCCGGCAGACGTCGGCGCCGCCCGGTGGGCTCAGGCGGGGACGGCGACGGGACGCGTCTCGTCGGACGTGTCGCGCCGGGCGTCGGGCCCGGTCGACGACGCGGCGAGGGAGCGCAGGGCGCTCCCGGCGAGCAGGAAGCCGACGCCGACACCGACGACGAGGAGCGAGACGCCGAAGGCGATGACGGACGTCATGAGCGACGCGCGCAGGAACGAGGCCGTCTGGACCATCGGTCGTGCGGCGTCGTCCTGGTCGAGCTCGGCGTAGGTGCGGCCGTCCGACTCGGCCATCGCGTGACCGCGGATGGCCTCGGCCTGCGACCACGCCTCCCACGGGGTGTCGACGAGCTGGCCGGCGAACGCCGGGGCGTCGTCGGAGACGTGGATCTCCTCCTGGCCGAGGCTCGCGCCGACGCCGAACCAGGTGGCGACACCGGCGACGGCGAGGAGCGCTCCGAGCGCGAGGACGAGGGTGCCGAGGAGTCGAGCGGGACGACGGCGTGCACGTGCGGACATGGTGGTCCCCCTGATGGGTCGGTATCACGGACGTGCCGGGGTCAGGTGTGGACGAGCGACCCCGGCGAGGACATGCACCGCGCGGTCCCCGTGACGCTAGCCGCTGTCACGGTTCCTGTGCGCGCAGTTGTCCACGATGTGACAACGGGGCGTACGACGAATCGGTTCAGTGCGTCCGCAACAAAAAGGTATCGAAAGTGCCGGTCAGCGCATCGCGCGAGCGCGCTCGTACTCGGCGAGCGCCGCTCCCAGCACGTCGTCCCAGCCGAACGCGGGTCGGATCGTGCGGTTGTGCGTGCGGATGCCCGCGAGCAGCCGGCCGTCCTTGGCGAGGTGCACGACGGCCTCGGTCATCTCCGCGTCGTCGGCGACGAGCAGCCCGTCGACGCCGTCGGTGACGAACTCCGCGATGCCCGTGCCCCGGCGCGCCACGATCGCGAGCCCGGCGGTCCGGGCCTCGAGGGCGGCGATGCCGAACGCCTCGAGCTCGGCGGGGGCGAGGAACACGTCGGCGTGCGCGTAGGCGGCGCGGACCTGGGGACGCGTCAGGCGGCCGCGCAGGTCGACGACGCCGTCGAGCCCTTGCGCCGACACCGCGGACCGGACCCGTCCGAGGGCCGGGCCCGACCCGATGATCGACAGGTGGAGGCGGCCGTGCGGCAGTCGTCGGGCGGCGGCGCCGACGAGCTCGACGAGCGGGACCGCGCGCTTGCGCGGCGCGAGACGCATGGTCGACACGAGGCGGACGGGCGCGGTCTCGTCGTCGGCGGCGGGTGTGGTCGAGTCCGTGTCGGGCGCCCAGGCGTCGAGGTCCAGCCCGTTGGGCACGACCGCGACCTGCGTCTCGAAGACGGCCTCGACGCGCGCCGCCGCGGCCGAGCTCACCGCCGAGAGGGCGACCGGGGCGTCGGCCCAGCGCGTGCGCCGGACCGCGTTGCGCAGCGCGGGGACCGTGCCGTCGAGCATGCAGTGCCAGGTCACCGCCGTCGGCAGGCCCGCGTCGAGCGCGAGTCGCGCACCGTCGAACGCGAAGGGCGACAGGACGCCCGCGTGCACGTGCACGACGTCGGGACGCAGGCCGTCGAACGCGGTCCGCAGCAGCCGCGGCCCGGCGGCGGGGTTGATCGGGAGGTCGAACGGGAGCCGCGCGCCCAGCCGGTGCACGTGCACCCCGTGCTCGACGTCGACCACACCGCCGCGCTCCCTCGCGACCCCGAGCGTCGCCGTGAGGACGTGGACGTCGTGGCCCTGCTCTGCCTGCCGGGCGGCGAGGTCGCCGACCTGCGACTCGATGCCGCCCGTGCGCGGCGCGTAGCAGTCGGAGACGTGGACGATCCGCACGGGCCCTCCGGTCAGGCGCGCGCGTCGATCGCGGCGAGCGCCTCGCGGTGCACCTTGCGCTCGAGCACGAACGACATGACCGGCACGACGCCCGCGAGCGCGAGCGTCACGAGCCGGCCGAGCCGCCAGCGCATCGTCGACCACAGGTCGAAGCAGGTGACCAGGTAGATCACGTAGACCCAGCCGTGCACCATCGCGATGATCCGCGCGGCCTCCGACCGCGGGTCGCCGTCGACGTTGAACCCGGGCAGCTGCAGCACGTACTTGAGGATCATCTCGACGCAGAGCAGCAGCAGCATCGTGCCGGTGATCCACGCCAGGACCCGGTACCGCTGGGCCGCCCCGCGGGCGCGCTTCACCCAGGGCTTCGTCGTCGTCTCCGTCGTGCTCACCTGCTCCGGTCCTCCCGTCATGCCGTCGGTCACTCCCACTCGATCGTGCCCGGCGGCTTGCTCGTGACGTCGAGGACGACCCGGTTGACCTCGGGCACCTCGTTCGTGATGCGCGTGCTGATGGTCGCGAGCACGTCGTAGGGCAGGCGCGTCCAGTCGGCCGTCATCGCGTCCTCGGAGGACACGGGCCGCAGCACGACCGGGTGACCGTAGGTGCGGCCGTCGCCCTGGACGCCGACGGAGCGGACGTCGGCGAGCAGCACGACCGGGCACTGCCAGATGTCGCGGTCGAGCCCGGCCTTCGTGAGCTCCTCGCGCGCGATCGCGTCGGCCGCGCGCAGGATGTCGAGGCGCTCCGCGGTGACCTCGCCGATGATCCGGATGCCCAGGCCCGGACCGGGGAACGGCTGGCGCCAGACGATGACCTCGGGCACCCCGAGCTCCAGGCCGACCGCGCGCACCTCGTCCTTGAAGAGCGTGCGCAGCGGCTCGACGAGCTCGAACTGCAGGTCGTCGGGCAGGCCGCCGACGTTGTGGTGCGACTTGATGTTCGCCGCGCCCTCGCCCCCGCCGGACTCGACGACGTCGGGGTAGAGCGTGCCCTGCACGAGGAACTTCACGGCCTCGCCGTGCGCACCCGCGTCCTCGACGACCTCCCGCGCGGCGTCCTCGAACACGCGGATGAACTCGCGCCCGATGATCTTGCGCTTGGTCTCGGGGTCGGTGTGGCCGGCGAGCGCGTGCAGGAAGCGCTCGCGCGCGTCGACGATCTTGAGCTGCACGCCGGTCGCGGCGACGAAGTCCTTCTCGACCTGCTCCGCCTCACCGGACCGCAGCAGCCCGTGGTCGACGAACACGCAGGTCAGCTGGTCCCCGACGGCCTTCTGCACGAGCGCCGCGGCGACGGACGAGTCGACGCCGCCGGACAGCCCGCAGATGACGCGCGCGTCGCCGACCTGCGCGCGGATGCGCTCGACCTGCTCCGCGATGACGTTGCCGGGGTTCCAGTCGGGCGCGAGGCCCGCACCCTCGTAGAGGAAGTTCTCGAGCGCCTGCTGCCCGAGCGGCGAGTGCTTGACCTCGGGGTGCCACTGCACGCCGAACAGGCGGCGCTCGCGGTTCTCGAACGCGGCGACGGGGCTGCCGGCGCTCGTCGCGAGGACCTCGAAGCCCTCGGGCGCGGCGTGCACGGCGTCGCCGTGGCTCATCCACACGGTCTGCTGCTCGGGGCTGCCCGCGAGGACCGTGCCGGCGTCGGTCACCTCGACCGCGGTGCCGCCGTACTCGCGCTGACCGGTCTGCGCGACGGTCCCGCCGAGGGCCTGCGCCATCGCCTGGAAGCCGTAGCAGATGCCGAGCACGGGCACGCCTGCCTCGAACAGCGACGGGTCGACGAACGGGGCACCCGTGGCGTACACGGACGACGGCCCGCCGGACAGGATGATCGCCGCCGGGTCCTTCGCGAGCAGGTCCGCGACGGAGGCCGTGTGCGGGACGATCTCCGAGTACACGTTCGCCTCACGGACCCGCCGCGCGATGAGCTGCGCGTACTGGGCGCCGAAGTCGACGACGAGGACCGGACGGTGCGCGGGGGGCGCCGGCGCGTGCGCAGGCGACAGCGGCTCAGGCGTCTGGGTCACGCCCCCAGGGTAGTCGTCGCGGCGGCGTCCTCGGCCCGGTCGTCCGCGCGGTGGCGGACGTCACTCCCGGGCCCCGGCACGCGCTGTCCCGCACGGGCCGATAAGCGTTCGAGGCGTGTCGGTACGCGGTCGTAACGTAGACGCTCGTGCGCTCGCTCCCCCTCTCCGACCCCGGCACCCCGCCGCTGACCGGTCCCGTCGCCTACCTCTGGTGGCTCGCCCGTCGGCAGTGGGGCATCCTCGCGGTCGCCGTGCTGCTGGGGATCGTCCTGTTCGCCTGCCAGGCGCTGCTCCCGTACCTCACGGGCCGCGCGATCGACGGCGGGCTCGAGCACGGCTTCGGCCCCGACCTGTGGCGGGCCGCGGGTGCGCTCGCCGCGCTCGGGATCGTCAGCGCCGCAGCCGGCGCGATCGGGCACCGCTACGACGTGGCGAACTGGCTGCGCGCCGCGTTCACGTCCTCCCAGCTGGTCGGGACGACCGTCGCCCGCTCGGGGCACGCGATCACCGCCGAGCTGCCGACCGGTGAGGTCGTCTCCGCCGTCGCCAACGACGCCCTGCGGGTCGGTGAGATCTACGCGATCGCCGCCCGCTTCATCGGCAGCCTCGTCGCCTACGGCGTCGCCGCCGTCCTCATGCTGCGCGTCTCCGTGAGCCTCGGCCTCGTCGTGCTCCTGGGTCTGCCGACCGTCGCCGCCGCGCTCGGCCTGCTCGTCAAGCCGCTCCAGAAGCGCCAGGTCGCCCAGCGCGAGGCGTCCGGTCGCCTGACGACGCTCGGCGCCGACACCGTCTCCGGCCTGCGCATCCTGCGCGGCATCGGCGGCGAGAGCGTCTTCAACGCGCGCTACCGCGAGCAGTCGCAGCGCGTGCGCCGCCGCGGCGAGGAGGTCGCCGTCACGCAGTCGTGGCTCGACGCCCTCCAGGTGCTGCTGCCCGGCATGTTCGTCGCGGTGCTCATCTGGCTCGGCGCGCACATGGCGCTCGAGGGCACCATCACGCCCGGTCAGCTCGTCGCGACCTACGGGTACGCGGCGTTCCTCGCGTGGCCTGTGCAGAACGCGACGATGTTCCTGCAGTCGGCGACGCGCGCGCACGTGGGTGCGGGCAAGGTCGTCAAGGTCCTGCAGGTCGTGCCGGCGACGGGTGCGCGTCCGGGCACCGCCGAGGCGCCGCCCGCCGGGTCGACGCTGGTCGACGAGACGAGCGGCGTCGTGCTCGAGCACGGCCGCGTCGTCGCCCTCGTCAGCGCCGACCCCGACGAGTCCGCCGCGATCGCGACGCGCATGGGCCGGTTCGACGACGAGGCTGAGACGGACACGCCCGTGCGGCTCGGCGGCGTGCTGCTCGCCGACCTGCACAAGGAGGACGTGCGCACGCGCATCGTCGTCGCCGAGGCCACGCCGCACCTGTTCTCGGGCGCGCTGGGTGAGGAGCTCGACGTGCACGGCACGGGCGAGGAGGAGCGGCTGCTCGACGCGATCGCGCTCGCCGACGCCCACGACGTGCTCGACTCCGTGCCCGACGGCCTCGCGGGCGAGCTCCCCGAGAAGGGCCGCTCGCTGTCCGGCGGGCAGCGGCAGCGCGTCGCCCTCGCGCGGGCGCTGCTCCTGGACCCGGAGATCCTCGTGCTCGTCGAGCCGACCAGCGCGGTCGACGCGCACACCGAGGCGCGCATCGCCGGCCGGCTCGCCGACCACCGGCGCGGGCGTACGACCCTCGTCGTCACCGCGTCGCCGCTCGTGCTCGACCACGTCGACGAGGTGCAGCTCGTCCAGGACGGCCGCCTGGTCGCCCGGGGCGCGCACGCCGAGCTGCTCGACGGGGCGGCCGGCCCGGCCGTGGCCGCCGCGTACCGCCGGGTCGTCGGCCGCGACCTCGACACCGACACACCCCCGCACGGTGTGGCCGTCACCGACGACCTCGCCGACGCCTCGCCCGCAGGAGGACGACCGTGAAGCTCCCCATCGCCGACTCGGCGGCGGTGCGCGCGTACGCCGGCCGCCTGTTCCGCACGCACCGCACCGACCTCACCGGCATCGCGACGCTGCACACGCTCGCCGCGGTCGCCGGGCTCGCCGGTCCGTGGATCCTCGGGCGGCTCGTCGACGCCGTGACCGACGGCACGACGGTCTCCTACATCAACACCCTCATCGGGCTCGGCGTCCTCGCCGTGCTCGCGCAGACCGTCCTCATCCGGTTCGCGCAGCGCCGGTCGATGGTGTTCGGCGAGAAGGTCTTCGCCGAGCTCCGCGAGGAGTTCATCTCGACCGTGACGTCGCTGCCGCTGTCGACCGTCGAGCGCGCCGGGACCGGCGACCTGGTGGCGCGCACGACGAACGACGTCAACCGGCTGCAGCACGCGGTCCGCTTCGGTGTGCCGCGCGTGATCGTCGCGGTCGTGACGATCACGCTCACCGTCGTCGCGAGCGTGGTCCTCTCGCCGCTCGTGGCGGTCGCGATGTTCGTCGGCGTCCCCGGGATGCTGCTCGTGGTCCGCTGGTACCTCAAGCGCGCGACGCCGGCCTACCAGCGGGAGTCCGCGTCGTACGCGGCGCTCAACGGCACGATCACCGAGTCCGTCGAGGGTGCCCGCACCGTCGACGCGCTGCGGCTCGGCCCGCGCCGCCAGGCCCGCGTCGACGCCGACCTGCGCGAGGCGTTCGCCGCCGAGAAGGTCACGCTCGACCTGCGCACGGTGCTGTTCCCCGGCATCGACCTGGCGTTCGTGCTCGCGCCCGCGGCGGTCCTGGTCTGGGGCGGCTTCCTCGTGTCGCAGGGGTACGCGTCGCTCGGCGCGGTCACGACGATCGTCATGTACACGTACCAGGTCAGCGGCCCGGTGTGGGAGCTGATCTTCTGGGTCGACGAGATCCAGGTGGCGGCCACGTCGCTCGCGCGGATCGTCGGCGTGCAGCTCGTGTCGCCGGACCGTTCCGCCGGATCGGCGACGCCCGTGGACGAGGACGTGTCCGCGCGCGACCTGCGGTACGCGTACCGCGAGGGTCACGACGTGCTGCACGGCATCGACCTCGACCTGCGGTCCGGCGAGCGGCTCGCCGTCGTCGGCCCGTCCGGCGCCGGCAAGTCGACGCTCGGGCGCATGCTCGCCGGCATCCACCCGCCGACGGGCGGGTCCGTCACGGTCGGCGGTGTGCCGCTCGTCGAGCTGCCGCTCGAGGAACTGCGCGGGCACGTCGCGCTCGTCACGCAGGAGCACCATGTGTTCGTCGGCGAGCTCGCCGACAACCTGCGCCTGGCCAAGGAGGACGCGACCGGCGCCGAGCTCGAGCACGCGCTGCGGGCCGTCGACGCGTGGGAGTGGGTGTCCGCCCTGCCCGAGGGGCTGACGACCGAGGTCGGATCCGGTGGCACCCCGCTGACCCCCGCCCAGGCGCAGCAGATCGCGCTGGCGCGGCTCGTGCTGCTCGACCCGCACACGCTCGTGCTCGACGAGGCGACGTCGCTGCTCGACCCGCGCGCCGCGCGGCACCTCGAGCGGTCGCTGTCCGCCGTGCTCGAAGGCCGGACCGTCGTCGCGATCGCGCACCGGCTGCACACCGCGCACGACGCCGACCGCGTCGCCGTCGTCGACGCCGGGCGGATCACCGAGATCGGCCCGCACGACGAGCTCGTCGCCGCGGGTGGCGACTACGCCGCGCTGTGGCACTCGTGGCAGCACGAGTGATCCGACCGTGATCGCACCGATCGCCCTGCGAGGGGGTGTCGTCCTTCCCGACGACGCCCTCTCGTGGCGTTTCTCCCGGTCGAGCGGGCCCGGCGGTCAGGGCGTCAACACCGCCGACTCGCGCGTCGAGCTCACCGTCGACATCTCCGCCGTCCTGTGGGCCGTGCCCGAGCAGGAGGCGCGCGTCCGCTCGCGTCTGGCCGCGCGGCTGCGCGGTGACGTGCTGACCGTCGCCGCGTCCGAGCACCGGTCGCAGCTCCGCAACCGCGAGGCGGCGCTCACGCGCGTCGTCGCGCTCCTCGACGAGGCCCTCGCTCCCCCGGGCCCACCCCGCCGCGCGACCCGCCCGAGCCGCGCGTCCCGCGAGCGCCGCGCGGCAGGCGAGCGGCAGCGCCGGGCGGTGAAGGAGCTCCGCCGACGCCCTCCTCTCGGCTGAACATCACTCCATCCGCGCATCCCGCGACCCGGCGATGAGTACCGCTCTAGGTGTACTGACCCGCTGCGTTGTTGACTCGGTCG
>NZ_JAHKSJ010000033.1:0-22153 GCF_019024305.1 Cellulomonas algicola | reverse complement strand
CGCTGGTTCAGGAACACCGGGATCGCGATCGCCGCGAGGATGCCGATGATGATGATGACGACGAGAAGCTCGATGAGCGTGAAGCCCTTGTCCTTCTCCTCGATGGACTTGCGAACGCGAGCGATCATGCTCGTCTCCTTCAGTCTCAAAGCCAGGTTTCCAGTGGACCCGACAGGTCGGGCTACTGGCTCATTCGGGAACGAGGCCCCGCCGCTTGAGCGGCGGGGCCTCGCATTCACCCGGTCAGCGCAGGAGCGTCACTGGATGAGGTTGAAGACCGAGAAGATCGGCATGTACAGGGCGATGATCATGCCGCCGACGATGCCGCCGATGACGACGATCATGAGGGGCTCGATGAGGCTCGTGAGCGCCTCGGTCGTGGCCTCGACCTCCTGGTCGTAGAAGTCCGACACCTTCTCGAGCATGGTGTCGAGCGCACCGGTGTCCTCACCGACGGCCATCATCTGCACGACCATCGGCGGGAAGATCGCGTGGCTGGCGAGCGGGGCCGACAGCGACTGACCCGTCCGTACGGACTCCTTGACGGCCCGCGTGGCGCGCTCGATCACGAGGTTGCCGCTCGTCTCGCCGACGATGTCGAGTGCCTGCAGCAGCGGCACGCCGGCGTGCAGCATCGTGCCGAAGTTGCGCGTGAAGCGGGAGATCGCGATCTTCTGGAACAGCTTGCCGAAGACCGGCACCTTGAGCTTGAGCGGGTCGACCCGCTCGCGGACCGCGCGGTCGTTCTTGTGCTTGGACCACCAGAACGCGAAGATCGCGGTCGCGAGGACCAGGGGGCCGATCGCCCACTTCATGATCCCGGACAGCAGGACCAGGAACTGCGTGGGCGCAGGCAGCGCACCGCCCAGCGACGCGAACATCCCCGCGAACACCGGGACGATGAACAGCAGCATGCCGACCACGGCGAGGATCGCGATGACGAACACGACAACCGGGTAGGTCATCGCGCTCTTGATCTTGCCGCGCAGCTTGAGCTCGGACTCGAAGTTGCTCGCGACCGACACGAGGACCTGGTCGAGGAAGCCGCCGACCTCGCCCGCCTTGACCATGTTGATCATGAGCGGCGGGAAGACCTCGGCGTGCTTGGCGAGCGCCGTCGAGAACGCGGTGCCGACCTCGACGTCGGACCGGACCTGCGCGACCACCCGTGCGAGGGCCTTCGACTCGGTCTGCTCCGCGAGGATCGCGAGCGCCCGGATGAGCGACAGGCCGGCGCCGATCATCGTCGCGAGCTGCCGCGACATGATCGCGACGTCCTTGAGCTTGATCCGGTCGGACATCCCGGGGATCTTGATCTCCTTCTGGAGACCCCCGTTGCTGACCTCGGAGATGGAGACCGCCGCGAGGCCCATCTCCCGCAGGCGGTTGGCGACCGCCGCCTGGTTCGAGGCCTCGACCCGGCCCTTGACGAGCTTGCCGCCCTTGTCCCGGACCGCGTACTCGTAGGTCTTCGCCGCCATCAGTAGGCACCCCCGGTCGAGACGTTCTGAATGCCGCCGAGACCGGCGGCACCCTGCGATGTCGTGGAGAACCGGCCGGTGAGCCGGTTGAAGTCCTCGACGTGGTGGCACTTCTCGAGACCGGTCTCGTACGTGATCCGGTTCGACTTGACGAGGTCGGCGAGGTGCTGGTCGAGCGTGTGCATGCCCTGCTGCGCACCCGCCTGCATCGCGGAGTAGATCTGGTGCGTCTTGCCCTCGCGGATGAGGTTGCGGATCGCGGGCGTCGCGACGAGGACCTCCGTCGCGACCACGCGGCCGGGTCCGTCGGACCGCTTGCACAGCGTCTGGCAGACGACGCCCTGGATCGCGCCCGCGAGCTGCGTGCGGACCTGCGCCTGCTGGTGCGACGGGAAGACGTCGATGACGCGGTCGATCGTCTGCGCCGCGTCCTGCGTGTGCAGCGTCGCGAAGACCAGGTGACCGGTCTCGGCGGCGGTGAGGGCGACCGAGATGGTCTCCAGGTCGCGCATCTCACCCACCAGGATGATGTCGGGGTCCTGCCGCAGGACGTGCTTGAGCGCGTTGGCGAACGAGTGCGTGTCCTGGCCGACCTCGCGCTGGTTGATCAGCGACTTCTTGTGCCGGTGGAGGAACTCGATCGGGTCCTCGACGGTCATGATGTGGTCCTCGCGCGTGCGGTTCGCGAGGTCGACGATCGCGGCCAGCGTCGTGGACTTGCCCGACCCGGTCGGACCGGTCACGAGCACGAGACCGCGCGGCATGCCGGCGAACGTCCCGACGACCGGGGGCACGCCCAGGTCCTCGAGCGGCTTGATCTCGTAGGGGATGACGCGGAACGCGGCACCGATCGACTCGCGCTGCTGGTAGAGGTTCACGCGGAACCGTGCCAGGCCGCGCACCGAGTACGACAGGTCGAGCTCGAGGTTCGCCTCGAACTTCTCGCGCTGCTTCTGCGTGAGGATCGCGAACAGCGAACGTCGCAGCGGCTCGGGCGTCAGGGGCGCGAACTGCTCGAGCGGCCGCAGCGAGCCGGCGACACGGACCATCGGCGACGAGCCGCTCGTGAAGTGCACGTCCGACGCGTTGAGCCGGACCATCTCGGCGAGGACCTCGTCGATCGCGACGTCGCCCTCGACGCGGTCCTGGCCCATGCCGGACCGAGCACTGCGGTCGCGGCCGGTGCGGGTGCCGTCGCCGGGCGTCGTCGGGGCCGGGGGCCCGGACGGCGCGGGCACGTGCCCGGGCGCACCCGGCATCGGGGCGGCGGCCGACGGCGCGGCGGCGAGGCGTGCGGCCTCGGCCTCCGACATGACGGCCGGGCGGCTCTGCGCGGGCACGAACATCGGCTTGGGGCCGAACTCGGGCTGCACGGGGCCCGTCTGGTAGGCCGCGCCCGGCGCGGTCGGAGCGGTCGGCAGCGGGTGCGGGGGCACGGGTGCCGGCTCGGGCATGCGCGCGCTCGGCGGGACGGGCGCCTGCCCGACAGGGCCGCTCGGCACGGCGCTCTGCGACGGGATCGGCGAGTACACCGCCTGCGCCGGCGCTGCGGGGGCGGGCGGACCGACCTGCGGTCCCATCGCGCGGTACGGCGGGAGCGGCCGGGTGGGCTCCCCTGCGGGTGGGCGGTAGGACTCGCTCACGTCATTGCCTCCACATGGTCACCGTGTGCCGCACGGCACCCTCACGCGGGCGCCGGGCGGCACCTGGTCGGTTCATCGGCGGCGGGGCCGCCCGACTTGAGCGCTCCGTGCCGTCTCACGCGACGACGCGCAGGATCTCCTCGATCGACGTCAGGCCGAGGGCGACCTTCTGCCAGCCGTCCTCGCGCAGCGTGAGCATCCCCTGCTGCACGGCCGTCGCGTTGATCTCGGCGGACGAGGAGTGGGCGACCGCGTGCCGTTCGATCTCCTCGGTCACGCGCATGACCTCGTGGAGCGCGAGCCGGCCCTTGTATCCGGTCTTGGAGCACGCGACGCAGCCGACCGGGCGCATGAGCTCGGGCAGCGGCTCGCTGGGGAGCCACGGGAACCGTGCCGCCTCGAGCTCGCCCGCCGTCGGCACGTACGGCTCCTTGCACTTGCCGCAGAGCTTGCGCGCGAGGCGCTGCGCGACGACGCAGTCCAGCGCGGAGCCGACGAGAAACGGCTCGATGCCCATCTCCGTCAGACGCGTGATGGCCGACGGCGCGTCGTTGGTGTGCAGCGTCGACAGCACGAGGTGACCGGTGAGGGCCGCCTCGATCGCGATCTGCGCGGTCTCGTGGTCGCGGATCTCACCGAGCAGCACGACGTCGGGGTCCGAACGCAGGATCGAGCGCAGCGCCGAGGCGAACGTCAGGCCCGCCTTCGGGTTGACCTGCACCTGGTTGATGCCGCCCAGACGGTACTCGACCGGGTCCTCGACCGTGATGACGTTGATCTCCGGCTTCGACACCGCGTTGAGCGTCGCGTACAGCGTCGTCGACTTGCCGGACCCCGTCGGGCCGGTGACGAGGATCATCCCGTACGGCTTGGTGTACGACTCCTGGTACGTCGCGTAGTTGTGCTCGAGGAACGACAGGTCGCGCAGGTCGAGGCTTGCCGTCGAGTTGTCGAGGACTCGCATGACGATCTTCTCGCCCCACACCGTCGGCAGCGTCGCGACGCGGAGGTCGATCTTGCGGCCGTTGTGCACCACCGACATGCGGCCGTCCTGCGGCTTGCGCTTCTCCGCGATGTCGATGTCGCTCATGATCTTCACGCGGCTGATGACGCCGCCCTGGATCTGCTTGGGCGAGCGCTGGACCTCGTGCAGCACGCCGTCGATCCGGTACCGCACCCGCAGGTCGTGCTCGGTGGGCTCGATGTGGATGTCGGAGGCACGGTCGGTGATCCCCTGCGTCACCAGCAGGTTGACGTAGCGGACGATCGGCGCGTCGTCGTCGACGAAGTCGCCCATCTTCGACAGGTCCGCCTCGGGTGCGGCGACCTCCTCCTCGAACGCCGACGAGAGGTCCTCCATCTCGTCGTCCGCGCGGCAGAAGCGGTCGATCGCGCGCGTGAGGTTGTCGTACGTGGCGATCACGGGGACCACGGGCATGCCCGCCATGGTGCGGACGTCGTCGACCGCCATGACGTTGCCGGGGTCGGCGGTCGCGAGCACGATCGCACCGTTCTCGATCGCGATCGGCAGCACCACGTAGCGGCGGCACAGCGTCCCGGGGACGAGGGACACGGCGGCGCGGTCGACGGGGTGCTCGTCGAGGTCGACGTACTGCATGCCGACCTGCGAGGCGAGGGCCTTGACGAGCTGGCCCTCGGTCAGGACACCGAGCTCGACGAGCGTCCGGCCGAGGGACTGGCCGCGGGTCATGGTCTCGTCCAGCGCGGCGAGGAGCTGCGCCTCCGTGACCAGGCCCTCGTCGAGCAGGATCTCGCCCAGCTGCTTCACGCGCGCACCTCCCGGTCAGGCCTGCCTCGCGCAGGACCTCTGACCGTCCATCGGCACGCCCGGGCCCGGTCCTGAGGAGTCGTGGCGACTGTGACAGACCGTCGCAGGTCACCGTCCACCGGACGACCGTGCGCAGGACCGCCGGGCACCTGCTCGTCAGGCGGGAGGAGCGGCCTCCAGGCGCTCCTCGAGCGCGCGCGCCATCGCGTCGACCGGGCCGGGACGCCCCGTCATGAGCCGCACCTGCTCGACCGCCTGGTGCAGCAGCATCCGCTCCCCCGGCACCGCGACGCCTCCCGACCGCGCCCACGCGACCGACAGCGCCGTGGGGCGCGGGTCGTAGGCGGCGTCGAGCAGCACGCCCCCGACGGACGCGCCCTCGAGAGCGGCGGCGACCGGGTCGGCGGCGCGCGGCGGCAGCGTCGACACGACCGCGTCGGCACGGCCGAGCGCGGCGGCGGCCTCGTCGAGGGGACGGAACACGGGCTCGACGCCCATGCGGTGGGCGGCGCGCATGAGCCCGCCCGCCCGCGCGAGGGCGCGGACGTAGACGACCGGGGCGGTGCACCCGAGCTCGGCGAGCGCGGCGAGCGTCGACGCCGCCGTCGCACCGGCACCGAGGACGGCGGCCGACCCGACCTTCTCCCCCGCGCCCAGTCCCTCGCCGAGCGCCGTGACGAGCCCGTACACGTCCGTGTTGGCGCCGACGAGCGTCCGGGCGGACCCCGAGCCCTGGAGCAGCACGGTGTTGACCGCGCCCACGACCTGCGCGAGCGGCTCGACGTGGTCGAGCAACGGGATGACGGTCTGCTTGAGCGGCATCGTCAGGCTGAGGCCGGCCCACGTCGCGTCCAGCCCTGCGACGAACGCGGGCAGCTGCTCCTCCGTGACGTCGAACGCGTCGTACGCCCACCCGTCCAGCCCGAGCGCGGCGTACGCAGCCCGGTGCAGCGCGGGCGACAGCGAGTGCCCGACCGGGTGCCCCAGGACCGCCGCGCGCCGCAGCGGTCCGTCACTCACTCCCGTGCTCCTCCAGCCACGCGTTGAGCTGCGCGATGTTGGCCTGGTGCTCCGCGAAGTCGTCGGTGAACAGCGTCTCGCCGGTCTCCGGGTTGACCGTCACCCAGAAGATCCACGGACCGTCAGCCGGGTGCAGCACCGCGTCGATCGACACCTCGCCGGGCGACGCGATCGGGCCCGGCGGCAGGCCGATGCGCACGTAGGTCGAGTACGCGTTGTTCGGGTCGTTGTTCTCCGCGGGCGTGGGTGCGCGGACGACACCCAGCCCGTAGGAGGTGGTCGCGTCCACCTGGAGGCGCATCTGCCGGTCGAGGCGGTTCTGGATCCCGCGGGCGACCTTGGCGCGGTCGTCCGGCAGCTTGCCCTCGCGCTCGACGATGGACGCCTTCGTGAGGAGCTCCTGGCGCTGCTCGACCGGCACGGCCCTCTCGTCGAGCTCGGCGACCATCTTCGCGACCATCATCTGCAGCACGCTGGCCGCGGTCGCGTCCGGCGGGAGGTCGTACGTCGTCGGGAACAGCCAGCCCTCGACCTTCCCGCCGGCCTCGGCGGGCAGGCCGATCGCGGCGGGGTCGGCCGCCGCGGCACGCAGCTGGTCGACGCTGACGTTGGGGAGCTTCTCGTTGATCTTGGTGTAGATCTGCTCCGCGTTGAGCCCCTCGGGGATCGTGATGCGGAAGCTCGCCCGGCTCGCCGGGTCGAGCAGGGCCGCGATGGCCGAGGCCGCGGGCAGCTCCATCCGGAGCTTGTACGTCCCGGGCTGGATGCTGCCGGCGTTCGGCTCGAGCGCCCACGCCTTGTTGAACGCCTTGACGCTCGCGACGACCTTGGCGTCGACGAGCTTCTGGCCGATCACGGCACCGGAGTCGCCCGACGCGATCGTCACCTCGGTCGAGCCGACGCCCGGGCCCGGGTAGTCCTCGATCGCCTGCTCCTGGCCGCTGCCCTGGAACAGGCCGCCCATCAGCTCGGACACGACGTAGACGGCACCCGCGACGAGCACGAGCGCGACGACCAGCACGGAGAACGACCGGCGGCGCCGCCGCTTGCGCTCGCGCTCGGCCTTCGCCTTGCCGCGCTGCCGCGTCCGGCGCGACTCCGACGGCTGCTGCCGCGCGGCGGGGTCACCGCCGAACAGCTCGGCCGCCTGGTCGCCGCGTTCCACGGGCGCCCACCACTCGGTCTGGCTGTTGCTCACGTACGCGTCACTCCACCGTCGCTCGTCCGTCGCCCACAGGCCCCCCGTGCGCCGTGCGGCCGTGCTGGGATCGTTCGTCATCGACCGGTTCCCCGGGACGACGCCCCGTCGCACGTTCCGCGTCCAACGCGTACTGCAGGATCACCACCGCGGCCGCCTGGTCGACGACCTGCCGCTGGCGGCGCCCGGATCGGCCGGACGCCTGCAGCGCCTGATGTGCGGTCACCGTGCTCATCCGCTCATCGACCAGACGCACCGGGACGGGTGCGACAGCCTGCGCCAACCCCACAGCGTACGCGCGCGCAGCGGCCGATGCGGCACCTTCGGCACCCGAGAGGTGTCGGGGATGTCCGACATACACGACGGCTGCACCACGTTCCTGCACCTCGTGCACGATGCGCGCGACGTCGGTCGGGGTCCGGCGCTCCTTGCGACCGGGCACGTCGCGCGCGAGCGTGTCGACGGGCGTGGCGATCAGGCCGTCCGGGTCGCTGGCCGCCAGGCCGACGCGCACCGACCCGACGTCCACCGCGAGGCGAGGCCCCCGGGGGACGCCGGTGTCGGCGCTCATCAGGCCCGCAGCCCGTCGACGACCGACGCGAGGGCGTCGCCGAGGCGCGCCGCGTCGGTCCCGCCACCCTGCGCGAGGTCGTCCTTGCCGCCACCGCCGCCGCCGAGCACGCCCGACGCGGTCCGCACGAGCGCACCGGCCCGCACACCCGCGGCCCGCGCCGCGGCGTTCGTCGCGACGACGACGACCGGACGGCCCTTCGCGACCGCGCCGACCGCGACGACGGCGGGCGCCGACTCGCCGAGGCGCGAGCGGACGTCGAGCACGAGCGTGCGGACGTCGTCGGCCGAGGCGTCCCCGGCGTCGTACGCGACGACGCGCGTGCCGTCGACGGTCTGCGCGGCGTCCGCGATGGACCCGGCGGCCGCGAGGACCTGCGCCTGGCGCAGCGTCGCGAGCTCCTTCTCGGAGTCCTTGAGCTTGCCGAGCAGCGCCGAGACGCGCTCGGTCAGCTCGTCGGGGCGGGCCCCGAGCAGGCCCGAGAGCTGCCCGACGAGCGCGCGCTCCTTCGCCTGGTAGCCGTACGCGCCCGCGCCGACGAGCGCGTCGACGCGCCGCACGCCCGAGCCGATCGCCGACTCCGAGAGCAGCGTGACGAGGCCGAGCTCGCCGGACCGCTTCACGTGCGTGCCCGCGCACAGCTCGAGCGACCAGCCGTCGCCGATGTTCACGACGCGCACCTCGTTGCCGTACTTCTCGCCGAACAGCGCCATCGCGCCGCGGCCGCGCGCCTCGTCGATCGGCATGACCGAGTCGGTGACCTCGAGGTCGTCCTGCAGGCGCTCGTTGACGCGCGCCTCGACCTCCGCGACCACCTCGGACGGCGTCGCGGACGGCGAGCGGAAGTCGAACCGCAGCCGGCTCGGCGCGTTGAGCGACCCCGCCTGCGTCGCGCCCTCGCCGATCGACTCGTGCAGCGCCTTGTGGACGAGGTGCGTCGCGGTGTGGGCGCGCGCGATCGCCCGGCGGCGCGCGAGGTCGATCCGCGCGGTCCCGGTCTCGCCGAACGCGACGGTGCCGTCGACCAGCCGGCCGTGGTGCACCGACAGGCCCTTGACCGGCGCCTGGACGTCGTCGACCTCGATGCGCGCACCGCCGTCGAGCACGATCACGCCCGTGTCGGCCTGCTGGCCGCCCGCCTCGGCGTAGAACGGCGTCACGTCGAGCACGACCTCGACGTCCGCGGGCGCGGTCGCGGCGGGCGCGGGCACGCCGTCGACGAGCAGCCCGACGACCTTCGCGCGCGCCTCGGCGTCGGTGTACCCGACGAACTGGACGGGCTTGGCCGTGTGCTCGCTGAGCGTCGAGTGCAGCTCCTGGTACGCCGCCGTGTCCGCACGGCCCGCGCGCTTGGCGAGCGCGTCGGCGCGCGCCCGCTCGCGCTGCGCCTGCATGAGCGTGCGGAACGCGGTCTCGTCGACCGCGACGCCCTGCTCGGCCGCCATCTCGAGCGTGAGGTCGATCGGGAAGCCGTACGTGTCATGCAGCTGGAAGGCCTGGTCGCCCGACAGGACCGTCGCGCCCGCGCCCTTCGCGGCCTGCACCGCGGTGTCGAGGATCGTCGTGCCCGCCGCGAGCGTGCGCCGGAACGTCTCCTCCTCCGCGTACGCGACCTGCGCGATCCGGTCGAAGTCGCGCGCGAGGTCCGGGTACGACGCGCTCATCGCGTCGCGGCTCATCGGCAGCAGCACGGGCAGCGCGGGGTCGTCGACGCCGAGCAGGCGCATCGCACGGATCGAGCGGCGCAGCAGACGGCGCAGCACGTAGCCGCGGCCCTCGTTCGACGGCGTCACGCCGTCGCCCATGAGCATGAGACCCGAGCGCACGTGGTCGGCCACGACGCGCATGCGGACGTCGTCGTCGTGGTTCGCGCCGTACCGGCGGCCCGACATCTCGACGGCACCGTCGATGACGGGACGGACCTCGTCGATCTCGTACATGTTGTTGACGCCCTGCAGCAGGTACGCGACGCGCTCGAGCCCCATGCCGGTGTCGATGTTCTTCTGCTTGAGGTCGCCCAGGATCGGGAAGTCCTCCTTGCCGCCCCCGTCGCCCCGCTCGTACTGCATGAACACGAGGTTCCAGATCTCGACGTAGCGGTCCTCGTCGACGACCGGGCCGCCCTCGGCACCGAACTGCGGGCCGCGGTCGACGTAGATCTCCGAGCACGGTCCCGCCGGGCCGCGCGCACCCGTCGACCAGAAGTTGTCCTTCATGCCGCGACGCTGGATCCGCTCGTCGGGCAGACCCGCGATCCGCTTCCAGAGCGCCGCCGCCTCGTCGTCGTCGTGGAAGACCGTGACCCAGATCTTCTCCGGGTCGAACCCGTACCCGCCGTCCGCCTGCGACCCGGTGACGAGCTCCCACGCGTAGGTGATCGCCCCCTCCTTGAAGTAGTCGCCGAAGGAGAAGTTGCCGTTCATCTGGAAGAACGTGCCGTGGCGGGTGGTCTTGCCGACCTCCTCGATGTCGAGGGTCCGCACGCACTTCTGCACGCTCGTCGCGCGCGGCCACGGCGGCGTCTGCTCACCGAGCATGTACGGGATGAACGGCACCATGCCCGCGATGACGAACAGCGTCGACGGGTCGGGCGAGATCAGGGGCGCGGACGGCACCACGGCGTGGCCTCGGCCCTCGAAGTAGTCGAGCCAACGCTGGCGGATCTCGGCGGTGCGCATGGTGTCCTCGTGAGTCGCGTCGTGCCCGTCCCGGGCGGGACGGAGTGGTGGGTGCAGCGCCCGGGGCGCCGCGCGTGTTCCCGCTGCCGGGAACCAGTGTGCGTCAGAAGAAGGCGTAGCCGTCGTCGTCGTCCGGGTCGTCGGTCGGGCCCTCGGCCCAGCGCTTGCGCACGGCCTCCTGCGACGCCGCGCCGCGTGCCGCGGTGCCGCGCGACGACCACGCCTCGCGCAGGGACTCGACGCGCTCGGGGCGCTCGGCGCGCAGCCGCTCGACGTCCACGTCCCCGACGAGGTCCTGACGCAGCTGCGCCTCGCGCTCGGCGAGGCCGGCCGCGAACTCCCGGCGCGCCGTGGCCCAGGCGCCGCGGACGCGGCTCACGCCGTCCACGACCTCCGTCGCCCCGGCCGGCACGTACGCGTCGACGAGCCGCTTGCCCTGCCGCAGGACGACCACGGTCACGACGACGCCGACGCCGACCCAGACCAGCCGGCGCATCAGCGGCCCTTGCGGGCGCCCGCGGACAGCCCCGCGAGCGCACGCCGCACGCCGTAGGAGAAGGCCGCGGCCTTGATCATCGGCCCGCCGACGGTCGCGGCGAACAGCGACGTCAGCGCGGAGACGTTCTCGGAGACCTGGGCCGCGGCGGTCGTCACCGTGTCGATGTGCTCGAGCTGCACGTTCGACGACGCCACGAGCGTGGCCGTCTCGTCGAGCACGGGCACCGTGTGGTCCGTGAGCTCCTTGATCGACGCGGTCGCACCGTCGAAGGTCCGCCCGAGCTTCACGAGCGGCACCGCGAGGAACGCGACGAGACCCACGAACGCGGCGGCCGCGATGAGCCCCGCGACGTCACCAGCCGACATGCCACCCCTCCCAGTCCGGGGCCCCGACGACCCCGCGGAAACCCTACCCACGAACGTGCCCGGCACCGGCACCGTGACGCGCCTCGCGCGTCCGCGCCCTCGTGCGACGTGCGCATCCCCGCGCCGGGCGTGCCCGGGAGACGCGAACGCCCCGCGTGCGCGGTGCGCGCAGCGGGGCGTTCGGCGTGACGTGGGTCAGCGCGCGTAGTACTCGACGACGAGCTGGACCTCGCAGGTCACCGGGACCTCGGCGCGCTTGGGGGCGCGGACGAGGACGGCGCTCAGCTTCTCGAGCTGGACGTCGAGGTAGCCCGGGACGGCCGGCAGGACGTCGCGGTGCGCACCGGCGGCGGCGACCTGGAACGGCGTCGTGGCCTGGCTCTTCGGCTTGACCTGGAGGGTCTGGCCCGGCTTCACGCGGAACGACGGGCGGTCGACGATCTTGCCGTCCACGAGGATGTGGCGGTGCACCACGACCTGGCGGGCCTGCAGGATCGTGCGGGCGAAGCCCGAGCGCAGGACGAGCGCGTCGAGACGCGTCTCGAGGTTCTCGACGAGGGCCTCACCGGTCAGGCCCGGGGCCTTGCGGGCGTCCTCGTAGGCGCGGGCGAGCTGCTTCTCGCGCAGCGCGTACTGGGCGCGCAGACGCTGCTTCTCGCGCAGACGCACCGCGTAGTCCGACTCGGTGCGGCGACGGGCGCGGCCGTGCTCACCGGGCGGGTAGGGGCGCTTCTCGAAGTGCTTGACGGCCTTCGGCGTGAGGGCCAGGCCGAGGGCGCGGCTCAGGCGGACCTGGCGGCGCGAACGGGTCACACTGCTCACAGAGATACTTCCTGTCGTCGTCTCGATCACACCCGCGAGCGGAAGGTCTTCCGGCGGGGTGGGGCCGACCTGTGGTGGTCACGCGGGGTGACCGGCGGCTGAGGCCCCAGGATGGTCACCGTCCGGATGGCGCGGAGCAGGTCCGCGTCAGCACTGCCCGGTGACGAGCCTGACAAGACTACCGGTACGCCGGTGTGCTGCCCAAATCCGCGGCGTCCGCGCCAGGTCACGCCTCGTCGAGGATCGCGCGGATGCGGTCGAGCCGCTCCGTCACCTGCCGCTCGAACCCGCGGTCCGTCGGGCGGTAGTACCGCGACCCCTCGAGCTCCTCGGGCAGGTACCGCTGCGCGGCGACGCCGTGCGGCTCGTCGTGCGAGTACACGTACCCCTTGCCGTGCCCGAGGCCCTTGGCTCCCGCGTAGTGCGCGTCGCGCAGGTGCGGCGGGACCGACCCGATGCGCCCCGCGCGCACGTCGGCGAGCGCAGCGTTGATGCCGTTGTAGGACGCGTTCGACTTGGGCGCGGTCGCGACGTGCACGACGGCCTCCGCCAGGATGATGCGCCCCTCGGGCATGCCGATCATCTGGACGGCCTGCGCGGCGGCGACGGCGGTCTGCAGGGCGCTCGGGTCGGCCATGCCGACGTCCTCCGCGGCGGCGATGACGATGCGCCGGGCGATGAACCGGGGGTCCTCCCCCGCGGCGACCATGCGGGCGAGGTAGTGCAGGGCGGCGTCGACGTCGGAGCCGCGCATCGACTTGATGAACGCGGAGATCACGTCGTAGTGCTGGTCGCCGTCGCGGTCGTAGCGGACGGCGGCGGTGTCGATGGCGCGCTCGACGGTCGCGAGGTCGACGAGGACGGGGCCGTCGTCCTCGTCGGGGACGGTGCCCGACAGCGCGGCGCCGGCGGCGGCCTCGAGGATCGTGAGGGCCTTGCGGGCGTCGCCGCCGGCGAGGCGCAGCAGGTGCTCCTCGGCGTCCTCCGCGAGCGTCACGGCCCCGTCGAGGCCGCGCTCGTCGTCGACGGCCCGGCGCACGAGGCGGCGCACGTCCTCGGTGCGCAACGGCTGGAGGGTGAGCAGCAGCGAGCGGGACAGCAGCGGGGAGTTGACCGAGAACGACGGGTTCTCGGTCGTGGCGGCGACGAGCGTGACCCAGCGGTTCTCGACGCTGGGCAGCAGCGCGTCCTGCTGGGCCTTGGTGAAGCGGTGGACCTCGTCGATGAACAGGACGGTCTCGCCGCCGTCGGTCGCCAGGCGGCGGCGCGCGTCGTCGATCACGGCGCGGACGTCCTTGACGCCCGCGGTCACGGCGGACAGCTCGACGAAGCGGCGGCCCGACGTGGTCGCGACGAGGTAGGCGAGCGTCGTCTTGCCGGTCCCCGGCGGTCCCCACAGCACCACCGACGACGGGGCAGCGCGGCGGGCGGCGTCGTTCGCGGGCTCGACCAGCCGGCGCAGCGGCGAGCCCGCGACGAGGAGGTGCTCCTGCCCCGCGACCTCGTCGAGCGTGCGCGGCCGCATCCGCACGGCGAGGGGCGCACCCGGCGCGACGGCGGGCACACCCGCGGCGGTCGCCGTCGCGGTGTCGAACAGGTCCATGCGGGCAGGGTACGCACGCGCGCCGACGTCACCCGAACCGTGCGTGCGGCACCCCGGCTCCACCTGCGACGATGACCCGCGTGTTCGCCCGTCTCGGCCGCGCCGTCGCCCACCACCCGCGCCTGACCGTCGTCGTCTGGCTGGTCCTGGCCGTCGCGGGGTACGCGCTCGCGGTGCTGGGCGTGCACGGGGAGAACCTGTTCGACCGCCTGTCGACGGGCGCGCCGAGCGTGCCGGGGTCGGAGAGCGTCGCGGGGCAGGACATCCTCGACGAGGCGTCGACCACGGGCCCGTCGGTCACGCTCGCGCTGAGCGGGGTCGACCCCGCGGACCCGGCGGTCGCCGAGGCGTTCGCGCCGCTGCGGGAGGACCTGGCGGGGATCGACGGCGTGGCGAGCGTGATCGACCCCCTCGCGTTGCCCGGCGGCGCGGAGAACCCCGCGGCGGCGCCGCTGGTCGCGCGCGACGGCGACGGCTTCCTCGTCGTCGTGGAGCTCGCGCCCGACCTCACCGGGGAGGAGGAGGCGACCGCGCACGACGAAGCCGTCGAGGCGCTCCGGGCCGTCCCGCGCGAGCTCGCGGACGTCGCGCCCGACGCGAGCGGCATGGTCGGCAGCACGACGCTCATCGTCCGGGCCATCACGGAGCAGGTGGAGACCGACCTGCGCACCGGCGAGGCGATCGCGCTTCCCGTCGCGCTGCTCGTCATGGTGCTCGTGTTCGGCGGCTTCCTCGCGGCCGGGCTGCCCATGGCCGGCGCCGTCGCGTCGATCGCCGGCGGCCTCGCGTCGCTGCTCGCGTTCTCGTACGTGCTCGACCTGGACTCGTCGGTCGTCAACGTCGTCACCGTGCTCGGGCTCGGCCTGTCCATCGACTACGGCCTGCTCATCGTGTCGCGGTTCCGGGAGGAGCTGCACCACCTCGTCGACGACGACGGCGGCGAGGGCAGCCGGCGGCGGCGCGGCGACGGTGCCGTGCTGGTCGCGGTCGAGCGGACGATGTCGACCGCGGGGCGCACCGTGACGTTCTCGGCGCTCATCGTCGCGATCGCGATCTCCGGCCTGCTGGTGTTCCGTCCGCCGATCCTGCGCGCGTTCGGCGCGGCCGGCGTCACCGTCGTCCTCGTCTCGGTGCTCACCGCGCTCACGCTCGTGCCCGCCCTCCTCACGCTGCTCGGCCGGCGGATCGTGCGGCCGAGCGTCCTGTCCCGGATCCCGGGGCTGCGCGGCGTCCTGCGGCGCACGGCGGACGCCGAGACCGAGGACGGCGCCTTCTCGCGGCTCGCGGGGCGCGTCCAGCGGCACCCGTGGTGGGTCATGCTCGGCTCGCTCGCGCTGCTCGGGCTGCTCGCCCTCCCCCTCGCCCGCATCGAGCTGCGCAACTCCACGACCGAGCTGCTGCCCATCGGCTCCGCGCAGCGCGAGTACGTCGAGACGCTGCGGGAGAGCTACCCGGCGGCGACGACGCCCGCCATCACCGTGGTCGCGGAGTCGACCCTCGAGGAGGCCGCGACCTGGGCCGGCGAGCTCGCCGACCTCGACGGCGTCGCGAGCGTCGACCCGCCGACGACCGTCGGGTCCTACGTCGTCGTCGGGGTGCGGCCGGACACCGACGACCCGGGCGACGCGACGTCGCGCCAGGTGGTCGAGGAGATCCGGGACCTCGACCCCGGCTTCCCGACCTGGGTCACGGGCCAGGCCGCGGGCCAGATCGACTTCACCGCCGCCGTCGCGGAGCGCGCGCTCGTCGCCGCGGGCGTCGTCGCCGTCGCGACCCTCCTGCTGCTCTTCCTCATGACGGGGTCCGTCGTGGTGCCGGTCAAGGCGCTGCTCACCAACACGCTGTCGCTCGCCGCGTCGCTCGGCGTGCTCGTGTGGGTGTTCCAGGACGGCCACCTCACCGGCGTGCTCGACTTCGTGCCGACCGGCGGGATCGAGACGTACGTCGTCGCGCTCGTCGTCGCGTTCGCCTTCGGCCTCGCGATGGACTACGAGGTGTTCCTGCTCTCGCGCATCAAGGAGCTCGTCGACGAGGGGCGCTCCAACGACGAGGCGGTGCGGCTCGGCCTGCAGCGGTCCGGCCGGATCATCACGTCCGCCGCGGCGATCGTCATCGTCGTGTTCGCGGGGTTCGTCGCGGGCAAGCTGCTCGTCATCAAGGAGGTCGGCTTCGCGCTCGCGATCGCCGTGCTCGTCGACGCGACGCTCGTCCGGCTGTTCCTCGTCCCGGCGACGATGACGGTCCTCGGCCGCGCGAACTGGTGGGCGCCGCGGTTCCTGCGCCGCGTGCACGAGCAGCTCCCGCTGCACCACTGAGCCACGGCCGGACCGGAGATCAGCGCGGTCTCGACGGCCGGAGCGGTCCTCGCGGTCGGTCGGCCTCGCCCGGGCCGTCAGGGCGCCGGTCGGTCCGCGCCGCGCGGCCCGAACGACGCGCACTGGAGCTCGGTCCGGAAGCCCAGACGCTCGTAGACGCGGCGCGCGCGGTCGTTGTCCGCGTACATCCCGAGCGAGACGAACGCGCACCCGGCCGCGAGCCCCTCGGCGAGGACGGTCGACGTGAGGGCCGTGCCGATACCGGCGCCACGCGCGTCCGGTCGCACGCCCAGCCCGTGCAGGTGCCACGACTGCGCCCGGTCGGGCCCGCCGCCGCGCAGCGACGCGCCGACGACGCCGACCAGACCGCCCCTCCCCCGCATGCCCCACCAGCCAGCCTCGCCCGCGTGCGTCGGGTCAGCGGACGTCCCCGGGTTGGCGACCGCGAGGCACGCGCGGATCGCGGCCGCATCGGCGAGCGGGTCGAGCGGCACGACCCGCGGGTCGGGCACCCACGTGGCCGGGACGGTGTCGGCGGCGAGCCAGTCCCACGTCGAGAACGGCGCGAGCCGCAGTGCGGCGAGGACGGACGGCGACGGGGTCGTCCCGCGCGGGACGGTCAGCCAGCGCGCCCGGTCGACGAACCCGGCACGGGCCAGGAGCGACCCGGAGGCGGGCGTCGCGGCCTCTGCGTCGAGCAGTGCGCCGACCCGCCGGACGTCACCGAGCCCGAACAAACTCGGGCCCGTGTCCGACGACGCTGCGAGCAGCACGCCGTCGTCGTCGCCGACGACGTGCGCGTCGTCCCAGCGGCCGTCGCCGCCCAGGAGCGCGCGGTGCGCGCGCCACCGGGCGGGCAGCCGCGTGAGCAGCGCGCTCACTCCTCCGTCGGGGCCGTCTTCGGCTTGGGCTTCGCGTCGACGCCCGCCTCGCGCCGCTGCTCGGGCGTGATCGGCGCGGGCGCGGCGGTGAGCGGGTCGTAGCCGCCACCTGACTTCGGGAACGCGATGACCTCACGGATCGACTCGCTGCCGGTGAGCAGCGCCACGATCCGGTCCCAGCCGAACGCGATCCCGCCGTGCGGCGGCGCACCGAACTGGAACGCGTCGAGCAGGAAGCCGAACTTCTCCTGCGCCTCCTCCTGCCCGATGCCCATGACCTCGAACACGCGCTCCTGCACGTCGCGACGGTGGATACGGATCGAGCCGCCGCCGATCTCGTTGCCGTTGCAGACGATGTCGTACGCGTACGCGAGCGCCTGGCCCGGGTCCTGCTCGAACCGGTCGAGCCACTCGGGGGTGGGCGACGTGAACGCGTGGTGCACGGCCGTCCAGGCGCCCCCGCCCACGGCCACGTCGTCGTCCTCGCCCGTCGGCTTGAACAGCGGGGCGTCGACGACCCAGACGAGCTCCCAGGCCTTCTCGTCGATCAGGCCGCCGCGGCGGCCGATCTCGAGGCGGGCGGCACCGAGCAGCGCGCGGGCCTCGGACGGCTTGCCCGCGGCGAAGAAGATCGCGTCGCCGGGTGACGCACCGGTCGCGGCCACCAGGCCGGCCCGCTCGTCGTCGGTGATGTTCTTCGCGACCGGGCCGCCGAGCTCCCCGTCCTCGCCGACCGTGACGTACGCGAGACCCTTGGCGCCGCGCTGCTTGGCCCACTCCTGCCAGGCGTCGAAGCCGCGACGGGGCGTGCTCGCGCCGCCCGGCTGCACGACCGCGCCGACGTACGGCGCCTGGAACACGCGGAACGGGGTGTTCGTGAAGTACTCGGTGAGCTCGACGAGCTCGAGGCCGAAGCGCAGGTCCGGCTTGTCCGAGCCGTAGCGGGCCATCGCGTCGGCGAACGTCATGCGGCGGATCGGCGTGGGGAGCTCGACGTCGATCAGGCGCCACAGCGCGACGAGGATCTGCTCCGCGAGCGCGATGACGTCGTCCTGCTCGACGAAGCTCATCTCGACGTCGAGCTGCGTGAACTCGGGCTGCCGGTCGGCACGGAAGTCCTCGTCGCGGTAGCAGCGGGCGATCTGGTAGTACCGCTCGAGCCCGGCGACCATGAGCAGCTGCTTGAAGAGCTGCGGCGACTGCGGCAGCGCGTACCAGGACCCGGGCGCGAGCCGCGCGGGCACGAGGAAGTCGCGGGCGCCCTCGGGGGTCGAGCGCGTGAGGGTCGGCGTCTCGACCTCGACGAAGCCCTGCGCGTCGAGGACCGCGCGGGCGGCCTGGTTGACCTTCGCGCGCAGGCGGATCGCGCGCGACGGCGCGGGGCGGCGCAGGTCGAGGTAGCGATGCTTGAGACGCGCCTCCTCACCGACCTGCTCGTCGAGCGACGACGACACCTGGAACGGCAGCGGCGCGGCCTCGTTGAGGACGACCACGTCGTGCGCGACGAGCTCGATCTCCCCGGTCGCGAGCTGCGGGTTCTCGTTGCCCTCGGGGCGACGGCCGACCTCGCCGGTGACCTGCAGGACGTACTCCGCGCGCAGACCGTGCGCGACCGCCTCGTCGCGGATGACGACCTGGGCGATGCCGGAGGCGTCCCGGAGGTCGACGAACGCCACGCCGCCGTGATCGCGACGCCGGTCCACCCAGCCCGTGAGGGTGACGGTGGTGCCGACGTGCTCGGCTCGCAGCGAGCCGGCGTGGTGGGTGCGGAGCACGGGTGTTCCTTCGCTCGACGACGGGTGGGAGCGCCGGACGGGCGCCCGCTCGATCCTAGTGGGCGCCGCCCGTGCCGCGGCCCGGCATTGCCGGCGCCCGCGGACGCCGACCGGCCCGCCGACGGCCGGGGCGCCCGCGCGCGAGGGCGGATGTGGGCCGTCGCGCTCAGAAGAGCGTCGGCTGGGCGACCCCAGGGACGGCGACCTCGGGCGTGACGCGAGGCAGCGAGCCGACGGGGTACGCGCCGTCGCGCATCGCGGCGCGGCCCGCACGGTGACCCGACGGGTCGCCGAAGCCGTGCCGCACGAGCAGCGGTGCCACGCGGTCGCGCAGCCACCGGCCGTACCCGTCGGGCGTGTACGCACCCGCCCCGTACAGCTCGTCGTACCGCCGGACGAGCTCGGGGCGATACCGGGCCAGCCACGCCATGAAGAGCGGCTTGACCGAGCCGCGCAGGTGCAGCGGCAGGATCGTGACACCGGACGCGCCGGCATCCGCGAGCGCGGCCAGGAGCGCGTCGAGGTGCTCCACCGAGTCGGTGAGCCACGGCAGGACCGGCGCGACCATGACCCCGCACGGCAGGCCCGCCTCGCGGACTGCGCGGATCAGCTCGAGGCGCGCCCGCGGGGTCGGGGTCCCCGGCTCGAGCTCGGCCTGGAGCTCCTCGTCGAGCACCGCGAGCGAGACGCCGATCCCCACCTGCACGTGGCGCGCGGCGTCGGCGAGCAGGGGCAGGTCGCGGCGCAGCAGCGTGCCCTTGGTGAGCACCGAGAGCGGCGTGCCGTGGTGGACGAGCGCGTCGACGATGCCGGGCATGAACCGGTAGCGGCCCTCGACCCGCTGGTACGGGTCGGTGTTCGTGCCCATCGCGACGTGCTCGCGCCGCCAGGACGGTCGCGCGAGCTCGGCGCGCAGCACGTCGACGACGTTCGTCTTGACGACGATCTGCGTCTCGAAGTCCCGGCCCGCGCCGAGGTCGAGGTACTCGTGGGTGGGGCGGGCGAAGCAGTACGTGCACGCGTGCAGGCATCCGCGCACGGGGTTGACGGTCCACCGGAACGGCATCTGCGACGCGGCGGGCACCTTGTTGAGCGCGCTCCGGCACAGGACCTCGTGGAACGTCACGCCCGCGAACTCGGGCGTGCGGACGGTGCGGACGAGGTTGGCCAGCGCGAGGCCGGGCAGCGCGGACGCGTCCTCCGTCGGTGCCACCCGCTGCCCGTCCCATCGCACGAGGTCAGTCGAACACGTGTTCGATCCCACGTCAACCGGCGCGAGGTCGACGGCAGCGGTTCGCGCGGCACGGCGTGTCCGACGGGGATCGCGCGCACACCCGCGCGGCGCGCACGAGGCCGCGCCTCGCGCAGCGTCATGTCTGTACCGGAAAAGCCCGGTTCGCCCCTTGACCGCGCCTCCAGTCGCTCGGAAGACTTCCTGCGGAGCGCCATGGAAGCGCTCTCAGACCTTCGCCGCTCCCGAGCGCCGTCCTGATCGAGAGTCCGGGCGCGGACGCGCATGCCGGTCGGAGCGGTGACACGAGTCACCGCCTCCCGACCGACCCGCACCCCGCCTCCCGGCACCGAAGCCGCCCGCGCGACGCACCCGTCGACACGGTCGGCTCCGGTGCGTCCCGTCGCGCCGCAGTCGCGGCCCTCGCCACGCCCGTCACGTCTCGAGAAACGGAAGCACTCCGATGCGCCAGCACCGGTCCAGCGCCGCCCTCCGCACCGGACGACCGCCCGCAGGCCGTCATGGCGCCCGAGGCGTCGTCGCCGCCCTCGCGTCGACCGGGATCCTCGCACTCCTCGTCGCGGCTCCCGCCACGGCGGCCGCGACGGACACCCGACCTCTCACCGGCACCTACGAGCGGCTGGACGCCGACCCGCCGCTCCCCCCACCCGCCGAGCCGACCCTCCCCCCGCCCGCAGACGCCGGCGCCCCGCGCACCGGCGAGACCACCCGTCCCGCAGCCGCGACGAGCCCGGGTGCACCGGACCGGACCCACGACCTCGTCCGGCTCGCCGACGGCACCGGCGTCCAGGTCGACGGCGACGCGGGCCTCTTCGACGGCGTCGCGCCGGGCCAGCGCGTGCGCGTGACGGGCACGCCGTCGGCCGAGGCACCCGATGTCGGCGAGGCGGGCGCGACCTTCGACGGCACGGCGGTGCGGACGCTCTCCGCCGCGCCCGGCACCGCCGCCGTCGGCGAGCGCACGGTCGCCGTGGTCCTGCTCCGCCTCGGACCCGCGGGCGCCGAGCCCGTGCCCGTCGACGACGCGCGGCGCGCGTTCTTCACCGCACCGGACTCGGTCGCGGCCTACGTCCGCGAGAGCTCGTGGTCGCAGCTCGAGCTGCGGGGCCGCGACCGGCCGGACGGGGACGTCTACGGCTACCTCGAGATCCCGGCCGGCACCGGCTGCTGGGGCGAGGCGTCCGCCGGGGCGGACGCGGCGCAGGCGGCCGGCCTCGACCTGGCCGGCTACGACCACGTCGCGTTCGTCCTCGACTCCCCCGACCGCGGCTGCTGGTACGGCGGGTGGGCCTACATCGGCGGCCAGGTCTCGGTGAACCTCTGGGCGGGCGACTCGGGCACCCGGGCCGTCGCGCAGCACGAGATCGGCCACAACCTCGGCCTCAACCACGCCAACGCGCTCGTCTGCACGGCGGCCGACGGGCACCTGACGTCCGTCGAGACGCCGGGTGGGTCCTGCGTCGTCCAGGAGTACGGCGACCCCTTCGACGCCATGGGCGACGCCTGGAACCAGATGCAGTTCTCGGCGAACTACAAGGCCCGCCTCGGGTGGGTCCCCGCGTCGCGTGTGACGACCGTGACGCGGTCCGGGACCTACGCGCTCGCGTCGTCGGAGGCGCCCACGGGAGAGCCGCAGGACCTCCGCGTCCCGCTCCCGTCGGGCGACTACTACGACCTCGACGTCCGGCAGCCCTACGGGCAGACCTGGGACGCCAAGGTCAGCCTGTACCCCGCGCTGATGAACGGTGTCGAGATCCGGCGTGCGAGCGAGGTCGGAACCGCGCTCGTCGACACGACGCCCGGCGACGGGTACGACGACGCCGCGCTCCAGGTGGGCCAGACGTTCACCGACGCCGCGGCGGGGATCACGATCACGACCGAGTCCGTCGGGCCGGGCGGCGCGGTCGTGCGCGTCGACCTCGGCACGGTCGGCGGCGGGTGGGCGAGCAGGTACCCGACGATGACGCTGCGCGGCACGAGCACCGAGTGGGCCCCCGTGCCGATGACGCTGGTCGCCGACCACACGTGGCGGCTCACGATGCCGTTCGGCGCGCACCCCGACGAGGCGCTGCTGCTCGACACCGACGGCACGGGCGCGGTCACGTTCGGCGACGCCGCCGGCGACGGGACGGCCGAGCCCGGCGGTCCGCGCACCCCGATGACGCAGGGACCGGCGGTCTACGAGGTGACGTTCCGCGACGACACGCTCGCGTACACGGTCGTGCGCGTCTGGTGAAGCGGGACGGGCCGCGGCGCGCCCT
>NZ_JAHKSJ010000032.1:0-82396 GCF_019024305.1 Cellulomonas algicola | reverse complement strand
GGTCCGCGCACCCCGATGACGCAGGGACCGGCGGTCTACGAGGTGACGTTCCGCGACGACACGCTCGCGTACACGGTCGTGCGCGTCTGGTGAAGCGGGACGGGCCGCGGCGCGCCCTCGCTGACGCGGCCCGTGCCGCATCCCGGCGCGGGCCGTGCGTCACGACGGCGCCGGTCCGTGCGGCACGGCGACGCACGGACCGGCGCCGTGCGCGTCAGGCCTCGGCCGGGACCACGCGGGGCCACAGGTCGTCCGCCGGCGGCGCCCACGACGCGGCGTCGGCGGGCACCTGCTCGCCCGAGCGGATGTCCTTGACCTGGTCGCCCTCGTCGCCTCCCGGCTGCCCGAGGAACCACACGAAGGGGATCCCACGACGGTCGGCGTGCCGGATCTGCTTGCCGAACTTCGCCGCCGACGGCGCCACCTCGACGGGGATCCCGCGCGACCGCAGCGCGGTGGCGACCGCGTCCGAGCGCGACCGGTCCGCCTCGTCGGTCACGGCCACCAGCACGGCCGACGGCACCGAGCGCGTCGCGCGGACCAGCCCCGCGCCGAGCAGGCGCGACACCAGACGCGAGACGCCGATCGAGAGACCGACGCCGGGGTAGGTCGTCGCACCGTCGGACGCGAGCGTGTCGTAGCGCCCGCCGGAGCAGATCGACCCGAGCTGCTCGTGCCCGACGAGCACCGTCTCGTACACGGAGCCCGTGTAGTAGTCGAGCCCGCGCGCGATCTTGAGGTCCGCGACGACGACGCCCGGGGCCCGCTGCGCCGCGGCGCGCACGAGCGCGCCGAGCTCGTCGAGGCCCTCGTCGAGCAGCGTGTGCTCGGCACCGTGCCGCGCGGCGACCGCCCGGACGGCGTCGACGACGGACTCGTCGTCGCCCTGCACGGACGCGAGCTCGAGGCACGCCTGCGCCTGCTCCGGGGTCGCGCCCGCCTCGGCGACGAGCAGCTCCGCGACCGCCGCGCCGCCGATCTTGTCGAGCTTGTCGATGCCGCGCAGCACCGCGTCGACGTCGGTCAGCCCGAGCCCGCGGTAGAAGCCCTCCGCGACCTTGCGGTTGTTCACGAGGATCCGCACGGGCGGCAGGCCGATCTCCTGCAGCGCACCGAGCGCGTCGGCCATGACGAGCGGCAGCTCGACCTCGTAGTGGTACGGCAGGTCGCCCGCCGCGACGACGTCGATGTCCGCCTGGACGAACTCGCGGAACCGGCCGTCCTGGGGGCGCTCGCCGCGCCACACCTTCTGGATCTGGTAGCGCCGGAACGGGAACGCGAGGTGCCCGGCGTTCTCGAGCACGTACCGCGCGAACGGCACCGTCAGGTCGAAGTGCAGCCCGAGGCGTCCGCCGCGGTCCGGGTTCGCCGCGTCCTCCTGGAGCCGCGACAGGACGTAGACCTCCTTCGACGTCTCGCCCTTGCGCAGCAGCTGGTCGAGCGGCTCGACCGCACGCGTCTCGATGCCCGCGAACCCGTGGAGCTCGAACGTCCGCCGCAGGACGTCGAGCACGTGCTGCTCGACCATGCGGCCGTCGGGCAGCCACTCGGGGAATCCGGACAGGGGTGTGGGTCGCGCCATGGGGTGGAAGTCTTCCAGACCTGCCGCGGGGGTCGCGTCCGCATCCCGCGGCCGGTGCACCGTCCCGCTGTCGGCTCCCCGGCGGGGCCGTCGGGAGGTCGCCGCGGTCAGCCGCGCGCGAGGAACGGGTTCGTCGCGAGCTCCGTCGCCATGTCGCTCGTCGGGCCGTGCCCCGGGACGACGACGGCACGCGGGTCGAGCCGCGCGACGACGTCGCGCAGCGTGCGCGCCATGGTCGGTCCGTCCCCACCGGGGAGGTCGGTGCGGCCGATCGTCCCCGCGAACAGCACGTCGCCCGTGAGCACGACCGGCTGCCCGTCGCCCGCGTCGAGGAGGTACAGCGTCGACCCCTCCGTGTGCCCGGGCGCATGACGCGCGACCACCGTCACCTCGCCGACCTGCCACGTGACGTCGGCGCTGCGCGGGTCGGTCGCGTCGGCGCCGAACGGCTCGAGCCGCGCCGGCCGGTGGTACGCGTGCACGTCCACCCCGGCCGCGGTCAGCGCCTGGCCGAGCGGACCCGACGGGTCATGCGCGGCGCCGCCGAGCGCGCCGAGCGTGCCGAACGGGTCCGCGAGGCGGTACGCGTCGGCCGCGTGCACGCGGACCGGGACGTCCAGCGTCTCCGCGAGCGCGCCCGCGTCCCACGTGTGGTCGGCGTGCCCGTGCGTGACGAGCACCGCAGCCGGCCGCAGGCCGCGCGCCGCGATCTCCGCGGCGACCGCCGCGGCGACGCCCGCCCCGGGGTCGACCACGACGCAGGCGCCGTCCTCGGCGACGACGACGGTGCACCGGGCCGCGAACACGGGGGCCACGAACGAGAGAAGATGCATGGCCCGCACCGTAGCCCGCGACGCCCGTGGCGCGTCCGCGCGTCGGTCGTTGCCTCGACCAGGGCCCGGGCTGCCTAGACTGTCCGGGGTTCCTTCGTGCGGTGCGGCAGGTCGACGCCTGTCGTGCCGCACCGTCGACGCGAGGAGTGTGCGTGTCCAGCAAGCGCGAGCGCGAGTACGAGCGCCGCCGGTACGAGAAGTGGCAGGAGCGTCAGACGCAGGCGCGGGCGCGCCATCGTCGTCAGCGCGTCATCGCGGGATCCGTGGTCGGGGTGCTGGTCCTCGGCCTCGGCATCGGTGCCGCGGTCGCCCTGACACGCGACGACGCCCCGCCCACCGCCGACGCCACGACACCCCCGGCCACGACCCCGGACCCGGGCGCGACGTCACGCACGGGCAACGGCGGCGTGGTCCCCGACCCCGCCGCGGCCGAGGGCCGCACGTGGACGGGCGAGCTCGCGCTGTCGCAGGGCACCGTCGGCTTCGAGCTCGACGGCGCCGCCGCGCCGCAGGCGGTCGCGAACTTCGTGACGCTCGCCGGCGAGGGCTACTTCGACGGCACGTCGTGCCACCGCCTCACCACGCAGGGCATCTACGTGCTGCAGTGCGGCGACCCCACGGCCACCGGGACCGGCGGCCCGGGCTACTCGTGGGGCCCGATCGAGAACGCGCCCGCCGACGACCTCTACCCGGCGGGCACGATCGCGATGGCCCGCCAGGGCGGCAACGGCGAGTCCATGGGCAGCCAGTTCTTCCTCGTGTACGAGGATTCGCAGATCCCGTCGGACTCGGCGGGTGGATACACCGTGTTCGGCCACATCACGTCCGGCATGGACGTGCTGCAGGCCATCGCTGACGCGGGCACCGTGGAGGGGTCGGAGACCCCGGTGGACGCCGTCACCATCGAGGGAGTGGAGACCCAGTGACCGAGACCCCCGCATCGACCTCCTCGCCGGAGGACCCGACGCCCACTCCCCCGACCTCCTCCCCTGCCGTCCCCCAGGACGCGACGACGGACACCGCTCCCGCGGACACCGGCACCGCCGACGAGGCCACGACGACCGACGACGCGACCGACGCCGGGTCCGCCACCGACGCCACCGAGCCGCCCGACGACCCGACCGCCGGCGACGTGCCGAGCACCGACACCGCCGACGCGGCAGCCACGACCGACGCCACCCACGAGGCGGCCGAGGTCGCCGCCGACGACGCGGCCGAGACCGGTGCCGACGAGACCGGGACGACCGGCACGGCGGACCCGACGGTCGACGCGATCGAGATGACCGGCTCGGCGGACGCGACCGAGGCGACCGGCCCGGCGGAGGCGACCGGGGCGACCGCCACGGGCGACGCCGCCGACCAGGTGACCGCAGCGGAGACGACCTCGGCCGCGACCGCCGACGAGGTCGCCACCGCCGAGGCCGCCGACGAGGCGAGCACGACGGAGAACGCCGACGAGGCGAGCACGGCGGAGGACGCCGACGAGGCGAGCACGGCGGAGGACGCCGACGAAGCGGCCGGGACGACCGACGAGGCCGCGGCCACGCCGTCGCCCTCGACCGCGGTGCCGACGCCGCGTCCGACGCCCGCGTCGGCGCGCCCTGGCCCGCGACCGCGTCCGGTGCCGCACCCGCCGGCCCACCCCGCGGCCGCTCCCGCCACCCCCGCACCGGCCCCGGTCGCCGCCCCCGACGACAGCGCCGAGGCCGCGCACGCCGCGACGTTCGGCTCGGTCGACGCGGACGGCACGGTGTCGGTCCGCGAGGCCGCGGGCGAGCGCGTGGTCGGGCAGTTCCCGGGCGCGTCCAGCGAGGAGGCGCTCGCGCTCTACGTGCGCCGCTACCTGGACCTCCAGGCGAAGGTCACGCTGTTCGAGGCGCGGCTCCAGGCGACCGACCTGTCGGTCAAGGAGATCGACCAGACGCTCACGCGGCTCACGGAGGAGCTCAAGGAGCCGGCGGCTGTCGGTGACCTGGACGGGCTGCGCGAGCGCCTGGAGTCGCTGCGCGGCGTCGCCGCCGAACGTCGGGCCGCGGCGGACGCCGAGCGGCAGGCGGCACGGCAGGCGGCGCTCGAGGCCCGCACGGCGATCGTCGAGCAGGCGGAGAAGATCGCCGGCACGGATCCGGCGCGGATCCAGTGGCGCCCGGCCGGCGAGCAGCTGCGCACGCTGCTCGAGGAGTGGAAGACCGCGCAGCGCAGCGGCCCGCGCCTCGACCGTCCGACGGAGGAGTCGCTCTGGAAGCGGTTCAGCCACGCGCGCACGACGTTCGACCGTGAGCGCCGGCACTTCTTCGCCGAGCTCGAGGCGCGCAACGCGGGTGCGAAGGCTGCGAAGGAGCAGCTCGTCGCCGAGGCGGAGAAGCTCCAGGACAGCACCGACTGGGGGCCGACGGCGGGCGCGTTCCGCGACCTCATGACGCGCTGGAAGGCCGCGGGTCGCGCGAGCCGGGCGGACGACGACGCCCTGTGGGCCCGGTTCCGGGCCGCGCAGGACGCGTTCTTCGCGGCCCGCGACGCGCACTCGGCGGCGACGGACACGGAGTTCCGCGCGAACCTCGACGTCAAGGAGGCGCTGCTGGTCGAGGCCGAGGCCCTGCTGCCGGTGCGCGACCTCAACGCCGCCAAGCAGGCCATCCGCTCGATCCAGGACCGCTGGGAGACCGCGGGCAAGGTCCCGCGTGCCGACATCCAGCGGGTGGAGGGCCGGCTGCGCGCGGTCGAGTCGGCGATCCGTGACGCGGAGCAGACGCAGTGGCGCCGCACCAACCCGGAGACCCGCGCTCGTGCCGAGGGTGCGGCGGCGCAGCTCGAGCAGGCGATCGCGGGTCTCGAGGCCGACCTCGAGCGCGCGAAGTCGGCGGGCGACGCGCGCCGGATCGCGGACGCGCAGGCCGCGCTCGACGCACGCCGGTCGTGGCTCGAGCAGGTCCAGCGGGCCGCGGAGGACGCGCGCGGCTGATCCGCCGCGACACACCGTCGTCCACAGCCGGAGCCGGGCCGCCCCCACGGGGTGGCCCGGCTCCGTCATGCTGACGCGCGTGACGAGCCTCGACGACCTCCGCCCGCGGCCGCGCGCGCTGCCGACCGTCGTCCGGCGCGGCGACGTGGGCGCGGCCGCCTGGTTCGCGCTGGTCCGCGACGGCGTGCTGCGACCCGTGTGGGGGGACGTCGCGGTCGTCGCCGACCTGCCGTCGTCCCCCGCACTCCGAGGTGCGTCGCTGCTCGACGAGGTGCCGCGCGGCGGGGTCGTCGGGCGCGGGAGCGCGGCGTGGGTGCACACGGGCGGTGTGCCGCCGCCCAAGGTCGAGGTGCTCGTCGCCAGCGGCCGGCGTCGAGTCTCGCCCAGCGAGCGGCGGACGTCCGCGGAGGCGTCGCTCGTGCCGTCCGACGTCGAGGTCGTCGGCGGGCTTCGCGTGACCACGGTGCACCGCACGGGTACCGACGTCGCCCGGTTCGTCGCTCCGGCCCGCGCCCGTCGACTGCTCGTCGACCTCGTCTCCGCAGGCTTCGACCCGGACGCGGCGCTGCGGGAGCTCGACGCGCTGCGCGGACGTCGCGGCGTGCGCCAGGCGCGCGCGCTGCTGCGCGGCCTCGACGACGCGTCAGGCGCGGATGACGGGCTCCTCGGCGGCCTTCGACCCGGTGATGCGGTACACGTCGAACACGCCCTCGACCTTGCGGACGGCGGCGAGCACGGACGCCAGGTGCGACGGCTCGGCCATCTCGAAGACGAACCGCGACAGCGCGACCCGGTCGCGTGACGTCGACACGGACGCCGACAGGATGTTGACGTGGTGGTCCGACAGGACGCGCGTGACGTCGGACAGCAGCCGGCTGCGGTCGAGCGCCTCGACCTGGATCTGCACGAGGAACAGCGTCGAGCTGGTGTGGCTCCACTCGACGTCGACGAGGCGCTCGGGCTGCGACCGCAGGGAGTCGACGTTCACGCAGTCGGACCGGTGCACGCTGACCCCGGCGCCGCGCGTGACGAAGCCGACGATGTCGTCGCCCGGGACGGGTGTGCAGCACTTGGCGAGCTTGACCCAGATGTCGTCGACGCCCTTGACGACCACGCCGACGTCGCCCGTCCGCACCCGACGGGCCGTCGGCCCGGGACGGGCGGTCTCGGCGAGGTCCTCCTCGGCCGCGGGCTCGCCGCCGAGGGAGTGGACGAGGCGCTGCACGACGGTCGCCGCGGACACCTGGCCCTCGCCGATCGCCGCGTAGAGGGCGGACACGTCCTGGTAGCGCATCTCGTTCGCGAGGGCGACGAGCGACTCGTGGGAGAGCAGGCGCTGGATCGGCAGGTTCTGCTTGCGCATCGCCTTCGCGATGGCGTCCTTGCCGTGCTCGATCGCCTCCTCGCGGCGCTCCTTCGAGAACCACTGGCGGATCTTGTTGCGTGCACGGGGGCTCTTGACGAACCCGAGCCAGTCGCGCGACGGCCCGGCCGTCTCGGACTTGGACGTGAAGACGTCGACCACGTCGCCGTTCTCGAGCGCCGAGTCGAGCGGCACGAGCCGCCCGTTGACGCGTGCGCCCATCGTCCGGTGGCCGACCTCGGTGTGCACCGCGTACGCGAAGTCGACGGGCGTCGAGCCGGACGGCAGCGCGATCACGTCGCCCTTGGGCGTGAAGACGTAGACCTCGGAGCCGGCGATCTCGAACCGCAGCGAGTCGAGGAACTCGGTCGGGTCGGCCGTTTCCTTCTGCCAGTCGACGAGCTGGCGCAGCCACACCATGTCGTTGCCGGCGGCGTCGGTCTGCCCGCCCGCGGCGTTCTTCGCCGTCTCCTTGTACTTCCAGTGCGCGGCGACGCCGTACTCGGCCCGGCGGTGCATGTCGTGCGTCCGGATCTGGATCTCGACGGGCTTGCCGCCGGGGCCGATCACGGTCGTGTGCAGCGACTGGTAGAGGTTGAACTTGGGCATCGCGATGTAGTCCTTGAACCGGCCGGGGACCGGGTTCCATCGCGCGTGCAGGGCGCCCAGCGCCGCGTAGCAATCCCGCACCGTGTCGACCAGGACGCGTACGCCGACCAGGTCGTAGATGTCGGCGAAGTCGCGGCCGCGCACGATCATCTTCTGGTAGATCGAGTAGTAGTGCTTCGGCCGGCCCGTGACCGTGGCCTTGATCTTCGCGCTGCGCAGGTCGGCGCCCACCTGCTCGCGGACGACCGCCAGGTACTCCTCGCGCGCCGGGGCGCGCTCGGCGACCAGGTGCACGATCTCGTCGTAGAGCTTCGGGTAGAGCGTCGCGAACGACAGGTCCTCGAGCTCCCACTTGATCGTGTTCATGCCGAGGCGGTGGGCCAGCGGGGCGTAGATCTCGAGGGTCTCGCGAGCCTTCTTCTCGGCCGACGTCGAGGCGACGAACTTCCAGGTGCGCGCGTTGTGCAGCCGGTCGGCGAGCTTGATGACGAGCACGCGGATGTCGCGCGACATCGCGACGACCATCTTGCGGACCGTCTCGGCCTGCGCCGCGTCGCCGTAGGTGACCTTGTCGAGCTTGGTGACACCGTCGACGAGCATCGCGACCTCGGGCCCGAACTCGCGTCGCAGCTGGTCGAGCGAGTACTCGGTGTCCTCGACGGTGTCGTGCAGCAGCGCGGCGGCGAGCGTCGACGGCGTCATGCCGAGCTCGGCGAGGATCGTCGCGACCGCGACGGGGTGCGTGATGTACGGGTCGCCGCTCTTGCGCAGCTGGCCGCGGTGCGCCTTCTCGGCGACGACGTACGCCTGCTCGACGACCGTCAGGTCGGCCTTCGGGTGGTTGGTCCGCGCCGCCTGGAGCACGGGCTCGAGCGCGGGGAACGCCGGGCCGGACCGCTGGCCGAACCGCTGCAGACGGGACCGGACGCGGCTCGACGCGCTCGCCCCGGAGTCGGTCGCGACCTCGGGGACCGCGGCCTCGGGCGCTCGGACGTCGTCGCTCATGCCACCCCTCCCGCGGTCGTCGCCCCCTGGGACGTCTCGGCGGCCAGTGGCGGGACGTCCGACCCGCGGGGACCGGATCGCAGCAGTCTACGTCTGCCCGCAGGCGCGCACCGACACGCGACCGCCCGCGTCACCGCGACGGACGAGGTCAGGGCACCTGCACGAGCGCGTCGACGGGCAGGTCCCCCAGTCGCGCACGTCCGTCGAGTCCGAGCAGCTCGACGAGGAACGACAGCCCGACGACGTCGGCGCCGCACCGCCGGAGCAGCGCCACGGTCGCCGCCGCAGTGCCACCCGTGGCGAGCACGTCGTCGATCACCAGCACGCGCGCGCCCTCGGGCACCGTGAACGGGTGGATCTCGACCGACGCATGCCCGTACTCGAGCTCGTAGTGCTCGACGGCGGTCGGCCCGGGGAGCTTGCCCGCCTTGCGCACGGGGAGCACGCCGGCGCCGAGCGCGGTCGCGACGGGCGCCGCGAGCAGGAACCCGCGGGCCTCCATGCCGGCGACCAGGTCCACGCCGTCCGGAGCGTCGGCGGCGATCGCGTCGACGACGCCCGCGAACGCGGGGCCGTCGGCCAGCAGCGGCGTGATGTCCCGGAACAGGACACCGGCCTTCGGGTAGTCCGGCACACGGCGCACGAGCTCGTCGACGCGCGCGAGCAGCGCCGCACGGCCCGCGGGGGCGCCCGAGAGCGCCCCCGCGGTCGATCCGTCGATGGAGGTCATCACCGGCGCCGCTTCGGCTGCGCGGCGACACCCTGGTGCGCGCCCGGACGGAGCTGACCCGCCGAGTGGATGGTCGCGGCGGCCAGGGCCTCGGGGTCCTCGTCCTCCGACCCGCCCGTGCGCCGCTGCTCGCGTGCCGCGAGCACCTTGCGCGTGTGCTCGCGGATCGCGGGCTCGCGCTCGCGCAGCGAGACCTCGACCGGGGTCGCGAGGAAGATCGACGAGAACGTGCCGATCAGCATGCCGACGAAGAGCGCGAGCGCGATGTCGCGCAGCGTGCCCGCCCCGAGGACGAACGCGCCCACGAAGAGGATCGACGCGACCGGGAGCAGCGCGACGACGGACGTGTTGATCGACCGCACGAGCGTCTGGTTGACCGCGAGGTTGGCCTTCTCCGCGTAGGTGAAGCGGCTCTGGTCGAGCGTGTCGGCCGTGTTCTCGCGCACCTTGTCGAACACGACCACGGTGTCGTAGATCGAGTACCCGAGGATCGTGAGGAAGCCGATGACCGTCGCCGGCGTGACCTCCCAGCCGACGCCCGCGTAGACGCCCGCCGTGATGATCAGGTCGTGGAACAGCGCGACGAGCGCGGCGATCGCCATCCGCCAGTTGCGGAAGTAGATCGTCATCACGATCGTCACGAACAGGAGGAAGACGAGGATGCCGGTGATCGCCTTGCGCGAGATGTCCGCGCCCCACGACGGGCCGATGAACGAGGTCGTCACCTGGTCCTTCGGGACGTCGTACGCCTCGGCGAGCGCGCCCTGCACCTCCTCGACGTCCGCGTTGCTCAGCTCGGCGGTCTGGATGCGCAGGCTCTTGCCGCTGACCGTCGTCACCTTCGGCGACTCGGCCGGCGCGATCTCCTGCACGGTGTCGATCGCCAGCTGCTGGTCGAGGTTCTGGACGTTCGAGACGACGAACTCCGACCCGCCGCGAAACTCGATGCCCGGGTTGAGGCCGGGCTTGATCAGCAGCACCGCCGAGATCGCGACGAGGATCGCCGAGATCGTGTACCAGACGCGACGGCGGCCGACGATGTCGTACGACCGGCGCCCCGTGTAGAGGTCGTTGCCCCACTGGGCGAATCCCTGGGCCATCAGTGCTCGCTCCCCTCGGTGCGCCCGGTCCGGGGCTCGTGCTGCGCGGCTGCGTCAGGCGTCGGTTCGGGCGCGTCGGGCGGCGGTGCCGACCCGTCGCCGGCGGCCGCGCGGGCCGCCGCGCGGCGCTCCGCGATCGTCGGGCCGGACGTCACGGCGGCGCCGCTCGTCCCGACGCCGACCGGGACGCGGTCGCCGTCCTTCTTCGCCGACTTGCCGGTGGTCGACGGCGAGACCACGCGGCCGCGACCGGCATAGCGCACGGTGTCGACGCCCAGGCGGCGCGGGTCGAGGCCGGACGCCGGGTGGCCCTCGCCGAAGAACTTCGTGCGGGCGATCAGCGTCATCATCGGGTGCGTGAAGAGGAACACCACGATCACGTCGATGATCGTCGTGAGCCCCAGCGTGAAGGCGAAGCCCCGGACGCCACCGACGGTGAGCGCGTAGAGCACGATCGCCGCGATGAAGTTGACCGCGTCGGAGGCCAGGATCGTGCGCCGCGCCCGCTCCCACCCGCGCTCGACGGCGGCCTGCAGGGTCCGGCCCTCGCGCAGCTCGTCACGGATGCGCTCGAAGTACACGATGAACGAGTCCGCCGTGATCCCGATCGCGACGATCAGGCCCGCGACACCGGGCAGCGACAGGCGGTAGCCCTGCGTCCACGACAGCAGCGTGATGACGCCGTACGTGAGGACGGCCGCCACCACGAGCGACGCGACCGTGAGAAGCCCCAGCGCCCGGTACTGGAGCAGCGAGTAGACGACCACGAGGATCAGGCCGATGAGGCCTGCGATGAGGCCCTTCTGCAGCTGCTCCGAGCCCAGCGTCGCGGAGATCTGCTCCTCGCTCTGGACCGTGAAGCTGAGCGGCAACGAGCCGAAGTTCAGCTGGTTCGCCAGCGTGGCGGCCGACTCCTGCGTGAAGCTGCCCGAGATCTCGGGCTTGCCGTTGGAGATGATCGTCCCGGGCGCGAGGCTCGGCGCCGAGATGACGAGTCCGTCGAGCACGAAGGCGAACTGGTTCTGGGGCGTCGACAGGCCCTGCAGACGCGTCGTCACCTCGGTGAACTCCGTCGTGCCCTTCGAGCTGAACTCGAGGTTGACGACCCACTCACCCGTGGTCGCGCCGGACTGCGTCGTCCGCAGTCCCGAGCTCGCGCTGTCGATCTCCTTGCCCTCGATCTCGACCGGACCGAGGATGAACTTCCCCTGACCCTCCGGGTCGCAGGTCACGAACGCCTTGTCCGGGTCGCCCGAGGCGCCACCCGTGAGGTTCTTCGGGTCGGTGCAGTCGAGCGCGTCGTACTCCGCCTGGACCGCGGGCGTCACGTAGTACGCGATGTCGCTCGCGTTGTCCGGCGAGGCCTTGGACGGCGTGTCCGACGGCGCCTCCGACGCGCTCGGCGTCGGCTCGGGCGTCGCCGCGGCCTCCGCCGACGCGTCACCCGCAGCCGCCTCGCCGTCCTCGCCCGCCTGGGCGGCCGCCGACTCGGTCGGTGCGGGCGTCGCGGCGTCGTCCGCCGTGGTGGGGGTGGGCGCCCCGGCCACGAGCACGGGACGGAGCTCCATCTGCGCCGACGTCCGGACGAGGTCGAGCGTCTCCTCGCTCGGCGTCCCTGGAAGCGCGACCACGATGTTGTTGCCCTGGCTCGTGATCTCGGCCTCCGCGACACCGGACGAGTCCACGCGCTGTCGGATGACGGCGATCGCCTGGTTGATCGTCTCGGACGTGATCGCGCCGGGGTCCTCCGACACCGGCTTGAGGATGATCTGCGTGCCACCCTCGAGGTCGAGCGCGAGGTTGGGCGTCCACGTGGCGTCGGACGTCTTGGTGCCGGCGAAGATCGTGCCGAAGATGGCGACGATCAGCAGCCCGAGCCACAGGAGCGTGCGGGCCGGCCGGTGACGGCGGGTAGGAGGGGCCAACGGAGTCTTCTCTCGTGCGCGCACCGGTCACGCAGGTGACCGGTGGGGTCCAGGCCCGGGCGTCGTCACCCGGGCCGTGCGGTTACTTGGTGTCCGGCTCGTCGTCCTTCTTGCGCAGGACGGGCGGCAGCGAGGACAGGTCGTCGGGGACGTCGATGACCTCGTCGTTGGCGCGCGCGATGCGGTCGGCATCGGTCACGGCCTCGTCGTCGGTCTCCTCGTCGTCGGCCTCGTCCGTGTACTCGTCCTCCTCCACGGGCGGGTCGACCTTCTTGGCGATCGCGGCGCGGATCCAGCGCGTGCGGTTGCCCGGGGTCGACTCGACGGTGACGACGTCGCCGTCGACCTCCACCACCGTGCCGAACAGGCCGGAGCCGGTCATGATCTCGTCCCCGGGGGCGAGGTTGTTCCGGAACTCCTGCGCCGTGCGCTGCTGCTTGCGGCTGCGGCTCGTCATGAGCCAGAGCAGGCCGAAGGCGACGGCGACGAAGAGGAGGAAGCTGAGGTCCGGCACGAGTACGGCTCCGATCGAGTGGTGTGACTGCGGCAGTCTAGGCGCAGCGGCCCGCCGCTCCAACGTCCGGGCGTGCCGCCCGGTTCCCTCGACCGGCCGTCAGCCGAACAGGGTGCCCGGGCCGGCGACCGGCTCGAGCCCGAGGTGCTCCCACGCGCCGGGGAGGGCGACCCTCCCGCGCGGCGTCCGGCCGATCAGGCCCTCGCGCACGAGGAACGGCTCGGCCACCGTCTCGACCGTCTCGGGCTCCTCGCCCACGGCGACGGCGAGCGTGGTCAGCCCCACGGGCCCGCCGCCGAACCGTGTGCACAGCGCAGACAGCACGGCGCGGTCGAGGCGGTCGAGCCCGCGCTCGTCGACCTCGTACACCTCGAGCGCGGCGCGCGCGGCGCCCAGGTCGAGCGAGCCGTCGCCGCGCACCTCGGCCCAGTCGCGCACGCGGCGCAGCAGGCGGTTGGCGATGCGGGGGGTGCCGCGCGACCGCGACGCGATCTCCGCGGCGGCGTCCGCGGCCAGCGGAGCGCCGAGCAGGCCGGCCGAGCGCAGGAGCACGCGCTCGAGCTCGTGGGTCTCGTAGAAGTCGAGGTGGCCGGTGAAGCCGAACCGGTCGCGCAGCGGGGCGGGCAGCAGGCCCGCGCGGGTCGTCGCGCCGACGACCGTGAACGGCGGCAGTGCCAGGGGGATCGCGCTCGCCCCGGCCCCCTTGCCGACCACCACGTCGACACGGAAGTCCTCCATCGCGACGTACAGCAGCTCCTCGGCGGGGCGCGCGAGGCGGTGGATCTCGTCGAGGAACAGCACCTCGCCCTCTTCGAGGGAGGACAGGACGGCCGCGAGGTCGCCCGCGTGCTGGATCGCCGGACCGCTGGTGACGCGCAGCGACGTGCCGAGCTCGGCCGCGATGATCATGGCGAGCGTCGTCTTCCCCAGGCCGGGCGGGCCGGACAGGAGCACGTGGTCGGGGGCGCGGCCGCGGCGACGCGCGGCCTGCAGGACGAGCGACAGCTGGTCGCGCACGACGCGCTGCCCGACGAACTCGTCGAGCGAGCGGGGGCGCAGCGCGGCCTCGGCGGCACGCTCGAGGTCGTCGGCACCGGACCGGACCAGCGACTCGGCGGGCAGCCGTTCGGTCGCGAGCTCCTCGTCGTCAGCCATGCCCGCCGCCGAGGGTCCGCAGCGCGGCGCGCAGCACGCCCGCGACCTCGTCGGCGGCGACCGGCCCGGGGGCGTCCGCGAGCACGCGCTCGACCGCGTCGCCCGCCGTCCGCGCGTTCCAGCCGAGCCCGACGAGCGCCTCGACCACCTGGTCGCGCCGGTCGTCGGACGCCGACGCGCTCCCCGCGGCGGGCACCGGCGCACCGAGCCGGTCGCCGAGCTCGAGGACGATCCGCTGGGCGCCCTTGCGCCCGATGCCGGGGACCCGCATGAGCGCGGCGAGATCCTCCCCTGCGACCGCGCGGCGCAGGCCGTCGGGCGTGTGCACCGCGAGCATCGCGAGGGCAAGCCGCGGGCCGACGCCCGACACGGTCTGGAGCACCTCGAAGACCTCGCGCTCGTCGGCGTCGGCGAACCCGAACAGCGTGAGGGAGTCCTCGCGGACGACGAGGGACGTCGACAACGTGGCCTGCGCGCCGACCCGGAGCCCCGCGAGCGTCGCGGGCGTGGCCTGCACGAGCATCCCGACGCCGCCGACCTCGACCACGGCCGCGTCGAGCCGCACCGCCAGGACCGTCCCCCGCACCGACGCGATCACCGCGGCGTCCTCTCCGTCGTCGTCACGGCGCTACTCTCGCACACCGACCGAACACCTGTACGACAGGACACGCGCGTCACGCGTGCCGCTTGGCCGCCTGCTCCGCCGCCGCCCACGCGCGCTGCGCGGCCGTCATGGACCCGGGTGCCCGCTGCGGTGCGCCGAGCGCCCCGGCCGGCCGCCACAGGTGGCAGATCGCGAGCGCGAGCGCGTCGGCCGCGTCGGCAGGCTTGGGGATCTCGTCCAGGCTGAGCAGCCGCGCGACCATCGTCTGGACCTGCGGCTTGTCGGCGCGGCCGTTGCCCGTGACCGCGGCCTTGACCTCGCTGGGGGTGTGGAGCGCGACAGGGATGCGGCGACGCGCCGCGGCGACCATCGCGATCCCCGCGACCTGGGCCGTGCCCATGACCGTGCGCACGTTGTGCTGGGCGAACACGCGCTCGACCGCGACGGCGTCGGGCGCGTGCTCCTCGAGCCACTCCTCGATCTGCGCCTCGATCGCGAGCAGGCGCTGGTCGACCTCGTCGTCGACCGGGGACCGCGCCACGCCGACCGCGACGAGCCGGGTGCGCCGCCCGGGCAGGCCGTCGACGACACCGAGACCGCACCGGGTCAGGCCGGGGTCGACTCCGAGGACGCGCACGCTCGTATGGTCGCAGCCTCCCGGGTCGATCCCCGGGAGGCTGCGCGCCTGTCGTCAGTCGTCCTCGAGCTCCGCCATGACGTCGTCGGAGGCGTCGAAGTTGGCGTAGACGTTCTGCACGTCGTCCGAGTCCTCGAGTGCGTCGATGAGGCGCAGGATCTTGCGCGCGCCCTCGGCGTCGACCTCGATCTGCGTCGACGGCCAGAACACCACGTCGGCGGAGTCGTACTCGATGCCGGCGTCCTGCAGCGACGTGCGGACGGGCACCAGGTCGGTCGCCTCGCTCAGCACCTCGAAGGACTCGCCGAGGTCGTTGACCTCCTCGCCGCCCGCGTCGAGGACCGCCTCCATGACGGCATCCTCGTCGGTGCCCTCCTTGGGGACGATGACGACGCCCTTGCGGCTGAAGATGTACGACACCGAGCCCGGGTCGGCCATCTGGCCGCCGTTGCGGGTGAACGCGACGCGCACGTCGGACGCGGCGCGGTTGCGGTTGTCGGTGAGGCACTCCACCAGCACCGCGATGCCGCCGGGGCCGTAGCCCTCGTACATGATCGTCTGGTAGTCGGCGCCGCCGGCCTCCTGGCCGGACCCGCGCTTGAGGGCGCGGTCGATGTTGTCGTTCGGGACCGACGACTTCTTCGCCTTCTGGATGGCGTCGAACAGCGTCGGGTTGCCCGCGGGGTCACCACCGCCCGTGCGGGCGGCCACCTCGATGTTCTTGACCAGCTTCGCGAAGAGCTTGCCGCGCTTCGCGTCGACGACGGCCTTCTTGTGCTTGGTGGTGGCCCACTTGGAATGACCCGACATCGGCTCTGCCTACCCCTGGCTCTCGCGGACGATCTCGACGAACAGACGGTGCACCCGGGTGTCGCCCGTGACCTCCGGATGGAAGGACGTCACGAGGACGGGCCCCTGGCGGACCGCGACGATCCTACCGGCGGCCGGGCCCGACTCGACGCGCCCGACGACCTCGGCGGCCGGACCGACCTCCTCGACCCACGGCGCACGGATGAAGACGGCGTGCAGTGGCCCGTCCTCGACGCCCTCGATCGTGAGGTCCGTCTCGAACGAGTCGACCTGCCGCCCGAACGCGTTGCGCCGCACCGTGACGTCCACGCCACCGAGCGTCTGCTGGCCCTCGATCCCGCCGAGCACCCGGTCGGCGAGCAGGATCATGCCCGCGCAGGACCCGTACGCGGGCATCCCGTCGCGCAACCGGCGCTGCACGGGCTCGAACAGGTCGAACGCGCGCAGCAGCTTGTCGATCGTCGTCGACTCGCCGCCCGGGATGACCAGCGCGTCGACGGCGTCCAGCTCGCGCTCCCGACGGACGGGGACGGCGTGGGCCCCCTCGGTCGTGAGGGCGGCGACGTGCTCGCGCACGTCGCCCTGCAGGGCGAGCACTCCGACGGTCACGGTCACGACGGGCGATCCTAGTTCGCGGTCGCGAGCCGCCCGGACGATGCCCGGCTGGCGGTCGGCCCCTCGGCCGCGACGTGCTCTCGGCGCGTGGACGGCTCGGCGGGCGTGTGCGCGGCGACGGCCGCGACGAGACGCGCGAGCCCCTCGTGCAGCACCGACGGCGACGCGGCGAGGCTGACGCGGACCTGCCCGTGCGCGGCCGGCCCGAACGTCGACCCGGGCGCGACGGCGACGTGCCGCTCGGCGAGCAGCCGCAGCGCGAACGCGTCGGTGTCCGGCGTCCCGACGTCGACCATGAGGTAGAAGGCGCCCTCGGGCCGCACGTAGCCAAGGCCTGCGGCGTCGAGCAGGGCGACGGCCGCGTCGCGCCGCGCGCGGTACTGCGCGACCGCGTCGGTCACGGCGTCCTGCGGCCCGGTGAGTGCGGCGAGGGCCGCGTGCTGCCCGGGCGCCGACGGGCACGCGATCGTCGCCTCGGCGACGTGGCCGATCGTCTCGACCAGGTCGTGCCGCGGCGTCGCGAGGAACCCGGTGCGCCACCCCGTCATCGCGTACGTCTTCGACAGGCTGTGCTGGACGACGACCCGTCCGTCGGTGTCGAAGGCGGCCGGGCTGACGTGGGTCGCGCCGAACGTGACGGCCTCGTAGCACTCGTCGGAGAGCACCCACAGGTCGTGCCGGCGGGCCACGCCCACGAGGCCGGCGACGACGTCGGCCGGGTACACCGCGCCCGTCGGGTTGTTGGGCGAGCACACGACGATCGCCCGCGTGCGCGGGCCCACGGCCGCCTCGACGTCGGCGACGTCGGGCACGAAGCCCCGCTCGGCCGACGTCGGGTAGGTCCGGACGACGGCCCCGACGGAGATCGCGGCCATCGCCCAGTTCGGGAACATCGGGTCCGGCAGCAGGATCTCGTCGCCCGGGCCGAGCAGCGCGGCCATCGTCATGGTGAGCCCGTGCATCGCGCCGTGCGTCACGACGACGTCGTCGTGGTGCGTCGGGCGGCCGCTGACGCGCGTGACCCGCTCGGCGGCGACCTCGCGCAGCTCGGCGAGTCCGGTGCTCGCGGTGTAGCCGGCACGCCCGTCGTGCGCGGCCCGCGCCGCGGCGTCGACGACGTGCGCGGGCGGCGCGGTGTCGGGCTCGCCGATCTCGAGGTGGAGCGCCTCCGGGTCGCGGTGCGCGAGCTCCATCAGGGTGCGGATGCCGCTGCGGGGGATGTGCAGCGTCGGGGACGTCGGGGCCAGGGTGGGCATGCTCTCGACCGTACACAGTCGACGTTACTGGTCAGTACCCCCTGCGGGATGACGCGACGGGACCCGCTCCGTCGCGTGACGAGGCACCGCCCCCCCGTCCCGGCGTCGCACCGCTCAGTGCTCGTGCGCGAGCCCCAGGTGCCGCACCGTGCCGTCCCATCCCGCCGCGAGGTCCTGCACGAGGGCCGCGAGCCCGACGGGGAACACCTCGATCTCGACCGCGGCGAGCTCGTCGAGCGGCCACCAGCGGAGCTCGTCGAGCACCCCGGCCTCGAGCTCGGTCCACCCCTCGCGGCTCAGCTCGCCGACGTCCGTCGAGCGGACCCGCGCGAGGTAGAGGTCCTCGTCCTGGCGGCAGTGCTGCGCGAAGAAGTCGAAGATCGCCGACCGCGTGAGCACCGGACCCTGCAGCGCGGCCGGGTCCAGCACGATGCCGGTCTCCTCGCGCAGCTCGCGGAGCGCCGCGGTGCGCGAGTCCTCGCCGTCGTCGATGCCGCCGCCGACCGTGAACCACCAGCTGCGCTCGGGCTGGTCGACGTCGTGCCCGCGCATGAGCAGCACGCGGTCGTCCTCGTCGAGCAGGATCACGCGCGCGGCGCGCCGGAACAGCAGCCCGTCGGGCCCGGGACGCCACTCGGGGCCGAGCCCGTGCACCGGTCCCCCGCCGTCGGCGTGCCCGCGCGCCGCCACCGGCACGGCACCCTCGCCGGCCGCGACCGTGGCCGCGTCGCCGCCGGGCAGGCCGAGGGCCGCGGACGACGTCACGCCGTCCGCGGCCCCGGGTCCGTGCGGGTCGGAGGTCACCAGCCCCGCTCGGCGAGGCGGTGCGGCACCGGCACGTCGTCGACGTTGATGCCGACCATGGCCTCGCCGAGGCCGCGGGAGACCTTCGCGACGACGTCGGGGTCGTCGTAGAACGTCGTCGCCTTGACGATCGCGGCCGCGCGCTCGGCCGGGTTGCCGGACTTGAAGATGCCCGACCCGACGAAGACGCCCTCCGCGCCGAGCTGCATCATCATCGCGGCGTCGGCCGGCGTGGCGATGCCGCCCGCGGTGAACAGGACGACGGGCAGCTTGCCGGCGGTCGCGACCTCCTTGACGAGGTCGAACGGCGCCTGGAGCTCCTTGGCGGCGAGGTACAGCTCGTCCTCGGGCAGCGACGTCAGCCGGCGGATCTCGTCGCGCAGCGTGCGCATGTGGGTCGTCGCGTTCGAGACGTCGCCCGTACCGGCCTCGCCCTTCGAGCGGATCATCGCGGCGCCCTCGGTGATGCGACGCAGCGCCTCGCCCAGGTTGGTCGCCCCGCACACGAACGGGACGGTGAACGCCCACTTGTCGATGTGGTGCGCGTAGTCGGCGGGCGTCAGGACCTCGGACTCGTCGACGTAGTCGACGCCGAGCGACTGCAGCACCTGCGCCTCGACGAAGTGGCCGATGCGCGCCTTCGCCATGACGGGGATGGAGACGGCCTCGATGATGCCGTCGATGAGGTCCGGGTCGCTCATGCGCGCGACGCCGCCCTGCGCACGGATGTCGGCCGGGACGCGCTCGAGCGCCATGACGGCGACGGCACCCGCGTCCTCGGCGATCTTCGCCTGCTCCGCGGTGACGACGTCCATGATCACGCCGCCCTTGAGCATCTCCGCCATGCCGCGCTTGACCCGCGCGGTGCCGACGGTCGGCTCCTGCGTCGTGGTGGTCGGCTGGGTGTTCTCGCTGGTCACGTCGAGCCTCACATGATGTGGTGCGGGTGGAGGGCCGGGCGTCCGCCCGTCCTCCCATCGTAGTCGCTCGCCGAGCGGCTCCCCGGCGCCGTCCATGCTCCGGGCCGCGGTGTGGTGCGTCTCTCAGACCGCGGCGGACGGCCCCTCGACGCCGGGTCCGGTCGCCCCGCCGACGCGCCCCTCGGACGCGCGCGCACCGGGCCGCCCCAGCGCCGCCGGCCACTCGTCGTCGAGCTCGAGCGTGCGCGGCGCGGGCGCGTGCCCGGCGAGACGGAAGAGCCGCACGAGCGGACCGCGCCGCGCGCGCAGCGTCTGGGCCACGGCCTCGTTGTGGAACCGCCGCGCGAGCTGCACGCGGTACCAGGCGGACCCGAGGCTGCCGAGCAGCTCGTCCCCGTCCGGGTCGGCACGCAGCGCGGCGACGTCGTCGGGGTCGCCGAGCGCCTCGCGCAGGGTCGCGGACAGCTCGCTCTCGACGCGCCCGCGCGCGTCGGGGTCGCCCGACGACGACGCTGCCTCCTCCGACAGCAGGTCGCGCATCCCCGGCGGCAGCGCGCCGGCGTCGTTCGTCGACGTGCCGGTCGACAGCGACGCCCACGCGGCCTCCGCGACGAGCACCGAGCTCACGGGGTCGAGCTGCCCGGACGTCGCGAGACCCGCGGCGACGGTCGCCCGACGCAGCAGCTGGGCCTCGACGACCGCGCGCGACGCGGCGACCTTGCGGTGCAGGCGGTCGAGCCGCGACGCGGCGACCCACGCCCACCAGAGGCCGAGCGCCACCACCAGGACGACGACGACCGTGACCTCGGACCAGCTCACCGCTCACCCCACGACCGGCGCAGCTCGAGGAGCCGCGCACCCCGCACCGACGACGGGTCCTCGCCGACCGGCGCGTCCCGTCCGGCGACGACCATCTCGTACACCGCGTGCACCTGGTCGGTCACGACCGACCAGTCGTACCGCCGCACCGACGTGCGCGCGGTCTCGACGACGCGGGCGCGCAGGTCCGCGTCCCGCAGCACGCGCACGAGCGTGCGCGCGAGGTCCTCGCTGTCGCCCGTGCGGAACAGGACGCCCGCGGCGCCGTCGTCGAGCACGCGCGAGAACGCACCGAGGTCGCTCGCGACCACCGCCGTGCCCGCGCTCATCGCCTCGACGAGCACGATGCCGAAGCTCTCGCCGCCCGTCTGGGGCGCGCAGTACACGTCGACGGACGCGAGGAGCCGGGCCTTGTCCTCGTCCGAGACCCCGCCGAGGAACTCGACGGCGCCCGCACGGTCGCCCAGCACCTCGCGCGCCTGCTCCGGCCCGGAGTCGCCGCGACCCGCGACCAGGAAGCGTGCGCCCGGCAGCTCGTCGAGCACGCGTCCCACGGCGCCGAGCAGCACCGGCAGGCCCTTGCGCGACTCGTCGAGCCGGCCCAGGAACGCGACCGTCGGCGCCGACGGCGTGCCCGTCCAGCGCGCGTCCGGACGCGCCTGCGCGAACGCGTCGACGTAGACCCCGTTCGGGATGACGACCGCGTCGCCCCCGAGGTGCTCGACGAGCGTCCGGCGCGCGTCCTCCGACACCGCGATGCGCGCGGAGATCTTCTCGAGCGACTGGCGGACCAGCGGGTACGCGACCTGCATCGAGCGCGAGCGCACCTGCGACGTGTGGAACGTCGCGACGACCGGGCCGTCGGCGATCCACAGCGCGAGCATGCTGAGGCTCGGCGTCACGGGCTCGTGCAGATGCAGCACGTCGAACTGCCCCGCGGCCAGCCACTTGCGCACGCGCGCGGCGGTCATCGGCCCGAACGTCAGGCGCGCGACCGAGCCGTTGTAGCGGACCGGCACGGCCTTGCCTGCGGCGGTGAGGTACGGCGGGACGGGCGTGTCGTCGTCCGCGGGCGCGAGCACCGAGACCTCGTGCCCACGTGCGAGGAGGGCCTCGGCGAGGTCGCGCACGTGGAACTGCACGCCGCCGGGCACGTCGAACGAGTACGGGCAGACGATCCCGACGCGGAGCCGGCGTCCGTCGCCGCGCCCCCGGCCGAGCCTCACGACCCGCCCTCGGACGCGGCGACCGTCGCCGCGTACCGGGCCGGGTCGAGGTCGTCGACGAACACCCGCTGCAGCATGTGCCAGTCCTGCGGGTACTGCCGGATGCCGTCGGCCAGCGCGTCGACCCACGCCTGCGTCATGACGCGGATCTGCTCGGCCCGGGGCAGGCCCTCGGGCACGGGCACCACCGGGCTGAACTCGATCGTCACGCCCCACGGCGAACCGGCAGCCCGGCGCCGGGCGCCGCGCAGCCGCTCGTAGCGGACGAGGACGGGGAACAGCGGCACACCGGTCGACACCGCGAGCGCCGCCGGCCCGGCAGCGACGCGTGCGCGGTGCCCGAACAGGTCGACCTCGACGCCCTTCGCGGTGAGGTCGCGGTCCGCGAGCAGCGGGATCACGGCGGCGCTGCCGCGTGCGGCGCGGATGAGGTCGCGGAACACGTCGCCGCCGCCGGACAGCGGGATGATCCGCAGCCCGATGCTCTCGCGGAACGCGACGAACTCCTGGAACAGCTCCTCGGGCTCGAGGCGCTCGGCGACCGTCGTCACGGGTGCGAGGTGCCGGGTGGCCCAGGCGCCCGCGAGGTCCCAGTTCCCGACGTGGCCCAGCGCCATGAGGATCGGGCCGTCGGCGTCGAGGTACGGCTGCGCCCGCTCGCGGTGCACGGCGCGCACCCGGGCGTCGACCTGCTCCTGCGAGACGCCGACCAGCGCGAACGCCTCGGTGAAGTAGCGCATGTAGGAGCGCATGCCGGCACGGCTGAGGCGCCGCAGAGCGCGCGCGTCGAGGTCGGGCCGGGCGCGGCCGAGGTTCTTCTCGAGGCGTCGGACCCCGCCGCCGCGACGCAGCCAGGTCACGTCGGCGGCGAGCCGCGCGGCGCCCCGCAGGACGGGGCCGGGCACCTTGCCGGCGTACCGCCACGCGAGCCGGTAGAGACGGGCGATGTCGACGTTCACTCGGTCACCCCGACGGCCTGGCGGTGCACCTTCGCCATCCGCTGCACGACGGTGACCGCCGACGCGACGGCGAGGAGCCCGAGGACGACCGTCAGCACGACGGTCGGTGCTCCGAGCCCGACGGCGGCGGTCGCGACGAGCGCGACGAGCAGGCGGTCCGCGCGCTCCGCGATGCCGCCGGACGCGGACATGCCGAGCCCTTCGGCACGTGCACGGGCGTAGGGCACGACGGAGCCCAGGACGAGGCAGGTGAGCGCGAGCACGGCCGTGACCTCGTCGTCGCCGCGCCCGAAGAACCACAGGACGAGACCGGCGAAGATCGCGCCGTCGCCGAACCGGTCGAGCGTCGAGTCGAGGAACGCGCCCCACGGTCCGGAGCGGCCGGACTGCCGCGCCATGACGCCGTCGAGGGAGTCGGTGAGCGCGAACAGCCCGATGAGCAGCGCGCCGAGGAACAGATGGCCGGTCGGGAAGGCCCACAACGCCGTGACCACGACGACGAGGGTGCCGGCGATCGTCACCGCGTCAGGCGAGACGCCCAGGCGCAGCAGCGCGGACGCGAGGGGCGTGAGGACGCGTTGCATCGCGCCCCGGAGTCGGTTCAGCACGTGCCGGTCATCCCTTCGCGTCCACGTCGGCGCCGGTGCCGCCGGTCTCGGCGCCCGGCCACGCCGCCGCGAGGCGTGCCCGCGTGTCGCCGAGCAGCTCGGGCAGCGCGCGGCTGCGTCCGACGATCGGCAGGAAGTTCGAGTCGCCGCCCCAGCGCGGGACGACGTGCTGGTGCAGGTGGGCGGCGATCCCGGCGCCGGCGACGTCGCCCTGGTTCATGCCGAGGTTGAAGCCGTGCGGGCCCGAGACCGCACGCAGCACGCGCATCGCCGTCTGCGTGAGCGCGGCGACCTCCACGACCTCGTCGCCGGTGAGGTCCGTGTAGTCGGCGACGTGGCGGTACGGGCAGACGAGCACGTGCCCCGAGTTGTAGGGGTACAGGTTCATGACGACGTAGGCGGTCTCGCCGCGCGCGACGACGAGACCGTCCTCGTCGGACAGCGACGGGATGCGGCAGAAGGGGCACCCGGGGCCGGCGTCGGCGTCGGTCGGCTTGTCCTGCCCGCCGATGTACGCCATGCGGTGAGGCGTCCAGAGCCGCTCGAAGCCGTCCGGGACGCCCGCGAGGTCGCCCGGCCGGTCGGTCCCGGAGGTGCCGGGGCTCGCGACGACGTCGTCGTGCGCGGCCCCGGCACCGGGGTCGGTGGTGCTCACCCGTCAGACCTGCGCGCGCTCGCGCACGGCCGTGACGATCCGCTCGACCGCCTCCGCGACGGGCACGCCGTTGTCCTGACGGCCGTCGCGGTACCGGAACGACACGGCACCCGCGTCGGCGTCCTCGCCACCGGCGATGAGCACGAACGGGATCTTCTGCGTCGACGCGTTGCGGATCTTCTTGCCGAACCGGTCGTCGGAGCGGTCGATCTCCGCGCGGATGCCCTCCGCGCGCAGCTGCGCGACGACCTGCTCGAGGTACGGCTCGAACGGCTCGGCGACCGGCACGGCGAGCACCTGGACGGGCGCGAGCCACGCGGGGAACGCGCCCGCGTAGTGCTCGGTGAGGACCGCGAAGAACCGCTCGATCGACCCGAACAGCGCGCGGTGGATCATGACCGGCCGCTGGCGCGAGCCGTCGGGCGCGGTGTACTCGAGCTCGAACAGCTCGGGCAGGTTGAAGTCGAGCTGGATCGTCGACATCTGCCAGGTCCGCCCGATCGCGTCCTTGGCCTGCACGGAGATCTTCGGGCCGTAGAACGCGGCGCCGCCCGGGTCCGGGACGAGGTCCAGGCCGGACGCCTCGGCGACCTGGCGCAGCGTCTCGGTCGCCTCCTCCCAGACGTCGTCCGACCCGACGAACTTGTCGGGGTTCTTGGTCGACAGCTCGAGGTAGAAGTCGTCGAGGCCGTAGTCCTTGAGCAGGTCGAGGACGAAGGTGAGCAGGCTCGTCAGCTCGTCCTTCATCTGCACCTTGGTGCAGTAGATGTGGGCGTCGTCCTGCGTGAACCCGCGCGCGCGGGTCATGCCGTGGATCACGCCCGACTTCTCGTACCGGTACACCGTGCCGAACTCGAACAGCCGCAGCGGCAGCTCGCGGTAGGACCGGCCGCGCGAGCGGTAGATGAGGTTGTGCATCGGGCAGTTCATCGGCTTGAGGTAGTAGTTCTGCCCCTGCCGCTTGACGTTCCCCTCCTCGTCGAGCTCCTCGTCGAGGTGCATCGGGGGGTACATGCCGTCCGAGTACCAGTCGAGGTGCCCGGAGAGCTGGAACAGCCGCTCCTTGGTGATGTGCGGGGTGTTGACGAACGAGTACCCCGACTCGACGTGCCGCTTGCGCGAGTACGCCTCCATCTCCATGCGGATGAGACCGCCCTTGGGGTGGAACACCGCGAGCCCGGACCCGATCTCGTCGGGGAAGGAGAACAGGTCGAGCTCGTTGCCGAGCCGGCGGTGGTCGCGCCGCTCCGCCTCGGCGACGCGGTCGAGGTACGCCTTGAGCTCGTCCTTGGTGGGCCACGCGGTGCCGTAGACGCGCTGCAGCTGCGGGTTCTTCTCGCTCCCCCGCCAGTACGCGGCCGCGGAGCGGGTGAGCTGGAACCCGTTGCCGAGCGCGCGGGTCGACGGCACGTGCGGGCCGCGGCAGAGGTCCTGCCAGACGACCTGCTCGCTCTCGCGACCGGCGCCGCGCACGTTCTGGTAGATGCTCAGGCCACCGAGGCCGACCTCGACCGACGCACCGTCGGCCGCCGCGGGGTCGCCCTTGAGGCCGATGAGCTCGAGCTTGTAGGGCTCGTCCTTCAGCTCCTCGCGCGCCTCCACCTCCGTCACGTCCCACCGGCGGAAGGTCTGCCCCTCCTTGACGATGCGCCCCATGACCTTCTCGATCGCGCGCAGGTCCTCGGGGGTGAACGGGGTGTCGACGTCGAAGTCGTAGTAGAAGCCGTCGGTCACGGGCGGGCCGATGCCGAGCTTCGCCTTGGGGTTGATCTCCTGGACGGCCTGCGCGAGCACGTGCGCCGCGGAGTGCCGCAGCACGGCGAGCCCCTCGGGGTCGGCCGCGGTCACGCCCTCGACGACGGCGCCGTCGGGCACCGGGAGGTGCAGGTCGCGGAGCTCGCCGTCGACGCGGGCGACGAGCACGTCGCGGCGGTCGGCGAAGAGCTGCGTGCCCGTGGTCCCCGGCTCGGCGGTCGTGGCGGTGCCGTCGACGGTGAGGTGGATGAGCTCGGGCACGGGTGCTGCCTCCTTGGGTGGGTGCCGGCCGGGCGGCGGGCCCCTCGATGCTACCGGCGCGCGACGACGCGACCGGCCGTGATTCCCCTGCGCACGGTCCTGCGCGCGGGGCCGCACGACGTGCCTTCTCGCCGCGGTTGCGGTGGGCCGAACGGGTGAACCTCGCGCGAACGTCCGTGCCGGCGGTGATCCCCCGCGGAGCCTCGGGACGACGAAGGCCCCGACCAGCGGACTCGCCGGTCGGGGCCTTCGGTGGTGGGCGATACTGGGTTCGAACCAGTGACCTCCTCGGTGTGAACGAGGCGCTCTACCACTGAGCCAATCGCCCGTGACCTCGCCCGGGGGCGACGTCGAAGAGGATGCTACCCAACCTGCGGCCAGATTCCGAACCGGCTTCCGGTCCGCGGAGGGCGTCGTGGACGATACCGTTATCGACACGGGGCCACGAAACGGCCGCTCTCGCCGACGAGGGTGATGGCACAGGTCCCTCCGGGTGAACTCGCGCCCGGGACCGGTCCAATCGGGCATCTGTCCTGCCATGATGGGACCTCCAGCCCTAGCGAGACAGGAGGACCCGATGACGCAGTCGTCGTACGACGTCGTCGAGGTCGTCGCCATGCAGCTGATCGGCTCCGACGCGAGCGTGATCCCGGTCAGCGCCGAGCTCTCCTTCCGCACGTCGGACCCGTACACGGTGCGCGCGGTCTTCACCGGACCCCACACCATGTCGACGTGGCTCCTCGGCCGCGAGCTGCTGTCCCTCGGGATGCTCGCCTCGGCCGACGCGCCCGCGGGGACCGGCGACGTGCAGGTGTGGCGCGACGAAGACCCCGACTACACGCTCGTGTCGCTCAACGGGGTCGAGGGCAGCGCCCTGCTCGCCGCGCCGACCGAGCCCATCACCCGCTTCCTCGCCTCGACGGAGGCTCTCGTCCCGCTGGGATCCGAGAGCGCCCGCATGGAGAGCGAGATCACGGCCCTGATCGCAGCGCTGCTCACGGCCTGACCGCAGCACCACCGACCGGTTCCGTCCACAGGGCGGGGCCGGTCGTCGTGCGTCCGGACGAGCAGCGCACGGGCCTCGCGACGTCGGGTCACCAGCACCCCGGAGCCCGCTGCCGTGCGACTCGGCGGGCGCGCGCGGCCGGCGACCTCACGGGTCGAGGTCGCGCCCCACGTGCTCCTGGAACAGCCGCTGGGCGGCGAGCGACAGCGGTCCCGCGGCCACGTCGACCGCGTCGACGCGCACCGTCGGGGCGATGTTGCGGATCGAGCCGCTGAGCAGCAGGTGGGCGTCGCCCGCGACGACCTCGTCGAGCACCTCGTAGGGCAGCTCGCCGGGCTCGGCCTCGCGGACGGGCAACCCGTCGGCGGCGCCCCACTCGAGCAGCAGCTCGCGCGTGATGCCCGCCAGGCAGCCGCTCGACAGCGGCGGGGTGACGAGCTCGCCGCCGCGCTCGACGAACACGTTCGAGCCCGTGCCCTCGCACAGCTCCCCGACGGTGTTCGCGAGGACCGCCTCGTCGGCGCTCTGCCGGTACGCCTCGGCGAGCGCCACGACGTTCTCCGCGTACGACGTCGTCTTGAGGCCAGCGACGGCCGAGCGCTCGTTGCGCACCCAGGGCACGCGCACGACCCGCGACACCTGCGCGCGCGTGGCCGGACCGGCCAGCACGACGAGCGTCTGCCGCTGCTCCTCGGGGTCGAACCGGTGCGAGCCCAGCGGCCCCGGGCCGCCCGTGAGCGTGATCCGCAGGCGCCCCGCATCGCCGGCGACGGCGAGCACCTCGTCCACGGCCGTGCGCACCTCGTCGAGGTCGGGCTCGCCGAGGCCGAGGCCCAGCGCGGAGCGCCGGAGCCGACGCAGGTGCCGGGTCAGCGCGAACGCCTGCCCCTCGTAGACGGCGCACGTCTCGAAGACGCCGTCGCCGACCGTCAGGCCGTGGTCGACACCGGTGACGAGCGGGTCGGTGGGCTCGCGCAGCGCACCGTCGGACCAGATCACGACGCTCATCTCGCCAGTCTCGCACCCCGCGCGGCAACGGGCGCGCAGGTCACCGCGACGCGAGCGCCACGAGCCGCCGCGCCTTGAGCGCCGTCTCCGCCCACTCGGCGTCCGGGTCGCTCCCCCACGTGATCCCCGCGCCCGTGCCGAACCGCAGCACGCCGTCGCGCCACCAGAACGTCCGGATGCCCACCGCGAGCTCGGCGCGGACGGACCCGTCGTCGCCGACCTCGACCCAGCCGACCGCGCCGCAGTACGGCCCGCGGGGTGCCGCCTCGAGCGCCGTGATGAGGTCGAGCGCGGCCAGCTTGGGCGCACCCGACACCGACCCGGGCGGGTACGTCGCGTCGAGCAGCCGGGCCCACAGGTCGGGAGCGGCCGCCACCACGGGGTCGAGCGTGCCCTGCACGGTCGACACGAGGTGTACGAGGCCCGGGTGCTGCTCCTCGCCGAGGAGCGTCGTCACCTCGACCGTGCCCGGCCGGCACACACGCTGCAGGTCGTTGCGCACGAGGTCGGTGATCATGACGTTCTCGGCCCGGTCCTTCGCGGTGAGGCCGTCGACGGTCACCGCGGTCCCCTTGATGGGCGCCGACGTCACGACGCCGTCCTCGACGCGGAGGAACAGCTCCGGGGACGCGCTCACGACCCACACAGGATCGACGCCGCCGCCGCGGGGCACGTGCACACCACCGGCGAAGGGCGCCGGGTTCCCCTCGGCGAGCACCGCGGCGAGCGCGTGCGCGTCCGGCTCGTCGCCGTCGCCGCCCGCCGCGAGCGGCGCGGACAGCACCCGGCAGAGGTTCGCCTGGTAGACGTCCCCCTCGGCCACCGCCGACCGCACGCGCTCGACCGCGCTCCGGTACGCGTCCTCCCCCATCGACGACACCCAGGCGGACGCGTGTGGCCCGCGCCACACCGGCGCGTGCGAGCGCTCGGAACGACGCGACACGTCGGCGAAGCGCCAGGCCCGCACCGCGCCCTCGAACTCCCCCACGACGGCCCACCAGCCCGGCGTCCGCAGGCGTTCCGGCTGGTCACGGACGTCCACGGCCTCGACGACACCCGACGCCTCGACGTCGCCGAACCACGCGGTCCCGGGGCTGACGGAGGGCTGCTCGTGCACCCGCACACGGTAGCGAGGCGGTCGTCCGACCCCACGGATCCGCATGAACACGCGGCTCCGGGAGCCAGTTGGACTCTGGCCGGAAGACTCGGTTAGAGTCTGGGACGCACACGGAACGCCGGTGAGAAACCGGGGGACGTGCAGCGCGGACGTGGCTCAGTGGTAGAGCATCACCTTGCCAAGGTGAGGGTCGCGGGTTCGAATCCCGTCGTCCGCTCGGAGGCAGACACTCCTGATCGACTGGTCCTCAGTCGCTGAGGACTGCGGTCTCAGGGTGGAGTGGCCGAGAGGCGAGGCAGCGGCCTGCAAAGCCGTATACGTGGGTTCGAATCCCATCTCCACCTCGCAGCATGTCCCCCCACGGGCGATTGGCGCAGCGGTAGCGCGCTTCCCTGACACGGAAGAGGTCACTGGTTCGATCCCAGTATCGCCCACCAGCATCACAGCACGACTGAGGGCCGTCACCGGGCAACCGGGGCGGCCCTCAGTCGTGCGTGCGCCCGTCGACGTCGCGGACGGCGTCCGACGACGGAGCACGCCGGGCGGGTTCAGCGCAGCGTGACCGGGAACGGCCCGCCGACCGCGATCCGTGGTGACGGGGAGAGGTCCGGTGCGCCGGCGGCGAGGAGCACGGAGTAGACGTACAGGCCGTACGTGCCGGGCGCCACGTCCTCGTCGCTGTCGGCGGTGGGGCACGTCGCGAACCACTGGGACACCTCAGGCGAAGGCGTCCTGCACGAGGTCCTCGGCGTCCCGGAGGTCACCGGTCAGCAGGTACGCGTACGCGCACAGCGACGCCCGCACTCGCGCGCCACGACGCCCATGACGTCGTCGCTGCGCCGGCGCGCGTCGTCCATGTCGTCCTCTCCGCCGCAGTGGTGCACCACCTTCCACCACCGAGGACGGACCGGGTGGCAGAAACGTTGTGACCGCCCGCCGTCCTGTCGTCAGCGGTGCCGCTCGGGCCGCGCGCCCGACGTCCTGCGGGCGACCGTCGCCGGGCGCCGGGTCCCGTCCGTGCGGGCGCGGTCGAGCGGCAGCGGTCGTCACGCGGTCATCAGGACCTTGAGGGCGTGCGTGTCGGCCGCGCTGCCGAACGTCCGGTAGGCGGAGAGCACGTCGGACAGCGCGAACCGGTGCGTCACGAACGCCTCCACCGGCAGCTTCCCCGCGGCGACGAGGCGCAGCAGCATCGGCAGGGTCGTGGTGTTCACGAGGCCCGTGGTGATCGTGATGTTCCGGATCCACAGGTCCTGGAGCGCGAGCTCGACCGGCCGGCCGTGCACGCCCACGTTGGCGACGTGCCCGCCGGGACGCACCAGCTCGGTGCACATCGTGAACGTCTCCGGGACGCCGACGCACTCGATCGCGACGTCGACGCCCGCTCCGTCGGTGACGCCCATGATCTCGGCCTTCCAGTCCGCCCGGGCGTCGACCGAGAGCGTGGCTCCGAGCTCCTTGGCGACGTCGAGACGGTGCCGGGCGCGGTCGACCGCGACGACCTGCGCCGCGCCGTGCAGCGCGCACGTCGCGACTGCGGCGAGCCCGACCGGTCCCGCGCCCACGACGGCCACCGTGTCGCCGGGCCGGACGTGCCCGTACTGCACGCCGATCTCGAAGCCCGTCGGCAGGATGTCGGACAGCAGGACGGCGAGCTCGTCCGGCACGGACGCCGGCAGGGCGTGCAGCGAGGTGTCGGCGAACGGCACCCGCACGAGCTCCGCCTGGGTGCCGTCGACGAGGTGGCCCAGGACCCATCCGATCCCGGACGCTCCTTCGGGCGCCAGGCAGTGCGACGGGTTCTGGCTCCGGCAGGACGTGCACACGCCGCACCCGCTGATGCACGACACGACGACCCGGTCCCCCACCGCGTGCCGCTGCACACCGCCGCCCACCGCGACGATCGTGCCGACACCCTCGTGGCCCAGGACGCGCCCGTCCGTCACGGCCGGCACGTCGCCCTTGAGGATGTGCAGGTCGGTGCCGCAGATCGTCGTCGCCTCCATGCGCACGACCACGTCGGTCGGCTCGACCAGGTGCGCGTCCGGGACCTCCTCCCACGCGATCTGGCCCGGACCGTGGAACACGAGCGCCTTCATGGCTCCTCCCCTCCCGACGCGCAGGCACCGTCGCCTGCACCTCTCCAGCGTCGTCCCGCGGGCGACGCGCCGGGCAGGGCCAATGGTCCCCAGGCGCCGCACCCAGGGGCGCGACGGCACGGGAGTCCGTGAGGATCAGCGCGAGTAGACCCAGTGCCACGGCTCGCGCGGCGTGTCCTCCACGAAGCCGTACGTGCCGGCGTTGGCACGCATCCACGCCTGCGCGCGGTCGTCGAGGGCGAGGTCGAGCGCGAGCCCCCAGCCGTGCGGGCTCGTCCCGGGCGCGGCGGCGAGGCCGCCCTGCGAGTAGAGGCCCTTGCGTGCAGCGACGTCGACCTGCGCGTCGTAGGAGCGGTAGGAGTCGGTGATGCCGATCCGCACGCCGTCGCGTGCGGCCGCTGCCGTCAGGTCGCCGAACGCCTGCGCGGCGGGTGCCCAGAGGCGGTGGCCGGTCGAGCCGACGGGCGCGAGCGCGTCGGGCGGGATCCGGCCGTTGCCGTACCGCGCGAGGTCCACCGGGACGCCGGACGCGTCGCGCGCGGTCGACGTCCCCTGCGTCTGCGACACGGCGGTCTCGAGCGCGGCCGCGAACGTCGCCGCCGTCGGCGAGGCGGTCGTCGTGCGGGGCGCCACCGGTGCGGGCGCGACGGCCTGCAGGCTGCCGCGGATCTCCGCCATGCGCTGGGCGATGCCCATGATCGCGTCCATGGTCCTCCTTCCCCCAGGTCGATCGACCGGAGGCCCGCAGGGTTGAGGGGTGCGACGGGCGAACGTCGCAGCGGTCGCGCGACGAGCAGCCCGGCGCCCGTCGGGCGGCCTCGACGTCCCTGCCGACCGGATGAGGTTCAGCGGCACCCGGGCGCGCCGCCGCCGCGAGGCGCACGACTCCACCTACCGTCGCCCGGTGCCCGATCCGACCGAGGTGCCGTCCGTCGACCGGCGCCGACCGCCCCGCGCGCGCCGCGGCGTCGCCGTCCTCGTGGCGGCCGCGCTGCTGCTCCCGCTGCAGGCCGCGGCCGGTGCGGCCGACGACCTGGACGACCGTCGGCGCTCCGCGCAGGAGCAGGCCGAGGGCGCTCGGCAGCGGACCGACGACCTCCGCGCGTCGGTCGAAGGGCTGTCGGCGGACCTCGCGCGGGCCGTCGCGGAGCTCGCCGAGACGGAGACGCGGCTGCCCGCCGCGCAGGAGCAGCTGCGCGCGGCTCAGGCGACGCTCGACGGCGCGGAGCGTCGCGCGGAGATCCTGGCGGCGCGCCTCGTCGACGCCCGCGAGCAGCAGTCCACGCTGCGCGACGGCCTCGCGCGGACCAGCGCCCGCGACGACGAGGTGCGCGCCGCGATCGGGCAGCTCGCGCGGCAGGCGCAGCGCGGCGGCGCCGGCGCCTCCGGACTGGCGGTCGTGCTCGACGCCGAGGACCTGGACGAGTTCAGCTCGCGGATGCAGGCGCTGGAGACGGCGCAGCGCAGCCAGGACCGGCTGCTCCAGGAGCTGACCGCGCTCGCGGCGGCCACGCGCAACCACGAGGCGCGGCTCGCGGCGGTCGCGGACAGGATCGGCGCGCTGCGGGCCGAGGCCGACGCGGAGGTCGTGCGCGCCGACCGGGCCCGCGCGGACGCGGCCGCGCGCGAGGCGGAGATCACGCGCCTGCTCGCGGAGCAGGAGGCCACACGCCGGCGGCTGGACGACATGACCGCGCAGGCCGAGGCCGAGGCGGCCGCGGCCGACCGCGAGCGCGCCGCGATCGAGGCGGAGCTCGCCGGGATCATCGCCGAGCAGCAGCGGGTCGCCGCCGAGCAGGAGCGGGTCCGGGTCGAGCAGGAGCGGGTCCGCGCCGAGCAGGAGCGTGCCCGTGCCGAGGAGGCGGCGAAGGCCGGTCAGCCGCCGCCGCAGCCGCAGGCGCCGCCCGCCCCGCAGCCCGCCCCGCCGCCGGCGTCGGGTGGGTCGGGCCCGGTGTTCACGAACCCCACGTCGATCACGCCGATGCACGTGACGTCGAGCTACGGCATGCGGCTGCACCCGATCCTCGGCTACACGCGCCTGCACGCGGGGATCGACCTGCGGACGTACTGCGGCACCCCGTTGTACGCACCGCGCGACGCGGTCGTGCGGTGGTCCCAGTGGCGCAACGGGTTCGGCAACCAGGTCATGCTCGACCACGGGCCGGTCGACGGGCAGTCGCTCATGAGCAGCCTCAACCACCTCACGCGGTCCACGGTCGCCGCGGGGCAGCGCGTCCGTCGGGGCGACCTCGTGGGCTACTCGGGCAACACCGGCTTGTCCGGTGCGTGCCACCTGCACTTCGAGGTGTACCGGAACGGGTCGACGGTCAACCCGGCACCGCTGCTCGGCCGGTAGCCGCACGGCGCCGTGGCGGGTCGAGCAGGCGCGCGAGCGCGAGCACGAGCACGCCGACCGCGGCCCCGAGGACGGTCTCGACGACGCGGTCGACGACGAGCCGGTCGAGCGTCGTCGGACCGCCGCCGAGCCACGACAGGACGAGCGCCATGGGGGTGATGGCCACGACGGCGATGCCGTAGTGGCGCGCGACGAACAGCTCGGTGACCACCTGGAGGGCCGCCACCCAGGCCACGAGGACCCACGGCGACGGGTCCCCGGCGAGGATCGCGGCCGCGACGAGGACGCCGAGCAGGGTGCCGGCGACGCGCTGCGCCGCCCGTCCGACGCGTGCCACGGGCGTGGGCCCGACCAGGGGGACGGTCGCGGTGACCGCCGCCCAGTACGGGTGGCCGAGGCCCGCGGCGAGGGCGATCGCCCCGGCGGCGAGCGGCGCGGCGGCGTGCACCGCGACGTCGACGACGACCGTGCGGCTCGCGAGCGCCGCGCGCAGGGGCGACGGTGCGGGGGCGGGTACGCGAGGGCGGCGTGACGTCGGCAACCAGCGGCCGACCTGACCGAGCGCGACGGCGAGCGCCGCCGCCGCGGTGGGCAGCACCACGGCGGGCACGAGGTCGGACGCGGGGTGCGCGTACGACGACAGCGTCCCGACCGCGAAGACGAGGAACAGCGACGGGACGGGCGACCAGCCGAGGACCCGGGCGAGCACGCAGCCGAGGGCGGAGAACACGGCCATCGTGGCGACGGCCAGGAGGGAGCCGGGGGCGACGACCCCGGCGGCGGTGCCGGCGACCACCGCGGCGACGAGCGCGAGCCCGGTCCCGGCCTGCAGGCGCGCGCGGGCGGCGTAGTCGAGCTGCTTGCCGTACACCGAGCACATCGCGCCGAACGTCGCGAAGGGGGTCCACCCGGGATGCCCGAGGGCGAGGCACGCGACGAGGGGCACGGTGACGCTGAGGCCGACGCGGATCGCGGGCCAGTGCGCGTGCCCGTGCGGCCCGACGGTCAGGAGCTCGCGGCGCAAGGACGACAGGGCCTGCCGTGCCCGCGCCCGTCGTGGAGCGTCGGGAGGTGCCATGAGGCCGCCACTCTACGAACGTCGCGGGTCGGGCGCGCGACGGGGTGGTCCCGGGTGGTCGCGGGTGTCCCCGGCGCTCGTCGTCCGGGACGGACTCCGTCCAGCGATATGATGGATCCATCACATCGTCAAGGGACAGGACGCGCATGCCTTCCTCGCCGCCGCTCAACGAGGTCAAGGCGAACCTCTTCAAGGGCCTGGCGCACCCCGTGCGCATCCGCATCCTCGAGCTCCTCGCGGCGGGGGACGACGTCCCGGTCTCGACGCTCATCGCCGAGACCGGGCTCGAGGCGTCGCACCTCTCGCAGCACCTCGCGGTCCTGCGCCGCTACCACCTCGTCGAGTCCGCGCGACGCGGCAGCGCGGTCGACTACCGCCTCGCGTCCGCGCACGTCGCCGAGCTGCTGCGCGTCGCGCGCGAGCTCCTCGGCGAGATCCTGCGCTCGACCCAGGACCAGCTCGCCGCGGTCGCCGACGAGTCCGCGTCCATGACGGCCCCGCGGTGAGGGCCGGCTCCGGCCTCCGGACGCTGCTCCCGGGACGGCACGACTACGCCGCCCTGCGCACGTCCTGGCGGGCCGACCTCCTGGCGGGGGTCACCGTCGGCGTCGTGGCGCTGCCGCTCGCGCTCGCCTTCGGCGTGAGCTCGGGCGTCGGCGCAGAGGCGGGCCTGGTCACAGCGATCGTCGCGGGTCTCGTGGCCGCGGTGCTCGGCGGGTCGCACGTCCAGGTGTCCGGCCCGACCGGCGCGATGGTCGTCGTCCTCGCGCCGATCGTCGCGACGCACGGCGCCGGCGCGGTGCCCGTCGTCGCGCTGCTGGCCGGTGCGCTCGTCGTCGTCGCCGGCGTGCTGCGCCTCGGGCGCCTCGTCGGCATGATCCCGTGGCCGGTGATCGAGGGGTTCACCCTCGGCATCGCGATCCTCATCTTCCTGCAGCAGGTCCCCGCCGCGGTGGGCGTGCCCGCCGCCGGACACGACGCCAACGCCGCGGTCGCGGCGCTCCAGTCCCTCGGCGAGGCGACCGCGCCCGACGCGCTCTGGTCGGCCGGGGTGGTCGCCTCCGTCGTCGCCGTGATGCTGCTCGCTCCGCGGGTGCACCCCGCGGTGCCCGGGTCGCTCGTCGCGATCGCCCTCGTCACGGTCGTGACCGCGGTGGCGCACCTGCCCGTCGCGACGATCGGCGCGCTCCCCGCCGGGCTCCCCGCGCCCGCGTGGCCGACGGTCGACCTCACGACGCTCGCCGGGCTCACCGGCCCGGCTGTGACGGTCGCCGCTCTCGCGGCCATCGAGTCGCTGCTGTCGGCGCGCGTGGCCTCGTCGCACGCGAGCACCGGACCGTACGACGCCGACCGCGAGCTCGTGGGCCAAGGTCTCGCCTCGGTCGCGTCCGGGCTCTTCGGCGGCATGCCCGCGACGGGCGCGATCGCCCGCACGGCCGTCAACGTCAGCTCCGGCGGCCGCACGCGCGTCGCGGCGGTCGTGCACGCGCTCGTCCTGCTGGCGGTCGTCGGCAGCCTGAGCGGGGTCGTCGCGCACGTGCCGCTGCCCGCGCTCGCCGGCGTCCTCATGGTCACGGCGGTCCGCATGGTCTCCGCGCGCGGCGTGCGCCTCGTCGTCCGGTCGACGCGGGCGGCAGCCGCGCTGTTCACGCTGACGGCCGTCGTGACGGTCTCGGTCGACCTCGTCTACGCCGTCGGCGTGGGGATCGTCGTCGCGGCCGCGCTCAGCCTGCGCGCGATGGCGCGCGCCGCAGGCGTGCACCGGGAGGAGCTGCCCGGACCACCCGTCGCCGGCGACGAGCGGATCGCGCTGTTCCGCGTCGAGGGTGCGTTGTTCTTCGCGGCCGCCGAGCGCGTGCTGGAGCGGGTGGCGGCGATCGACGGCGTGAGCGTCGTGGTCCTGCGCCTGTCGCAGGTGCAGCTCCTCGACGCGACCGGCGCACAGGTCCTGGGCGAGCTCGTGGCCGGGCTGCACCGCCGCGGCGTGACCGTCCTCGTCAAGGGGCTCCAGCCGGACCACCTCGGCCTCGCGCGCCGCGTCGGGGTGCTCGACCCGCTCGACGACGACCAGGTGTTCGCGCACCTGGACGAGGCCGTCGGGCACGCGCGCCGGGTCGTGGCGCTCGACACCCGGCTCGCCTCCGCCGTCGGCACACCCGCCGCCTGACGCGAGCGCGCGGGCGGGCGGGCGCACCGGCGCCGACGGGCGCGCACGACGGACGAGCCGCGCGCCGTCATGCGCGCGACGCGGGCTCCACGACGGCCGAGCTCGCCGCGAGCGCGTCCCGCTTCTTGGGCCGGGCGAACCGGGCCGGCAGGTCGGGACCGTCCCACACCTGCACCGCCCGCCAGATCGAGGCGGCGATCGGCACGGCCAGGACGGCGCCGGTGAGACCGGCGAGCACCGTGCCGGCGGTCAGCGCGAACAGGATGACGAGCGGGTGCAGCTGCAGCGCGCGGCCCATGACGATCGGCTGGAGGAAGTCGCCCTCGACCTGGTTCACCACGACCACGATCGCGACGACGATCAGCGCCTCGACGGGCCCGACCGCCACGAGGGCGACGAGCGCGGAGAGGATCCCGGCGAGCGTCGCGCCGACCAGCGGGATGAACGCGAGCAGGAAGACGAGGACCGACAGCGGGATCACCAGCGGCACGCCCACGATGGCGAGGCCGATGCCGATGGCGACGGCGTCGACGGCTGCGACGATCGCGGTCCCGCGGATGTAGCCGCCCAGCGTGCTGACGGTCGTGACGCCGATGCGCCGGCCCCGCTCGTACCGGTGCCCGTCGAAGGGCCGGAGCAGGAACTCCCAGATCGTCGGGCCGTCCTTCAGGAAGAAGAACAGGACGACGACCATGATGAAGAAGCCGGCGACGAAGTCGACGGTCTGCGAGACGCCCGCGACCGCGCCCGCGCTGACCGCGTCGGACTGCAGCAGGCCCGTGACCGAGTCGCGCACCGACTGGATCTGCTCCTCGGTGATGTCGAACGGCAGGCCCTCGACGTAGGCCTGGAGCTCGTCGAAGCCGTCGAGGGCCTGGTCGCGGAGCGCGTCCCACTGGTTCACGACCGCCCGCACGACCAGCCAGAGGATGAGCGCCAGCAGCGCGACGAGCGCGACCAGCGCGATCCACGTCGCCGCGAGCGACGGCAGGCCCTTGCGGCGCAGGAACGTGACGAGCGGTGAGATCGCCGCGGCCAGCACGAGCGCGATGAGCACCGGGATGACGACGAGCGTCAGCCGCGTCACCACGAACACGAGGACGGCGACGAGCGCGATGATCGCGAGCACCTGCAGCGAACGCGTCCCGGCGCGTCCGACGCCGTCGGACCAGAGGCCCGACGCGCCGCGCACCGGGCGGGGCGGCGAGAGCTCCTGCCGGTCGGTGTCGCGGGTGCGGGGGTGCTCCCGCGAGCGGCGGCCGAACGGAGCCATCGAGGACCTCCAGGTGGGACGAGGGGTCGGAGCCCCCGACGCTACGGCGCGCGGCCCGTCACCGCGCGACGGGCGCCGACGTCACCGCCGCGCCGCCTCGCGGTCACCGTCGGGCGGCCGGCCGACGTGTGGCTGTCACCCGTCCGGAGTACGGTGCGCCGCGTCACCGACCGGTGCGCACCGCCACACCCCAGGAGGTCTCGCCCATGCGCTCCCCCACCCCACGGCGCACCCGCCGACGCGTCGCCGTGGTCACCGCGACCGCCGCGCTCGCGCTCGCCCTCGCGACGCCCGCGACCGCGGGCGACACCGCCGACCACGGTCGCGGTCACGACCGCACCTACTCGATCACCGTCATGGGCACGAGCGACCTGCACGGCAACGTCCTCAACTGGGACTACTTCAAGGACGCCGAGTACGACGACAGCGCGCACAACGACGTGGGCCTGGCGAAGATCTCGACGCTCGTCGACCAGGTGCGTGCGGACCGCGGTGCCCGCAACACGCTGCTCGTCGACGCCGGCGACACGATCCAGGGCACGTCGCTCGCGTACTACTACGCGAAGGTCGAGCCGATCACGGAGGGCGGCGTGCACCCGATGGCCGCGGCGATGAACGCGATCGGGTACGACGCGGCGGCGCTCGGCAACCACGAGTTCAACTACGGCATCCCGCTGCTGCGCACGTTCCAGCGGCAGCTCGACTTCCCGCTGCTCGGCGCGAACGCGACGTCGGCGCGCACCGGGAAGCCCGCGTTCGCGCCCTACGTCATCGAGACCCTGCACCCGCGGGGCGGCAAGCCCGTGCGGGTCGGCATCCTCGGCCTGACCAACCCGGGCATCGCGATCTGGGACAAGGCGAACGTCGAGGGCCAGATGCAGTTCGGCGGACTCGTCGAGGCCGCGCAGCGCTACGTCCCGGAGATGCGGCGCAAGGGGGCGGACGTCGTCATCGTGTCCGCGCACTCGGGCGCGGACACGTCGTCGTCGTACGGCGACGCGCTGCCGTTCCCGGAGAACGCCGCGACGCTCGTCGCGCAGCAGGTGCCGGGCATCGACGCGATCCTCGTCGGGCACGCGCACCAGGAGATCCCCGAGCGGGTGGTCACGAACACGGCCACGGGCAAGCCGGTCGTGCTGTCCGAGCCGCTGCGCTGGGGCATGCGCCTGTCGACCTTCGACGTGGACCTCACGTTCCACCGCGGGAGGTGGACGGTCGACGGCGTCGAGGCGGACGTGCTGAACGCGAACACCGTCCCGGAGGACCCCGAGATCGTCGACCTGCTCGCCGACGAGCAGGCCACGGTCGTCGCCTACGTCAACAGCGTGATCGGCACGTCGACCGAGGCGATGTCCGCGGCGACCGCGCGCTACGAGGACACCGCGGCGCTCGACCTCATCAACCACGTCCAGGCGCAGGCCGTGCAGGCCGAGCTGACGGGGGCCGACGCCGACCTCCCGGTGCTGTCGATCGCCGCGCCGTTCAACCGGGAGGCCGCGATCCCCGCCGGAGAGGTGTCGGTCCGCGACGTCGCGGGGCTGTACATCTACGACAACACCCTCATGGGCATCCGGCTCACGGGTGCGCAGGTGAAGGCGTACCTGGAGAAGTCGGCGGAGTACTTCAAGCCCGTCACCGCCGCGGGCACCTACGCGTCCGCGGACCTCACCAACGCCCCCACGGCCACGGCCCCCAACGGCACGCCGGACTACAACGACGACGTCATGCGCGGGCTGGACGCGCCGCTCACGTACGACATCGACCTCGGGCAGCCCGTGGGCAGCCGCATCACCGGGCTCGCCTACGACGGCACACCCGTCACGGACGGCCAGGATTTCGTGGTCGCGATCAACAACTACCGGCAGTCCGGCGGCGGCAGCTTCCCCGGCGTCACGAGCGCTCCCGTGCTCGTCAACCGGCAGGTGGAGATCCGCCAGCTGCTCATCGACTGGGTCACCGAGCAGCAGGTCATCGACCCGGCGACGTTCAGCTCGACCAATCCGGACTGGCGTCTCACCTTCGGGGAGCAGCCGCTCACGATCACGCCGTGACCTCGCGCGGGTGCGGTCGTCTCCGTCGGGTCGACCGCACCTGCCGTCCCGACGCCGCGCGTCGTCGGTACAGTGCTGACGAGTGCCTGCCGGAGGGGAGGCGACCGTGCGAGCGCACGGCGTCGGGACACCGCGAGTGCCAGCAGGTGACCAGGCGAGCGCACCGCGCGGCCCGCGTCGCCGGGGCGTCGTCGCGCCGACGGGCCCCCTCTCCGCGGACGCGCTGGTCGCGCTGCAGCGGACCGCCGGCAACCGGGCGGCCCGCCAGGCGGTCCGCCGTCAGCCTTCGCCGACGACTGCTCACCCGGTCGTGCAGCGCGCCCCGTACGGGCTCGACCTGCCGACGAGCCGGACCGCGTACGTCGACCAGGCCGCGCAGCTCTACCGGTCGAAGAAGGACCTGCCGCTCGAGGACTTCGTGAAGGCGGTCATGACGACGATCGCGGGCGAGCTCAAGGCCGCGGGCGTGCCGCTGTTCGCCTGGACCCTCGTGACGGACGCGGGGGCGGCCGGCTCGTTCGACTCGGAGACGTGGAAGGTGAAGATCAACACCGCGAGCTTCACCTCCGGCGACACACCCCCGCGCGTGCTCGGCGACCTGGACCCGCAGGAGGTCACGGAGGTCGTCGGCACGCTCTACCACGAGTCGCGGCACGCCGACCAGGACGTCGTCGTCCTCCGCTCGCTGCTCGCCCAGAAGCAGACCCCGCGCAGATCCACGCGACGACGAAGATCCCGGTGGCGGTCGTCGAGGCGGTCCGCGCCACGACCTACGCCAAGCCCCTGGACGCCGACCAGGTGGCGCACGCCGAGCGCATGTTCGACGTCATGTACGGCAAGCACAAGGAGCTGCTCACGCTGCTCATGCAGCACTCCGACGCGTTCACCGGTCTCGACACACTCGCCCAGCCGGGTTCCGTGCTCGCCGACGGCGCCCCGCACGTCGCCGTCTTCACGACGTGGCAGACCGACGTGCTCCGGCCGAAGCTCACGGCGATGGCGGCCGCGAAGCGCCCGACGACGACCGAGAAGACGCTGCGCGAGCGGCTGCAGGCGATCGACACCGCGATCGCCCGGCTGTCCGCGGCCTGGACGAAGGTCACCCGGGCGAAACGGCCTGTGGCGTCGGACACCTCGGCGGTCCGGACGCAGGCCGGGAAGCTCCGCGACGCGGTCCTCGCCGCCTACCGGGGCCTCGAGGGCGAGGCCGACGCGTTCCGGGTCGAGGCGCAGGTCAAGGCGGCGTTCGCCACGAAGCTCGCGAAGCGGTGACCGCCGTCCGCCGCCGCGCGGCGCGCTCGCCGGCCCGTCCACGCGCTGCTCGGGACCTGCGGACGGTCGCGCGTCCGCCATCCGACCGTCCTTGACAGCATGCGGACGCCGTTCTCACACTCGAACCATGTCCGTCGTCCGGCCCCTGTCCGAGAACCCGCGTGCCGCGGGCGCCTCCGACGTGCTGCCGACGATCCGGTGTCTGTGTCGAATGTGTCGCTGACGACCTCGTAGTCAGCCGGTCCGCGTCGTCCCCGCAGGTGTCCTGCCTGGTCCGAGGGTGCGGACCCACGCGTCGACCGCACGCACCGCCGCTCCCTCGCCCGGGCCGCACGCCCGTGAGCGCGGAGCAGCACCCGACACCGCCCCACCGGACACCCCGGAGCCTCCCGTGCCTCAGCCCACCACCCGCGTCGACGTCCTGCCCATCCAGGAGGTCGTCGCCACCGCCTCCCCGACCGCCTGGCGCGACGGCATCGTCGTCGTGCAGGGCGACGCGCTCGTGACGGTCGCCCTGCTCGACGGCGGCACCCGCACCCTGACGACGCGTGCGACGCCCGAGCCCGGCGAGCCGGTCGCCGTGCACCCGGTCGCCGAGCTGCTCGCCGTCGGCGGCGTCTGGTTCGCGGCGCGGCCGACGGACGACGTCCGCTCCTGAGTCCGTCAGGCCGGCCGCGCTGCCCGTCGGGCCGGCCGCGCTCGCCTCAGGACGTGCTCATCGACCCCATCGCCGTGCGGCACGCGTCGACCATGGCACGGCACGCCGCGGCGCAGATGCGGCAGTGCTCGGACATCTCGGCGTGCATGTCGCACTCGGCCGCGCAGGCCTCGCCCATCGCGACGCACGCGGCCATCATCGACGTCATGACACCCATGTCGTAGCCCGCGGGCCGCATCATCATGCGCATCGTCGTGGTGGCGACGTCGCACGTGCTGGCGCACATGGACGCACATCGCCCCATGCCCTCGCCGCCGTCGGCGTCCGCGCACATCGTCGCCGCCATCGCCGCCGCGGAGCACGCCTCGATGCACGGCTGCATCGCGGTCATGTCCATGCCGGTCGTCTGCGTCGGCATGGACTTCATCATGTCGGCCATCATGCTCATCGCTCGTCCGCCCTCTCGCTCGTGTGCGCGCTGACCCTCGCGACGCTACGCCGGGCGGGTGGACGCGACCAGACCCGGGCACCGGGGTCGGACGTCCCGCGGTGTACTTCACTGGTGAAGTACTTTGACGGCATGGTCGACGCACACGTCCCGCCCCTCACCGCGCAGGAGGAGCAGCTGCTGCGCGCGCTCGCGCGTGCGGTCGTCCGCGTCCCGCGCGCGTTCGAGCAGGACCTCGGCCGGGCCGTCGGGCTGCGCACCACCGAGTACTTCACGCTGCTGCACCTCAGCGAGGCGCCCGACGGGCTGCGGATGGGCGAGCTCGCCGTCGAGTCCGGCCTGTCGCTGGCCGGCGTCACGCGCGTCGTCACCGCGCTCGAACGCCGCGGTCTCGTGGTACGGCGCCCCAGCACCGCGGACGGTCGCGGCTCCGAGGCGGTCCTCACCGATCCCGGGCGCGCACTCCTGGCCGAGGCGCGGCCGGCCCAGGTCGCGAGCGCGCGTCGACGCGTGCTCGACCGGGTCGAGGGGCTCGACCTGCAGCCCTGCCTCGACCTGCTCACCCGCATCGGCCGAGACTGACACGTGGAACGGGACACCATGACGACCGAGACCACCGAGTACGCCCGCTTCGGCCCCTGGGTCGACGAGGTGACGACGCCCGACGACGTGCCGCGGCTGTACCGCGACCACCCCCTCGACCTCACGTCGACCCGGCTGGTCCTCAAGGTGCCGCGCAACATCGCGCGACGCGACGCGCACCCCGGCATGGACCTGTACGACCACCTGCTCGTCCTCGACGACGCGCGCCTCACCGTGCTGAGCCGGACGGTCACGACCTCGCGGCGGGGTGCACCGGCCCCCACGCGCCCCTACGACGTGCGGGAGATCGCGCTCCGTGACGTCGCCGCCGTGCACGACGTCGTGAGCATGCTCGACGCGAGCCTCACCCTCCACCCGCGGACGGGCCGACCGCTGACGGTCAGGTACAACGGCTCGTCCCGGCAGACCGTCGACCGACTGGTCGACGCGCTCCGCGACTCGTTCCGGGCCGCACCCGCCGGATCGGTCGGCCGCCGCCTCCTCGACGCCGCCCACCTCACCGCCGCTCCCCCGCAGGACGTCCGCCTCGGCGGCGACGACACCGCCCTGCGCGCGGACGTCCTCGCGGTGGCGCGCCGGCACGCGCAGCTGCGCGCGTGGGCGTGGCACGAGCGTCGCGTCGTGCACCGGTACGGCCGCGGGCTGCGGGCGGCCGCGCACCGGCTGACGCACGCGGTCTCCCCGATGACGCTGCACGGGGCCGTCGTCGCGGGCGACGACCGGGCCCTCGAGGTGGTCGGGCGTCGCGCGTGGCTCGTGCGCGGCCGGACTCCTAAACACTCGGCGTCCCGGCTCGTCGTCGGCCTGGCGACGATCGACACCGTCACCGCGCAACCGCACCCTGCGTACCAGGACACCGCCACGGTCACGATCCGGGCCGGGGACTGCGCGCTCACCGCCGACCTGCCGGAGAGGTCGGCGGCGCACGTGCTGCTGTCCGGCGTCGCTGACCGTCACCCGGCCGTGAGGTGAGCACGTGACGGGCCGTGACATACGGTGAGGCGGTGAACGCGCACCCGTCGGCCCGCGAGCGTGCGGTGGTGCGGCATGCGACGGCGGCCGACGCCGGTGCGGCAGGGCGGGCGCCGATGCTCGCGCGGGTCACCGCCGAGCTCGCCTCGACCATGGACGCCGACGTCGCGGCCGACCGCCTCGCCCAGCTCCTCGTGCCGGCCCTCGCGGACTGGTGCGTCGTCACCCTCGTGGACGACGAGGAACCGCGGCCGGGACGTCGGCGCCTGCGCGACATCGCGACGTGGCACACCGACCCCGCGCTGCGCGCGGTCGTGGCCGAGTACGCCGCCGCGCGGATCGGCGCGATGTCCGAGCACGCGTTCCTCCTCGACGCGATCCGGCGCGGCGAGCTGGTCGAGGTCCGCACGGGCGCCGCCGTCGCGCTCAAGGGCGTGCTGCACCCCGGTCGGGTGCACGGGCTGGTCGACACGCTCGCCCCGACGTGGCTCGTGGTGCTGCCGCTCGTGCGGGCGGGCCGCACGATCGGTGCGCTGTCGATGTTCGGCGCGGCACGCGACGCACTCGGGCACGACGAGCTCACCACGCTGCGCCAGGTGACCGCAGCGGCGGCGCTCGCGCTCGACAACGCGCGCCGCTTCCGGCAGCAGCGTGACGTCGCCGAGGCGCTGCAGCGCGCGCTGCTCACCGAGCCCGTCGAGCCCGACGACCTCGAGGTCGTCGTCCGGTACCGGCCCGCCGGCGAGTCGACGCACGTCGGCGGCGACTGGTACGACGCCTTCCTGCAGCCCGACGGAGCGACGATGTTCGTCATCGGCGACGTCGCGGGGCACGACATCGAGGCGGCGTCCGTGATGGGACAGCTGCGCTCGATGCTCCGCGCGATCGCCGTCACGACCAAGGACGGTCCCGCGGGCGTCCTGGCCCAGCTCGACGCGGCGATGCGCACGTTGCGGATCGGGACGCCCGCGACCGTCGTCGTCGCCCGCCTCGAGCAGACCCCCGAGGAGCGCGAGCGTGGCGTGACCCGCATCCGGTGGTCGTCGGCCGGCCACCTGCCGCCGATGGTCGTGGCGTCCGACGGGTCGGTCGTCGTGCTCGAGGCGCGCGACCACGGACCGCTCCTGGGCATCGTCCCGGACAGCCCTCGCAACGAGAGCGAGGTCGTCGTCGAGCGCGGCTCGACCCTCCTGATGTACACGGACGGGCTCATCGAACGGCGCGACCGCGACCTGCGCGCCGGGCTCGCGGAGCTGCGCCGGACGCTCGAGCGGGTCGGTGACGAGCCGCTCGAGTCGCTGACCGACGCCCTGGTCGCCGAGCTCCCCGCCGATGCCGGCGAGGACGACGTCGCGCTCGTCGCCGTGCGGCTGCACCCGCAGGACGTCCGCGCGCCGCACGACGACGACGGCGTGCCCGACGACCTCGCCGCCCGAGCGCAGGTCACGGTCGCGCCCGACGCGGCCTCCTGACCTCCGCGTGACCGCCCCGGACGAGGGCACGCTCGAGGTGCCGGGGTCACCGACCGGCCCTACATTCCGTGCCATGACCCAGACGACGCTCGCACCTGCACCGTCACAGCTCCGTGTCCCGTCGCGCGGTCGCCTCACGGGCGTCCGGGTCCGTGACTTCCGCCGCGGCGCGTGGACCGGTCCCACCGACCGCATCAGCCGCGCCGACGTCCTGCTGCAGCGCACCCCCGACGGGGACGTCGCGGTGCTCTCCCGCACGGGTGCGCTGCTCGGCCTCCTGCCGACCTCGTGGGTCCGGTCGGTCGACTTCGACCTGTGGACCGCGGAGCGCCGCGGTGCGACGGCCGTCGCGCAGGCCTACCTGGGCGGCACGCGCGAGGAGTCGGACCTCTTCGTGCTGCTCGGGTGGACGGGCCGCTGACCCACCGGCTCCCGCGACGGGCGTGGTGGCGGCCACCGCTGCGCCGGTCGTCGCCGCACTGCGACCCACCGCCCACCCCTCGGGACGCGCTCCCGGCCGGACCCTCCTAGCCTGAGGACGGGTCCAGCTCCGGTGCCGCACACCGCGGGACGGGGGCGGGCCCATGGAGCTGCGGACAGGCGCCGACGGTGGCACCGGGACGCACAGGACGGCGGTCGCCGCACGGCCCGGCCGGGTCGGCGAGCCGCACGACGCGCGCTTCCTCGACGCCGAGTACGTCCTGCCCCTGCGCTGGGAGCGCGACGACGACCTCGCCGACCTCACCGCGTACCTGCGCGACCTCGCACGGCACGTGCCCGTCACGGTCGTGGACGGCTCGCCGCCCGCGCGGTTCGCGGCGCACGCCGCCGCCTGGGGCACGACCGTCCGGCACGTGCGGCCCGCGCCGTGGCCGGGCGCGAACGGCAAGGTCGGCGGCGTCATGACGGGCGTCCGCCTCGCGCGCGCCGACGCCGTCGTGATCGCGGACGACGACGTCCGCTGGACCCCCGCGCAGCTGCGCACGGCCGTGGGGATGCTCGCCGACGCCGACGTCGTGCGCGTGCAGAACGTGTTCCGGCCGCTCCCCTGGCACGCGCGATGGGACACCGCGCGCGCGCTGGTGAACCGCGGCCTCGGCGAGGACTTCCCGGGGACGCTCGTCGTCCGCCGCACGACTCTGCTGCGCGCGGGCGGGTACGCAGGCGACGTGCTGTTCGAGAACCTCGAGCTGCTGCGCACGATCCGCGCGGTCGGCGGGACCGAGCGGCGCGCCCCCGGGCTGTTCGTCGCGCGACGCCCGCCGTCGACGCGGTACTTCTGGTCGCAGCGGGTCCGGCAGGCGTACGACAGCCTCGCGCAGCCGTCGCGCCTCGTCGCCGAGGCCGCCGTGCTGCCCGTGCTGGCGTGGTCGGCGCTCCGCCACCGGCCCGGCCCGGCGGTCGTCCTGGGCGCTGCCGCCGTGCTCGTCGCGTGGCGCGGGCGCGAGCGGGCCGGCGGCGCCGCCGTCTTCCCCGCGACGTCCGCCGCGCTCGCCCCCGTGTGGGTGCTCGAGCGAGGCGTCTGCTCGTGGCTCGCACTCGGTCGCCGCGTCACGGGAGGGATGCCCTACGGGGGGCGGCGACTCGTGCGCGCAGCGTCGCGGCCCCGTGACCTGCGACGACGCTGCACGCTGTGAGAGCGGGCGCCGGCGGGCGCGCGGCCGCGGCGTCGTCCGAATGGCGGCCGTCGCGAGGCTGGCCTAGCGTCGAAACGTCGGGCAGCGCACAACCGTCCGGCAGACCGTCCCCCGGGGCAGGACAGGCACCCGGGTCGCGGCACGAGTCCCCCCGCCGAGCGCACGAGCGCCGGCATCCCGTGCCCACGACGGTCCATCCGCGGCAAGAAGGTTCGCGCTCCGTCGACTCCTCGACCTGAGCGCGAGCTGCGCCCACGTCGAGGTCGCACCCACCGATCCCGAGACGAGGCGCATCATGGCTGACCCGTACACCAGCACCAACCCGGGCGGGAGCACCGTCCCCAGCGGCGGGAGCACGACGTCCGGCACCGCAGCGACCGGCGGCAGCACCGCGTACCCCAGCGGGACGACGTCCGGCACGACGTCCGGCAGCACCTTCGGCAGCACCGGGACGACGTCGGGCACCACTGGCGGCTCCGGCTACGGCGGCTCGGGCGGCTCCGGCGGCTCGCCGTCCGGTGGCTCGACGTCGAGCACCGCCGACACGGCCCGCGAGCAGGCGCAGCACCTCAAGGAGTCCGCGACCGAGGCGGGCGGCCAGCTGCTCGGCGAGGCCAAGGAGGAGGCGCGCGCCGTCGGGCAGGAGGCGCGCCGCCAGCTCGGCGACCTGTGGCACCAGGCCCGTGGCGAGGTGGCCGACCAGGCCGGGACGCAGCAGCGCCGCCTCGCGGGCGGTCTCTCCACGACCGGCCAGCAGCTCACGCAGATGGCGTCGTCGTCGCAGGAGCAGGGTCTGGCGACGGACCTCGTCCGCAACGTCGGCGAGCGGCTGGGCGACCTCGGCGACTGGCTCGACGGGCACGGCCCCGACGAGCTGCTCGACGAGGTGCGCCGCTTCGCACGGCGCCGGCCCGGCACGTTCCTCCTCGTCGCCGCGGGCACGGGCATCGTGCTCGGCCGTCTCACGCGCGGTCTGAAGGACGCGTCGTCGGACGACACCTCGGGGTCGTCCCGCAGGACGCCGGGCACCAACCCGGTGCGCGTGAGCGCGGTGCCGGAGCGGTCGACGTCGGCCGCGTACGCGCCGACGACCACGGCGTACGCGCCGACGACCACGGCGTACGAGCCGACGACCCCGCCCCCGACGGCGTCCACGACCACGACGCCGGACCCGCTGACGGGTGAGCTGCGATGAGTGAGACCGGCTCCGCTCCCCCGCAGCCGTCGGTCGGCGAGCTCGTCGGCGAGATCTCGCGCGACCTGTCGACGCTGATGCGGCAGGAGGTCGAGCTCGCGAAGGCCGAGGCCCGCCAGGCCGTGCAGCACGCCGCCAAGAGCGGGTCGATGTTCGCCGGTGCGGGCGTCGCCGGGCACTTCGTGCTCCTGTTCCTGTCGATCGCGCTCTGGTGGGCGCTCGGCGACGCGATCGGCCACGGCTGGTCCGCGGTGGTCGTGGCCGTCGTCTGGGCGATCGTCGCGGCTGTGCTCTTCGCACGCGGTCGCGCCGAGTCCAAGCGCGTCGAGAGGCTGCCCCGCACGACCGACACCGTCAGCAAGATCCCGAACGCCCTGCGAGGCCAGGAGGAGAAGAACGCATGAGCACCGACCCGGAGCAGATCCGTGAGGACATCGAGCGCACGCGTGCGGAGCTCAGCTCCGACGTGGACGCGCTGACCGACAAGGTCAGCCCGAGCCAGGTCGTCCACCGGCAGACCGAGAAGGTCCGCACGGCGGTGGGCGGCGTGAAGGACCGCGTCATGGGCAGCACCTCGGACGCCGCCGGCTCCGCGAGCCAGGCCGCGCACGACGTGCGGGACCGTGCGTCCGGCATGGTGTCGTCCGTCGGCGACACGGCCGGCCACCTCCCCCAGGCCGCGAAGGAGAAGGCGCAGGGCAACCCGCTCGCCGCGGGCCTGGTGGCCTTCGGCATCGGGTGGCTCGTCTCGTCGCTGATGCCGGCGAGCCGCAAGGAGCAGGAGCTCGCCCGCACCGCCAAGGAGCAGGCCGCCCCGCTCGTCGAGGGCGCCAAGGGCGTCGCGCAGGACGTCGCGGGCAACCTCAAGGAGACGGCGCAGGAGGCCGCGACCGCGGTCAAGGACCGGGCGACCGAGGCCGGCCAGACGCTGCGCCAGGACGGCCAGGACGCGGCGGCGGACCTGAGGTCGCAGGCGGGCGGCGCGACCGAGGAGGTGCGCGGCGCGCACGCCGAGGGGTCGCCGACGTCCGGCACGGGCGTCTGACGGACGCGGGCGGCGGGTGCTCCCCCGGCCCCGCTGCCCGTCGCCGGCCCGGCGCCGATCGTCGGGCGGGTCGAGCTGAGCAACGCCCGCGGGCCGGGTCCGGTCCGCTCCACCGAGGAGGTCCACCGTGTACCTGCACGTCCAGAGGCTCATCAACGAGATCGAGGCCGACGAGCCCGACCCGGCCGCCGCGAACGCGCTCCAGGAAGGTCTGGGCGGTCAGTTCGGCGAGATGCGGACGATGATGCAGTACCTGTTCCAGAGCATCAACTTCCGTGGACCCGCCGGGAAGCCGTACCGCGACCTGCTCCAGGGCATCGGGACGGAGGAGATCAGCCACGTCGAGCTCATCGGGACGACCATCGCGCGCCTCCTCGACGGCTCTCCCCGCTACCACGGCAAGAAGACGGACCCGCTCGACCAGCCGGGCAGCGGTGGTGACACGCCCCTGCGTCTCGCGCTCGACGAGAGCAACATCCACCACTACCTCGTCGCGGCGCAGGGCGCGCTGCCCGTCGACGCCGCGGGCAACCCGTGGAGCGGGTCCTACGTCTACAACTCGGGCAACCTCGTGCTCGACCTGCTCTACAACCTCATGCTCGAGTCGACGGGTCGGCTGCAGAAGTGCCGCATCTACGAGATGACGGCGAACAAGACGGCGCGCTCGACGATCTCGTACCTCATCGTGCGGGACCAGGCGCACGAGAACGCCTACGCGCGTGCGCTCGAGACGCTCGGCGTCGACTGGGCGAAGGTGCTGCCGATCCCGAAGACGAACGCGGAGAAGTTCCCCGAGGTCAAGAAGCTGCTCGACCTGGGACTGCAGAGCAAGCAGTACTCGTTCGACCTGACGGCGGCCTCCGAGGCCGGTCGGATCTTCCAGGGCATGTCGCCGTCGAAGGACGGCACGACCCTCGACGCGTCCGAGCAGGCGCCCGCGGGGGTGCCGTCGACGATCGCCGAGGAGCGGTTCGAGGAGTTCTCGCCGGGTCTCGACCCGGAGCTGCTCGCGCTCATCCAGGCGACCGCGGACATCGAGATGGCCGAGGTCCAGCCGCTGTACGGGCCGGTCCCGCCGACGGCGGGCTGACCCGGTTCAGCGCTCCGTCGTGCGCGCCCGCACCGGGCTGACCGCCTCCTGGGGGGTCAGCGGTGCGGGTGTCGCACGACGGCGCCGCATGAACGCCTTGTCGATCTCCGCGACGAGCGGCAGCAGGAGCGCGAGCCCGATCGCCGCGAACCACTGCGGGCTCGTGAGCGACTGCGTCGTGAGCCACCCCTGCAGGAAGTCGAGCTCGGTGGCGAGCACGACGAGCAGCACCGGGACCGTGAGCACCTTGACGGCCGACAGCACGGGCGGCAGCAGCCCGGACTCGGGCTCGCGGCGCAGGACCAGGCCGGACAGGGTCGACCCGAGGCCCATCACGACGAACGCCATCGTCATGGACGCGCTCGGCTGGTCCTTGGACAGCTCGTCGGGGCCGAGGACGAGCGGCACAGCAGTCGCGAGGCACAGGACGACGCCGTAGAGGACCCAGCGGCCGATCGCGCGCCGGTTGCCGATCCCGAGCCTCGGGTCGCGCGGCGGGCGGCTCATGATCTCGGGCCCGACCGGGTCGAGCATGATCGCGATGACGGGCCCGACGCAGACGAAGAAGTTGAGGAACAGCACCATCATCGGCGTGAGCGCGACGCCGCCGTTGAGGTCCGCGATCGTCGCGAGCAGGAACAGCAGGACCAGGCCGATGAGCTGGCTCATCTGGAACCGGATGTACGCGGTGATCTTCTGGTAGATGCTGCGGCCGAGCTCGACGGCGTGCACGAGGGTCGAGAAGTTGTCGTCGGTGAGGACGAGGCGCGCGGCCTGCTTGGTGACCTCGCTGCCGGACCCCATGGCGACGCCGATGTCGGCCTGCTTGATCGCGGCGGCGTCGTTGACGGCGTCGCCGGTCATCGCGACGACGAGCCCCTGCCGCTGCATGAGCTGCACGAGCCGCAGCTTGTCCTCGGGGGTGACGCGGCCGAAGACGTGCAGGTCGGGCAGCCGGGCGAGCAGCTCGTCGTCGGTCATGCGGGCGAGCTCGGCGCCGCTGATCGCGCCGGGCGGCAGGCCGAGGTCGGTGCCGATCGCGGACGCGGTGACGGCGTGGTCGCCGGTGATCATGCGGACGTCGATGCCCGCGCGGTGGGCGATCTCGACGGACACCTTGGCCGACGGCCGCAGGGGGTCCATGATCCCGACCATCCCGACGAACACGAGCTGCTGCACGTACGCCATCGGGTCGGCGACGATGCCCGCTTCGTCGGCCGGCGTGAGGATGCGCACCGCGAACGCGAGCGTGCGCAGGCCGGACTGCGCGAGCCGGTCCTGCTCGGCGTCGATCGCGGGCCGCAGCTCGGCGATGTCGACGAACCGGCCGGGCGCGGCGAGCGCGTGCGTGCACCGCTGGAGCACGACGTCCGGCCCGCCCTTGACCACCTCGACGAGCACGCGTGGCTGGTCGCGCCAGGGCATCCAGTGCGCGGACGCCATGAACTTGTAGGCGGAGTCGAACGGCACCTCGGCGACGCGCGGATAGGTCCGCCGGCTCTCCTCGGCGTCGACGCCCAGCTTCGCCGCGAGCACGACGAGGGCGGCCTCGGTGGGGTCGCCGACGACCGCACCGTCGTCCGAGACGAGCGCGTCGCTCGCGAGGCACAGCCCGTACGCGAGCGGGGTCAGGTCGGGCACCTCGGCACCCGCGGGCGACAGGATCCGACCGGTCTTCGCGTAGCCCGCACCCTCGACGGTGTAGTGCTGCCCGCCGAGCCAGAGCGCGGTCACCGTCATCTCGTTGAGCGTGAGCGTCCCGGTCTTGTCCGAGTTGATCGCGCTCGTCGCGCCCAGCGTCTCGACGTCCGCGAGGTTGGCGACGATCGCCTTCGCTGCGGCGAGCTGCTTCGCACCGTACGCGAGCATCGCCTGGACGAACGTCGGCAGACCGGTCGGGATCGCGGAGATCGCGACGGCGGTCGCGAGGAACAGCAGGTCGCCGATCGGGTCGCCGCGCAGCACGCCGATGACGACGATGAGCGCGACCGCGGACCACGCGATCGCGCCGAGCACCTTGGTCAGTGCGTCGAGCTCGCGCTGCAGCGGCGACCTCGTCTTCTCGACCGACGACAGCAGCGTCGCGATGTGGCCGATCTGCGTCGTCATGCCGGTCGCCGTGACGAGCAGGGTGCCGGTGCCGCGCGTCACCGCGGTGTTCTGGAACGCCATGTTGGCGCGGTCGCCGAGCGGCACGTCCTCGTCCGCGAGCGGGTCGGTCGCCTTGCCGATCGGGGCGCTCTCCCCCGTCAGCGCCGCCTCCTGCGTCTCCATCGTCGCGGTGCGGACCAGCCGCCCGTCCGCCGGCACGATGTCCCCGGCCTCCAGCTCGACCACGTCGCCCGGCACGAGCTCGTGCGCCGGGACCAGCGAGATTGCGCCGTCGCGCCGCACCTTCGACATCGGCTCCTGCATCGTCGCGAGCGCGTCGACGCTCTTGCGCGCCTGCATCTCCTGCCGCGTCCCGATGACGACGTTGAGCAGCACGAGGAACCCGACGATCGCCGCGGTCGAGAACTGCCCGATGACGAGGCTCACGATCGCGACGGCGAGGAGCATGAGGTTCATCGGGTCGCGCACCTGCCCCAGCAGGACCGACCACACCGACGGCGGCGCCTGCGCGGTCAGCGTGTTCGGGCCGTACTGCCGCTGGCGCATGCCGACCTCGCCGTCGGCCAGGCCCGTGCGCGGGTCGGTGCCGAGCGCGCGCGCGACCTCCTCCGCCGTGAGCGCCCACCAGCGCGTGTCGTTGCCGGACGTGCCGGGCGTTGCCGGCGCCTGAGTCGACTGGGTCACGACCACCCTCCCTGGGTCGACCCGGCGCGAACCGGGCCCGCGGTGCCTCGTCCTTCCGGCCGACGCTAGGACGACGTGCCGGTCGGTCGCCTCACTCGTCGCAGGTGATGCCGTGCCACCGGGACGCCTCCGGGCGCCGGGTGCAGACTGCCACTGTGACGACCGACAGCACCCGCCCCGAGCAGGCCGTCCGCGCGCTGTCGCACGCGCAGCAGCACCGGCGACGCGCGTCGCACCTGTACGGCCTCGTGATCACGGGCTCGGTGCTGGCGGCCGCGCCGGAGAAGTTCGGGCTCGCGCGCCTCGCGATCGCGCTCGTCGGCACCTTGCTCGTGTACTGGGCGGCCGAGACGTACGCGCACTGGATCGCGCTGCGTTCCCTGCTCGGCCGGCCGCTGCACGGGCACGAGCGCACCGAGGTCGTCCAGGACGGCCTCCCGCTCGTCGCGGCGTGCCTCGTGCCCGTCGTGGTGCTGCTCGTGGAGGCCGCCATCGGCGTCGAGACGTCGCGCGGCGTGGAGATCGCGCTCGTCATCAACGTCGCCCTGCTCGGGTTCGTCGGCTGGAACATGGCCGGCGGCGGCGGGATCACGGGCTGGCGGCGGCTCGTCGCGAGCGTCCTCACCGCCCTGCTCGGGCTCGCGATGGTCGCGCTCAAGCTCTCGCTCCACCACTGACGACCGCTCCGCCGCACCTACCACCCGCCGCGGGTGATGTGCGTGTGCCGGCGCGCGACGAGAGTGACGAACCCGTGGACCCGTCGAGGCGCCCACGGGCACGCGCGCAGCGGGCACGACACGAGGAGGACGACGTGAGCGACGTGGAGGACACGACCGAGGAGCTCGGGCCGATCGACTACCTGGTCGTCGAGTTCCCGAGGAACAAGCTGGACGGGACCGCGTTCCCGCTGCTGGTGGACCTGGTCGACCGCGGGATCATCCGCGTGCTCGACCTCGTCTTCGTGGAGAAGGACGAGGACGGCGAGGTGCACGCGCTCGAGCTGCACGAGGCCGCGTCCGGCGAGGTCGACCTCTCGTTCTTCGAGGGGGCCGCGTCGGGCCTCATCGGGGACGACGACGTGGCCGAGGCCGCGAAGGCGCTCGAGAACGGCTCGGCGGCGGGGATCCTCGTCTTCGAGAACCGGTGGGCGGCTCCGTTCGCGTCCGCGCTGCGACGCGGCGGCGGCCAGCTCGTCGCGAGCGGCCGCATCCCCGTGCAGGCGATCCTCGCGGCGCTCGACGACCTCGACGCCGCCTGACGGACCCAGGTCGGACGAACCGGAGGAGGAGGAGACCATGCCAGGACTGATCCGCGGGGTGGCCCGCACAGCCGTCGTCGCGGGCACGGCGAGCGCCGTGTCCGGACGCGTGCACCACCGCCAGCAGCAGCGCTGGGCCGACCAGGCCCAGCCCCAGGGTTACGCCGAGCCGCAGGGCTACGCGCAGCCGGCCTACGCGCAGCCCGTGTACGTCGCGGCGCCGGCGCCCACGCCCGAGACCGAGAGCCCGGACATGGACACCAGGATCGCGCACCTCAAGCAGCTCGCCGAGCTGCGCGACCAGGGCGTGCTGACCCCGGCCGAGTTCGAGGTGCAGAAGGCGCAGATCCTCGCATCGTGACGGTCAGGCGGAGCCCCTCGGCGACGACGCCGGGGGGCTCCGTCGTGCCTCACGCGGGGGGCGTCGTCATGTTCCCGCGGACCGAGCGGGGAACGTGCACGGCCGCCGGCCAGCCGCCGGTCAGCGGTCAGCCGAACGCCGCGCCCTCGACGGCGCTGTTCGGGGCGGGGTCGGGCAGGCGGCGCATCCGGAGCGCGTTGACGAGCCCGAGCAGGCCGGCGACGAGCGGCAGCAGCAGCGCGACCTGCAGCGCCCGCGGACGCACCTCGTCGTTGATGCGGACGATCTCGTCCTGCACGGCCGGCGGCTCGTCCGCGAGCAGCTCGGTGAGCTGCGTCGTGCTCATCAGCTGCGCGTCGTCGTCGAGCGCACGCGACACCTGCTCCTGCTGGGCGCTGTCGAGGACCGTGCTCGCGTCGGTCTGCGCGGTGAAGCCGACGGCCAGCGCACCCAGCATGAGCGCACCGGCGAACGCGAGGCCGAACGAGAGCCCGAACGACCCCGCCGCGGAGTTCACGCCGGCGGCCTCGCTCACGCGCTCCTCGGAGATCGGCGACAGCGTGTAGTTGTTGAGCTGCGACACGAGCAGGCCGAGGCCCGACCCGACGACGAGGAGCGGGACGACCAGCCACCATCCGCTCGACGCGCGCGGCACGACGGGGATCAGCGCGCCGACCCCCACGACCCCGAGCGCGAACCCCGCCAGCACCAGGTCGGCCGGGCGGCGCGCGCCCGCACGCTTCCCGGCGAGCAGCGCGACCGCGAACATGCTGAGGGACAGCGGCGCGAGCGACAGGCCCGCGGCCATCGCGTCGTACTCGAGCACCATCTGCAGGAAGATCGGCAGCGAGATCATGAGCCCGCCGAGCGCGATCTGCTGGAGCATCTGCTGCGAGACGCCGACGCGGAACAGCGTCGAGCGGAACAGGTCGGGGTCGAGCAGGACGGGCCGCCCCGCACGCTTGCGGCGCAGCAGCCAGCGGACCAGCACGACCAGCGCGATCGCGCCGACGCCGATGAGCGCGCCGACAGCCTCGCCGCCCTCCTGCCAGACGAGCACACCGAGGACGATGCCGCCCATCGCGAGCGCGGACAGCACGGCGCCCACGACGTCGACGGACCGGTCGCCCGTGTACGGGACGTCCTTGACGAGCCGGATGCCGGACAGCACGACGGCGATGACGACGGCCTCGAGCGCGAACGCGACGCGCCACGACAGGTAGGTCGTGATGAAGCCGCCGAGGAGCGGGCCGACCGCCGCGGCGATCGACGCCGACGCCCCGACGAGCGCGTAGACCCTCTTCTGCGCGGGTCCGCTGAAGTTGCCGTGGATGAGCGACTGCATCGACGGCAGCAGCAGCGACGCACCGAGACCGCCGACGACCGCCCAGAAGACGATGATCGCGGTGAGCCCCTGCGCGAGCGTCATCGCGATCGCGCCGGTCGCGTAGCCGAGCAGGCCCACCACGTACGCGCGCTTGCGCCCGACGAGGTCGCCGACCTTGCTGCCGATGAGGATGAACGCCGCGGAGACGAGCGCCTCGAGCGCGATCGCCGACTGCACGCCGCTGACCGTGGTGTCGAGGTCCCGCACGACCGCGGAGATCGACACGTTCATCAGCGACGTGTCGACCACGAGCACGAACATCGCCATCGCGAGCAGGAGCGCGAGGCGGCGGTCGAGCGGTGCTCCGGACGGTGACGCCCCTGCGCTCATGGTCTGCCATCCCGTCGTCGGCACGTCCGGACCCTCAGCGTCCTGCCGCCGCGTACCCCCGGACGTCACCCGCGGCGGGTGGTCCTGCGGCCGCGCGGTGCCGATCGCGGGCGCGGCGGCGTGCGACCTGCCAGGATCGGGCCGTGGTCGACCTGGCTGCCGGCTGGACGGAACGGACCGTCCGCGTGGACGGGCGCCGCGTGCTCGTGCGGTGCGGGCCGCACGTCGAGGGCGCGGTGCCGATCCTGCACGTGCACGGTTTCGCGATCTCCGGGACGTCGTTGCTGCCGACCGCCGAGCGCCTCGCCCACCGCGCGTGGAACGTCGTGCCCGACCTGCCGGGGTACGGGCGCAGCGAGAGCCCGCCGTCGACGCTCGGCATCCCCGCGCTCGCCGACGCGGTGCTCGAGGTCCTCGACGCGCTCGAGCTCGAGCAGGTCGTCCTGGTCGGCAACTCGATGGGCTGCCCGGTCGTGCTCGAGGTCGCGCACGTCGCGCCCGAGCGCGTGCACCGCGCGGTCCTCGCCTCCCCCGCGGGCGGCATGTACAACCAGCCGTTCGTCCGGGGCCTGTGGCAGCTGCTCAAGGACGCGGGCCGCGAGAGCCCGGCGATGGCGCGCACCGCGGTGCCCGACTACCTGCGGTTCGGACCGGTCAACACGCTGCGCCTCTTCGACGAGCTCGTCCGGTTCCCGTCGCAGGAGCGGATCCTGCGGCTCGACGTGCCCGCGCTCGCGGTGATCGGCAGCCGCGACCCGATGATGCCGCCGCCGTGGCGGGTGTTCGAGGTCGCGCGGCTCGCGCCCGACCACGTCACGCTCGCCGTGATCGTCGGCGCGGCTCACGCGATGAACTTCAGCCACCCGGGCGAGCTCGCGCACGTCATCGGCGCGTGGCTGGACGACGTGCCGATCGTCGACGACCCCGACGAGCCCGGCGAGTCGCGCGTGCTGCAGGTGCCGCGGGACTGACGACCGGGAGCGCCTGCAGGCGTCACGACCTCAGGTCGTCACGGTCTCAGGGCGCCTCGAACCCGATCGCCTTGTGGCTCCCGTCGCACCACGGCTTGATCGCCGACGCCCCGCAGCGGCACAGCGCCACGGTCGCCCGGTGCTTGACGACGGGCTCGCCGCGGTCGTCGACCACGGGCACGTCCCCACGCACCAGCAACGGACCGTCGGGGCACGCGACGATCGACCCGCGCACGGGCGTCGCGCCGTGCTCGTCCGCGGCGCTCATGCCGCGACCCGCAGGGACGACTCGCCGCGCTCCCACGCGCCGACGAGGTGCGCGGCAACGAGGTCGTCGAGGAACAGGCACACGCACGCGCCGAAGAGGATGTCCGGCACGAGCTCGGGCTCCTGCTCCGCGAGGCCGCCGGCCAGGTCGCGGCCCGCGATCTGCTCGTGCACTGCGTCGGCCTCGACGTGCTCGTCGAAGTACTCGGTCACGTCGTCGCCGTAGCCGTGCCGGCGGAACCCGTCGCCGTACAGCCGGTTCGGCAGCGACGACGTCATCTCGAACGCCGCGAGGTGCCCCGCGATCGCGCCGCGCAGCCGACGGTGCAGCCCGAGCAGCGACATCGCGTTGACCGCGGCGAGCGTCACGGCGGGGACGTCCTCGACGTACCGGCCGAAGGTCGGCTCGAGCCCGACGCCCTGCATCGTGCGGGCGAACAGCGCGCTGTGCATGCGGTCGGGCGCGCCGCCGCCGTACTCGTCGGCCTGGATCTCGACGAGCGCGGCCTTCGCGGCACCCGCGAGGCGCGGCACAGCCCACGTGTGCGGGTCGGCCTCCTTGAGCTGGTAGAGCGAGCGGTGCACCAGGAGCTCGTGCAGCTGCTCGTCGGTCGCCTGGCGGCCGACGTACCGCGACAGGCTCGGGCCAGGTGTCGGCGCGGTCAGTGCGAACAGGGTGTCGGCGACCGCGCGCCGGTCGGCCGTGACGCCGTCGGGCACCGTGACCCGGTGGCGCAGCTCACGTTCGAACGCCTCCTCGAGGACCGCCCGCGCACGCAGCAGGTCCGGCGCCCACTCCCACGCCTCGTCGACCCCCTCGACGCCCGCGTAGTGCAGCTCGTAGAGCACGAACAGCGTGAGCTGGACGTCCTCGTCCGTCAGGAGGTCGGTGCTGTGCTCGACGGCACGCCGCGCGGCCTGCACGAGACGGTCGTCCGCCGGGGCGTCCGTGCGCGGTGCCGCCGCCGTCAGGGCGTCGAGGACGGCCGCGCCGAGCGGGCCGCGGGGTTGGGGCGACTTCATCGGGTCTCCGAGGTGGCCGGGTACGGCCACGCCTCCGAAGCCGTCGAGCAGGTTCCAGCCTCACACGCGCGGGCGACCCCCGCACGGCGAGCCGCTCACCCTCCGCGTGGGCTCTGACCAGCGACGATCACCCACGACGGGTGAGGAAAGTGCCCACCCGGTCGCGGGATCGTGGACCTGGCCGGGGACCCGCCGGCGAGGACCGAGGAGGCACGCGATGGATTCGTTCTGGGACTGGTTCTGGCTGCTGGTGTGGTGGTTCGTCTTCTTCATGTACCTGGTGCTGCTGTTCCAGATCATCGGCGACCTGTTCCGCGACCGGACGCTCGGTGGCTGGGGCAAGGCGCTGTGGGTGATCGGGCTGATCTTCCTGCCCTTCCTGACGGCGCTGATCTACATCATCGCCCGCGGCCGCGGGATGGCCGAGCGGCAGATGGCGCAGCTCCAGGAGCACCAGGCGGCGACCGACGCCTACATCCGGCAGACCGCGCAGACGTCACCGGCGAGCGCGATCGCCGACGCCAAGAAGCTGCACGACCAGGGCGTGATCAGCGCCGAGGAGTTCGCGCAGCTGAAGGCCAAGGCGCTCGCCTGACCCGCCCGGCGATGGACGGGAGGGGCCCGTCGCCGGGCGGGTCCGCGGGCCGCACCCGACGCGTGGTGCGGCCCGCGAACGCGCCCCCGGACGACTTCGGGGTCGTGCTGGGCCTGCTGTGCGTCGTGTACCTCGTGTTCGTCCTGACCGCCGAGCCGTGGACCAGCTGGTTCGTCGTCCTCGGCTACCTCGGGGCCCTGTTCTTCGCGGTCCGGACGTCGCGTCCCGGGCCGCGGCTCCGGCTCGCCGTCCGCGTCGTGCTCGTGGTCTCGGCGGTCGCCACGGTCGCTGCGCTCACGCTCCTGCCGCAGGAGCCGGCGACCGGCGTCGTCAACGGCGTGTTCTGCGTTCTGCTGGGCGTGACGCTCGTGACGATCCTCGGGCGGATCCTCACCCGCCGCGAGGTCACGCTCAGCACGATCGCCGGGGCGCTGAGCGCGTACCTCATCCTCGGTCTGTTCTTCGCCAACGTGTTCGGGGTGCTCGCGTGGCTCCTGCCCGAGCCGTTCTTCGCGGCCGGGCAGCCCGCGGACCAGCAGTCGCTCCAGTACTTCTCCTTCACGACGCTGACGACCGTCGGCTACGGCGACTACACCGCCGCGAGCTTCGCGGGACGCGGCGTCGCGACGTTCGAGGCGCTGCTCGCGCAGGTCTTCCTCGCGACGCTCGTCGCGCGGCTCGTCGCGTCGTACCGGCGTCAGCCTGCACCGTTCGGCAGCCCCGACGGCGCCGACGCCGCCGACGACAGCACCGACCGCGCGGACCGCTGAGCCGCTCGCCGAGCGCCGCACGGGCCGCTCCCCCACACTTGCCGCGTGCGAACCATGGGTGTCGAGGAGGAGTTCCTGCTGGTCACGCCCGACGGCGTGCCGTACGCGGTGGCGCCGACGGTGCTACGGCTCGCGGCCGACCTGCCGTCGGACCCGCGACCGGGCGGCGACCTGGAGAAGGAGTTCAAGCAGGAGCAGGTCGAGGTCTCGACGCACCCGTGCACCGACCTCGACGACCTCCTCGCGCAGGTGCGGGACGGCCGCGCCCGCACCGATGCGGTCGCCCGCCAGGCCGGCGCGCGCATCGCCGCGATGGGCACCGCGCCGCACGTCGTGGAGTCGACGGTCATCCCCGACCGGCGCGCGAACGAGATCCGGGCCCGCTTCGGTCAGACGGCCCGCGAGCAGCTCACGTGCGGGTGCCACGTGCACGTCGCGGTCGCCGACGACGACGAGGGCGTGCACGTCATCGACCACCTGCGCGCCTGGAACGCGGTGCTCCTCGCGCTCAGCGCCAACAGCCCGTCGTGGCTCGGGTCCGCCACCGGGTACGCGAGCTACCGCTCGCAGGTGTGGGGCCGCTGGCCCACGGCCGGCGCGACCGCCCCGTTCGGCGACGCCGCGACCTACCGCGCGGTCATCGCCGAGCTGCTCCGCTCCGGCACGGCGCTCGACGACGGGATGATCTACTTCGACGCCCGCCTCTCGGCGCGCTACCCGACGGTCGAGGTCCGCGTCGCCGACGTGTCCCTCGACCCGCAGGACGCCGTGCTGCAGGCGGTCCTGGTGCGGGCGCTCGCGGAGACCGCGGTCCGGACCGACCCCGACCCCGCACCCGTGCGCGCCGAGATCCTGCGGTCGTGGACGTGGCGCGCCGCGCGCTCCGGCACGACCGGCGAGCTCGTGAGCCCCACCACCGGTGAGCCGCGGCCCGCCGCGGACGTCGTCGCCGAGCTCGTCGACCACGTGCACGACGCGCTCGTCGCGACCGGCGAGCTGGACTGGGTCCGGGCGCGCGTCGCCGACGTCCTGCGTCGCGGGAACGGGGCCGTGCAACAGCTCGCGTGGCGCGCGGAGGGCGCCGACGACGACGCGGTCGTCCGCCGGGCCGCCGACGTCACGCTCGGCTGACCCGGCACGGGCACCGGCCGGGTTCCGCTGTGGCCCACGAGGGCCGCGTGCCGGCCCGTCGGCCGTCAGCCGGGGATGCCGCGCTCCTCGTCGCCGGAGCCGGCGGCCTCGCTCGCGTCGTCCTCCAGCGGCTCGGTCGTCGGCGCCTGGCTCTCGTGCCCCGGCGGAAGCGGGTCCGGGTCGGCACCGAGGGACGGCAGGTCGGGCTGCTTCGGGTCGAAGCTGTCAGGCAGGTTCTCGCTCATCGCCTCACCGTGACACCGCGCACGGCACCGCGCACCCGCACGCCACGGGCTGGTGCCCGACGCCGTCGGTCCGGCCCCGGGGACGGCCGCGCGACGATCCTCGACGCGCAGATCCTCGTCGTGGCGGCGCCCACGTGGGTCGGGCACCCGTCGTCGTGGGCGCAGCGCGCGCTCGAGCGCATGGACGCGATGATCTCCGAGACCGACGACCAGGACCGGCCCGTCGCGTACGACCGGGTCGCGGGCGTCGTCGTCACCGGGAACGAGGACGGCGCGCACCACGTGATCTCCGAGATCGTCGGCGGGCTCGGCGACATCGGGTTCACGATCCCGCCGCAGGCGTGGACGTACGGGAACCAGGGACCTGGCCCCGGACCGGACGACCGCGACACCGACCACGGCCACGACTGGTCGGCGTCGACCGGTCCCGCCATGGCGGGCAACCTCGTGGCCGTCGCCCGGGCGCTCGCCGCGAACCCGCTCCCGGCCCCCGCGTCCTGACGGCACCGGTCGCGGCTCGCCACGCACGGGCCGACGATGGACGTCGGGTGGAGAAGCAGCCCGCGGGCGGTCCGGCCGCCCACCCGACGACGCCCCGACGGGGCCGCGGAGGTGCGCACCATGAGCTTCGAGCAGGAGTCCGGCCAGCTGACCGGCACGAAGGACAAGGACTACAACATCCTGTGGTTCACCCAGACCTGCCTCGACAACGTCCTGCGGCTGGAGACGTACGCCCAGGACGCCGAGCGCGACGGGGACACCGAGCTCGCGGAGTTCTTCCGCCGGGCCCAGGGCGAGAGCCGCAAGGGCGCCGAGCAGGGCAAGCAGCTCCTCGCGTCGCGGCTGCGCTGACGTGGGGCAGCACACCACACCACCGGTCGACCTCCGCCTGGTGCAGATCTACCTGAGCGACCACCTGACGGGCGCGTCGGGCGTGATCTCGCGCGTCGGGTGGATGGTCGAGCGGTACGCGGGCACGTCGGCCGAGCCGGTCCTGCTGCGGCTCCTCGAGGAGCTGCGCCAGGAGCGGCGGGTCGTGCGCGGGCTCGCCGAGCACCTGGGACTGCGGCTGTCGCCGTGGAAGCCCGCGGCGGCCGTCGCGGCGGAGCACGCGGGTCGGCTCAAGGTGAACGGCCGGCTCACGTCGAGGTCGCCGCTGTCGCTGCACCTCGAGCTCGAGGCGCTGCGCTCGGGCATCTCGGGCAAGCGGTCCCTGTGGGCGACGCTCGAGGTCTGGTCGGGCACGCTGCGGCTCGACCGCGCACGGCTTGCCGGCCTGCGCGCCCAGGCGGACGACCAGGTGCGCGCCGTCGACGAGCTCGCGGAGCGCGTCCGGACCGTCGCGCTGGCGACCGAGGCGGCGGTCCCCGACGTCACGGCGGACGCCTCACCGATCTGACGCGCGCCGTGACGGGTCAGCCCGCGAGCGCCGCCCGGAGGAACGCGATGTCCTCGGCCTGCCGCTCGGCGGGCGTCTCGACGACCGCGTCGCACCCGGCCTCCCGCACGACGTGCGCGATGAGCTCGGGCGGGATGGTCCCGGTCGCGAAGTTCGCGTGCCGGTCGCGGCTGGACCCGGCCTCGTCGCGCGAGCTGTTGGCGTGCACGAGGTCGATGCGCCCGGTGATCGCGCGCAGGCGGTCGACGATCGTCTCGAGGTCCTCGCCCGCGGCCCACGCGTGGCACGTGTCGAGGCAGACGCCGACGTCGTAGCCGCCGATCTCGTCCCAGAGCATCGCCCACCGGTCGAGCGTGCGGGCGCACGCGTTCTCGCCGCCCGCGGTGTTCTCGACGAGCACGCGCACGGGGTAGGTCGCGCGCTCGAACGTCTTGCGCCAGTTGTCGATGCCGACCGCGACGTCGTCGCCGTCACCGACGTGCCCGCCGTGCACGATGAGCCCGCGTGCGCCGAGCCCGGCGGCGGCGGCCGCGTGCTGCGCGATCATGTTGCGGCTCGGGATGCGGATGCGGTTGTTGGTCGACGCGACGTTGACGAGGTACGGCGCGTGCGCGTAGATCCCGAGCCCGCTCGCGACGAGCGCGTCGGCGTCGTCGCGCGGCACGGGCTTCTTCCAGCCCTGCGGGTCGGCCAGGAAGATCTGGACGGCCTGGGCGTCGACCTCGGCGGCGGCGGCCACCGGGTCGGCGTCGCGGACGTGGGCGCCGATGAGCACCACGGTCGTTCTCCTTCGGTGGGAGGCGTCGGGCAGGGGTCAGGCTAGCCGCCGCCTCCGACGTCGGCCGTCAGGGGGCCGTGAGCGAGCCGAGCGGCACGTCGGGGTCGGCCAGCCGGTCGCGGTCGACGACAGCGCCCGACCGGATGAGCGCCTGCACGTCGTCGACGACGTCCCACACGTTGACGTTCATGCCCGCGACGACGCGCCCCCCGCGTCGCCAGAAGGCCACGAGCTCGCGCGCCGCGAGGTCGCCCCGCACGACCACCTCGTCGTACCCGCCGTGCGGCGCGTGCCCGACGTACTCCATGCCGAGGTCGTACTGGTCGGTGAAGAAGTACGGGAGCCGGTCGTACGGCTCGTCGCGGCCGAGGATCGTCGCGGCGGCCGTGGTCGGCTGGTTGAGAGCGTTCGCCCAGTGCTCGACGCGCACGTGCGTCCCGAGCAGCGGGTGCGCCGCACGGGCGATGTCGCCCACGGCGAGCACCTGGGGGTGGGACGAGCGCAGGTGCTGGTCGACGACCACGCCGTCCTCGACGTGCAGCCCGGCTGCCTCGGCGAGCGCGGTGCGCGGTGCCGCGCCGATGCCGACCACGACGAGGTCCGCGGGCACGACCGTGCCGTCCTCGAGCGCGACCCCGCCGACCGAGGTGCCGTCTCCGGCGGCGACGATCTCGGCGACCTCCGCGCGCGTGCGCAGGTCGACGCCGTGCTCGCGGTGCAGACCGGCGAAGAGATCGGCGAGCTCGGGTCCGAGGACGCCGACGAGCGGGAGGACGTCGCGGACCAGCACGGTGACGTGCGCCCCGGCGCCGCGCGCCGCCGCGGCGACCTCGAGCCCGATCCAGCCGCCGCCCACCACCACGACACGCCGGTCCGGCGTGAGCGCCGCGCGCAGGCGGTCGCTGTCGGGGAGCGTGCGCAGGTACGCGACGCCGTCGAGGTCCGCCCCGGGGACGCCGAGCCGGCGCGGCTCGGAGCCCGTCGCGAGGACGAGGTGGTCGAAGCCCGTCCGGGTGCCGGCGTCGTCGACGACGTCCCGCGCGCCGAGGTCGAGCGCGGTGATCGTGGTGCCGGTCCGCAGGTCGACGTCGTGCGCGGCGTACCAGCCGGGCTCGTGGACGAACGCGGAGTCGCGCTCCTCGCTGCCCGTCAGGTAGCCCTTGGACAGCGGCGGCCGCTCGTACGGGCGGTCCGGCTCGGCGCCGAGCAGCGTGACGCGGCCGTCGTACCCGCCCTCCCGCAGCGCCTCGACGGTCTTGGCACCGGCCAGGCCGGCCCCCACGACGACGACCCGACCGGACACGACGACCTCCTGGGGAGACGTTCAGGTGTCCCGTCGGCGTGCGGGCACCGTGCCCAGCGCAGCAGGTCAGGCGCGTTCCCGCAACGGCTCGGGGTGTGCGCAAGTCCACCCTGCTCCCCCGCGCCGGATCGGCGTGCGGCTGGCACATTGGGCGGATGCTGATCTGGCCGGGACGCCCCTATCCCCTGGGCGCCACCTACGACGGGACCGGGACGAACTTCGCGCTGTTCTCCGAGGTCGCCGAACGTGTCGAGCTCTGCCTCTTCGACGCGGACGGGACCGAGACGCGCGTCGACCTCACCGAGGTGGACGCCTTCGTCTGGCACGGCTACCTGCCCGCGGTCGGCCCCGGGCAGCGGTACGGCTACCGCGTGCACGGGCCGTACGACCCCGCGCAGGGGCTGCGCTGCCACCCGTCGAAGCTGCTGCTCGACCCGTACGCGAAGGCGATCGACGGGCAGGTCGACAACGACCCGTCGCTCTACACGTACCGGTTCGACGACCCGACCGCGACGAACGACGACGACTCCGCGCCGCACACGATGAAGTCCGTCGTGGTGAACCCGTACTTCGACTGGGGCCACGACCGGCCGCCGCAGCACCAGTACCACGAGTCCGTCATCTACGAGGCGCACGTGCGCGGCCTCACGCAGCTGCACCCGGCGGTGCCGGAGGAGCTGCGCGGCACGTACTCGGGCCTCGCGCACCCGGCGGTCGTCGAGCACCTCGTGTCGCTCGGCGTGACCGCGGTCGAGCTCATGCCCGTGCACCAGTTCGTCAACGACCCGGTCCTGCAGGACAAGGGCTTGTCCAACTACTGGGGCTACAACACGATCGGGTTCTTCGCGCCGCACAACGAGTACTCGGCGTACGGCGAGACGGGCCAGCAGGTGCAGGAGTTCAAGGCCATGGTCAAGGCCCTGCACGAGGCCGACATCGAGGTCATCCTCGACGTCGTCTACAACCACACCGCCGAGGGCAACCACCTGGGCCCGACGCTGAGCTTCCGCGGCATCGACAACGCGAACTACTACCGGCTGGTGGACGACGACCAGGCGCACTACTTCGACACCACGGGCACGGGCAACTCGCTGCTCATGCGCTCGCCCAACGTGCTGCAGCTCATCATGGACTCGCTGCGCTACTGGGTCACCGAGATGCACGTCGACGGCTTCCGGTTCGACCTCGCGGCGACGCTCGCCCGGCAGTTCCACGAGGTCGACCGCCTGTCCGCGTTCTTCGACCTCGTGCACCAGGACCCCGTCATCTCGCAGGTCAAGCTCATCGCGGAGCCGTGGGACGTCGGCGAGGGCGGCTACCAGGTCGGCGGGTTCCCCCCGCTGTGGTCGGAGTGGAACGGGAAGTACCGCGACACGGTGCGCGACTTCTGGCGCAGCGAGCCGTCGACGCTCGGCGAGTTCGCGAGCCGCATCTCCGGCTCGTCGGACCTGTACGAGCACACGGGCCGCCGGCCGATCGCGAGCCTCAACTTCGTCACCGCGCACGACGGCTTCACGCTCGCGGACCTCACGTCCTACAACGAGAAGCGCAACGACGCGAACGGCGAGGGCAACGCCGACGGCGAGAGCCACAACCGGTCGTGGAACTGCGGCGTCGAGGGCCCGACGGACGACGCCGACGTCCTGGACCTGCGCTACCGCCAGCGCCGCAACTTCCTCGCGACGCTCCTGCTGTCGCAGGGCATCCCGATGATCCTGCACGGCGACGAGCTGGGCCGGACGCAGCAGGGCAACAACAACGTCTACTGCCAGGACAACGAGCTGTCGTGGGTCGACTGGGACCTCGACGAACGGCAGACGGGCCTGCTCGAGTTCACGCGACGCGTCGTGCGGCTGCGGCAGGACCACCCGGTGTTCCGTCGCCGCCGGTTCTTCGCGGGCAAGCCCGACGAGGCCGACCGGTCGGACCTCAAGGACATCGAGTGGCTCGCGCCGAACGGCGAGCACATGAGCCCCGAGCAGTGGAACAGCGACCTCGCACGCGCGGTCATGGTGTTCCTCAACGGCGACGCGATCGCGGAGCCGGACATGCGCGGCGAGGAGATCGTCGACGACTCGTTCCTCGTGCTGTTCAACGGGGAGCCGGAGGCGGAGACGTTCGTCGTGCCGTCGCACCGGTACGGCGACTCGTGGACGGCGGTCTTCGACACCGACTCGCAGGTCGCGCCGGGCGAGACGCTCGACGCGGGCCAGGACGTCACGCTCGCGCACCACTCGGTCGTCGTCCTCACGCGCCCGCCGCTGCAGACGAAGCCGTCGGCGTCGGGCATCGGGGTCGTCGCGGACGCGTCGCACGAGGCGGCGCGCGTGCGCCGGCAGGGTGACAGCGGCCGGACGGCCGACAGCGACGAGCCGCGCCGACGCTCGCGCAAGGCGCCCGGCGCATGACCGAGGCCCGCACCTCGGCCTCGCGCCCGACGCCCGCCCGTCGGCTGCCGGGACCGGGACGTCCCGTCCCGGTGTCGACGTACCGCGTGCAGCTCGGCGCGGACCTCACGCTCGACGACGTCGCCGCGCGCGTCCCGTACCTGGCCGCGCTGGGGGTCACGCACGTCTACCTGTCCCCCGTGCTCACGGCGGCACCGGGCTCGACGCACGGCTACGACGTCGTCGCGCACGACGAGGTGTCGCCGGTGCTCGGCGGGCTCGCGGCGCTGCGCCGGCTGTCCGCGGTCGCGCACGAGGCCGGGCTCGGGCTGGTCCTCGACATCGTGCCGAACCACATGGCGGTGCCGACGCCCGTCTGGCACAACCGGCCGCTGTGGTCGGTGCTCGACAAGGGTGCGGAGTCGCCGTTCGCGTCGTGGTTCGACGTGGACTGGTCGGCAGGGGGCGGCGACGTGCTCATGCCGGTGCTGGGCGACCGGATCGGCGCCGTCCTGGCGCGCGGCGAGCTCCAGCTCGACGAGGCCGAGATCCCCGGCGAGGGCGTGCGGCCCGTGCTGCGCTACTACGACCACGTCTTCCCCGTGCGGGCGGGCACCGAGGCGCTGCCGCTCGCCGAGCTGCTCGAGCGGCAGCACTACCGGCTGGCCTACTGGCGGGTCGCGGACGAGGAGCTCAACTACCGGCGGTTCTTCGACGTCGGCACGCTCGTCGCGGTGCGCGTCGAGGACCCCGAGGTGTTCGACGCGACGCACCGGCTCGTCCTCGACCTCGTCGCCGACGGCACGCTCGACGGACTGCGCATCGACCACCCCGACGGCCTGGCGGACCCGACGGGCTACCTCGCGCGGCTGCGCGAGGCGAGCGGCCAGGCGTGGGTCGTCGTCGAGAAGATCCTGCAGGGCGACGAGAGGCTCCCGGGCGACTGGGACACCGCGGGCACGACCGGTTACGACGCTCTGTGGCGCATCCAGCAGACGTTCGTCGACCCGGGCGGCGCCGCGGTCCTCGCCGGGACCATGCACCGCCTCACGGGCGACACGTCCGACGCGTTCGCGTCGATCGCCGAGCACGCGAAGCGCGAGATCGTCGACGGTCCGCTGTACGCGGAGGTCCACCGCCTCACGGCCCTGGCCGCCGACATCTGCACCGAGGACCTGCGGCTGCGCGACCACACGTGGCGCGCGCTCGAGGAGTGCCTGGTCGAGCTGCTCGTCGCGTTCGACCGCTACCGCGCGTACGTCGTGCCGGGTGAGCACGTGCCGGCGGAGTCCGTCGAGGTCGTCGAGGCGGCTGCCCGGGAGGCCCGCGCGCGCCTGTCCCCCGAGCGCGGCGAGACGATGGACGTGCTGGTCGACCTGCTGCTCGGGCGCGAGGTCGGCAGCGCAGGCCTCACCCGCGGTCGGCGTCGCGACGAGCTGATCGTGCGCTTCCAGCAGACGTGCGGCGCGGTCACCGCGAAGGGCGTCGAGGACACCGCGTTCTACCGCTGGACGCACCTGGTCGGCCTGTGCGAGGTCGGCGGCGAGCCCGAGCGGTTCGCGCTGACCCCCACGGACCTCGCGGCGTGGGCCGCGGACCTGCAGGTGTCGTCGCCGCTCGGGATGACGACGCTCTCGACGCACGACACCAAGCGCGGCGAGGACACGCGCGCACGGCTCGGCGTGCTGTCGGAGCTGCCGCTCGAGTGGTCGGCCCTCGTCGACGCGCTGCGCGCGGCGTCCGCGCTCTTCCGCGGCACGCTGCTCGACGGGCGCACCGAGAACCTGCTGTGGCAGACGCTCGCGGGCACGTGGACGCCCGACGGCCCGATCGCGGCCGACCGGCTCACGGAGTACCTGACCAAGGCGATCCGCGAGGCGAAGTCCCGCACGACGTGGACCGCGCCCGACGAGGCGTACGAGCGCGCGGTCCTCGACACCGCCCGAGCGGCGCTCCAGGATCCGACCGTCCGTGACCTGATGGCGGCGTGGGAGGTGCGCACGCGACCCGCGGTGCGCGCGGCGACGCTCGGCACCAAGCTCGTGCAGCTCACGCTGCCCGGCGTGCCCGACGTCTACCAGGGCACCGAGGTCCCCGAGCCGACCCTCGTCGACCCCGACAACCGCCGGCCGGTCGACCACGACGCGCTCGCAGCGCGGCTCGCCCGCCTCGACGACGGCGCCGGACCGCGCGACCTCGCCGACGAGAAGCTGCTCGTCACGGCACGCGCCCTGCGGCTGCGCCGGGACGTGCCCGAGGCGTTCGTCGGGCCCGAGGCCGGCTACGTGCCGCTCGCGCACTCGTCGGGGCACAGCCTCACGTACGCCCGGACGGTGGGCGGCGACCCGCGGGTCGCCGTCGTCGCGACGCGCCTCCAGGCGTCCGTCGACCGTCTCGGCGGCTGGGGCGAGCACACCGTCGCCCTCCCCGAGGGCGAGTGGCTCGACGTGCTGACGGACCGGCCCGTCACGGGCGGGGTACGCGAGGTCGGTCCGCTGCTCGACCGCCTGCCCGTCGCGCTGCTCGTCCGGACGGAGGGCTGACGCGTGCGCCCGCACGTGTGGGCACCCGACGCCCGGAGCGTCGACCTCGTGCTGCCGGAGACGCGCGAACGCCTCGGCATGCTCCCCGACGGCGACGGCTGGTGGACCGTCAAGCGCGACCTGTCGCACGGCACCGACTACGCGTTCGCGCTCGACGGCGGCGGTCCTCTGCCCGACCCGCGCAGCGCGTGGCAGCCCGACGGCGTGCACGGGCCGAGCCGCGTCTTCCATCCCGGCCGGTTCACGTGGACCGACGAGGGGTGGAGCGGGCTCGACGTCCGCGGACGCGTGGTCTACGAGCTGCACGTCGGCACGTTCACGCCGGGCGGGACCCTCGACAGCGCCGTTGACGCCTTGCCGGAGCTCGTGTCGCTCGGCGTCGACGTCGTCGAGCTCATGCCCGTCGCGCCGTTCGACGGGCCGCGCGGCTGGGGCTACGACGGCGTCGGGCTGTACGCCGTGCACGACGCCTACGGCGGCCCGGAGGCGCTGCAGCGGTTCGTCGACGCCGCGCACGGCCTCGGGCTCGCGGTCTGCCTCGACGTCGTGCACAACCACCTCGGCCCGTCCGGCAACTACACCGGCCTGTTCGGCCCGTACGCGACGGACGCCCACCACACGCCGTGGGGCTCCGCGATCAACCTCGACCAGCCCGGTGCGCACGTCGTGCGCCGGTGGATCGTCGACAGCGCGCTGCGCTGGTTGCGCGACTTCCACGTCGACGCGCTGCGCCTCGACGCCGTCCACGAGCTGCGCGACGACTCGAAGCAGCACCTGCTCGCGCAGCTCTCCGACGAGGTCGCCGCGCTGTCCGAGCGCGTCGACCGGCCCCTGTCGCTCGTCGCCGAGACGGACCTCAACGACGTCGTCAGCGTCGCCCCCACCCCCACCGGGGGCTGGGGCATGACCGCGCAGTGGGCCGACGACGTGCACCACGCCCTGCACGCGCTGCTGACCGGTGAGCGGCACGGCTACTACGTCGACTTCGGCACGCCCGCCACGCTCCGGCACGCGATGACCCGCGTGTTCGTGCACGACGGCGGCTTCTCGACGTTCCGCGACCGGGAGTGGGGCCGGCCTGTCCCGAGCGGGACCGACGGGCACCGGTTCGTCGTCAGCACGCAGACGCACGACCAGGTCGGCAACCGCGCGATCGGCGACCGGCCCGCCGAACGCCTCGACGCCGGCACCCTCGCCGGGTCCGCCGCCCTGCTGCTCCTGTCCCCCTTCACGCCCATGCTGTTCCAGGGCGAGGAGTGGGGCACGCGCACCCCGTTCCAGTTCTTCACGTCGTTCCCCGACCCCGAGCTGGGCCGGCTCGTGAGCGAGGGACGCCGCTCGGAGTTCGGCGGGCACGGCTGGGCCGACCTGTACGGCGGACCCGTCGAGGTGCCCGACCCGCAGGACGAGGCGACCTTCCGGCGGTCTGTCCTCGACCGGTCCGAGCGCTCCGAGCCGCCGCACGACCGGCTGCTCGACTGGTACCGCGAGCTGATCGCGCTGCGCCGGTCCGTCCCCGTCCTGGCGTCGGGCGACCTGGCCGCGACCGACCTCACGTGGGACGGCCCGGACTCCTCCGACGGTCCGTGGCAGGGCGTGCTCGTGCTGCACCGTGGCGCGGCGCGTGTCGTCGTCAACCTCACCGACGCCGAGGCCCGCGTGCCGCTCCCCTCCGACGCGCCGCTGGACGTCGCGGCCGCGTGGGAGCCGTGCACGCTCGAGCCGGGCAGCGAACCGCACGTGATGATCCCCGCCCGTTCGGTCGCCGTCCTCGTGCCCGCCCTGGCGGACTGACCGTCGGCGTCCGGTGCCGTTGCGCGCGGGCGCGCGCCCGCGACGCCCCCGGACCGCCGCGTCAGGCGGTGACGCGGGCCGCGCCGTCGGCGGCCAGCGCGCCGAGGCGGGACAGGGCGCGGTAGTACTTCTTGCGGTAGCCGCCGCGCAGCATCTCGGCCGAGAACAGGTCGTCCTCGCCCCCGCCGCCCAGCAGCACGGGCACGTCGCGGTCGTAGAGCCGGTCGACGAGCACGACGAGGCGCAGTGCGACGTCCTGCGTCGGCACGGGCGCGACGCCCGTGAGGCCGACGAGCTCGACGCCGTCGAGCAGCGCGCCGTACCGGCTGGGGTGCACGCGGGCGAGGTGGTCGAGCAGCGCGGGGAACGCGTCGAGCGTCGCGCCGGGGACGTCGGCGACGGCGCGCTGCACCTCGGCGTCGGCGAGCCCTTCGGCGTCGGTCACGACGGACCGGTGCCGGTAGTCCTGCCCGTCGACGCGCAGCACCTCGAACCGGGCGGCGAGCGCCTGGATCTCGCGCAGGAAGTCGTCCGCGGCGAACCGGCCCTCGCCGAGGGACTCGGGCAGCGTGTTCGACGTGGCGGCGAGCGCGACGCCGCGGTCGGCGAGCTCGCGCAGCAGGCGGGACATGAGGACGGTGTCGCCGGGGTCGTCGAGCTCGAACTCGTCGATGCAGACGAGCTTCTTGCCCGCGAGCGCCTCGACGGTCGGCAGGAACCCGAGAGCGCCGACGAGGTTGGTGTACTCGACGAACGTGCCGAACGCGGCGTCCTGGGTGCCGACGGCGTGCGCGAGGGACGCGAGCAGGTGGGTCTTGCCGACGCCGAAGCCGCCGTCGAGGTAGACGGCGGGCGCGGTGCGCCGGGACGCCCGCCGGAACAGGCCGCCACGACCGGACGCCCCGTCGGTGATGGTGCGGGCGACCGCGCGCAGGCGGTCGACGGCGTCGCGCTGCGAGGGGTGCGCCGCGTCGGGCACGTAGGTGTCGAACGACTCACCGGCGAAGTGGCGCGGCGGGACGAGCTCGGCGAGGAGCCGCTCGGGCGGGACGACGGGGGTGCGCTCGGTGAGCGAGGCCGGTCCCGGGTGCGCGCCACCGGGGCGGGCGGCGGGGTCGACGGCTGTCACGACGGACAAGCCTACGTCCGGCATCCGGGACGCACGCGCGGGGGTGAGCGGTGTCACTGCTGGGCACGTGGGCAGGCGCGTTCGCGCGGCTTCTACACCCGGACTGGACGTCCGTCCCACATGCCGATGCGCTCGTCTCACCATGCGGAAGCCTTCTCCCGTGTCACCCGTTCGTCTGACAGCCTCGTCGGGTGATCGCGACCGGGTCCCCCGCCATGTGTCGGTGCTGCTGCGCCGCCGCGGGCCCGGCCATGTCGATGTGCTGCTGTCCGCGGAGAGACTGACCCCGCCCCACGTCCCCCACGCTCGGGCGCGCGGTCTGCGCCCCGAGTCCCGTCCCCCCGGCGGTGGGTGCAGCACGCACGTCCACGATCCCCCGGAGGTAGCGCCCGATGGCGCAGACCAGGATCGCCCCGCCCGCCGCTCGCCACGAGGGCCAGTGGGCGTTCGACGAGCAGCGCGAGCCGCTCAACGGCAACGAGAAGCTCAAGCAGGAGGACGACGGTCTCCACGTCCGCCACCGCATCGAGACGATCTACGCCCAGCAGGGCTTCGACTCCATCCCCGGTGACGACCTGCGCGGTCGGATGCGCTGGTGGGGCCTGTACACCCAGCGCAAGCCCGGGATCGACGGCGGCAAGACCGCGACGCTCGAGCCGCACGAGCTCGAGGACTCGTACTTCATGCTGCGCGTCCGCTGCGACGGCGGCACCCTCACGCTGGGCCAGCTCCGCACGGTCGCGGGCATCTCGCGCGAGTTCGGCCGCGACACCGCGGACATCACGGACCGGCAGAACATCCAGCTGCACTGGGTGCGCATCGAGGACGTCCCGGAGATCTGGCGTCGCCTCGAGTCCGTCGGGCTGACGACGCAGGAGGCGTGCGGCGACGTCCCGCGCGTCATCATCGGCTCCCCCGTCGCGGGCGTCGCGGCCGACGAGATCGTCGACGGCACCCCCGCGATCGAGGAGATCCACCGCCGCTACATCGGCGACCCGGCGTTCTCGAACCTGCCCCGCAAGTTCAAGACGGCGGTCAGCGGCTCGCCGCACCAGGACGTCGCGCACGAGATCAACGACGTCGCGTTCGTCGGCGTCGTGCACCCCGAGCTCGGTCCCGGGTTCGACGTGTGGGTCGGCGGCGCGCTGTCCACCAACCCGATGCTCGGCAAGCGGCTCGGCGCGTTCGTCACGCTCGAGCAGATCCCCGACGTGTGGGTCGGCGTCGTGAGCATCTTCCGCGACTACGGCTACCGCCGGCTGCGTACGCGTGCCCGCCTGAAGTTCCTGCTCGCCGACTGGGGGCCCGAGCTGTTCCGGCAGGTGCTGGAGGAGGAGTACCTCGGCTGGACCATGGCCGACGGTCCCGCTCCTCCCCCGCCGCCGACCGGCCGCCGCGACCACGTCGGCGTGCACCCGCAGAAGGACGGCCGCTTCTACGTGGGCGCCGCCCCGACCGTCGGGCGCGTGTCGGGCCCGCTGCTCGACGCCGTCGCCGACCTCGTGGACGCCGCCGGGTCCGACCGGGTGCAGCTCACGACCGAGCAGAAGCTCGTGGTGCTCGACGTCGCCGCCGACCGCGTCGACGCGCTCGTCGAGGGCCTGGAGGCGCTCGGGCTGCAGGTCCGCAACGCGTCGACGTTCCGTCGCGGCACGATCGCCTGCACGGGCATCGAGTTCTGCAAGCTCGCGATCGTCGAGACGAAGGCCCGTGCGGCGCTCATCATCGGTGAGCTCGAGCAGCGCCTGCCGACGTTCGACCAGCCGATCACGATCAACGTCAACGGCTGCCCCAACTCGTGCGCGCGCATCCAGACGGCCGACATCGGCCTCAAGGGCGCGCTCGCGGGCGGCGAGGAGGGCTACCAGGTCCACCTCGGCGGCGGGCTCGGCCTCACCAGCGGGCTCGGCAAGACGCTGCGCGGCCTGCGCGTCCCGTCGTCCGAGCTCCCCGACTACCTCGAGCGGGTGACGCGGAAGTTCGACGAGCAGCGCCTCGAGGGCGAGCTCTTCGCCGAGTGGGTGCAGCGCGCGGCGGAGGAGGACCTGCGATGACCGACTCCGGACAGCGCGCCGTCCCGTACTACTGCCCGTTCTGCGCGAGCGAGGACCTGTGGCCCGCGGGCGAGACGCACGGCCAGTGGGAGTGCCGGTCGTGCGCCCGCGCGTTCGCGCTGCGGTTCGTCGGCCTGGCGTCCGCCGCGACCACCACCCCGGCAGCCCCGACGGGAGGAGACCGATGAGCACCGCGACCCCCGCGATCGCCGACCTCACGCCCGACGAGCTGCGCGCGTTCGCCGAGCAGGCGGGCCGCGAGCTCGAGGGTGCGCACCCGAGCGAGATCCTGGCGTGGGCGGGCCGCACGTTCGGCGACGACCTCGTCGTCGCGTCGTCGATGGGCGACGAGGTGCTCGTCGACCTCGTCGCGAAGGCGGTCCCCGGCGCGAACGTCATCTTCCTCGACACGGGCTACCACTTCGCCGAGACCATCGGCACGCGCGACTACTACGCCGACTTCACGGACATCCGGCTCCGCACGGTCCTGCCGCTGCGCACCGTCGCGGAGCAGGACGCCGAGCACGGCCCGCGCCTGCACGACCGCGACCCGAACCTGTGCTGCGCGCTGCGCAAGGTCGAGCCGCTCGAGCGCGGCCTCGCCCCGTACACCGCGTGGGTCACGGGCATGCGCCGCGAGGACGCCCCGACCCGCACCGACATCCCGGTCGTCGGCTGGGACGCCAAGCGGTCGAAGGTCAAGCTCAACCCGATCGCGGCGTGGACGCAGGCCGACGTGGACGCCTACGTCGCCGAGCACCACGTCGTGCTGAACCCGCTGCGGCAGGCCGGCTACGCGTCGATCGGCTGCGCCCCCTGCACGCGTGCGACGGCCCCGGGCGAGGACCCGCGGGCCGGACGCTGGTCCGGTACCTCCAAGACGGAATGCGGTCTGCACACATGACGACTGAGGCCACGGCTCCCCCCACCGCGGCGGCACCCTCGCAGCGACCGACCCAGCGCCTGACCCAGCTGGACGCGCTCGAGTCCGAGGCGATCCACGTGATGCGCGAGGTCGCCGGCGAGTTCGAGCGGCCCGTGCTGCTCTTCTCGGGCGGCAAGGACTCGATCGTCATGCTGCACCTGGCGCGCAAGGCGTTCTGGCCCGCGCCCGTGCCGTTCGCGGTCATGCACGTCGACACGGGCCACAACTTCCCCGAGGTCATCGCCTACCGCGACGCGACGGTCGAGGAGCACGGGCTGCGGCTCGTCGTCGCGAGCGTGCAGGACGCGATCGACGACGGCCGCGTCGTGGAGCGCCGCGACGGCTCGCGCAACCCGCTCCAGACGGTCCCGCTGCTCGACGGCATCACCGCGCACCGCTTCGACGCAGTGTTCGGCGGTGGCCGCCGCGACGAGGAGAAGGCACGCGCCAAGGAGCGGATGTTCTCGCTGCGCGACGAGTTCGGGCAGTGGGACCCGCGCCGGCAGCGTCCCGAGCTGTGGGACCTGTACAACGGCCGCCACAAGCCGGGCGAGCACGTGCGCGTCTTCCCGCTGTCGAACTGGACCGAGCTCGACGTGTGGCGCTACATCGAGCGCGAGCGGATCGAGCTGCCGTCGATCTACTACGCGCACGAGCGCGAGGTGTTCCTGCGCGACGGCATGTGGCTCGCGCCCGGCGAGTGGGGCGGCCCGCGCACGGGCGAGACGCTCGAGACCCGCACGGTCCGCTACCGGACGGTCGGCGACATGAGCTGCACCGGTGCCGTCGAGTCGACGGCCGCGACCGTCGCCGACGTCATCGAGGAGGTGGCCGTGAGCCGCCTCACCGAGCGCGGGGCGACCCGCGCCGACGACCGGGCCTCGGAGGCCGCCATGGAGGACCGCAAGCGCGAGGGCTACTTCTGATGACGACGACCACCGAGCTCGCCTCCTCCGACCCGACCGTGCACGCGCAGCGCGACCTGCTGCGCCTCGCCACGGCCGGCTCGGTCGACGACGGCAAGAGCACCCTCATCGGCCGCCTGCTCTACGACACGAAGTCCGTGCTGGCCGACCAGCTGAGCGCGGTCGAGCGGGCGACCGCCGCGCGCGGCGGGTCCGAGGTCGGCGCCGTCGACCTGGCGCTGCTCACCGACGGCCTGCGCGCCGAGCGTGAGCAGGGCATCACCATCGACGTCGCGTACCGGTACTTCTCGACGGCCCGGCGCGCGTTCGTGCTCGCCGACACCCCCGGTCACGTGCAGTACACGCGCAACATGGTGACCGGCGCGTCCACCGCCGAGCTCGCGATCGTCCTGGTCGACGCGCGCAAGGGCGTGCTCGAGCAGACCCGCCGGCACGCGACCATCACCGCGCTGCTGGGCGTCCCGCACGTCGTGCTCGCGGTCAACAAGATGGACCTGGTCGACTTCGACGAGGCGACGTTCCGCACCATCGCCGACGACTTCGCCCGGTACGCCGACGCGATCGGCCTGACCGACGTGCGGGCCGTCCCGCTGTCGGCGCTCGCCGGCGACAACGTCGTCGACCGCTCCGACCGCACGCCCTGGTACGACGGCCCGACGCTGCTCGAGCACCTCGAGTCCGTCCCCGTCGGGCGCGACGCGCACGCCGAGGCGTTCCGGTTCCCCGTGCAGGTCGTCATCCGGCCGCGCAACGCCGAGCACCCGGACTACCGCGGCTACGCGGGCCGGATCGCGTCGGGGGTGGTGCGTGTCGGCGACGACGTCACCGTCCTGCCGTCCGGCAAGACGAGCACCGTCACGGGCATCGACACGTTCGACGGCCCGCTCGACGAGGCGCACGCGCCGCAGTCCGTCACGCTGCGCCTCGCCGACGACGTCGACGTGGCCCGCGGCGACGTGCTCGTGCCCACGCGCGAGACGGTCACCGTCGGCGCCGACCTGGAGGGCACCGTCTGCTGGCTCGCCGAGCGGCGCAGCGTCCTCGGCGCGCGCGTCCTCGTGCGCGTCGGCACGCGCACCGTCCGGGCGCTCCTGCGCGAGGTCAACGCCCGCCTCGACATCGACACCCAGACCGTCGAGGTGTGGGACGGCGTCGACACCCAGTACACGGTCGACGCGACCGACACGTCGTCGGACACCGCGCCGCGCGCGCTCACGCTCAACGCGATCGGTCGCGTGCGGCTGCGGCTCGCCGAGCCCGTCGTCCTCGACGACTACGCGACGCACCGCAGCACGGGCGGCTTCCTGGTCGTCGACCCCGCCGACGGGACGACGCTCGCCGCGGGGATGATCGGCCCGACGCTGCTCGACCGCCTCACGCCCACGCCGCCGCCCAGCGCGGCCGACGACGACTGGCTCGCCGGAGCCGGCATATGACGGACGCGCCGCCCGCGACCGGCAGACTGGACGACATGCCTCGTCATCCCCTGCTGCTGGACGTCGCCGGGCGGCGCGTGGTCGTGGTCGGCGGCGGTCCCGTCGCGGCGCGGCGCGTGGCGCGGCTCGTCGACGACGGCGCGGACGTGCTGGTCGTCGCGCCGCGCCTGTGCGAGGACCTGGCGGATGCGGTCGCGCGCGGGCTCGTGCACTGGGCGGAGCGCGAGTACGCGACCGGCGACCTCGACGGCGCGTGGCTCGTGCACACCGCGACCGGTGAACCGGCCGTCGACGACGCCGTCGCCGCGGACGCCGAGGCGGCGCGCACCTGGTGCGTGCGTGCCGACGACGCCGCTCGCTCCACCGCATGGACGCCCGCGGTTGCGCGCGTCGACGACGTGACGGTCGCCGTGTCCACGGGCCGCGACCCGCGCCGTGCCGCCGCCCTGCGCTCCGCGCTCCGGGTGCTCCTGGACACCGGCGAGCTCCCGCTGCGGCACCACCGCCGCGACCCCGTCGGCACCGTCACGCTCGTCGGGGGCGGTCCGGGCGACCCGGGTCTCGTCACGACGCGTGGCCGGCGCGCCGTCGCCGAGGCCGACGTGGTCGTCGTCGACCGCCTCGCACCGCGCGCGCTGCTCGACACGCTCGACCCCGACGTCGAGGTCGTCGAGGCCGGCAAGTCCCCGCACTCGCACACGCTCACGCAGGAGCAGATCAACGAGGTCCTCGTCGAGCGCGCCCTGCGCGGCCTGCGGGTGGTCCGGCTCAAGGGCGGCGACCCGTTCGTCCTCGGCCGCGGCGGCGAGGAGGTGCAGGCCTGCCTCGCGGCGGGCGTGCCCGTCGAGGTCGTGCCGGGCGTGACGAGCGCGATCGCCGTCCCCGGCGTGGCCGGCGTCCCCGTCACGCACCGCGGGGTGTCCCGCCAGGTGACGATCCTGTCCGCGCACGACAGCGCGCCCGACTGGCCCTCGATCGCCGCGCTCGACGGCACGCTCGTGCTGCTCATGGGCGTCGGCCGGCTCGCCGAGCACGCCGCGACGCTCGTCGCGCACGGCAAGGACCCCGCGACGCCCGTCGCCGTCGTCGAGAACGGCACGCTGCCCGGGCAGCGCACGACCGTCGGCACGCTCGCGGACATCGCCGACCGCGCCGCCGCGCGTGGCGTCGGCAACCCCGCGGTGGTCGTCGTCGGCGAGGTCGCCGCGCTCGCCGACGTCCTGGGCCCGCACGACCGCGCGACCGGCCGCCTGCCCGCCTGACGTGCGGTTTCCCACACCGCCCCGGCTGTCCTGCCCCGCCGACCTGGCCTAGCGTGAAGGCCGTGCTGGAGACCGACGACCTGCCCCCGCTCGACGTCCTGCTGCCCCTCGAACGCGCCGGTGAGCGCCTCGAGCCCCGCCCCGACGAGGCCGAGCTGCTCGCCCTCTTCACCGACCGCCTGCCCGTCGACCCACCGCGCGGCGTGCACGTCCGGGTCAACATGGTGAGCTCGGTCGACGGCGCCGCGACCGGCGTCGACCAGCGCAGCGGCACGATCAACGACCGTGCCGACTTCCGGGTGTTCCGGACGCTGCGGGCGCTCGCCGACGTCGTGCTCGTCGGCGCGCAGACGGCCCGGGTCGAGCGCTACACCGCGCTCGACGTGCCCGACGGCCTCGCCGAGGCGCGCCGTGCCTTCGGCCGGGCCCCCGAGGTCGAGCTCGCGATCGTGAGCGCGAGCGGGGACCTGCCGCCGGGGCTGCTCGACGAGGAGCGGCCCCCGATCGTCGTCACGACGAGCGCGAGCCCGCGCCTCGACGCGCTGCGCGAGCAGATCGGTCCCGAGCGCGTCATCGTGACCGAGTCCGACGCCGGTGTCGTCGACCTGCGGGTCGCGCTCGCCGCGCTCGGCGCCCGCGGCCTGTCGCACGTGCTCGCGGAGGGTGGGCCCACGCTCCTCGGTCAGCTGCTGGAGTCCGACCTGGTCGACGAGCTGTGCGTGACGACGAGCCCGCTGCTCGTCGGCGGCCCCGCGCCGCGCATCGTGCACAGCACCGACTGGTTCGAGCCCGCACGTCACCTGCGGCCGCTGCACCTGCTGCACGGCGACGGTGTGCTGCTGGGACGGTGGCAGGTGGTTAGGCTCGGCGCGTGACCGACACGATCCTGGTCCTGGTCGAGGACACCCTGACCGCGTCCGACGTCGAGCACCTGCTGTCGCTGCACGACGGCGAGGAGCTCGCGTACCGGGTGCTCGTCCCCGCCGACAGCGACCGCCCGCTGCTCTCGACGATCATCGACAACCTCAGCCTCGGCGAGCTGCGCGAGGCCTTCGACCGCGCACGCGGCAAGGAGCCGAGCGTCCGCGAGGCCCGCGCGACCGCCGCCGAGCAGCTCGCGGGCAGCGTCGCCGCGTTCACCGCCGCCGGGCGCACGGCGACGGGCGAGATCACCGAGGACGACCCGATCCCCGCCGTGCGTGCGGCCGTCGCCGCGGGCGGGGTCCGCGAGGTCGCCGTCGTCACCTATCCGCACGCGCTCGAGGACACGTTCCACCGCGACTGGGCGTCGCGGGCCCGCGAAGACCTCCAGGTGCCCGTGCTGCACCTGTACGCGGGCACCAGCGAGCTCGGCTGACCCGCTCGTCCACCCCGGTCCGTGTGGTCCCGGCAACCGCTCGCCCCCTGACACGACGACGGCCCGTCCGCGAGGATCGCGGGCGGGCCGTCGTCGTGGTCGTCCGTCGCGCCGGGATCCGCACGACGCACGGCGCGGACCGGACGGTCCGGCTCAGAAGCCGGTGTCCGTGACCTCCGGGTAGTACCGGCGGAACTTGCGCACCTGGTTGAGCTTCGCAGCCCAGACGTACGCCCGACGGCGCGGCGACAGGTCCTTGCCGTAGGCGAGCGGGTGCGCCGTGGCACGGGACCGCACGAGCCGGCGCACGCGCGCCGCGAGCTGCGGCTCGCGCACGTACTTCAGCAGCAAGCGGTGCGGCACGATCGAGTAGAGGACCTCGCGCTCGACGACGACCGGCTCGACGGCCCGGCCCTCGACGTGGTCCTCGACGACGAACCGCATGGGGTTCGCTCCCGCGGCCGTCACGTAGTAGTTGTTCCGCCCGATCCGCGGGTTGACCTCGAAGAACCGGAACAGCCCGGTCCGCGGGTCGACCTTGACGTCGAAGTTCGCGAAGCCGCGGTAGCCGGTCGACGTGAGGAAGCGTCGGGCCTGGTCGAGCATCGCGTCGTCGCGGTAGGTGATCATCGCGGCCGGGTTGCCCAGGCCGGACGGCGTGTGCTCCTCGAGCAGCACGTGCGCGCTGCACAGCAGCGTGATCTCGCCGCGGCTGTCGACGTACGCGGTGATGGACCGCATCTGCGTGTCGTCCCCGGGCACGAGCTCCTGCACGACGAACCGCCCGCGGAAGCCGGCCGCACGCAGCGCACCCCACAACCACACGAGCTCGTCGGGCGTCGCGATCTCGAAGACCTTCTTCTTGCCCTCGAACTCGACGTCCTGGTAGTCCGCGCTGCTCGCCGCCTTCGCGATGAGCGGGTAGTCGAGGTCCACGGGTGCGGGCGCCCAGCCGGCCTCGTCGGCGGACGTGAAGTCCTGGACGATCGTGCGCGGCACCGAGATGTCGAGCCGCTCGCAGATCTCCGCGAACGTCGCCTTGTCGGAGATCTGGTCGAGCAGCTCCTGCGAGAGGAACGGCACGACGTAGTACGGCTCGAGCTCCGTGCGGTGCTGCACGACGACCCGGACGAGCCAGTCCGAGTTCGCCATGAGCAGCAGGCGACGGTCGGGCATGCGGCGCGCGACCTCGAGCAGCCGGTCGACGAGCTGCCGCGGGTCGTGCCCGTCGGCGACGATCTCGTGGTCGACGATCCGCGAGTGCGCGACGGGACCGAGCGCGGCCCCCGCGACGACGACCGACCGCACGCCGTAGGCCTCGTGGAACGAGCGGGCCATCGCGTAGACGCCGATGTCGGCGCCGAGGATGACCGGCTGGAGCGGACCACCGCCGCCCCGGTTCGTGCCCGGGGCGGCGGTGGTCGAGACGGGCTCGCTCACGCGTCCTGCTCGGTGCGGTCGAGGGACCACGCGGTGTGGAAGGTGCCGTCCTTGTCGGTGCGGCGGTAGGTGTGGGCGCCGAAGAAGTCGCGCTGCGCCTGGATCAGCGCCGCGGGCAGCCGCTCGGCGCGGACCCCGTCGTAGTACGCCAGGGACGAGGAGAACGCCGGGGTCGGCACGCCGTGCAGGGCCGCGCCCGACACCACGCGCCGCCAGGCTTCGACGCCGTTGGCGACGGCGCCGGTGAAGTACTCGTCGGCCAGCAGCAGCGGCAG
>NZ_JAHKSJ010000031.1:0-61929 GCF_019024305.1 Cellulomonas algicola | reverse complement strand
ATCAAGCGCGGCCCGGTCGGCCTCATCGGCCACACCAAGTCCGACGCGTCGGGAACGATCGCGCGGCTGCTCGAGGATGCCTCCGGGCTCGAGCAGGCCGCGTCGCCTGAGCCCGACGCCGTGACGGAGTGGCTCGTCGAGCGAGGTGTCGAGCCCGTCGAGTGGTCCGGGTGGCTGCTGCTCGACGCGTACGAGCGAGCACTGGGAGCACCGCAGGGCCGTGAGCGCGTGAAGGTCGTCCCGCGACACGAGATGCTTGCAGCAGCCCGCGGAACAGCCCCGCGACGGGAAGCCGGCGCCAGGTGAAGCGACCGGCTGGGGGGCGCGTCGCGCGGCGTTCGACCAGGTGAAGCAGCGATCGAGGCCCGCACGGCGTCGCCGTTGCACCCCGACTTGCTCCTGGGCGCTGCGGAGGCACTTCCCTTCCGAGACTGATCACGCCGGATCGGCGCCGGCACGCGATCTGCGTCGCGTCTGGCTGACCGCCGTGCACACCAGCACGTGACGACGCGTCGGTCCACAAGTGCCCATCACGTGACTGCGGCCGAGCAGACGCTGGCCCGACCGTCGTCGTGGGCGTGGACCGGCCATGCCCGTGGAGGTGGTCGAGATGACGTCGTCGTGGCGCGAACCGGCTCAGCGACTCATCGAGAGTCGTGACGCAGGCTGGCTCAGCCTCTGGGCCCTGCTCGACCTCGCGGGGCACGCCGCCATTCGACTGAGCCTCAGCGCGCCACTCGGTTCGAGCGTTGACCTGACGTTCGCTGCGCTCGACCTCGGCGAGGCTCGCGAAGAGCTCGAGTGGGCACGGCCCTCCCTGAGGAGCGACTCGTCACACCACCCGCTCCCCGCGCTGTACCCCGACGACGACACAGCAGACGCGCGCCGCGTGCTCGAAGAGCTCGTCGAGGAGGCAGCTCGGCGGCTTCTCGCCGCCGGCGGGGACAACTGCGAGCAGGACGAGCTCAGCACGCTCGGCCGAGCATTCCGACGCATCGTCAGCGCGCAGGACGAGTTCCGGCGGTGCCGGGCATGAACGCCGCGACCTACGGCGCGCTCATGGACGCTGCCGCTGCGCATCTCGCCGAGGGTCGGCGCCAGGTCGAGGGCCACCGGTTCGACGGCAAGGAAGACGCGAGTCTGACTGTCGCCGCCTACCTCGATCTTCTCGACGCCGCACGGCGCCACGCCTGGGCGCTGATCTCCCCTGCCCGCGTCGCCGGCGTCAGGGCGTCAGCTCATCCTCACCCCGTCGAAGCCGCGGCCCTCACCATGGTCGACGCACTGCCGCCGGCACCCGGCGACGCTCCGATCACCGACGGGGGTCCTAGACGACAGCACGCCTGGGCTGTCGCACGCACGCACATCCGCGCGGCCTCCGACCTGATCGCCTCGCACGTGACGATCGATGGCAGCGGATGGACTCCCGATGCCGCCCTCGTCTGGGACGACGTCGCCCGCCAAGGCGCACTCGGTCGTCTCGGTGGTATGACCGCGACACTGCTCGCGACCCAGGACGCCCTGGCCCTCCGAGCCGGGCAGGCTGGGCTGCGATGGAGCCAGATCGGTCGTTGGCTGCCGCCGGCCGACCGGGCGCATCGAGCAGCCTTGGACGTCGTGCGCACCGCGGAGGTGACGGGAGCGACGACGACAGAGCTCGACGGCCTCTCGCCTGCGAGCACGACCATCCGAGCCGCCACAGCCGTCGACGAGCTCGCCGAGCGCGTCGCTCGGATCCGCCGCGCCGCCTGGGACCTGCGCCAGCACCCGGACTACTCGACCGCCACCCTCGTCGACGTCGCCCAGGTCGGGCTCCACTTGTCGGTGCACACCGCCGCGTTCCACGGGCTCGACCTGCACGCGCACGCCCTGCCGGCCGGCGACCTCCAGGTCGGCCGTGCGCGGGCTTGGCTAGAGCTGCTCACCGACCTGAGGACGTACGCCGACACGGCGCCGCGGTCGCAAGACGTCCACAGTGACTTGGTGGCCGTTCGTCGTCTGCTCACCGCCCTCGTGCCGCGCGGCAGGGTGAACGGCGACCGCGGACTGTCGGCCCGGCCCGCCGAACGGGCTCTCGGCGGGACCCTCCACGCGGGCTGCGCCGCACTGGCCGAGAGCGCCTCGTGGTGCTCCGCCTCCTTCAATCGGCTCGCGCAAGCAGGACATCTCTGGGTCGACGTCAGAAGCCTCTCGGGAGAGGCACTCAGCGAGGATGCATCCCTCGCGGAAGCCAAGCTCGTCGGAGGTACCACCCTCGCCCGCGCCCCGCGAGACCACGTCGACGGCACGCTCTCTCGCTTCAGCGCCGCTGTCGCGACGGCGGTTCAGCCCTCATTCCGACGGGCGCCGGCCTCGAGCCTCGCGTCATCAAGTCGCGACAGCTGGGGCGAGCACGCGCAACCGATGGCGATCGCGCTGCCCTAGCTTGCCGAGGCGGCATGCTGCTGAGCCCCGGCGGGCGGGCAACTACGACGGTCCGCTTGCAACCGGCGGCGTGACGAACCAGCTCACGCTGCGAGCCACATCCGCCGCCCTCAGCCATTCGTATCGCTCGGAGCGCGGGCCGGGCGTCGACTCCAGCCACGCGACCATCACGTGCGTCTTCGTCCACCGCACCGCCCTCGCCGCACGCCACTCGTCGGTGCCGTCGGACCAGACCACGTGAGCGACGACCGGGATGTCTCCTTGTGGCCTTGAAGGCACATCCCGCGGAACCTCGCGGTTCACGACCGTCCGCGGGTCTCGACCAACGCTCACCAACGCAGCATATCGAACACACGTTCTATCCCACGCGCGCTAGTGGTACCGCCCGACCGCTCAGACGCGGAACGGCTGCGCGTGGCCAAACGCTGGCGATCGGCGTGGTCGCTTTCCGCCTCGTATCGCTCGGGGCGTCGGAGGGGCATGCGAGCATCCCCCTGTGAACGCCCCGATCGAACCCGAGCCGCCGAACGCCGCTGTGCTGGACCGACTGCACCGGTGGGCCGACCTTCCGCTCGCCGCCGATCATCTGAGTGGCTTCGCTGGCCCGTGGAAGTTCACGATTCGCCGATGGCTGCGGAAGCAGTCCGTACTTGACTTCCCGGCGCCCGCCACCGTGACGCAGCCCGACGAGGCGCTCATTTGGGAACGACGCGCTCGCGCCATCGCCGCCCAGCACTCGACTCGTGGCCAGTTCGCGATGTGGCTCCTCAGCGGCTCGGTCGGCGCATTGCTGGGACTGCTGATAGGAGGGTGGGCATCCGCAACGCGCTCGTCGAGTGCGTGGCCGACCGTCGTCGGTGCTGCGATCGCCTGGGCCATCGGAGTCGCGCTCGTGATCGGGATCCTGGTGCTCGTCGCAGGACCGACACTCGCCTCGCTGCATGTGCACGCGCCGACGTGGGAGGCTCGGGCGGAGGCATACGCCCGGCGTCGGGAGGAGCTCCTCAAGCCGGACCCCGACGAGACAGCGGACGCGTCGCACCAGGGCTTGGCCGCCTCGCTCGCCAAGATGTTCCGATCAACGTGAGACGACGTCGTTGCATGTGGTCCTCCGCACGGAACGCCGCCGCGTGACCGAGCGCATCCGCATCTCATCAAGTCCAGGCGCTCGCCGTGCGCGCCTCTGGCACGGCGTCTAGCTCTCCGATCTCGTACCCGTCACGAGTACCTCGTCGCTCGCGTCACTCTCGAGGCAGTTCAGCCATCGCCTCTGCCAGACCGGGGTAGGACGAATCTTCGGCGAGAACCTTCTCGAGGTCCTTGCGAGCCATCGCCCGCTTGTTCTCCGCCAGGTAGGTGTAGGCCCGCTCGACGAGGGCCCGGTGCCGCAACTGGGCAGGCCTCGAACGAAGCCGGAGCGCCTCCTTCAGCGCTTCCCGCGCCGCACCCGGGTTGCCCGTTGAACGCAGCGCCACTGCTCGCTGGACGAGCAGGTACATTGACGCCTCGTCCTCGTTCGCAACCCCGTCGGTCAGTGCGATCACATCTGCCCAGCGCGCCTGCTCGGCGTAGAGCTCGGCCAACGACACAGCGGCAACCGTGGAGGGCGTCACCTCTTCGACGATGTCGGATGCGCCGCGTACATCGCCGGCAGACTGCAGCGCCTCAGCGAGCGTCAGGCCGATGGTGTCCCGTGTCAGAGGGAGCTCAACGCTGATCTCCGGTGTGATCTCCAGGGCGAGCGCCGCCTGAGGGAGATACCGGGACAGGAACGGGTCTGTCGCGGGCTCGTACCCCTCGCGCCAGAGCCAGCCGAGGAGCTCTTGAACACGGGCGACATCGTTGCTCGGCAACGCACCCAGGAGGGCCTCAAGCAGAGCAGCAGTCCGCTGCGCCTCGGAATGGCCAGCGGCCACTCTCTGCACAGCGCCGGGATCGCGCTGGAGCACCGCCGCAGCGTGCAGGGCCTTCTCCCACCTCGGCGCCAGCATCCCAGGCTTCGGTGCCGACACCGGGGCGACCGCACGGGGTGGAGCACCAGTGCGGGCTCGGCTCGCGCCGCCCGCAGAGGTCGTATACGAGACCCCGGATCCCGGGATGCCGACTGTGCCCGTCACCCGGCCCGACGAATGCGCTCGAACGCGCGCGCCGTTGACCCCGACCGATGTGGAGACGCCTCGTGGCGTGACAGTCATCCGTACGCCGGGCATCACCTTGAACGACTTGCGGACGCGAAAGCCCATGCTCGCCCTCCTTTGGTCGGAAGTTACTCCGACGGCGCGCGACCGTGAGCCGTTCGGAACCGGGCGGCCGGGTGAAGACCGAAGCACTCGGTTGCCTGCGGGTGCATGCTGGTTCAGGGCTCGCGGGCGGGCCCGGGCCCCCCACTCGACGCCCGCGTTTTCCCCACGGATTCACTGAATGACAGCGGTCGTAGGTGCTGATCGCTGCACGGCCTCGATGAGGCACCGGCCTCATCAGTTCGCAGACCACGCGCTGTTTCGCTGACTGGTGCAAGACGACAGCAGATCCAACCGGCGACGCCTGGATGCTTCAAGGGGTCGCAGGTTCAAATCCTGTCAGCCCGACCGATCAGGCCTGGTGAGACGGTGTCTCACCAGGCCTGAGTCGTCTCCGGACATGGTCCGTCCCGAGTCTCCGGCCCACGAGCACCGTCGCGCGCGCGTCAGCGTCGCGGCCCGCGCGCAGCACCACGGACTGCGCCCCGCCGACGATCACGGTGGTGTGGAGCCAGGCCCACCCCCGGACGTCCCGCCGGCACCTCCGCCACCGCCGGCACGCGCGGCCGCGTCCGCGTCCGCCTCGATGCGCTTCTCGAGCCGGTGCAGCGCCTCCACGGCCTGCTCGTAGCGGCGGAACGCCGTCGCCCGCGCGTCCGCTCGGGCTCCCCGTCCGACGCGGGCGACGTTGAGGGTCGCGCGGTCGGCGTCCTGGAAGGCGCGGTAGGCGGTGCGTGTGGCCTCACGCAGGTGCGGCAGCATGCGGGCGTCGAGGAGCACGGCGGCGGCGACGTCCTGGCCGTGCGTGCGGGCGTCGATCTCCTCGATGAGCATCTCGTAGTCGTCGTGCGCCTTGCTCTGCGCCGCCACGGCCTCCCGGTAGCGGTCCCGTGCCTCGACGAAGCGCTGGTCGTTCTCCGGCAGGCGCATCTCCTCCATGAGCCGCAGGCGCCGCAGCGCGACGTCGACCTCGTTCACGCGCGTGTCGAGCATCGTGTAGACGTCGTCGCGGTGCGCCCGGTTGTGGCCGAACACGCTGTCGTAGAACGCCGACGCCTCCTGGTGGTGCAGCTGCCCCGCCGTGAACGACTCCGCTGCCCGGCCGCCGGTCTGCGCCTCCCACGCGGCCTTCACGGTCTGCGGGTCGAACCGGCTGAGCACCGGGTCCCCCTGGGCGGACGCGTGCTGCACCTGCGCGTACGTCGCTCCCGGCAGCGTGCGCTCGATGTGCAGCCGGGCCATGCGGAACCACTGGAGCGCGTGCCGCGTCTCGTGCGCGATCGTGTCGCACGCGGCCGCGAACTCAAGAGGCGTCGGGCGCTTCTGCGAGACCAGGTTGAGGTTGATCTGGAGCTCCCACACCCTGGCGGGCTGCCGGCCGTACTGCTCGGGCCTCGGGTTGTGGATGTGGCTCGGGATGAGCGGCGGCGCACCCGCGGCCACGAGCCGCCGGTTCGCGATCTCGAGCAGGACGTCGAACCGCGCGTGGGCATCCATCGTGAGGTAGCGGTCGTAGGCGGCGACGAACTCCGCGGCGAGCGCTCGCGCCTCCGGGCTGAGGCGCTCGACGATCTGGGCGGCGTCCTTCGCGCCCGGCCCGCTCGTCGTGGCCGTGGGCGCCTTGGTCGACGCCGGGTCGGCCACGAGCCGCACGTCGGTCTGCTTCGCCCAGCCGGGCGACTTCGCGTCGAGGTACTCGGTCGCGTCCTGCACGTGCTGCGCGGCGTCGTCGCCCGCGAAGTGCACCTCGACCTGGCGGCCGGCGCCGGTCTCGACGATCAGGACCGTGCCGTCGAACACCGTGCCGGCGTTGCGCGCGAGGCCCTCGCGATGCGCCTCGAACCGTGCGATGAGCGCCTGCCGTTCCGGGAGCGGCAGCGTCGCACCGAGGCCCGTCCCGCCCTGCAGCTCGGCGTGGAGCCGCTGCCACCCGCCGGCCTCGGTCAGGAGCGAGCGCACGGCGACGTCGGAGAGCCTGCCGGCCGGGACCTTCCCGTTGCCGGTGCCGGCCGTGCCCGGGGCGTCGACCCGGGGTGTGCCGTGCGCGACGTCGCCCGCGACACCCCGACCCGTCGGCGCGGGCACCGTGACCGCGGGCCCGCGCGAGCCGCCCCGCCAGGCCTCGTACTCCTTCGCCACGCGGCTGTTCACGCGCGCCAGGCCGAGGTCCATGGCGACGTTCTCGACGACACCGTCGACGATGAGGTCGGCGAGCTGGCTCGCGTTCTTCGGCAGGGCCTTGCCCTCGACGACGGCCTTCAGCGCGGTCTCGGTCGCCGTCATGTAGACCGACGAGGTGCCGGCCGCCATCGCGCTCGCGGTGAGCTCGGCGAGCCTCGTGCCCGCGAGGTCGGGGATCCGGTCGATGCGCGCCTTGATCGCGACCTGGAACCGGGCCTGCAGCGCGCCACCGAGGTAGGTCATGACGGCGCTCACGCCGGCGGCCTGCACGAGGCTCGCGAGCCCGAGGTCCTTGCGCTGGCCGTAGTGCATCTCTGCGGCCCGGCCCAGCCCCTCCTGCGTGAGCGTGTACCCGCCGGCGACGAGGGCCGACCCCGTCAGACCGAGCCCGCCGGAGGCGATCCCCGCGGCGATCGTCCCGGTCGTCTTGAGCCGGTTGAGCCACTTCACGGCGGTGCCCGCGCCCGTCATGACGCGGTTCTCGTACGCCGAGAACCGGGTGGCCGCGTCGGCGGTCGACTGCTCGGCCATGGCGATGAGCGGCACCACGAGCTCGTACCTGCGCTCCCGCAGCAGCGGCCACGCCTGCTCGATGAGCCGGCGCGGCTGGTCCCAGATGCGCAGCGACGGGTACGCCTGGCTGCCCTCCCCGAGCGCCTCGGAGATGTGCCGGATCGCGCCGAACCCGATCCTCCGCGCGTTGATGGCGCTCCGCTCGACGTGCATCGGCTGCAGCTCGTGCCACACCTCGGTCGTCTCCCGGAGCGCCTCGCGCAGCTTCGCGAGCTCCTCCCGGTCCGAGACGCGCCTCGCGTACTCCTCCGGGTAGTCGTTGCGCAGGTCGTCCGCCGTCACGAAGCCCTTCGTCTTGTGGACGATCCCCGGCATCGGGTGCTGCCCCAGCGCCTCCCCGGGCGCCGGGCGCAGGTTCAGCTCGAGCGGTTCCCTGGTGATCTGGTCGACGGCCCACTGCCGGAACTCGGTCTCCGCCTTGACGTCCCACTCGGGCGGCTGTCGCACGTCGTCGGCGAGCAGCAGCCGCACGTCGACCGACAGGCGCTCGTCGGGCTTCGGCGGCACCGCACGCAGCAGCCGCCGCCGTTCCTTCAGGTACTCCGGGTGCTGCTCACGCACCGCGCCGTAGTACGCGAAGTCGTCCCACAGCCGCCGCAGCCGCGCGTCGACGTGCCACGCGATCGTGTCGTGGTCGACGACCTTCTGCCACCGCTCGAGCTGCTCGCCCGTCAAGGCGCCGAGCAGGGCCGGGTACCTGGCCTGCAGCGCGGGCCGGATGTCCGGTCCACCCTGCGGGATCGGCTCGCGCGCGTGCACACCGGCGAGCGACCCGGGGTCGAGCTCGCGCTGGACGTGCGTCGCGACAGCGCGGTTGCCGGCGCCCCGCTGAAGGTCGACGACGTCCTCGGGCCGCAGCAACGACAGAGCCCTCGACGGCGCTCTCGGGCGGCGCGTCGCCCGCTTCGCGGGTGTCGCGCCCTCCGTGCGCTTCGCACCCTGGTCACCGCGCTCGTGGACCGGCACTCCCCCTCCTGGGTCCTCGAGGACCATCACGGCGCGCGACGGCGGGAGCGTCCAGGTCGCGCGCGCAGCGGACCGCGCATGCACGTTGCCCGAGCGGGCAGAACCGTCGTGCTGGTGCCGTGAGGCCCGCGCCCGGGCGCGGTCTTCCGACGCGACGACGGTCGCCATGCGGCCGTCACGGACCGAGCCTCGCCCGGACCCCGGGCCTACCAGGACAGCGTCGCCTGGCCGCGCAGCACGCGGTGGTCGGACACCCACAGGGACGTCGTCACGCCGCGGTGGTCGGCGGCCCAGCGGTTCCTGGTGAAGAACACGTAGTCGCACTTGCGGGTGCCGCACGTGGGCGCGTCGTAGGTGCCGTCCCCGCCCGTGCGCGCCTGGTCGGCCTCGACCATGACGCCGGTGCCCGTCTGGCAGCCGGTGGTCGACGTCCCGCCGAACGTGCTCGAGTAGAGGGGCCGGAGCGCCGCGGCGGCGGCGCAGGCGCGGACGTCGATGTTCGCGTCGACGCCGAGGATCGCGGCACCGCCGCCGGACGCGTGCGTCGCGAGGCGGCTGCCGACCGCGGTCACCTGCTCGGCCGACGCGGCGCTCTGCACGGAGAAGTGCGAGCTGCAGACCCGCACCGCGGTGCCGAGGACGACGTCGCCGCACAGCAGGTACCGCCGCTCGCTCTCGCCGAGCGGGTTCGGCAGCAGGGTCGCGGTCACGTTCGTGGGCGCGGCGGCGCGGACGAGCAGCGCAACCCCCCAGCTGCGCGCGCCCGGTGCGCAGCGGTCGTCGCCGATCGTGACCGTCGGGAAGAACGTGCCGTGCCAGGCGGTGCCGAGCCGTTGGAGCAGCCGGTCGTAGGTGTAGCGGCACACCTCCTGCAACGTCACGACATCGCTGCCGGCGGTGAGCACGCTGCTCGCGACGACGTCCGCGCGTTGCGCGGCGGTCGAGTCGCAGGCGGGGTCACGCCCGAACTGGTCGCACGCGTTGAGCTCGAAGACCTTCGTCCGCACGGTCGCGGCGTCCGCGGCCGAGCCGACGGCGAGCGACCCGGCCGCCAGCGCGAGGAGCGCCAGGAGCGCGGTGAGGTGCCGTGAGCGCCGGCGTCGGGCGTTCATCGCATCGCGCACCGAGGGATGTCGATGCGGTCGGCGGCGACGAGCTCCGCGGCGGCGCCGATCGCGGCCGACGCCGTCAGGACGAACCGCCCGCCCGCGTCGCGCGCCCACGTGCGGGCGACCGGCACGGACCCGCCGTTGTCGATCGCCGTGACGTGGGAGCCGTCGGCGGCCGAGTAGGCGAGGTCGCCGCCGACGCCCCGCAGCACGACCGTCGCGCGTCCCGTGGTCGCGTCGATCTCGACGGCCCGGTCGCGGGACCGGCCCGACGCCGAGGGCGCGCGCCCCTCGGCGGCCAGCAGTGCGGTCCCGTCGGGCGACCAGTCCAGGGACTGCAGCGCCACGGTAGCGTCGACGTGGTGCAGTGTCGTGGTCGCGCCGGACGTCGTGTCGGTCACGCGGACCTCCTGTGCGGCGTCGGGCAGGGTGACCACGAACGCGAGCCGCGTCGCGTCCGGGCTCCACGTGAGGTCACGGGACGCCGTCGCGACGGTCGCCGCCCGGCTCGTCGCCGGCGGCGCCAGGCGGCGCGGGTTCGCCGCCGCGGGCAGGTCCACGAGGGCGGGGCTCGACGTCCCCGTGTCCGGCGGCACGTCGGCCGGGGGCAGCGTGAGGGCGAGCGTGGACCCGTCCGGGGCGGGTGCGACCTCGCCCACGTCCGTCGCCTGCAGCACGGGCGTCCGCCGCCCCGTGGCCAGGTCGATCGCCAGCACGCCGTCGGCGGGAGCGGCACGCGCGGCCGGTGCGACGTCGGGCGTCGGCGACGCGTAGACGGTCGCGCCGTCGTCGGCGAGGCCGAACGCGTAGGAGCCGAGGTCGTTCGTCACCGGCGTCACCGAGCCGTCCTGTCGGACCCCGAGGATGTCGGACGACGGCGACGAGCCGGGTCCCTCCGCCGACTCGCCCGCGGTCGTGAATCCCCGGACGACGGCGACGAACGGCCGGCTGCCGCACGCGGAGAGGCCGGCGAACGGCGTCCCGTCGAGGCGTGCCGCACCGGTGGGACGCGAGGCCACCGGCTCGACGGGCGTCGCGCAGGCCACGAGCAGCGTCGCCACGCCCAGGAGCGACGCGCCCGCGCGCAGCCGCCGCCCGGGTCCTGGACGCCGTGCCGGCACTCCGCCGTCCATGGAGCCGACAGTACGAGCGCGCGCAGCATGCTGACAATCAGGGCACCTCCCGCCGTGCGGTGACCCGCCCCCGAGGGCCGGGTCGCTCGTCGCGCGTCCCTGAACGTCCTCTCGGCGCCCCTTGACGACGTCCCGCGCCGCGAGAAGCCTGGCACCAGGCGATGGTCCCGACGACGCGACCCTCGGAGGTGCTCCTCATGCGCACGACACGACCGCACGGTCCCGGTCCCCGCGGGCGGCTGCGCGTGGTGCTCGCGCTCGTCCTGCTCGTGCTCGTCGCGCCCGCCGGCGCGGCGACGGCCACGGCGACGGACGGCGGCCACCACGGCCACGCCGCGCGGTACGGGACGACCGGGGCCCGGTTCTGGCAGTGGGGTCTCACCCAGCCGGCGGCGACCAGCCCCCTGTTCGACACCACCGGTGCGTTCTGCGACGAGGGTCAGCGCGGCCGCACGTGGTTCCTCGCGGGGTACACCGGCGGGCCGATCACGCGGACGTGCACGGTCCCTGCGGGGACGACGCTCGTCTTCCCCGTGGTCAACGCGTTCTACGGCGCGACGCCGGGCGACCCGCCCGAGCAGAGCACGGTCGCGTTCGTGCGGGAGCAGGTCGCGGGACTGCGCGCCGGTGCGCACGACCTGCGCGTGACGGTCGACGGCACGGCGCTGCCGGCGTCGCGGATCCGGTACGAGGACTCGGTGGTGTTCTCGGTGACGCTGCCGGACGGCAACGTCTTCGGCGCCCCCGCCGGGACGGTCGTCTCCCCGACGGTCGACGCCGGGTACTACGTGACGCTGCGACCGCTCCGGCCCGGCGCGCACACCGTGCGCATCGAGGGCGCGGTGGACGCCGCTCCCCCGGTCGGCAGCTTCTCGGTCGACGTGACGTACGTCCTGACGGTGCTGCGGGGGCACCGGCACTGAACGGCCGGACGTGGACCCGACGCGGGCGGCCGGCACGCCGACGACCGTGCTCCTCGGCCGGCAGGACGTCCTGACGGCCGAGGCCGAGCAGCGCCTGGCGGCGGACCGGGTGGCCGACGTCCGGCTGCTCGACTGCGACCACTTCGTGATCTGGCGCGATCCCGCCGCGGTGAGCCGTGCTGCCCTGGACCTCCTGGTCGGACGGCCGCGGACGCCGCGGTAGCGCGTCGCGGCAGCCGTCCGTGGCATGGCGCGGCGTGCGTCCGTCGTGCGCGAGGGCGGTCCGCCGCTTCAAGGCGGGCGCGCTCAGCGCCGCGCCGCGGTGAGGCGGGCGACCGCGCGGTGCGGCAGCACCCGCACCATCGCGGCGGCGATCCGGGCGTCCCGGCCGACCACGCGGCGCGGTGCCGGGTTCCGGTCGAGGAGCGCGCGCACGACGACGTCCGCGACCCGCTCCGGCGGGGCGCCGCGGACCGCGCTGCGGCGTGCGTTCTCCAGCGCGTGGTCGATCTGGGCGCGGTAGCGCGCGAGCGCCTCGGGCGGCATCCCGTCGGCGACCTCCTGGCCCGCGGACGCGCCGCGCGACCAGATCGGCGTCGCGATCGCTCCCGGCTCGACGAGCAGCACCCGGATGCCCGACGGTGCGAGCTCGGCGCGCAGCGACCCGGTCAGGCCGACGAGGCCGAACTTCGCCGCGCTGTACGCGCCCAGCACGGGCCCGGCGATCCGCCCCCCGATCGAGCCGATCATGACGATCCGTGCGTCCTGCCCGATGTCCCGGCTCGCGCGGAGCGCGGGCAGCATCGCCTGCGTCACCCCCAGCTGGGCGACGAGGTTGACCTCGAGCTGGCGGCGGAGCACGTCGAGCGGCAGGTGCTCGAGCGGCCCGGGAAGCGCGGCACCGGCGTTGTTGACGAGGGCGTACAGCGGTCCGGCGGCGCGGACCTCGTTGCCCGCGGCACGCACCGCGTCGTCGTCGGTGATGTCGAGGAGGAGCGGGGTGACGGCGTCGCCGTGGTCGGCCCGTAGGCTCGCGGCGTCGTCGGGCCGGCGGACGGTCGCCCAGACGTGGAAGCGCGCGGCGACGAGCGCCGCAGTGGTCGCGCGGCCGATACCGGTCGACGCGCCCGTGACGAGCACGGATCGCATGGGCGGCCCTTCCCGCTCGGCGTGGACCTCGGTGGTCGCCACGCTAGCGGCGCATCCCGCACGGGAACCAGGGCGCGACGCCCCGCGACGCCCGCTCCCGACGGTGTCGGCAGGTGTCGGCCAGGGTCGGACGGTCGCTCAGAGCGCGGGGCCGACGTCGACCAGGTCGAACATCGGCTGGACCCGGGACGCCTCGAGCGCCATGAGCGGGCTGCCGCTCGCACCGCGCAGGCGCCCGTGCGGCTGGTGGGACGACACGGCGAGCAGGAGCGCGACGACCGACGAGTCGACGAACGTCGCGCGCGTGAGGTCCGCCTCGCGCACGCCCGCGGCCGCGAGGTCGCGTCCCAGCGTCAGGCGGGTCGGAGCCGTGCGCCTCAGTGAGGCGGAGGACGGCGAGCACGTCGACGTCCCCCTCGACGTGCAGCACCCGGGGCTCGTCGGGGTCGAGGCGCCAGACCGCGCTGCGGGGCGCGCGCGCCGCCGGGGGTCGGGACGGACGTCATCCGCCGAGCATGCGGCCCGTGCGCACCGCACCGTGACGGCCCTGCGCGTCGCGGGCCTCAGGTGTCCGCGGGTCACGCGCGCGTCCGTGCCCCGTGTGAGCGTGAACACGCCTACTGTGCGCGGTGGACGTTCGCGATGACGGGAGGAGCCGCCGGTGTCCGAGAGCACGCTCGGAGCCCTGGGCGGCCGCGCCCCGCGCCCGGCGCAGTACGGGCACGACGCGCTCGTCGTGTGCGACAACCTCGTCCGCATCTACCAGTCCGGCAGCGTCGAGGTGCAGGCGCTGCAAGGGCTCGACCTGCTCGTGCACGAGGGCGAGATGGTCGCGGTCGTCGGGGCGAGCGGGTCGGGCAAGTCGACGCTGCTCGGGGTGCTCTCGGGGATGGACGCGCCGACCGCCGGCCGCGTGCGGGTCGGGCAATGGGACCTCATGGCGATGCCCGCTCGGGAGCGCGTCGTCTACCGCCGCCGGACGGTCGGGTTCGTGTGGCAGCAGACGTCCCGCAACCTCCTGCCCTACCTGACCGCGCGACAGAACGTGACGCTGCCGATCACGACGGTCCCCCGCCGGCAGCGGCGCCGCCGCGCCGACGAGCTGCTCGACCTCGTGGGCGTCGGTCACGTCGCCGACCGGCGACCGCAGGAGATGTCGGGCGGTGAGCAGCAGCGCGTCGCCATCGCCACGGCCCTCGCGAACGCACCGCAGCTCCTGCTCGCCGACGAGCCCACGGGCGAGCTCGACACGACCACCACGCAGGAGGTCTTCGAGACGCTGCGCACCGTCAACCACGATGCGGGCACCACCGTCGTGGTCGTCACGCACGACCCCGCGGTCAGCTCGCTCGTCGAGCGGACCGTCGCGATCCGCGACGGCCGCACGAGCAGCGAGGTCCTGCGTCGGGAGACCGACGGCGACGTCGTGCACGAGGAGTACGCCGTCATGGACCGCGCGGGCCGGCTGCAGGTGCCCCGCGAGTACCGCGAGGCCCTCGCGCTCACCAGCCGCGTGCGCCTCGTGCTCGAGGCCGACCACCTGGCCGTCTGGCGCGACGGCGGTGCCCGGTGAGCCCCACCCCCGGCGCGGCGGTCCAGGTCCGCGGCGCGCACCGCACGTTCGGGAGCGGTCGGTCCGCCGTGCACGCGCTGCGCGGCGTCGACCTCGACGTCGCTCCCGGGGAGCTCGTCGCGCTCGTCGGACGTTCGGGATCGGGCAAGACGACGCTGCTCAACCTCGTCGGCGGCCTCGACCGCCCCGACGAGGGCACCGTGCACGTCGACGGTGTCGACGTCGCGGGGCTGGACGACGACGGTCAGGCCACGCTGCGCCGCGACCGGGTCGCGTTCGTCTTCCAGACGTTCGGGCTCATGCCCGCCCTGACCGCCGCGGAGAACGTCGGCGTCCCCCTGCGGCTGCACGAGGCTCCCGTCGACGTGCGCGAGCGTCGCGTCGCGATGCTCCTCGAGCTCGTCGGCCTCGCCGAGCACGCCGAGCAGCGGCCCGACGAGCTGTCCGGCGGCCAGCAGCAGCGCGTCGCCATCGCCCGCGCCCTCGCCTCCTCGCCCCGTCTCCTCGTCGCCGACGAGCCCACCGGACAGCTCGACAGCGAGACCGGCCTGGCCGTCATGGCGCTCATCCGCGGCGTCGTCGAGGCCGAGGGGATGACCGCGATCGTCTCGACGCACGACCCTGTGATGATCGCGCTCGCGGACCGCGCGCTGCACCTCGTCGACGGCCGGGTGGTCGAGGCGGACGCGCGTGGGTGAGCACGTCTGGCGACGCGGCCGCGCGCAGGCGGCCGTGCTCGCCGCCGTCCTCGCCGTCATGGTCGCGGGGTCGGCGCTCGTGGGCGTGTGCGTGCTGCTCACGACCGCGGCGCCGCAGCGTGCGCTGCAGCTCGCGATGTCCGACGCACCCGCGCCCGACGTGCAGGTCGGGGTCGCGCTGGGCTTCCCCGAGGACGCCGACGACCCTGATGCGGACCCGCTCGTCGCCGCGACCGCGCGCGACGCGTCGGACGCCGTCGCCACGGCGGCCGCGCTGCTCACGGCACCGTTCGGCGACCTCCCGACGACGCGGACCACGTGGACGTCGAGCGTCATGCAGTACCTGCCCGCGGACGGCGGCCCGGTCCGGCTGGGCTACCTCGCCGAGCTCGACGACCCGGACGCGCGTGGGACCGTCGTCGCCGGCCGGTGGCCCACCGCCCCCGGGGAGGCCGCGCTGCCCGTCGCGGCGGCCGGTGCGCTCGACCTCGAGGTCGGCAGCACGACGACCCTCGCGGCCGAGGCGGGCGGGTCCGGGGTCGCCGTGACCGTCGTCGGCGCGTTCGCGCCCCGTCCGGGCGCGTCCTGGCAGGAGGACCCGCTGCGGGGGTCGGGCGTCGGCCCCGACTTCCGCGGTCACCTCGCGGCCTACGGCCCGTTCGTCGTCGCGCCCGGCGGTGTCGACGCCAGCGGGATCCCGCTGCGCCGGGTCGCGCTCGTCGTGCAGCCCGACCTGGCCCGGGCCGACGCCGTCGACCTCACGCGCGCGGGCGCCGCCGTCGACGCGCTGCCCGGCGAGCTCGAGACCACGCTCGAGGAACGCGCGCAGAACGTCGTCGTGGACCGGCCGTTCGCGCGCACGCTCGGCGCGGCACGCGAGCAGGGGCGCGTCACGGGCTCGGGCGTGCTCGCCGTCGCGCTGCTCGGGGCCGCCCTCGCCGCGACGACCGTGACGCTCGCCGCCCGGCTCGTCGCCGGGCGCCGCGCACCCGAGGCGGCGCTGCTCGCCGCGCGCGGCATGGGGCGTCGCCGGCTCGTCGCGCAGGCCGCGGTCGAGGCGGCCGCGCTCGCGCTGCTCGCCGTGGTCCCCGCGACGATCCTCGCGCTCGTGCTCTACCGCGCGCTCGCCGACGCCGTCGGTCTCGGGCCGACCGCCGTCCCCGAGCGTGACCTCGTGCCGCTCGTCGCGAGCGTCGCCGTCGTGACGGTCGTGCTCGGCGCGCTGCTCGTGCTGCCGTGGCTGCGCACCGCGTCGCCGCGCGGCCGGGAGGACCGTGTCGGCGTGGTCGCCCGCTCGGGTGCGGACCTGCTGCTGCTCGCGCTCGCCGCCCTCGCGTTCCTGCAGCTGCGCGCGCACCGGGTCGCGACCGGGACCGTGGTCGACCCCGTCCTCGTCGCGGCCCCCGTGGTGTGCCTCCTGGCGGGGTCGGCGCTCCTGCTGCGTCCCCTCGCGCTGCTCTCGCGTCGGGTCGACGCCCGGGCCGGTGCGTCCCGCACCCTCACGCTGCCGCTCGCCGCCTGGGGCGTCGCCCGCCGCCGGCAGGGCGCCGCCGCGGCGTTCCTCCTGGTGCTCGCGACCGCCTGCGCGACGTTCGGCGTGGGGTTCGCCGCGACGTGGACGCAGTCGCAGCGCGACCAGGCCGCCGCGCGGGTCGGGACGGACCTGTCGGTGCCCGCGTCGGGAGACGTCCTCGGCTCCGGGGCGGTCGTGCAGGACGCCACCGGAGGGTGGGTCAGCCCCGTGACGACCCGTCCGACCGTGCTCGGCTCGCGCGCGAACAGCGGCGACGAGCCCGTGCAGCTCGTCGCGGTCGACACCCGGGACGCCGACGCGCTGCTGCGCGGTCGTCTGCCGTCGGGCGGCTGGGAGGAGGCGACGTCCGGGCTCGCGCCGGCCGACGACGCGGGCGGGGCCGAGGTCGCCGGCGATCGGACCGACGTCGTCGTGACGGGCCAGGTCGACGGGGACGACGTCACGGTCGAGGCCGCGCTGACCCTCGTCGTGCAGGACGCCGACGGTGCCCGGGCCGCGGTCCCCGTCGGCACCGCGACCCTCGACGGCACCACCACGACGACACCCGTCGACGTCCCGGCCGACGCCCGCGTCGTCGCGGTCGACGCACGCCTCTCGGCCGTCGGGAGCGACCCCGACCGGCAGCGGTCCCCCCGGTTCACGATCGACGTGACCCTGCGCGCCGCGACGCCCGCACCCGGAGGCTCGTGGTCGGCGGCCGCACCACCGCACGACGACTTCGGCGTCGTGACCCTCACGGACGTCACCGGCGACGCCGTGCCGGACGGGGTGCGCGTGACCTTCGCGGGGAGCCTCGACCTGCCCGGCCTGTACTGGACCGACGGCGCGCTCACCGCGCTCGCGTTCGCACCCGTCACCGAGGTGCCCGTCGTCCTGTCGGAGCCCCTCGCCGACGACCTGGGGATCGGCGTCGGCGACGGCGTCCAGGTGTCGCTCGGCCTCACGCGCGTCGAGGCCGTCGTGCAGCGCGTGACGCCGTACGTGCCGTCCCAGCCGCGCGGACCCGCGCTGCTCGCCGACGTGGACACCCTGTCCCGCGCCGCCCTCAGCGTGGGCGACCTCGCCCCCCTCACCGACGCGTGGTGGGTGGGCGGCGAGATCCGTGCCGACGCGGCCGCCACCCTGGGCGGGCTGGGCATGACGCCCGTCGTCGAGCGAGCGACCGTGGTGCGCGAGGCCGTCGACGGTCCCCTGCGTGCCGCGCAGCGGGCCGCCGCGGCGCTCCTGGTCGTCGCCGCCCTCGTGCTCGCGCTCGCGGGGACCGCGCTGCACGCGACGGCCGCGCTCGAGGCGCGCGAGCTCGACGTCGCGCGGCTGCGCGGCCTCGGCGCGCCGCGCCGCACGGTCCTCGCGTCGGTGCTCGCCGAGCAGGGCTTCCTCGTCGCGGCTCCCCTGCTGCTCGGCGCGCTGCTGGGCCTGCTCGCGTGCTGGGCCGTCGGGCCGCTGCTCGCGGTGTCGCCCGAGGGCCTCGTCCCCGTGCCCGCCGCGGCGCCGCAGTGGCCGTGGTCCGCGCAGACCGCGGCGCTCGTGCTGCTGCTGCTCGGGTGCGCGGCGGTCGTCGTGCCGCTCGCGTCGCGCGCCGTGCGACGCTCCACGATCGCGCGCCTGCGCACGGACCCGGCCGCATGAGCGCGGCATGGCGCCGGGCCCGCGCCGACCTGTGGCCGCTGCTCGTCATCGCGGTCGTGGTCGCGCTCCTGGTGGCCGTGACCGACGCCGTCCCGCGGCTGCTGACCGCGCGGGCCGACACCGCGGTGCGCACCGCGGTCGCGCGGGCCGACCCGGCCGCCGACCTCGTGGTCACGAGCCGGTACGGAGCGGGCACGTCGGACGCGACCGCGGGCGGGACCGACACGACGATCGGCGTCGACGACGTGGCGCGCGGGCTCGACGCCGCCCTGCCTGCGTCGCTGAGCGCCGTCCTCGACCCGCCCGTCGCGTCCGCGGCGAGCGCCGACCTGAACCTCAGCACCGCGGGGCTGCCGACGGGCGGGCTGCTCCGGCTCGCGTACGTGTGGGCCGGGCAGGAGCCCGCGGTCCGGTGGCGCGACGGCGTCGCCCCCGGTCGTCCAGGGCCCGACCTGGCCGTCCAGGTGGGCCTCTCCGAGGCGGTCGCAGACGTGCTCGGCGTCGCAGCGGGTGACACCGTCGCCGCGACCACCGCCGACCGGACCACGGTCCCCCTGCTGGTCACGGGCGTATTCGTCGCGCAGGACCCGCAGGACGCGGCGTGGACCGCCCGCCCCGAGCTGCTCGGGCCGCGCGCCTACGGACGCGAGGACGCCCGCACGACGGTCGTCGCCGGTCTGCTCTCGGCCGCCTCCCTGCCCGCCGCGCGCGCCGCGCTCGAGCCCGACGGCGTGACGCGCACGTTCCGCCTCGCCGTGGACCCGCAGGCGCTCGACCACGCCGCCGCGCGCGACCTCGTGCGCCAGGTCGCCGCGCTCGAGGCGTCCCCCGACGTCCTCACCGTGCCCGGGTCCGACGTCCGGGTGACGTCGCGCCTGGACCTCCTGCTCACGCAGGTCGGGGCGCGCGTGGACGCCACCTGGTCGCAGGCCGTCGTCGTGCTCACCGGGCTGGCGGCCGGTGGCGCGCTGGTCCTGCTCGTCGCGGGCGACCTCCTCGCGCGGCGTCGCGCGACCGCCCTGCGAACCGTCCGGGCACGCGGGACCTCGCTCGCGGGAGTCGCGGGCGCGGCGGCCGCCGAGTCCGCCGTCGTGGTCGGCGCCGGCGCGGCGGCCGGGCTCGTCCTCGGCGCGGTCGTGGCGCCCGGACCCGTGACGTGGCCGTGGGTCGTCGGCGTCGTCGCCGTCGGGGTGCTCGCGCCCGCGGCGTTCGCGACCGTGGCGGCGCGGCACGTCGAGCCGCGCCGCGTCCCCACCGACCGGCACCGCCGGCGGCTCGCGCAGCGTGTCCGCACCGTGCGGCGCGTGTCGCTCGAGGCGGCGCTGCTGGTCGTGGCCGTCGGGGCGACCTCCGCGCTGGTCCGCCGGGGGGCGGCGTCCCTGTCCGGCGCGGCCGACCTGCTGCTCGCCGCGGCACCCGTCCTCGTCGCGGTGACCGGTGCGCTGCTGCTCTGGCGCGGCGTCCCGCCGCTCGTCGGCGCGGCGCTCGGCGCCGCACGACGGTCCCGCAAGGCCGGCCCCCTGCTCGCGATGGCCCGCGCACGAACCACGGGTGCGGTCATGCCGTTCGTCGCGCTCGTCGTGCTCACGACCCTCGTCGCGCTGTGCGCCGCGCTCGCCGGGACCGCCCGCGCCGGGCAGGAGGACGGCGCGTGGGACGCGGTCGGTGCCGACGTCGTCGTCCGCACGACGTCACCGGACACCTCGGTCGAGCAGGTCGCCGAGTCGCTGGCCCGCGCCGACGGTGTCGACGCGGTCGCCGTCGCTCGCGTCCAGGACGACACGCAGCTCTTCGGCGTCCCCCGGGTCGGCACCGTGCGGGTCCTCGCGGTCGACCCGCTCCCCTACGCCGACCTGCTCGCACGCACCCCGACGGGCCCGGCACCCCAGCTCGGGGCACTCGCCGACGCGTCCGACGCCGCACGAGCCGGGACGGGGGTGCGGGCGCTCCCCGCGCTCGTCACGGCGTCCCTGCTCGACGCCGACGCCGCCCTGCGCTGGGGCGACGTGACGATCGACCTGCAGCCGGTCGGCGAGACCCCCGCGCTGCCCGCCCCGCAGGCCGAGGCCGGCGTGCCGACGGTCGTCGTCGACCGCGCCGCACTCACCGCGGTCGCCGAGGCCCTCGCGGACGCGCGCGAGAACCGCAGCGGCGCACGGCCCGCCGGCGCCGACCGAGGCGTCGCGGACGGCAACACCGTGTGGGCCGTCGGACCCGGCGCCCCGGCGGCGGCGCACACCGCCGCGGCGACCGTCGGGGCTCGCGACCTGTCCCGTGCGCAGTGGCTCGCCGACCGGCGGTCCGACCCGCTGACCAGCGGGCTCGTCGGCCTGGTCGTCCTCGTCGCGCTGGTGTGCGCGGCGCTCGCGGCGACGGTCGTCGTGCTCGACGCGGCCGCGTCGGCACCCGGTCGGGCCCGGTCGCTGGCCAGCGCACGGGTGCTCGGGCTGCGCGGGCGGGCCGCCGCGCGCGTCGCGGCGGGCGAGCTGCTCCCGCCGACCCTCGTGGGCGCTGTCGGGGGCGTCGCGCTCGGCGTCCTCCTGGTCGGCGTGCTCGTGGGACCCCTCGCGCTGCGGCTGGTCACCGGCCAGGCGGACGATCCCGCCGTCGCGCCCGCGTGGTGGGCGGCGGCGCCGGTCGCGCTGCTCGCGCTCACCGTCCTCGTCGTCGTCGCCGTCGAGTCCTCGACGCGCCGCCGTGAGCGGCTGGGCCAGGTCCTGCGCGTCCGCTGACCCCCTCAAGGGCCGACGGACCGCGCGCCGGCGAACAGCATGATGGTGAGACCGCCGCCGACGAGGTAGAGCACGAGCCAGCCGACGAACGAACGGTTCTCGATCCGGTCCGCCAGCCGGCCGATCAGCAGGATGATCCCGACGACGACGATGACGCCGATGACGAGCTCCATGACCCACCTCCCCCTCGAGGGCGCGCGGCGACGCGTCTGTCAGGAGAGGAGGGACGTCGACGACGAGGGATACGTGCCGTCGGCAGCCCGGGCCGTCCGCGCTCGGGTCGTCAGGCGGCGGCGTCCGTCCGTCCCGACCGCTCGCGGTTGCGGCGCAGCACCTCGAGCTCCGCGCTGACGACGCCGAGCACGACCAGGTCGACGAGCAGCCCCCAGCTCGCGTCCCACTCGGACAGCCGGAACAGGAAGAACTGCGTGACGAGCAGACTCACGAGGACGGCACGACGGAACCAGCGGTAGCCCTCGACGGCGTCGTGCCGCACCTGCAGCAGCCCGACGACGGCGAACGCGGCACCCACGAGCCCGCTGACGACCGCCCCCGCGGCGACCCACCACAGCCCGCCGAGGTCGCCCCACGCGAGCAGGCCGCGCATGACGGACACGGTCGCGGTCGCCACGAGCAGGACGACCGCGAGCAGCGGCACGAAGCGGGCTCGGACCAGCAGGTGCAGGACGCGCACGGCACCGCGCGAGACGGCCTCGACGACGTCCGGCAGCTCCTCGTGGTCGTCGACGACGGACCGCAGCAGCGCCCGCGTCTCCTTCGCCCCGGCGACGTCCCCGGCCGCCTCGAGACGGGACTCGGCCCGCGCGCGGGCGTGTCCCGTGAACCCGCCGACGACTCCCGCGACCGCGTCGTCGACCGCACCGGCCAGCGCCTCGCGCGGGTCGAGCGCACGGCGCCCGTGCAGCGCCTCGGCGACGAGCCCGAGGGCGACGACCGTGGCGTAGATGATCGCGGCGGTCGGCTCGTAGAAGTAGTCGTTGTCGGACGTGACGAACTTGCCGACCTCGTCGACGAACAGCCCGAACCCGATCCCGCCGACGATCGCCCCGAACGGCCGCAGCACCGGCCCCATGAACGACAGGAGCAGCACGAAGGCGAGCGCCATGAGCAGCCCGCCCCACAGCACGTGCGCGACGTGCAGCCCGCCGCCGCCGAGCTGCGGGTACCCGGACGCGGCCAGCAGGGCGCGCGTGACGAGCACCGTGAGGGCCGTGACGACGAGGAACGTGCCGAGGTTGCGCGTCGCGAGCGGGTCGCGCGGCAGCCCGAGCCGCAGCATGAGGTGCACGGGCGACGACGTGCCGGGGCGCGACGCGGTGCTCACAGGGCCGCGAGCTCGCGTTCGAGGTCGTCCAGGCCGAGCGAGCCCAGCCCGAGCGCCGCGGTGTGCCAGGCGCGCAGGTCGAACGTCTCCCCCGCCGCCTCCCGCCGCTCGCGCGCGCGGCTACGCCCGGACAGCCACGCACGCTCGCCGAGCTTGTAGCTGATCGCCTGCCCCGGCCACCCGAGGTACCGCTCGATCTCGCTGTGCACGAACGCGGCCGGCGACCCGCTGCGCTGCCGGAAGAACTCCTCGCCGAGGTCGGCCGTCCACCGCTCCCCCGGGTGGAACACGTGCGACTCCGGGATCGCGAGCCCGAGGTGCATGCCGATGTCGACGACCACCCGGACCGCGCGCATCCGCTGCCCGTCCAGGTACCCGAGCCGCGCACCGGGCGTGCGCAGGTGCCCGAGCTCGTCCATGAGCCGCTCCGCGTACAGCGCCCAGCCTTCCGTCGTCGCGGGCACCGACCCGACCGACGTCTGGAACACCGACAGGTCCCCCGCCCGGTACGCCCACTGGCCGAGCTGCAGGTGATGCCCGGGCACGCCCTCGTGGTACCAGGTGCTGATGAGGTCCCACGTCGGGAACCGGTCACGACCCAGCGTCGGGAGCCACGTGCGTCCCGGACGCGAGAAGTCCAGCGACGGGCGCGTGTAGTACGGCGCGGCGGCGGCACCGGGCGGCGCGATCATCGCCTCGACGCGTCGCACCGGGTCGGCGACGTCCACGACCGTGCCGTCGAGCTCCGCGATCGCGTCGTCCATCATGCGCTGCAGCCACGCCCGCACCTCCTCGACGCCCTCGACGGCCTCGCCGTGCTCGTCGAGGTGCGCGAGCGCCTCCTGCGGGCCTGCCCCGGGCAGCACGCGGTCCGCCTCCTCGGCCATGTCCGCCTCGATGCGCGCGAGCTCCTCCCAGCCCCACGCGTACGCCTCCTGCGGGTCCAGGTCCGCACCCGTGTGCAGACGCGCGGACAGCAGGTAGCGCTCGCGACCCACCGCGTCGGGCACGTCGTCGACCGCCGGGCGGTACTCGTCGGCGATCCACCGGCGCAACCGGTCCACGGCCGCGGCGGCGGCCTGCGCGGCCCCGTCGAGCTCGCCACGCAGCGACGTCGGCACGCCGACCGCGTCGGCCCGGTCGGCGAACCCCGCGTGCCAGCCCCGGCCGTCGGCCGCCGCGATCCACTCGCCGAGCTGCCCGACCACGGCGTCCGCCTGGCGGGGTGCGCTCCGCACACCCCGACGCAGCCCTTCCTCGAGCGTCGCGCGGAACCCGTCCGCGGCGTCGGGGACCTGCGCCAGCCGACCCGCGACGACGTGCCAGTCGTGCTCGGTGGCCGTGGGCATGAGCAGGAAGATCGACTGGAGGGTCTGCACGGGCGACGCGATCGGCCGCAGCGCGGCGAGGTCCTCGCCGGTGTCGTGCTCGGCGAGGCGTGCGGTGAGGCGTTCGCGCAGGAGCGTCGCGCAGCGGCGGTCGTCGTCGTCGAGAACCGGCGCGCCGTCGAGCTCGGTGAGCACCGCGCGGGCGGCCTCGGCGCGCTCGCGTGCGCCCGCCGGCGACAGGTCGGGCATGCGCCGGTCGTCAGGCCGGGTCCCGAGCGCGGTGCCGACCGACGGGTCGAGGTCGGCGAGCGTGTCGACCCAGCGGTCGGCGACCTGACGTGCGGTCCGGACCGACGAGTCGGTCGGGTCGGTCGGGTGTGGCACGGGCGGCTGCGCGGGGACCATCCCTGCACGCTAACCCGCGCGCCGTCGCCCGACCGCCGTGCGGGAGACGCCGCGCTCACGCGGTGACGTCGGCGGTCCGCCCGTGCCGGCTCAGCTTCTCAGGGTTGAGGACGAGCATGAGCTGCTCGATCCCCCGGTCGGACGTCTCGAGCAGGACGAGCGCGCCGACCTCGCCGTCGGCGCGGTGCACGAGCACGCCCGTCCCGCCGTTGACCTCGACCTCCGAGAAGAGCACGTCGCTCCAGTACTTGCGCATCACGTTGTCGAGGAGCGTGACGACGCGGTCGTGACCCACGATCTCGACCTTCGCCGCATGCACGACCCCGCCGCCGTCGGAGCGCGCGTGGACGTCGTCGGCGAGGAGGCGTTCGAGGTCGGCGACGCTGCCGGCGCGTGCGGCCGCGAGGAACGCGGTCACGAGCTCTCGCCGCCGCGCCGGGTCGGCCGGGGCGCGACGACCGGAGCCGAGCGCGGTGCGCGCCCGCCGGACGAGCTGCCGCGCGTGCGCCTCGGTCACGTCGAGCACCTCCCCGACCCGCCGGTAGGAGTAGTCGAACGCCTCGCGCAGCACGTACGCGGCCCGCTCGGTCGGCGTGAGCCGCTCGAGCAGCACGAGCACCGCGGCGTCGAGGGCCTCGGCCCGCACGGCGCCGAGCAGCGGGTCCGCGCTCGTGTCGACCGGCTCGGGCAGCCACGGCCCCACGTACGTCTCGCGGCGGGCGCGCGCGGACGTCGCCGCGTTGATCGCGAGCCGCGTCGTGGTCGTCGTGAGGAACGCGGCGGGGTTCTGCACGCCGCGCCGGTCGGTGTTCTGCCAGCGGATCCACGCGTCCTGCACGACGTCCTCGGCCTCCTCGACCGAGCCGAGCATGCGGTAGGCGATGCCGAACAGCTGCGGCCTGACGTCGAGGAAGTCCGTGACGTCGTCGTCCGCGACGGACGGGGGTCCCGGCTCCGGGTGCGCGGTGTCGTGCGGCACGAGACTCACCCTAGGGCCGGGACCCCCGGCGGTCAGCGGGCCACCCCCTGCGCGGCCTTCCACGCGGCGAGCGTCGTGGCGCCGATCCGCGCGCCGTCACCGAGCGGCACGATCGTCGTGGCGTCGAGGAGGGTGCCGAAGTAGCGCGCCTCCGGGTCCGCCACGACCTCGCGCGGGTCGCCGGCGGCGGCGAGCTCGGCGCGCAGCAGCTCGTCCATGCGGAACCGCTCCGGGCCGGCGAGCTCGACGATCCCGCCGACGGGCTCGGCGAGCGTGACGTCCACGACGGCCGTGACCACGTCGCGCGCCGCGACCGGCTGGATCGCTCCCGTGGTCGCGCGGACCACGCCGTCCTGCGTCGCGCCGTCCGCGATCGCGGCGAGGAACTCGAAGAACTGCGTCGCCCGCAGGATCGTGAACGGGATCGGCGAAGCCGTGACGAGCTGCTCCTGCGCGACCTTCGCCCGCAGGTACCCGCTGTCGGGCGCGCGGTCCGCGCCGACGATCGACAGCACCACGTGGTGCCGCACGCCCGCGGCCTCCTCGGCCGCGAGCAGCGTGCGCGTCGACGTCGTGAAGAACGCGAGCACGTCGTCGGGTGCGAACGACGGCGAGTTCGACACGTCGACGACCGTGTGCGCCCCCGCGAGGGCCTCCGCGACGCCGGCGCCCGTCAGGGTGTCGACGCCCGTGCTCGGTGCCGCGGGCACGGCGTCGTGACCGCGCTCGCGGAGCTGCTCGACGACCTGGGCGCCGATCCGGCCGGTGCCGCCGATGACGACGATCTTCATGCTGACCTCCTGTGGGTGGGTGCTGCGGTGAGTGGTGCGGTGGGTGGTGCGGTCGGTGGTGCGACGAAGGCGGGACCCGACGACGGCTGCCGCGCGGGTGACGAGGTGACGAGGGCGGGCCGCGACCGTCCGTCCGCCGGCGGCCGCAGCGGGACCAGGACGTCCGGGTCGCCGCCCGCGACGAACGCGGCACGCGGCCGGCCCACCGCGGGCAGGGGCACGACGTCGCGCCCGAACAGCGCGGCCGACGCCCACAGCAGCGCGACGCGGACCTTGCGCTCCCACGTCGGGACGGCGAGCACGTGGTACGCCCGGTGCACGGCCCACGCGAGCCACCCCGTGAGGACGAGGCGCCGGTACTGGAACACCCCGTGGTGGCGGCCCAGGGTCGCGACGACGCCGAGGCTCGCGTGCCGGTACCTCCGGACGCGACCACCGCGCAGCTCGGCCAGCACGTTGTCGGCGAGCAGGCGACCCTGCCGGACCGCGTGCTGCGCGTTCGGGACGGTCAGCGCGCCCGGCACGTCCGACGCGAGGTCAGGGACGGCGGCGTTGTCGCCCGCCGCCCACGCGTCCGGGACGGGCGCGTCCTCGGTGCCGACCCGCAGGTCGCTCCGCACCACGACGAGCCCGCGTCCGTCGACCGGCAGGTCCGTGTGGTTCGCGACGACGGGATGCGAGGCGTTCCCGGCCGTCCACACGAGCAGCCCGGTGTCCCACTCCTCGCCCGTCGACAGCACGACGTGCCCGTCCGTCGCGGACAGCACCTGCGCACCGAGGTGCACCAGGCCACCGCGCCGCGTCAGGTGGCGCACCACCCAGCGGCCCGGACCGTCCGTCACCTCGGGCAGGATCCGGTCGCGCGCCTCGACGAGGTGGAACCGCAGCTCGCCCGCGTCGATCTCCGGGTAACGGCGCAGCAGGTCCGCCGACAGCGCCAGGAGCTCGCCGAACACCTCGACACCCGTGAAGCCGCCGCCCACCACGGTCACCGTCAGGTGCGCCGCCCGCTCCGCCCCCGGCGGCAGGTTCGCCGCTGCGTCGAACCCCGTGAGCACCCGGTCCCGCACCGCGACAGCCTCCTCGACGTGCTTGAGGCCGATCCCCTCGTCGCTCAGGCCCGGCACCGGGAACGTCCGCGTGACGGCACCCGCGGTGACGACCAGCACGTCGTACGCCAGGTCGCGCTCACGCCCGTCGACCGTCCGGACCGTCGCGGTCCGGTGCGCGTGGTCGACCGCCGTCACGTGCCCCGTCACGAGCCGCGTCCGGCGCAGGTGCGCACGCAGCGACACCGCGACGTGCCGCGCCTCGACCGACCCCGCCGCGACCTCCGGGAGGAACGGCTGGTACGTCATGAAGCCGCGCGGGTCGACGAGCGTGACCTCCGCCTCCCCCCGCCGCAGCCGCTTCTCCAGCCGCCACGCCGCGTAGAAGCCCGCGTAACCGCCGCCCACCACCAGGATCCGTCGCATCACGACCTCCGATCGCTCTCGGTAGGTCGACCGCGCAGCCCTGACGTTCGTGACGTGACGTGCGCCACACCCGCGTCCCGGACCGGGTCAGGACTGCCCGTCGGTGCGGGCGCTCAGCCCCCCGCCGCGCGGGTCCAGGCGTCCTCGACGGCCCGCGCCGCGTCCCGCGCGGTCACGTCGAGCCGTGTCTGGTGACCGAGCTGGTCCCGCCAGTCCCGCTCGCTCGGCACCGACGCGAAGATCCACGCCCCCGGCGGCCGCGACGACGGCCCGAAGTGCGTCCACGCGTGCACCGCGGCCGCGTCGACCAGCCCTCGGCGCTGCAGCTCCCACAGGTCGTACAGGTCCCGCGCCGCCCGCCGGTCCGACCATGCCGCGAGCTTCATCGCCGCCGCCGCCGCGCGCGTCGGGACGTGCAGCCGCGCCGGCGGCGCGTCGCCGTACCGCTGCACCACCTCGACCGGCTCCGTCGGCCACGCCGGCCGCCCCGACACGCTCGCGAGCTGGAACTTGATCGTCACGTCGTCCCCCACGAGGAGGAAGACGGCCTCCGCGTCGCGCGCCTCCCCCGGCGGCTTCGACCAGGAGAGCGACGGCACGTGCGGACCCAGGTCCGCCGCCAGCGCGGCCGCCAGCGCCCGGCCCGCCTCCGCCCGCGACCCGCGCACCAGCAGATCGACGTCGTCGCTCAACCGCGCGTCCGGCGTCCATGTCCGGCTCAGCGCGGTCCCGCCGTAGAACACGAAGCGGTCGCGCTCGCGGCGCGCGATCGACGCCAGCACGTGCGAGATGACGTGGTCGCGCCGCACCTGGTCGAGGTCGACGCCGAACGCGTCGGCGACGTCGTACAGCTCGCCCGGGTCGAGCCTCATGCGGCCGTCGCGTCCGGCACGAGGCGTCGCAGCCTCGCCAGAGCGGTCGGGCCGCCGCGCTGCGCGCGCGCGAGGTCCTCGACGACCGCCCAGTCGACGCGTGGCGCGAGGTTGGTGATCGCCTCCAGCGCCGCGCCCGGGTCGGCCTTCGCGCGGTTGAGCGCCAGGTCGAGCACCGTCTGCTCGGGCGTCGTGACCAGCACGTCCCCGAGCTCCGTCCGCACGGTCGTCGTCGCCAGCGCGCCCACGTCACGGCGGACGAAGCCCACGACCCCGTGGGGCCGGTCCACGAGCCGCACGTCGGCGTGACGTGCCGGCACCGCGTACGTGGCCCGGGCGTGCGCGCGCGGCAGCGCCCGCAGCAACCGCGCCGCGGTCAGCCCGACCGCCACCGGCCGCTGCGCGTAGGCCGTCGTCGCGACCGCCGCCGCTGCCGCCTCGAGCGCGGGACGCCACCGGTGCGGGTCGTACGCGTCGTCCGGCACCGCGACGTACACGCCGTGCGCGACCTTGTGCACCTCACCGCGGCGCGCCTTCTGCGCCAGGACCGCCCGCGGGTTGGTGTACGCGTCCGTCAGGTCCGCCGGCGTCACGGCGCGCAGCGGTCGCGTCGCGATCCGCGGGCGCTGGCGAGGTGTCATGTCGTCATCGTAGCCCGCCAGGCTACATTTCCGACACGTTGTGGACCGGACAGGGCGCGACACCGCAGGTCACCCGCCGTCGCGGTTGCCGACGCGCCCGAACACCCCAAGGATCGGGACAGTCGAGGTCAAGGACGTGCCGCCGACGAGGCGGACGGCCTCGTCGCCGGAGGTCCCCGATGCCGTCGCCCGTCGCCCTGCAGGACTTCGACGCGGTCCTCTTCGACCTCGACGGCGTCCTCACGACCACCCGCACGGTCCACGCCGCCGCCTGGAAGCGCGCGTTCGACGACTTCCTCGACGGGTGGGACCGCGAGCACGGCACGCACACCCCCCGCTTCGACGACCGCGTCGACTACGCCGCCCACGTCGACGGCAAGACCCGCGAGGAAGGCGTCCGCGACTTCCTCCGGTCCCGCGCCATCGTCCTGCCCCCCGGCGGACCCGGCTCCCCGCCCGAGGAGGACTCCTGGTGGGGCCTCGGCAACCGCAAGCAGCTCCTCGTCGAGGAGGAGCTCGAACGCTCCGGCGTCGAGGCGTTCCCCGGCTCCGTCGCCTGGGTGCGCGAGGTCCGCGAGGCCGGCCTCAAGACGGCCGTCGTCTCCAGCAGCCGCAACTGCGCCACCGTCCTCCAGCACGCCGGCATCGCCAACCTCTTCGACGCGCGCGTCGACGGCGAGACCATCCTCGAGCTCGGCCTCCCCGGCAAGCCGGCCCCCGACGGGTTCCTCGAAGGCGCACGCCGCGTCGGCGTCGACCCCCGCCGCGCCGTCGTCGTCGAGGACGCGCTCGCGGGGGTCGCGGCCGGGCGCGCGGGCGGCTTCGGGCTCGTCGTCGGCGTCGACCGGGACGACCACGCGGAGGCGCTCGCCGCGCACGGCGCGGACGTCGTCGTGCAGGACCTCGCGGAGCTGCTCGCCGACCCCGACGAGGACGTGCACCGCTCGGGGCCGCGCGTGCACCGGCTGCGCGACGCGGGCCGCCGCATCGTCGCGACGTCGACGGACGTCCCGCCCGACCCGTGGCGCATGGTCGAGCACGCGTTCACCCCCGACCGTACCGAGCAGACCGAGACGCTGTTCGCGCTGTCGAACGGCTACCTCGGGATCCGCGGCGCGTTCGAGGAGGGCGCTCCCGCACGCTCCCCCGCGACGCTGCTCAACGGGTTCCACGAGACGTGGCCGATCGTCTACCCGGAGGCGGCGCACGGGTTCGCGACGACAGGCCAGACGATCCTGCCCGTGCCCGACGGCACCGCGCTGCGGCTGCTCGTCGACGAGGAGCCCGTGACGTGCGAGAACGCGGAGGTCCGCCACTTCGAGCGCACGCTCGACATGCGGCACGCGGTCCTCACCCGCACGGTCGTCCTGCAGCTCTCCGACGGGCGGCGTTTCCGCCTGCACAGCGAACGCCTCGTGTCGCTCGCCCAGCGGCACCTCGCCGTCCTGCGCTACGAGATCACCGCGCTCGACGCGCCCGGCCGCGTCGTCCTGTCCTCGGAGCTCGTCGCCCCGACCGACGCCGTCGGCGAGGACGTCACGCTCGACCCGCGCCAGTCCCGCCAGGTCACCGCGGCCCTGCGGCCCGGTCAGGACCGCACCGACGGCCTGCGCGTCGTGCGCGCGTACTCCACCACCCGGTCGGGCCTCACCGTCGCCGCCGCGATGGACCACGAGGTCGACGGCGGCGTCACCCACGTCGGCACCCGCGTCGAGCCCTCCCGCGCGCGCGTCGTGTTCGACGTCGAGACGCAGGTCGGCGTCCCCGTCGGCGTCACGAAGTGGCTCGCCTACCACCACGGCGACGAGGACGCGGGCGAGCTGCTCAACCGGGCCGGCATGACGATCCACCGCGCCCGTGACGCCGGGTACGCCGCGGTCCGCGCGGCGCACCAGCGCGAGGCCGACCTGTTCTGGGAGCGCAGCGAGGTCGAGCTGCCCGGCACGTCGGCGGGTCAGCAGGCCGTGCACTTCAGCCAGTTCACGCTGCTGCAGGCGACGTGGCGCAGCGAGGGCCACGGCGTGCCGTCGAAGGGCCTCACGGGGACCGGGTACGAGGGGCACTACTTCTGGGACACCGAGGCGTACCTGCTGCCGTTCCTCATCCACACCTCGCCGCGCGTCGCGCGGAGCCTGCTCATGCACCGCGTGCGGATGCTGCCCGCGGCGCGGGCCCGGGCCCGGGAGGTCGGGTGCGACGGAGCCCTCTTCCCGTGGCGCACGATCAACGGGCAGGAGGCGTCGGCCTACTACGCAGCGGGGACCGCGCAGTACCACATCGACGCGGACGTGGCCTACGCGCTCGAGCAGTACGTGACCGTCACCGGTGACACCGACCTCATGGTCCAGCACGGTGCGGAGCTGCTGGTCGAGACCGCGCGCATGTGGGCCGGGCTCGGCTTCTTCTCGGACCGGCACGACGGCCGGTTCGTCATCCTCAGGGTCACCGGGCCGGACGAGTACTCGACCGTCGTCGACAACAACCTCTACACGAACCTCATGGCCGCGGAGAACCTGCGCGCGGCCGCCGACACGCTCGACTGGATGGCGCGCGAGCACCCGAAGGAGCACGCGGCGCTCATCGAGGGGCTGCGGCTGCTGGACAGCGAGGTCGCGACGTGGCGGCGGGCGGCCGAGCTGATGTACGTGCCGTTCGACGAGACCGCGGGCGTGCACCTCCAGGACGACGCGTTCACCCGGCTGAGGCGCTGGGACTTCGCAGGCACCTCGCCGGAGATGTACCCGCTGCTGCTGCACTTCCACCCGCTCGTCATCTACCGCCACCAGGTGATCAAGCAGGCCGACGTCGTCCTCGCGACCGTGATGCTGCCCGAGCGGTTCACGCCCGCCGAGCGCCGCCGGATCTTCGAGTACTACGACCCGCTGACGACGGGTGACTCGTCGCTGTCCGAGTGCATGCAGGCGATCGCGGCGGCCGACGTGGGCAAGTTCCGCACCGCCGAGGAGTACCTCGTCGACGCCGCGTCGGTCGACCTCGCCGACCGCGCGGGCAACCTGCGCGACGGCGTGCACGCGGCGTCGGCGGGCGGCATGTGGATGGCGCTCGTGCAGGGGTTCGCGGGCTACCGGTGGCGCGGCACGCAGTTCGCGCCGATGCTCCCGACGCGCGCGCGCCGCATGCGGTTCCCGCTGCAGATCCGCGGGTCGGTGCTCGAGGTCGACGTGTGCGAGGACCTCGTGACCTACACCGTGCGCAGCGGCGGGCCGGTGAGCGGGCAGCACCGCGGAACGCCGTTCACCGCGAAGCCCGGCGAGCCCGCGACCTTCCCCGGGGAGTACCACACGCGCGACCGGTGATGCCGGCAGGACCAAAGGTCCTACTGCGGTTTCTCCACCGTTCCTAGTCTCGGCGTCAAGAGCGGGCAATGCGTCCCGCAGACGCGCACGGACGGGAGCTCCCATGACAGTCGACGTCACGACCCCTGACGCCCTGCGGACGCTCGGCCTCCCGGCCGCCGTGCGCGACGTCCTCGACGCGGCCGACGTGATCGTCCCCGCGACGCGCGACGAGCTCTACGCGCTCGCCCTCGGACCCGACGGCGGCCCGCGGTTCGACGTCGTCTACGACGTCCACGGCGAGCCCGTGAAGGAGGCGGACGTCGTCCGCTGCGCCAACGGGCTCGCGATCAACTACCCCGAGGACTACCTGCGCCGCCGCGACCCCGACTGCATGCGGATCGCCGACGACCTGCCCACCGACAAGCCGCGCTACCGCGACGTCTACGGCGCCGACTTCGCGCCCGTGAAGACCGAGACCCTCGACTGGCTCGCCGGGCAGCGCCTCGTCGTGCTCCCCTTCCGCGCCGGCGGCCCGGTGCACGGGTACCCGTCGCTCGCGATCGTCCCGGCCAACGCCGCGTTCTTCGCCCTCACGCTCGCCGACCTGCAGGGCTGGGTCACGTTCGACGAGCTCGGGCCGTTCACCCCCCGCTCGATCCTGTACGTCGCTCCCCCGTTCCGGCACACGCACTTCGACGGCCGGCAGGTCGTCGTGCACGACCGGTCCACCACGCTGCACGAGGTGTTCGCCTACAACCTCTACCCCGGGCCGTCGGCGAAGAAGGGCATCTTCTCCGTGCTGCTCGACATCGGCGAGCAGGAGGGCTGGCTCACCGCGCACGCGTCCTCGGTGCGCGTCACGACGCCGTACGAGAACGAGACCGTCGTCATGCACGAGGGCGCGTCCGGCGGCGGCAAGTCCGAGATGTGCCAGGAGTTCCGCCGACTCGACGACGGCCGCATCCTGCTCGGCACCAACGTCGTCACGGGCACGACCGACACCATCACCCTCGCCGAGTCGTCCGCCCTCGCGCCCGTCACCGACGACATGACCCTGTGCCACCCCGCGATCCAGGGCACCGACGGCCGCCTCGTCGTCGCCGACGCCGAGGCCGGCTGGTTCGTCCGCGTCGACAACCTCACCGAGTACGGCCAGGACGCGACGCTCGAGCGCGCCGTCATCCACCCCGACCAGCCGCTCGTCTTCTACAACATGCGCGGCCTGCCCGACGCGACGCTCCTGCCGTGGGAGCACACGCTCGACGCGAACGGGACACGGTGCCCGAACCCGCGCGTCGTGGTCGCGCGCTCGCAGTTCCGGCACGTCGTCGACGAGGCCGAGCCCGTCGACGTGCGCACGTTCGGCGTCCGCATGCCCGCGTGCACGCGCGACGCCCCGACCTACGGCGTCATGGGTCTCATGCACCTCGTCCCGCCGTCGCTCGCGTGGGTGTGGCGGCTCGTCGCACCGCGCGGCGACAAGAACCCGTCCATCGGCGAGTCAGCCGCGGACACCGAGCGGCTCGCGCACGGTGGGCTGGTCGCCGAGGGCGTCGGGTCGTACTGGCCGTTCTCGACGGGCACCAAGGTCGGCGCCGCCAACCTGCTGCTGCGCCAGATCGTCGCCGCCCCCCGGACGCGGTACGTCCTCACGCCCAACCAGCACATCGGCTCGTACCACGTCGGTTTCGCCGCCGAGTGGCTCACGCGCGAGTACCTCGCCCGGCGCGGCACGTCCCGCATCCGGCGTGAGTCGCTCCAGCCCGCGCGCTGCCCGCTGTTCGGCTGGACGCCGCGCGAGCTGCGGATCGACGGCCAGACGATCCGCCCGTCGTACCTCGCGCCCGAGCTGCAGTCCCAGGTCGGCGAGGAGGCCTACGACCAGGGCGCCGCGGTGCTCACGGCGTTCTTCCGGTCCGAGCTCGCGCAGTTCCTCACGCCCGACCTCGACCCGCTGGGCCGCCGCATCATCGAGACCGTCCTCGCCGACGGCACCGTCGAGGAGCACGAGGCGCTCACCCCCACAGCGCACTGACGCGCCCGCGCCCCGACACGCGAGAGGCCGGTCCCGACGTCCAGGGACCGGCCTCTCGCGTGATGCGGCTGCTCAGCGGCGGCGCTTCTCGCGCACCCGCACCGAGATCGAGATCGGCGTCCCCTCGAACCCGAACGTCTCGCGCAGACGACGCTCGATGTAGCGGCGGTACCCCGGGTCCAGGAAGCCCGTCGTGAAGATGACGAACCGCGGCGGACGCGTCGACGCCTGCGTCGCGAACAGGATGCGCGGCTGCTTCCCCCCGCGCAGCGGGTGCGGGTGCGCCGCGACGAGCTCACCGAGGAACGCGTTGAGCCGACCGGTCGAGATGCGCGTGTCCCACGACTCGAGCGACCGCTTGAGCGCGGGCACCAGCCGGTCCGTGTGCCACCCCGTGCGTGCCGAGATGTTGACGCGCGGCGCCCACTGCACCTGCACGAGGTCCTTCTCGATCTCCCGCTCGAGGAACGGACGACGGTCCTCGTCCATCAGGTCCCACTTGTTGTACGCGATGACCAGCGCACGGCCCGCGTCGACGACCTGCGAGATCACGCGTGTGTCCTGCTCGGTCATCGTCGTCGACGCGTCGACGAGCACGACCGCGACCTCGGCCTTCTCGATCGCCGCCTGCGTGCGCAGCGACGCGTAGAAGTCCGGGCCCGACGTCTGGTGCACCCGCCTGCGGATGCCCGCGGTGTCGACGAACACCCACGGCTCGCCCTTCAGCAGGACCAGCTCGTCGACCGGGTCGCGCGTCGTGCCCGCGGTGGCGTCCACGACGACGCGCTCGGTGCCGAGCACCTTGTTGAGCAGGGACGACTTGCCGACGTTCGGGCGGCCCACGAGGGCGACCCGGCGCGGACCGTCCGGGAGCGGCTTCGCGTGCGCCGACACCTCCGGCAGCGCGTCGACGGCGGCCTCCAGGAGGTCGCCCGTGCCGCGCCCGTGCAGCGCGGAGACCGGGTACGGCTCGCCGAGCCCGAGCGCCCACAGCGCCGCCGCGTCCGCCTCGACAGCCGGGCCGTCGACCTTGTTCGCGCACAGCACGACCGGCTTGCCCGCCCGCCGCAGCAGCCGCACGACCTGCTCGTCCGTGTCCGTCGCACCGACCGTCGCGTCGACCACGAACAGCACCGCGTCGGCCAGCGCGATCGCGACCTCGGCCTGCTGGGCGACGCGCGCCTCGATGCCCGCGACGTCGACCTCCCAGCCACCGGTGTCGACCACCGTGAACCGGCGACCGGCCCACTCGGCCGGGTAGCTCACGCGGTCGCGCGTCACGCCCGGCTGGTCCTCCACGACCGCCTCACGGCGGCCGATGATCCGGTTCACCAGCGTCGACTTGCCGACGTTCGGCCGCCCGACGACCGCGAGCACCGGCAGCGCGGTCGCCGCCGCACCGCCCTCCTCGTCCTCGTCTCGCCCGTCGATCAGCGCGAGGTCCTCGTCCTCCAGCGCGTACTCCGCGAGCCCGGCACGCAGCGCGCGCTCACGGTCGGCGTCGCCTGCCTCGTCGGGAAGCTCCAGGGCGTCGCCGTCCTCCTCGGGGAGCTCCAGGGCGGGGTCGGTGTCCGTCATGCCGACCATTCTCCCCTGTCGGGCGAGCAGCCGTGACCCCGCGACGCGCGGGTCGCCGGTCAGACGGCCTCGCTGTCCGGGCCGTCCGTCGGCAGGACGAGGCCCGACCGGGCGCTCGCCCGGGTCACGAGGTCCGAGAGCGCGACCCGCACCGCCTCGTTGGCGTCGACGAGGGCGGCCCGTCCGGAGACGCCCGGGGAACGCTCGACGACGACGGGCTCGCCGAACTCGACGACGAGGTGGCGGCGGAAGCCCGGCACGTGCCCGACGGACTCCCCCGTGCGCCGGGTCCCCAGGATCGCCACGGGCACGACGGGAGCGTGCCCGTTGAGCGCGAGCCACGCGATCCCCGCCCGGGCGCTCGTCGCGTCGCCCCGGCCGCGGTTGCCCTCGGGGAAGATGCCGACGACACCGCCGCGGCGCAGCACGCCGAGCGCGGTCGTGAGCGCCGCCCGGCCACCCTGCCGGTCCACCGGGATCTGACCCGCGGCGGTCAGCAGCAGCCCGACCGGCCCGTGGAACATCTCCTCCTTGACGAGGATGTGCGTCGGCCGCGGCGCGACGCCGATGAGGATCGGCCCGTCGACGACGCCCGTGTGGTTGGCCGCGAGCAGCACGGGCCCCGTCCGCGGCACCCGGTCGGCACCGACGACGTCCGCCGCCCACACCCCGCGCGCGAGGAAGCGGCCGATCCAGCGCGACCACGCCGGGCCGGCCGGCGACGGCAGGCGCTGCTCGGTCACGCCCGGGACGCGGCCGTCACGACCGCGAGCACCGCCTCGACCGTCTGCTCGAAGTCCAGGTGCGACGAGTCGACCGTCACGACCCCGTCAGCCGCGGTGTGGAACTGGACGACCGTCGAGTCGTCCGCGTCGCGCCGCAGCACCTGGTCGCGCGTCGCCTCGACCGCCTGCGCGTCCGCCGTCCCGTGCACGTCGAGCGCGCGCCGGGCGAGCCGCGCCTCCTCGCTCGCCGTCAGCAGCACGCGGACGTCGGCGTCGGGGGCGATCACGGTCGTGATGTCGCGCCCCTCCGCGACGACGCCGCGGCCGCCCGAGAACGAGCCCGGCTCGCGCTCGGCCTCGATGAGCGCACGCTGGCGGCGGCCCAGCTCGGCGCGGGCCTCCAGGTTCGTCGCGACCGCGCTCACCGCGGCCGAGATCGCGGTCTCGCGGATGTCCGCCGAGACGTCGGTCCCGTCGACGACGACGGTCGGCGCGTCCGGGTCGACGCCGAGGTCGAGCGGCAGGGTCCGCACCGCCGCGGCGACCGCGTCGGTGTCGGTCAGCGGGACGCCCTGCGCGAGGCACCACCACGTCGCGGCCCGGTAGGTCGCCCCCGTGTCGACGTACGCGAGCCCGAGGGCGCGCGCGACCGCACGCGACACGCTCGACTTCCCCGACCCGGACGGGCCGTCGATCGCGACCACGAAGGGCGCCGGGATCGTGCTCAACTCACCAGTCTCCATCCGCGGAGCGTGAGCTCCGCCTCGAGGTGCGGGACCGCGCTCGGCAGCACCGAGATCGCCGCCATGCCGACGGGACGCCCCGCCGCGTGCTCCAGGTGCAGGTCCTCCAGGTTGACGCCCGCCTCGCCGACGTCCGTCAGCAGCCGGGCGAGCTCACCGGGGGCGTCCGGGACGAGCACCGTCACGACCGAGTAGTCGCGGCGCACGCCGCCGTGCTTGCCGGGCACGCGGGCCACACCCGCGTTCCCGTCCGCGATCGCCTGCGCGATCGTCGACAGCGCGCCGGGCGCGACGTCCTCCGGGCCCGTCGCCGCGGCGGCACCGCCGAGCGCGTGGATGACGCCGTCCAGGTCGGTGCGCAGGTCGACGAGCACGTCGCGGACCGCGGCCGCGTTGGCGGCGAGGATCGACGTCCAGAGCGCCGGGTCCGAACCCGCGATCCGCGTGACGTCGCGCAGGCCCTGCCCTGCGAGCCCGAGCGCCGCCTCGTCGACGTCCCGCAGCCGCGACGCGACCAGGCTCGCCACGACCTGCGGCACGTGCGACACCGCCGCGACCGCCGCGTCGTGCGCGTCGGCGTCCATCGTCACCGGCACCGCGCCGAGGTCGACGGCGAGCGACCGCACCGCGAGCAGCGCGTCCGGACGCGACGAGCCCGAGTCCGCGATGACCCACGGGCGTCCGAGGAACAGGTCCGGCACGGCGGCGACGGGACCGGAACGCTCCCGGCCCGCCATCGGGTGCGAGCCGACGTAGCGCGACAGGTCCGCGCCCGACGCGCGCAGCTCCGACAGCACGTAGCCCTTGACGCTCGCGACGTCCGTCACGACCGCGCCGGGGTGCGCCTCGAGCTCGGCGAGCACGACGTCCGACGTCACGTCGGGCGGCGCTGCCACGACGACGAGCGCCGGCTCGGGGTCGTCGGCCGACGCGGGGCGGCCGGCGCCGACGTCGCGGGCCAGCGCGACCGCGGTCCGCGACGGGTCGTGCAGCAGCACCTCGACCCCGCGTGTCGCGAGCCCGAGCCCGACGGACGTCCCGAGCAGACCCGTCCCGACGATCCGGACCGGCCCTGCGGTCGCGACGTTCACAGACCCACCTGGGTCATGAGCGAGCCGACCTCCGTCTTCGACAGGACCCGCGTCCGGCCGGGCTTGAGGTCCCCGAGCCGGATCGGACCGACCTGCGTGCGCACGAGCCGCGTGACGGGGTGGCCCACCTCCTCGAGGAGTCGGCGCACGACGCGGTTGCGGCCCTCGTGCAGCACGAGCTCCACGAGGCTGGCCTGCGGCGTCGTCTGGACCACCTGGAACTTGTCGACCTTGACCAGGCCGTCCTCGAGCTCGATCCCGCGCGTGAGCCGCCCGGCCAGCGACCCGGCGACGCGCCCCTCGACGTGTGCGAGGTACGTCTTCGCGACCCCGTGCGACGGGTGCGACAGCCGGTTCGCGAGCTCGCCGTCGTTCGTCAGCAGCAGCAGGCCCTCGGTCTCCGCGTCGAGCCGGCCGACGTGGAACAGCCGCTCGTTGCGGTCCGCGACGAACTGCGCGATCGACGGGCGCCCCTCCGGGTCGTGCATGGTCGACACGACGCCCTTGGGCTTGTTGAGCGCGAGCGTCACGATCGACGAGTCGAGCTGCACGCGCAGCCCGTCGACGTGGATGACCGCGCGCACCGGGTCGACGCGCACGCCGAGCTCCCGCACCGTCGCGCCGTCGACGGTCACCCGCCCGGTCGCGATGAGCTCCTCGCACGCGCGTCGGGACCCCAGGCCCGCCGACGCGAGCACCTTCTGCAGGCGCACGCCCTCGGGGTCGTGGACGTCGATCGTCACCTCGGGCTCGCGCGCCGGACGCGGACGGGACGGTCGCTGCGGACGCTGCGTCGCGCGACCACCGGCACCGCCGCGCCCCGTGCCGCCCGACCGTGCGGGCTTCCCGGTCCCTCCGGCGCGCGACGGCCGGCCGCCGCCGGTACCGCCACCGCCGCCGCGTCCGCCGGACGCCTTGCCGGGCGTGCCGCCACGCCGCTCCTGCGGGCTCATCTGGTCTCTCCGATCGCCTGGTCGACGCCTTCCAGCGCGTCGATGTCCGGCAGGTAGGGGGCGAGCGGGGGCAGCTCGTCCAGGCTGGACACCCCCATGCGCTCCAGGAAGTATCCCGTGGTCCCGTACAGGACCGCGCCGGTCGTGGGCTCGGTGCCGACCTCGGCCACGAGGCCGCGGGCCGTGAGCGTCCGCACGACGCCGTCCACGTTGACCCCGCGCACCGCCGACACCTGGCCGCGCGTCACGGGCTGCCGGTACGCGACCACGGCCAGGGTCTCGAGCGCCGCCTGCGTGAGCCGCGCGGTCTGCCCGTCGACGACGAAGCGTCCGACGACGTCCGCGTACGCGGGTGCCGAGTAGATCCGCCAGCCGTCCGCGACGGGTCGCAGCTCGAACCCGCGCGGCCGGCCGCCGCGCTCCCCGCGGTACTCGGCGACGAGCTCGGCGAGCAGCGCCTGGACGTCCGCGACGGGCAGCGCGAGCACGGACGCGAGCCGCACGGCCGGGATCGGCTCGTCGGCGACCATGAGCACCGCCTCGAGCGTCGCGAGCGCGCCGCCCGGCAGGTCCTCGACGTCGAACGCGAGCTCGTCGGGCACGGACGCGTCCGGCGCCGCGGCGTCCTGGACGTCGTCGACCTGGACGTCCTGGTCGGCCTGGTCGTCAGTCATGCGGGACCTCCATCGTCAGCGGGGTGCGAGCCTCGCGACCCGGAACGTCGTCGTCGGGCACGGCCCCGTCGGGCACGGTCCCGTCCGGCGCCACCGCTCCCCCGGTCGTGTCGAGCTGGTCGAAGTCGTCGGACACCTGCACGTCCCCCTCGGCCGCACCCGTCCACCGCACGGTCAGCTCCCCGAGCGCCTCGACCTGGTCGAACGCGACGGCTCCCTCGCGGAACAGCTCGAGCAGCGCGAGGAACCGGGCGACGACCACGACGGTGGCGTCGGCGTCGGCGGTCAGCGAGCGGAACGACGCGGCGCCCGCGTGCCGCAGCCGGTCGACCAGCACGGCGGCCTGCTCGCGCACGCTGACCGCGGGCGCGTGCAGGTGGCTGATGTCGACCGCGGGCGGCCCCGGCTTCGGCGCGAGCGCACGCGCCGCGAGCCGGGCGAGCTCCTCGGGCCCGACCTGCCAGACGAGCTCGGGCAGCAGCGCCGCCAGGTGCGGCTCGAGCGTCACGGTCCGCGGGAACCGGCGACCCTCGGTCGCGAACCGCTCCGCGAGGTACCCGGCGACCTGCTTGTAGGCGCGGTACTGCAGCAGCCGGGCGAAGAGCAGGTCGCGCGCCTCGAGCAGCTCGAGGTCCTCGGCGTCCTCGACCTCGGCGCTCGGGAGCAGGCGTGCGGCCTTGAGGTCCAGCAGCGTCGCGGCGACGACGAGGAACTCGCTCGCCTGGCTGAGGTCCCAGTCGCGCTCGTGGTTGCGGATGTAGCCGACGAACTCGTCGGTCACGCGCCCGAGCGCGACCTCGGTGATGTCGAGCTTGTGCTTCGCGATGAGCCCCAGCAGGACGTCGAACGGCCCGCTGAAGTTGTCGAGGTGGACCTCGAAGCCGTGCGCGCCCGCCGGCGCCGGGCCGGCGGTCGACTGCTCGGGCGGGAGCGCGCGCTCGTCAGGCGGCGTCGCCACGGGCGACGAGCTCACGCGCGAGCTGCCGGTAGGCCGCCGCACCCGCGTGCGACGGGGCGTACGTGGTGATGGGCTCGGCGGCGACGGTCGCGTCGGGGAACTTGACGGTGCGGCCGATCACCGTGTGCAGCAGCGTGTCGCCGAATGCCTCGTGCACGCGGGCGACGACCTCGCGGGCGTGCAGCGTGCGCGAGTCGTACATCGTCGCGAGGATGCCGTCGACCTCGAGGCGCGGGTTCAGCCGGTCGCGCACCTTCTCGATCGTCTCGATGAGCAGCGCGACGCCGCGCAGCGCGAAGAACTCGCACTCGAGCGGGATGACGACGCCGTGCGCCGCGGTGAGCGCGTTGACGGTCAGGAGCCCGAGCGACGGCTGGCAGTCGACGAGCACGAGGTCGTAGTCGTCGAGCACGGGCCGCAGCACGCGTGCGAGCACGGACTCCCGCGCGACCTCGCCGACGAGCTGCACCTCGGCCGCCGACAGGTCGATGTTCGCCGGGAGCAGGTCGAGCCCGGGGGTGGCCGTCGGACGCACGACGTCGGCGATCTGCGCGTCGCGCTCCATCAGCAGGTTGTAGACCGTGCGGTCGAGCTCGTGCGGGTTGACGCCGAGGCCGACCGACGCCGCTCCCTGCGGGTCGAAGTCCACGACGAGGACCCGGCGCCCGTACTCGGCCAGCGCGGCCGCGAGGTTGATCGTGGTCGTCGTCTTGCCGACGCCGCCCTTCTGGTTGCACATGGCGATGACGCGGGCGGGACCGTGCGACGCGAGCGGAGCCGGCTCCGGGAAGAGGGGCAGCGGTCGTCCGACGGCGTCGAGCTGCGGTTCGGTCGTCTCCTGGCTCACCACGCGGGACAACCTACCCGAGCGGAGCGGTCGATCACCGGAGGACGGCCCGTGCCGACACGATTCGGGCGGCCGCTCACCGGGCGTGCGGGTGCGCGGCCGCGTAGGCCTCGCGCAGCTCGTCGTCCTGCGACGTCGCGTAGAGCTGCGTGGTCGTGATCGAGGCGTGCCCGAGCAGCTCCTGGACGACCCGTACGTCGGCCCCGCGGGCGAGCATGTGCGTGGCGAACGAGTGACGCAACGTGTGCGGAGAGATGCCGTCGGCGTCGATGAGGCCCGCGCGGTGCGCCGCGCTGCGCAGCACCGCCCACGCGCTCTGCCGGCTGAGGCGCGCGCCGCGCGTGTTGAGGAACAGCGCGAGGCGGTCGGTGCCCGGGCTACCCGCGGTCAGCAGCGGCCGGGAGTCCGTGAGGTAGTCGTCGAGCGCGCGCACGGCCCGGCGCCCCAGCGGTGCGACCCGCTGCTTGGCGTTGCCGGCCGCGAGGCGCACCGCGGCGCGCCGCTCGGTGCGGTCGACGTCGCGCAGGTCGAGGCCGACGACCTCCGAGATGCGGGCACCCGTCGAGTACAGCAGCTCGAGCAGCGCGCGGTCGCGCGCGGGCAGCGGCCCGTCACCCTGTCCGGCGGCGTCGAGGAGTCGGTCGACCTCCTCGATCGAGATGGCCTTGGGCAGCCGCCGCGGCTGCGCGGGGGCGCGGACCGACCACGTCGTGTCGTCGACGGACACGCCGTGGCGGGCGAGGAACCGGTGCCAGCCGCGGACCGCGGCGACCAGGCGGGCCGCCGAGGACTCGGACAGGGGCCGGCGTCCGTCGGCACCGGCTCGCGCCGCGTCGACGAACGCCTCGACGTCGGGGCCCACGATCTCGGCCGGCGAGGTCCGCCCGACCGACGTGAGGTACCCCACGTAGCGCTCGAGGTCGCGGCGGTAGGCCTCGAGCGTGTTGTCCGACAGGCCGCGGTCGGACAGGTGGCGCAGGTAGCGCTCGAGCGACGTGCGCAGGTCGTTCGCCGGTACGGGCGGGGCGTCGTCCGTCACCGGGGGCTCAGAGCGGCAGGAAGACGTCCACCGCGATCGCGACGGACAGCAGCGTCAGGTAGGTGATGGAGCCGTGGAACACGGTCATCGCGCGCAGCTTGCCGCGGGCCGGGTCGTTCGCGCGGCGCAGCAGCGTGATGCACGACCACAGGAACCACGCGCCCAGCCCGGTGGCGACGACCGCGTAGACCCACGTCATCCCGGCCACGGGCACGAGGAGCAGCGTGCACGCGATCATCGCGAGGGTGTACGCGATCATCTCGCGCGCGACCTTCGAGTCCTTCGCGACGACGGGCAGCATCGGCACGCCCGCGGCCGCGTAGTCGTTCCGGAACTTCATCGACAGCGGCCAGTAGTGCGGCGGCGTCCAGAAGAAGATGACGCCGAAGAGCACGAGCGGCGTCCACGACACCCCGCCGGTGACGGCGGACCAGCCGATGAGCACGGGCATGCACCCGGCCGCGCCGCCCCACACGATGTTCTGCGGCGTGCGCCGCTTGAGGATCATCGTGTAGCCGACCACGTAGATGAGGATCGCGCCGGCCGTGAGCCAGGCGGACGCGGGGTTGACGACGAGCCAGAGCCACGCGAGCGACCCCACGCCGAGCGCGAGACCGAACGTCAGCGCGGCGCGCGGGCTGATCTCTCCCGTCGCGGTGGGACGCCGCTTGGTCCTGTTCATCACCTGGTCGATGTCGCGGTCCAGGTAGCAGTTGAGGACGTTGGCCGAGCCGGCCGCGGCCGCGCCGCCCACCAGCGTGGCGAGCACGAGGGCGAGGCTCGGGAAGCCGCCCTGCGCCAGGATCATGGTCGGCAGCGTGGTGACGAGCAGGAGCTCGATGACGCGCGGCTTGGTGAGCGCGAGGTACGCGCCGAGCACACGACGGACGCGTGCGGTGCGGGTCGCGGGCGTCGTGGACACGGCCGGTGCGGGCGCCGCCGTCAGGTGCGCGCGCGGGGTCGCCGCGGCCGACGCTCCGGCGTCGTCGACTGACAGTGGACTGCTGAGGCGCACGCGCTGCGGTTCCGTTCCTGGTCGGGCGGGGGGCTTGTCGCGCTGCCATGCTACGGCCTGGTCGTGCGTCCCGGGTGGCGGCGACGGCTGGATCAGGCAGGGTCGGGGTGTGAGATCGGTCGCTGCGGCAACCCGGGATGGCGCTTTCCCGTGCCGTGGGCACGGTGACGTCCGAACGCCGGGTGAGATATAGGCTCGACGCGCAGGGACCGACGACCGCCTCCCCCGGGGTCGTGTCGTGGTCCGCCGGCACCCCGGTCGAGGGTGCCCGACCAGTACGTCGGAGACGACACCCGGCCGCCGGTGCGGGTGGGAATGAGGTGCGGTGAACGCGAAGGCCCCCCTGGCGGAGACTGTCGGCTGGACCGACCTGGACCTGCGTGCCGTGGACACGGTGCGCGTCCTGGCCGCGGACGCCGTCGAGAAGGTCGGCAACGGCCACCCCGGGACCGCGATCAGCCTCGCGCCCGCGGCCTACCTGCTGTACCAGAACGTGCTCCGGCACGACCCGACCGACCCCCACTGGCTGGGTCGCGACCGGTTCGTGCTCTCCGCGGGCCACTCGGCCCTCACGCAGTACATCCAGCTCTATCTCGGCGGGTTCGGCCTCGAGATCGAGGACCTCCAGGCGCTGCGCACGTGGGGCTCCAAGACCCCGGGTCACCCCGAGTACCGGCACACCGCGGGCGTCGAGATCACGACCGGCCCGCTCGGCCAGGGGCTCGCCTCGGCCGTCGGCTTCGCGATGGCGCAGCGGCGCGAGCGCAACCTGCTCGACCCCGACGCCGCGCCCGGCACGAGCCCGTTCGACCACTACACGTACGTCATCGCGTCCGACGGCGACCTGCAGGAGGGCGTGACGAGCGAGGCCTCGTCCATCGCGGGCACGCAGGAGCTCGGCAACCTCGTCGTGCTGTGGGACGACAACCACATCTCGATCGAGGGCGACACCGAGATCGCGTTCACCGAGGACGTCCTGGCGCGCTACGAGGCGTACGGCTGGCACGTGCAGTTCGTCGACTGGACCGCCGGCGGCGAGTACCGCGAGGACGTCGACGCGCTGCACGCCGCGATCGAGGCCGCCAAGGCCGTCACCGACAAGCCGTCGTTCATCGGCATCCGCACGCTCATCGCGTGGCCCACGCCGAACAAGACGAACGACCACTCGTCGCACGGCTCCAAGCTCGGCACAGAGTCCGTCCGCGGCCTCAAGGAGCTGCTGGGCTTCGACGCGGACGTGAACTTCCCCGTCGAGCCCGAGGTCATCGCCCACACGCGCTCGCTCGCCGACCGCGCCGCCGCGACCCGCGCCGAGTGGCAGACGTCGTTCGACGCGTGGCGCGAGGCCAACCCCGAGAACGCCGCGCTGCTCGACCGGCTCGTCGAGCGCCGCCTGCCCGAGGGCTGGGAGCAGGCGCTGCCGACGTTCCCCGCGGGCAAGGCGGTCGCGACGCGTGCCGCGTCCGGCGAGGTGCTCTCGGCGATCGGCCCCGAGCTCCCCGAGCTGTGGGGCGGCTCGGCCGACCTCGCGGGCTCGAACAACACGACCATGAAGGGCGCGACGTCCTTCATCCCCGCGAAGCGCTCGACGCACGAGTTCGGCGGCGACGAGTTCGGCCGCACGCTGCACTTCGGCATCCGTGAGCACGGCATGGGCGCGATCCTGTCGGGCATCACGCTGCACGGCCTCACGCGGCCCTACGGCGGCACGTTCCTGCAGTTCGCCGACTACATGCGCGGTTCCGTCCGTCTCGCCTCGCTCATGGGCGTGCCGTCGGTCTACGTGTGGACGCACGACTCGATCGGCCTCGGCGAGGACGGCCCGACGCACCAGCCCGTCGAGCACCTGACCGCGCTGCGCGCGATCCCCGGCCTGACGGTCCTGCGCCCGGCCGACGCGAACGAGACCGCGCAGGCCTGGAAGGCGATCCTCGAGTACACCGACGGTCCCGTCGGTCTCATCCTCACGCGCCAGAACGTCCCGACGTTCCCCCGCGGCGAGGACGGGTTCGCCGGCGCGGAGGGCGTCGCGCGCGGCGCCTACGTGCTCGTCGACGCGAGCAACGGCTCGCCCGAGGTCATCCTCATCGGCACCGGCTCCGAGGTGCAGCTCGCCGTCGCGGCCCGCGAGACCCTCGAGGCCGCGGGCGTCCCGACGCGCGTCGTCTCGGCGCCGTCGCTCGAGTGGTTCGCCGAGCAGGACGAGGCCTACCGCGAGTCGGTCCTGCCGTCCGCCGTGCGCGCCCGCGTCTCGGTCGAGGCCGGCATCGCCCTGTCGTGGCACAAGATCGTCGGCGACGCCGGCCGGTCGGTGTCGCTCGAGCACTACGGCGCCTCCGCGGCCTTCGAGAAGCTCTACGAGGAGTTCGGGATCACCGCCGACGCGGTCGTCGCGGCCGCCCACGAGTCGCTCGCCGCGGCCCGCGGGGACGCGGCCCCGTCCGCCGCCTCTGCGGCGCCGACGCAGAGCGGGACGGGCGACCTCCCGGCCTGAGCACGCGGGTCCGACCGGACGACCGGTCCCGTGCACCCGGGGCCGTCAGTGGGAAGAAGGGGAAGCACGATGGCACCGAGCAGCACCCCGGTCGCACGACTCACGGAGGCGGGGGTGGCGATCTGGCTGGACGACCTGTCCCGTGAGCGCCTCCGCACCGGAGACCTCGCCGACCTCGTCGAGGACCTCGGCGTGGTGGGCGTGACGACCAACCCGACGATCTTCGCGTCGGCCCTGTCGAAGGGCGACGCCTACGACGAGCAGCTCCGTGAGCTCGCCGCCGAAGGCGTCGACCTCGACGAGGCGGTCTTCCGCATCACGACGGACGACGTGCGCGCGGCCGCCGACGTCCTGCGCCCGGTCTACGACCGGACCGCGGGCGTCGACGGTCGCGTGTCGATCGAGGTGGACCCGCGGCTCGCCCGGGACACCGACGGCACGATCGCGTCCGCGAAGGCGCTCTGGTCGACCGTGGACCGGCCCAACGTGTTCATCAAGATCCCCGCGACGGTCGAGGGGCTGCCGGCCATCACGGCTGTCCTCGCGGAGGGGATCAGCGTCAACGTGACGCTGATCTTCTCCCTCGACCGCTACCGCGCCGTGCTCGACGCGTTCCTCGCGGGCCTCGAGCAGGCGCGCGAGAACGGGCACGACCTCGCGCCGATCGCCTCGGTCGCGTCGTTCTTCGTGTCGCGCGTCGACGCGGCGATCGACCCGACGCTGGACGAGCTCGGCACGCCCGAGGCGGCGGAGCTGCGCGGCAAGGCCGCCCTCGCCAACGCGCGGCTCGCGTACGGCGTCTACGAGGAGGTCGCCGGCGGTGAGCGCTGGCAGTCCCTCGCGGCCGCCGGCGCGCACCCGCAGCGACCGCTGTGGGCGTCGACCGGGGTCAAGGACACGGCGTACCCCGACACGCTGTACGTCGACGAGCTCGTCGTCGCAGGCGTCGTCAACACCATGCCCGAGGCCACGCTGCGCGCGGTCGCGGACCACGGCGGCGACGCGCACGACACCGTCACGGGCACGGGTGCGGCGTCCGCCGAGGTCATCGACCGGCTCGCCGAGCTGGGCGTCGACCTCGACGAGGTGACCGTCCAGCTCGAGGAGGAGGGCGTGTCGAAGTTCGAGGCGAGCTGGGAGCAGCTGCTGTCGACCGTGCGTACCGGCCTGTCCGAGGCGCAGGCGCAGGTCGCGGCCGGTGAGGCCCGGTGAGCGCGAAGATCGCCGCAGGCCACAACCCGCTGCGCGACCCACGCGACCGGCGGCTCCCCCGCATCGCCGGCCCGTCCGGTCTCGTCATCTTCGGCGTGACGGGCGACCTCGCCCGCAAGAAGCTCATGCCCGCCGTGTACGACCTGACGAACCGGGGGCTGCTGCCCCCGGGCTTCGCCCTCACCGGGTTCGCCCGGCGGGACTGGGCGACGCAGGACTTCGCGGAGATCGTGCACGACTCCGTCAAGGAGCACGCGCGCACGCCGTTCCGTGAGGCGACGTGGCGTCAGCTGTCCGAGGGCATCCGCTTCGTGCAGGGCACGTTCGACGACGACGACGCGTTCGACCGGCTGAGCGACACCGTCGAGGAGCTCGACGTGTCCCGCGGCACGGGCGGCAACCACGCGTTCTACCTGTCGATCCCGCCGAGCTCGTTCCCGGTCGTCTGCAAGCAGCTCGCGCGCTCGGGCCTCTCGCAGCCCAAGGACGGCACGTGGCGACGCGTCGTCATCGAGAAGCCGTTCGGCCACGACCTGGCGAGCGCGCGCGAGCTGCAGGACATCGTCTCGAGCGTGTTCCGGCCGGACGACATCTTCCGGATCGACCACTACCTCGGCAAGGAGACGGTCCAGAACCTGCTCGCGCTGCGGTTCGCGAACCAGCTGTTCGAGCCCATCTGGAACGCCAACTACGTCGACCACGTCCAGATCACGATGGCCGAGGACATCGGCATCGGCGGCCGCGCCGGCTACTACGACGGCATCGGCGCCGCGCGCGACGTCATCCAGAACCACCTGCTGCAGCTCCTCGCGCTCACCGCGATGGAGGAGCCCGTGTCGTTCGACGCCGAGGGACTGCGCAACGAGAAGATCAAGGTGCTCTCGGCCGTGCGCAACCCGCGGGACATCGGCAAGCACACGGCGCGCGGCCAGTACACCGCGGGCTACCAGGGCGGCGAGAAGGTCGTCGGCTACGCCGAGGAGGAGGGTTTCAACCCGAACTCCACGACGGAGACGTACGCCGCGATCCGCGTCGACATCGACACGCGCCGCTGGGCGGGCGTCCCGTTCTACCTGCGGACCGGCAAGCGCCTGGGCCGCCGCGTCACGGAGATCGCGGTCGTGTTCAAGCGCGCGCCGCACCTGCCGTTCGAGTCGACCGCGACGTCCGAGCTGGGCAACAACGCGCTCGTCATCCGCGTGCAGCCCGACGAGGGCGTCACGCTGCGGTTCGGCGCCAAGGTGCCGGGCACCGCGATGGAGGTCCGCGACGTCACGATGGACTTCGGCTACGGGCACGCCTTCACCGAGTCCTCCCCCGAGGCGTACGAGCGGCTCATCCTCGACGTCCTGCTCGGCGACCCGCCGCTGTTCCCGCAGCACCAGGAGGTCGAGCTGTCCTGGAAGATCCTCGACCCGATCATCGACCACTGGGCCTCGAAGGGCGGGAAGCCCGACGAGTACCGGGCGGGCACGTGGGGGCCGGCGTCGGCCGACGAGATGATGGCGCGTGACGGACGCGCGTGGAGGCGACCGTGATCATCAACCTGCCGGACACCACCACGCGCGACATCAACAAGCGCCTGCTCAAGGAACGCGACGAGGGCGGCGCCGTCGCGCTCGGCCGCGTGCTCACGCTCCTCATCGACGCGGGCACGCACGACCCCGAGGACGCGATCGACGCGGCCAACGACGCGAGCCGCGAGCACCCGTGCCGTGTCATCGTGCTCGCCAAGGACACGCACGACCGCACGTCGAGCCTGGACGCGCAGATCCGCCTCGGCGGTGACGCGGGGGCGAGCGAGGTCATCGTCCTGCGCCCGTCCGGGGCCATCGACCGGCACCTCGACACGCTCGTCATGCCGCTCCTCCTGCCCGACGCGCCGATCGTCACGTGGTGGCCGTACGAGATCCCCGACGTGCCCTCCGAGCACCCGCTCGGCCGCATGGCGCAGCGCCGCATCACCGACTCGTCGCAGTGCGCACGACCGGGCAAGGAGCTGCGCAAGCTCTCGCAGGTCTACGCCGAGGGCGACACCGACCTCGCGTGGACGCGCGCGACGCTGTGGCGCGGGCTCATCGCCGCGACGCTCGACCAGCCGCCGTTCGAGGCCGTCCGCAAGGCCGTCGTCACCGGCGAGAGCACGCACCCGTCGGTCGACCTGATGGCCGCGTGGCTCGCGGAGTCGCTGCGCTGCCCGGTCGAGGTCGAGCGCCTCGCCGACGCACCCGCGATCACGCAGGTCCGCCTCGAGCGCGCGTCGGGCGACATCGTCCTCGACCGCCCCGATGGCAAGACGGCGGCCCTGCGCCAGCCCGAGCAGCCGGAGCACCGGATCGCGCTGCCGATCCGCCAGCTGCGCGAGTGCCTCGCGGAGGAGCTGCGCAGGCTCGACCCGGACGAGGTCTACGGCGACGTCCTGCAGAAGGGCCTCGCGAGGATCGACGCGTGAGCCGCCGCGACGTCGTCGTCCACCCGGACGCCACGGTCCTCGCGGAGGCCGTCGCCGCACGGCTGCTCACCCGGCTGCTCGACCTGCAGTCGCACCGCTCCCCCGTCCACGTCGTCCTCACGGGCGGCACGGTCGGGATCAGGTCGCTCGCGGCGGTCGCGCACAGCCCGCTGCGCGACGCGGTCGACTGGTCGGGCGTGCACCTGTGGTGGGGTGACGAGCGGTTCCTGCCCGACGGGGACGCCGACCGCAACGAGACGCAGGCACGCGAGGCGCTGCTCGACGGTCTCGACGCCCTGCCGGCGGAGAACGTCCATCCCATGCCGGCGCTGTCCGACGACGTGCCGACGCCCGAGGCGTCCGCCGCGGCCTACGCGCGCACGCTCGCCGAGCACGCGCCGCCCGGGCTGGTCGCGCCGCGGTTCGACGTCACGCTGTTCGGGATGGGGCCGGACGGCCACGTCGCGTCGTTGTTCCCCGGGCACGACACCGTGTCCGTGACCGGGGTCGCGACGGTCGCGGTGCACGACTCCCCCAAGCCGCCGCCCCTGCGCGTGTCGCTCACGTTCGACGCGATCCGCGCGTCGCGCGAGGTCTGGGTCGTCGCCGCGGGTGCCGAGAAGGCGCCCGCGGTCGCCTCCGCCCTCGCAGGTGCGCCAGTGCGCGAGACGCCCGCGTCGGGCGCGCTCGGCACGGAGCGCACGCTGTGGCTCGTGGACACCGCGGCGACGCAGGACGCGGCCCCCGGAGCCCCCGCGGCGGCCGCGGCAAGCGACGAGGGCGTCGACCCCGTGGCCCGGTGGACGGCCGTCGACACCTGGTTCGAGCAGCTCGCGCCGCAGGACGTCGCGCTGGTCGACGCGGGGCGCAGCGCGCGTGAGGCCGGCCTGCCCGACATCGCGGTGTCGGCGCTGCAGGGCAAGCTCCTGCACCTGCTCGCCCAGGGCATCGGTGCGCGGCGTGTCCTCGAGCTGGGCACGCTCGGCGGCTACAGCACGCTCTGGCTCGCACGGGCCCTCCCCGAGGGCGGCCGGGTCGTCACGCTGGAGATCTCGCCCGAGCACGCCCGTGTGGCGTCGGAGACGTTCGCGCGCGCGGGCCTCGACGAGCGGATCGACGTGCTCGTCGGGCCGGCGACGGAGACGCTCGAGCGGCTCGCGGCGGACGGCGTGGAGCCGTTCGACCTGGTGTTCGTCGACGCGGACAAGCAGGCGCTCGCCGCGTACGTCGACGGCGTCGCCGGCCTGGTCCGGCCGGGTGCGCTCGTCGTCGTGGACAACGTCGTGCGCGGCGGCGCGGTCGTCGACCCGCACCACCCCGACGAGCGCGTGCAGGGCGTGCAGCGGTTCGTCGCGAGCGTCGCGCAGGACGCCCGCTGGGAGGCCACGGTGCTCCAGACGGTCGGCTCCAAGGGGTACGACGGCTTCGCCCTCCTGCGCCGCACGGAGCGTTAGCACCTCACGAGCGCGACGTCCGTCCACCCGCATCCTGGGAACGACGAAGGGCCCCGCCGCTCAGCGGCAGGGCCCTTTCGTCGTGCGCGGAACGGTCCGGTCAGGCGCCGGTCATCCGGCCGCCGCGACGGGCGCGGAGCGCGGCGAGCGCCTCGTCGAGGATCGCGGCGCCGTCCTCGTCGGACCGCCGCTCCTTCACGTACGCGAGGTGCGTCTTGTACGGCTCGTTCTTGCTGGGGGACGGAGGGTTCTCCTGGTCCTGGCCGGCCGGGAACCCGCAGCGCGGGCAGTCCCACGTGGCGGGCGCCTCCTCGGCGGCCTCCTCCGCGAAGCTCGGCCGCGTCTCGTGGCCGTTCGCGCACCAGTAGGAGATCCAGATCCGCGGTGCGGCGTCGCCCCGCTCGGCCTCGCCCATCGGGCCGGCTCCGACTCGCGACCCCCTGATCGCGCTCCCGCTCGCCATCGCCAGCCCCTCTCAGCTCGCCGTGCGCTCGATGAGGCCGAGCAGCACGATCACGACGGTCCAGAACAGGGCCACACCGATGGTGATCCGGTTGAGGTTGCGCTCCGCGACGCCCGAGCTGCCGGCGCTGCTCGAGATGCCGCCGCCGAACATGTCGGACAGGCCGCCGCCCTTGCCCTTGTGCAGGAGCACCAGCGGGATGAGCAGGATGCTGGACAGGACCAGCAGCACCTGGAGGGTGATGCGCAGGGCGTTCACGGCGGAGTCGGTTCCTCACTGGACGGGCGCGTCGACCGGCCGGATGGCGGCGACGCTGCGGTGGACCGCGGTACAGGGTAGGCGACTCGTGGCGGGAAAAGCCACCACCGCCCACAGACGTGGGGCCCCGTGCCGCGTCGAGCGCGTGCACGGGGCCCCGGTGCCTGTCAGGTCAGAGCCCGACCTCGTGCGACTGAAAGCGCACGATCTTGGCGAACTCCTCGGGGTCGAGGCTCGCGCCGCCCACGAGGGCGCCGTCGACGTCGGGCTTCGCCATGATCGACGCGACGTTGGACGACTTCACGGAGCCCCCGTAGAGGACGCGCACGGCCTGGGCCGTCTCGGCGTCGTACAGCTCCGCGACCCGGCCGCGGATCGCCTCGGACATCTCCTGGGCGTCCTCGGGGGTCGCCGTCTCCCCCGTGCCGATGGCCCAGACGGGCTCGTACGCGATGACGAGCGTGCGGACCTGCTCGGCCGTGACGTCGGCCAGCGCGGCCTCGAGCTGCAGCAGCGTGTGCTGCACGTGCGCGGCGGCACGACGCGTCTCGAGGTCCTCGCCGACGCAGAGGATCGGCACGAGGCCGGCCTTGAGCGCGGACTTGACCTTCGCGTTGATCAGCTGGTCCGACTCGGCGTGGTACTCGCGCCGCTCCGAGTGGCCGACGAGCGCGTAGGTCACGCCGAGCTTGGTGAGGAACAGCGGCGAGATCTCGCCGGTGTACGCACCGGACTCGTGCGCCGACAGGTCCTGCGCGCCGTAGGCGATCTGCAGCTTGTCGGCGTCGACGAGCGTCTGCACGCTGCGCAGGTCCGTGAACGGCGGGACGACCGCGACCTCGACCGTGGCGTAGTCGTGCTTGGCGTCCTTGAGCGTCCACGCGAGCTTCTGCAGCGTGTGCGTCGCCTGGTGGTGGTCCAGGTTCATCTTCCAGTTGCCCGCCATGAGCGGGGTGCGCTGCGTCATGCTCAGTCCTCCAGGACAGCGATACCGGGGAGGGTCTTGCCCTCGAGGAACTCCAGGCTGGCGCCGCCGCCCGTCGAGATGTGGCCGAAGCCCGCCTCGTCGAAGCCGAGCGTGCGCACGGCCGCGGCGGAGTCGCCTCCGCCGACGATCGTGAAGGCACCGTTCGCGCCCGCGTCGACGAGCGCCTGCGCGACGGCGCGCGTGCCGCCCGCGAACGCCTCGAACTCGAACACGCCGGCCGGGCCGTTCCAGACGACCGTCTTGGCGTCGACGATCTTCGACGCGAACAGCTGCTCCGACTCGGGGCCGATGTCGAGGCCGATCTTGCCGTCCGGGATGGCGTCGGCCGCGACGACGGACGACGGGGAGTCGGCCTTGAACTCGTCGGCGACACGGATGTCGACCGGGAGCACGATCTCGACACCGGCGTCCTCGGCCTGCGCGAGGTAGCCCTTGACGGTGTCGATCTGGTCGGCCTCGAGCAGCGAGTTGCCGACCGAGTAGCCCTTGGCGGCGAGGAACGTGAACAGCATGCCGCCGCCGATGACGAGGCGGTCCGCCTTCGTCAGCAGGTTCGAGATGACGCCGAGCTTGTCGGAGACCTTGGAGCCGCCGAGCACGACGACGTAGGGGCGCTCGGGGTTCTCGGTCGCCTTCTTGAGCGACTCGACCTCGTTGAGCACGAGCTTGCCGACGGCGTGCGGGAGCTTGAGCGCGACGTCGTAGACCGACGCCTGCTTGCGGTGCACGACGCCGAAGCCGTCGGAGACGTACACGTCGGCGAGGGCAGCCAGGTCGTCGGCGAGCGACGCGCGCTCCTCCTCGACCTTGGACGTCTCGCGCGCGTCGAAGCGGATGTTCTCGAGCAGCGCGATCTGGCCGTCCTCGAGCGCGGCGACGGTCTCCTTCGCGGACTCGCCGACCGTGTCCTTCGCGAGCGCGACGGGCTGGCCGAGCAGCTCGCCGAGGCGCGCGGCGACGGGCGCGAGCGAGTACTTGTCCTCCGGGGCGCCCTTCGGGCGGCCGAGGTGCGCGGTCACGATCACGCGCGCGCCGGCGCCGAGCAGCGCCTGCAGCGTCGGGAGGGCCGCGCGGACGCGGCCGTCGTCGGTGATCGTCGTGCCGTCGAGCGGCACGTTGAAGTCGGAGCGGACGAGCACGCGCTTGCCGCGCAGGTCGCCGAGGTCCTCGATGGTCTTCATGGTCTCCTACCTTGCAGAACCGGCCGGCTCACGTCGGTCGGGGGTCCGAGGGGTGCTCACACGACAGCGTCCGCGTGCGCCGAGGCCGTGGCCGGGGCGCACGCGGACGCATGACGTGTGCTGAGCGGGGTTCGTCAGAGACGGTCGCCCACGTACTGCGTGAGGGTGACGAGCGAGTTGGAGTAGCCCCACTCGTTGTCGTACCAGGCGATGATCTTGACCTGGTCGCCGATCACCTTCGTGAGCTTCGAGTCGAAGATGCTCTGGTGCGGGTTCGTGACGATGTCGCTCGAGACGATCTCGTCCTCGACGTACTCCAGGACACCCTTGAGCGGGCCCTCGGCGGCAGCCTTGACGGCGGCGTTGACCTCGTCGACCGTGACCTCGCGCGAGGCGGTGAAGGTCAGGTCCGTGGCCGAGCCGGTGATCGTCGGCACGCGGAGCGCGAAGCCGTCGAGCTTGCCCTTGAGCTCGGGGAGCACGAGGGCGACGGCCTTGGCCGCACCGGTCGAGGTGGGGACGATGTTCTGCGCGGCGGCGCGGGCGCGACGGAGGTCGCGGTGGGGGCCGTCCTGCAGGTTCTGGTCACCCGTATAGGCGTGGATCGTCGTCATGAGGCCGCGCTCGATGCCGATGGCGTCGTTGAGGGCCTTCGCGACGGGGGCGAGGCAGTTCGTGGTGCACGACGCGTTCGAGATGATGTGCTGCGTCGCGGCGTCGTACTGCTCGTGGTTCACGCCGACGACGAAGGTGCCGTCCTCGTTCTTCGCCGGGGCGGAGATGATGACCTTCTTGGCACCGGCGTCGATGTGCGCCTTCGCCTTGGTGGCGTCCGTGAAGAAGCCGGTCGACTCGATGACGATGTCCGCGCCGAGCTCCGCCCAGGGGAGGTTCGCCGGGTCGCGCTCCTCGAGGGCGCGGATCTTCTTGCCGTCGACGATGATGTTCTCGTCGTCGAACTCCACGCTCAGCGGGAAGCGGCCGAGGACCGTGTCGTACTTGAGCAGGTGGGCGAGCGTCTTGTTGTCCGTCAGGTCGTTGACACCGACGATCTCGATGTCCGCGCCCGACGCGACGATGGCCCGGTAGAAGTTGCGACCGATACGACCGAAGCCGTTGATGCCGACCTTGATGGTCACTTGCCCTCCTCGGCAGCGCCGACGAGGTCGGCGCACACAATGGGTGTTGGGGTCAACGCACGCCGATGTGCGTTCCGCTCGCCCTCGACCGACTCATGCGCAGCACGTGACGGTCGTGTGACGATCGGATGACGCAACCCTATACCCGTGACGGAGGCCACGGGGGTCGGAGGTCCCAGGGTGGACACCCGTCCGGGTGCCTGCGCGCGGGTCCGCGCAGGTCAGCCCACGGACCGCGTCAGAGGTCGAGCAGGTCGGGGCTCAGCCCCGCCTCGGTGTCCGGGATCCCGAGCTCCTGGGCGCGCTTGTCGGCCGTCGCGAGCAGACGTCGGATCCGGCCCGCGACGGCGTCCTTGGTGAGCGCCGGCTCGGCGAGCTTGCCGAGCTCCTCGAGCGACGCCTCCTTGTGCGCGAGGCGCAGCTCCCCGGCCTCGCGCAGGTGCTCGGGCAGGTCGTCGCCGAGGATCTCGAACGCGCGCTCGACGCGGGCGCCGGCGGCGACCGCGGCACGCGCGGAGCGACGCAGGTTCGCGTCGTCGAAGTTCGCGAGCCGGTTGGCGGTGCCGCGCACCTCGCGGCGCACGCGCCGCTCCTCCCACACCAGCATCGTCTCGTGCGCGCCCAGGCGGGCGAGCATCGCCGAGATCGCGTCGCCGTCGCGGATCACCACGCGGTCGACGCCGCGGACCTCACGCGCCTTCGCCGCGACGCTGAGCCGACGTGCCGCACCGACGAGCGCGAGCGCGGCCTCCGGGCCGGGGCACGTCACCTCGAGGGCCGACGACCGGCCGGGCTCCGTGAGCGAGCCGTGCGCGAGGAACGCACCGCGCCACGCGGCCTCCGCCTCCGCGACGCCCGCCGACACGACCTGCGGCGGCAGACCCCGCACGGGGCGGCCGCGGTTGTCGAGCAGACCCGTCTGCCGGGCCAGCGACTCGCCGTCCTTGACGACGCGCACCACGTACCGGCTCCCCCGGCGGAGACCGCCCCCCGAGACGACGATGATGTCGCTCTCGTGCCCGTAGACCTCGGAGATCGCCTGCCGCAGCCGCCGTGCGGCGATGCCCGTGTCGAGCTCCGCCTCGATCACGATCCGCCCCGAGATGATGTGCAGCCCGCCCGCGAACCGCAGCGTCGCCGAGACCTCGGCCTTGCGGACGGACGTGCGGTCCACCTTCAGACGCGCGAGCTCGTCCTTGACCTGTGCCGTCAACGCCATGGCGTCATCCTGCCATCTGGGACGAGCGTCCGGGTCCGGTCCGGGAGGTCAGCCCGCGCCGCCCGCACGTGTGCCGACGTCCCCGAGGAAGCCCTCGACGACGTCCCGGAAGGCCGCCGCGAGGCGCAGGGGGTCGTGCATGGGCGTGCCGTCGCCGCGTCCCACCTGACGCAGCAGCAGCTGCGCACCGAGCCGTTCGGTCGTGTCGCTGAGCACGTCGACGTCGTCGACCGCCCCGGGGTCCGCGACCACGGCGTCCACCCGGAGCCCGGGCGCGTGCGCGTGCAGCGCCTCGAGGTGCTCCTCGGCGCGCATGCCCTCCGTCTCCCCCGATTCGGGCGACAGGTTGAGCGTGACGATGGTGCGCGCCTGGGTCCGCTGCAGGGCGTCCCGCAGCCCGGGGACGAGGAGGTGCGGCATCACGGACGTGTACCAGGAGCCCGGGCCGAGGACGACCCAGTCGGCCTCCTCGATCGCCGCGACCGCCTCCGGGCAGGCGGGCGGGTCGGTCGGCTCGAGCCGCAGGTGCTCGATGCGGCCGCCCGTCGTCGCGACGGACACCTGGCCGCGCACACGGTCCGCCGTCCCGTCGGCGTGGACCACATCGGCCTCGATCTGCAGCGGGACCGCCGCCATGGGCAGCACCCGGCCGCGCGCCCCGAGCAGCCGTCCGACCCAGTCGAGCCCCTCGACGGTGTCGTCGAGCAGCTCCCACAGCGCGACGATCAGCAGGTTCCCGACCGCGTGCCGGTCGAGCGGGCCCTGCGACGCGAACCGGTGCTGGAGCACGTCGCGCCACGTCCGGCCCCACTCGGAGTCGTCGCACAGGGCGGCCAGCGCCATCCGCAGGTCGCCCGGCGGCAGGACGCCGAGCTCGTCGCGCAGGCGCCCCGACGAGCCCCCGTCGTCCGCGACGGTCACGACCGCGGTGATGCGGTCGGTCATGAGCCGCAGCGCCGACAGCGTCGCGGAGAGCCCGTGCCCGCCGCCGAGCGCGACGACGGCCGGACCGGACCCGCGGGCGGCACGCTGGGACGGCGGGACGCTCATTCCTTGCCGAGGTCCCGCGCCGACACCGCGACCTGGTGACCCCGCTCGCGCAGGCGTGCCGCGACCGCCTCGCTGATCGCCACCGAGCGATGCTTGCCGCCCGTGCAGCCCACCGCGATCGTCACGTAGCGCTTCTCCTCGTTGAGGTACCCCGCGAGCACCGGCTCGAGCGCGTCGACGTACCGGTCGACGAACTGCACGGCACCGGGGAGCCCGAGGACGTAGTCACGTACGGGTGCGTCCCGGCCGGTCAGGTGGCGCAGCTCCGTGACCCAGTACGGGTTGGCGAGGAACCGCACGTCGACCACGTGGTCCGCGTCGAGCGGGATCCCGTACTTGAACCCGAACGACAGCACCGAGACGCGCAGGACGTCCGCCGTCGAGCCGACGACGACCGAGCGGACCTCGCGTGCGAGGTCGTGCACGTTGAGCTCGGAGGTGTCGATCACGGTGTCCGCGCGCTCACGCAGGTCGCCCAGGACCGCGCGCTCCGCGGCGATGCCGTCGAGGATGCGCCCCTCGCCCTGGAGCGGGTGCGGGCGCCGGACCTGCTCGTACCGGCGGACGAGCACCTCGTCGGACGCGTCGAGGAACAGGATCCGGTGGTCGACACCGGCGGCCCGCAGGCCGTCGAGGACCTCGCGGACGTCGGCGAAGAACTCGCGCCCGCGCACGTCGACCACCGCCGCGAGCCGCTGGGCGCGCTGGCCCGTCGGGCCGCTCGTCAGCATGCCGACGAGGTGCGTGAGCATCTGCGCCGGGAGGTTGTCGACGACGTACCAGTCGAGGTCCTCGAGGACGGCGGCGGCACGTGTCCGGCCGGCGCCGGACATGCCCGTGATGATGAGGAGCTGCGGTGCCTCGAGGCGCGGCCCCTCCGCCGCTGCCTCGAGCGCCGGGATGCCGGCAGGGACGGTGATCGGCGACGGCTCGTCGGTCATGACCTCAGCATGCCAAACCCGGACGCCTCCTCGGCCGACGCGGGGCTCGCGTCGGCCGACGCGTCGACCGTCGACGCGTCGTCCGCGGGGCTCGGGGCGGCTGGGACGACGACGGTCCCGCCCTGCGCTCCCGTCTGCGCGGCGTCGCCCGCCAGGGCCGCCACGACCGCCGCCGCGGTCCGCTCGCCCATGCCCTGGACGGTCGCGATCTCCTCGACCGACGCCGCCCGCAGGCGCTTGACACTGCCGAAGTGGCGCAGCAGCGCCGCCCGTCGCGCGGGGCCGAGCCCGGGCACGTCGTCGAGGACGGAGACCGTCATGCCCTTGGAGCGACGACGGCGGTGCGCGGTGATCGCGAACCGGTGCGCCTCGTCACGGAGCCGCTGGAGCAGGTACAGGCCCTCCGAGGACCGCTGGAGGATCACGGGGTAGTCCTCGCCGGGCAGCCACACCTCCTCGAGGCGCTTCGCGAGGCCGCAGAGCGCGACGTCGTCGATGCCGAGCTCGGCCATCGCGGCAGCGGCGGCGGCGACCTGCGGCTGTCCGCCGTCGACGACGATCAGGTTGGGCGGGTAGGCGAACCGCTGCGGGCGGCCCGTCGTCTCGTCGACCGGCCCCGAGCGACGCGGCTCGTCGTCGTCCTCCCCCAGCCCCAGCTCGACGTCGCCCGCGTTGGAGCGCTCCGCGAGGTAGCGGCGGAACCGGCGCGTGATGACCTCGTGCATCGCGGCCGTGTCGTCGCGCGCGCCGTCACCGTCCGGACCGCGGAGGTTGAACAGGCGGTACTCGCTCTTGCGCGCGAGCCCGTCCTCGAACACGACCATCGACGCGGACTGGAACGTGCCCTGGTTGTGCGACACGTCGAAGCACTCGATCCGCAGTGGCGCCGACGCCAGGTCGAGGGCCTCCTGGATCTCGCGCAGCGCCTGGCTGCGCGTCGTGAGGTCGCCCGCCCGGCGCGTCCGGTGCAGCACCAGCGCGTGCTCGGCGTTCCGCAGCACGGTGGCCGCGAGCTCGCGCTTGTCTCCCCGCTGCGGGATGCGGACCTGCACGCGGGACCCGCGCATGCCGGACAGCCAGTCCTGCACCTGCTCGACGTCGGGCGGCAGCACCGGGACCAGGACCTCGCGCGGCACCGAGGCCGTGCCCGTGTCCTCCTCGGTGCCGTACACCTGCTGCAGCAGGTGCTCCACGAGCTCGGCGTCGGTGACGTCCTCGACCTTCTCGACCACCCAGCCGCGCTGGCCGCGGATGCGCCCGTCGCGGACGTGGAACACCTGGACGGCGGCCTCGAGCTCGTCGCCGGCCAGGGCGAAGATGTCCGCGTCGGTGCCGTCCTTGAGGACGACGGCGTTGCGCTCGGTCGCCTTCTCCAGCGTCGCGATGTCGTCGCGGAGCCGCGCCGCCTGCTCGTAGTCGAGCTCCGCGGCGGCCTCCTTCATGCGGGCCGTCAGCCGCTTGGTGAACTTCGCGGTGTCCCCCGCCATGAAGTCGCAGAAGTCCTGCGCGAGCGCGTGGTGGTCGTCGGGCGAGATGCGCCCCACGCAGGGTGCGGAGCACTTGTCGATGTAGCCCAGCAGGCACGGCCGTCCCTGCTGGGCGGCGCGCTTGAAGACGCCCGCCGAGCACGTGCGCACCGGGAAGACGCGCAGCAAGAGGTCGACCGTCTCCCGGATCGCCCACGCGTGCGCGTACGGGCCGAAGTAACGCGTGCCCTTGCGCTTGGCGCCGCGCATGACCTGCACCCGCGGGAACTGGTCCGCCATGGTGACCGCGAGGTACGGGTACGACTTGTCGTCCCGGTACTTCACGTTGAACCGCGGGTCGAACTCCTTGATCCACGTGTACTCGAGCGCGAGCGCCGCGACCTCGGTCGGCACGACGGTCCACTCGACGGACGACGCGGTGGTGACCATCTGCTGCGTCCGCGGGTGCAGGTTGTGCACGTCCTGGAAGTAGCTCGACAGGCGGGAACGCAGGCTCTTGGCCTTGCCGACGTAGATGACGCGACCGTGCTCGTCGCGGAAGCGGTAGACGCCCGGGGAGTCCGGCAGCTCCCCCGGCGCGGGGCGGTACGTGGCGGGATCGGCCATGCCGTCGAGCCTAGGCGCTCGTTCCGACACCCTCGCTCGCCGCCCTGCTGGAGCCGTGTGTCAGGGCTCCACGACGCCGAGGGTGGGACCGCGATTGCGAGGTTCCCCTGCGGGGGTGGGGGCCGCGCTGCGTCGCGATGGCCTGTTATCATCACTCATGCGTGCGACCGACGCCGTCGACCGGCACCTCGAACGGCTCGTGGACGCCGGGGCGTCGCGATCTCTCCACCGCCAGCGCCGCTGGGCGCTCCGGCACGCGCTCACCGCCGCCGCTCTGGCCGGCGTGCACGGCCCCTCCCCCCTCCCCCACGACGTCGCGGCCACCGCGCCCGACACCCTCGATGCCGCCGAGCGACGCGTCGACGTCGCGGATCTGCTGTCCCCCGCGTTCCTCGGCTGGTACCTGCCGTGGGCGGCGGACGGCGGGCTCACCGACCCCGAGCGGCCCACCGCGGGGCGGTCTCCCGCCGCGGCTCGTGCCCGCGTCGCCGCGCTGCGGGCCCTCGCCGCCGACGTCGGCCTGCCCCCGCCCGACCACACCCACGGAACCCCGCAGCTCCGCACGGTCATCGAGCGCCGGCCTGTCGAGGACCTCCTGCGCGCCTTCGAGGGCCACCGACCGCGGCCCACGGCGACTCGCGCCCGCCTCCTGGCGATGCTCGCCGTCATGGCCGCCGACCCCGTCGGCCCCACGGCCCTGGCCGCGATGGACGTGCGGGACCTCACGCTCGAGACCCGCACGCTGCGCGCCCCGAGCGACGGCCGGGCGCTCGAGCTCTCGCCCGCCGCGACGACCGCCCTCCGCACCTGGCTCGGCGTCCGGGACGAGCTCGTCGCGTCGCTCGACGGCGGAGCCGTGCAGGCCCTGTGGGTGTCCGCGCACGGCCTGCGCGACGCCGACGGCACCGCGCGGCCGCCCGGCCTGCCGCTGCGGACCCGCGGGATCGAGCGCGCGTACGCCCGCGGCGTGCGCGCACTGCGCCGGCACCTCGCCGCGCACCCCGAGCGCGTCCCGCACTCGCTGCTCCCCGAGCACACGCCGCCCGGAACCGTCCCGCCGCTCGACCTGCCGCCGTCGCTCGAGCTGCTGCGACGGTCGCTGCTCGCCGCGGGTCACGGCCCCGAGCGCGACCGGCCCGCACCGACCGGCACACCGTCAGCACCGTCCGCACCGTCCGCACAGCACGCGCAGCCCGCACCGTCCGCACCGTCCGCACCGTCCGCGCAGCCCGCACAGCACGCGCAGCCCGCACCGTCCGCGCAGCCCGCACAGCACGCGCAGCCCGCACCGTCCGCGCAGCCCGCACAGCACGCGCAGCCCGCACCGT
>NZ_JAHKSJ010000030.1:0-43826 GCF_019024305.1 Cellulomonas algicola | reverse complement strand
CCGCACCGTCCGCGCAGCCCGCACAGCACGCGCAGCCCGCACCGTCCGCGCAGCCCGCACAGCACGCGCAGCCCGCACCGTCCGCGCAGCCCGCACCGTCGCCGTGAGGCTCCGTGCCGGACCGGTGCCGGCCACCCGACCGTCCGTCCGTCGGCGTCGGGGCGCGTCGCCGTGCGTACGGCTACGGTGACCGGATGGGCCCCCTGCACACGTACGCGATCGACGTGACCTGGACCGGCGCCGGCACGCGCGGCACCGCGAGCTACACGTCCTACTCCCGGGACCACGACGTGCAGATCGGCTCCAAGCCGCCGCTCCCGGGGTCGTCCGACCCGGCGTTCCGCGGCGACCCGGGCCGCTACTCGCCCGAGGAGCTGTTCGTCGCGTCGATCGCGCAGTGCCACATGCTGTGGTTCCTGCACCTCGCGGCCGTCGAGGGCGTCGTCGTGGTCGCGTACCGCGACGAGGCGGTCGGCACCATGCGGGTCGAGGCCGCCGGCCACGGCCAGTTCACCGAGGTCGTGCTGCGACCGCGCGTGACCGTCGCGCACGGACGCCACCTCCCCGACGGTTCGCCCGTCACCGACGAGGTGCTCGGACGACTCCACCACGCGACGCACGAGCACTGCTTCATCGCCCGCTCGGTCAACTTCCCGGTCCGCCACGAGCCGACGACCGTCCGGTTCGCACCTGCCCGGACGGCCGCAGCGCCGACCGACGCTCCCGCCCCCGCCTCCGCACCAGGGACCTGACGCGCACACCGACCGCGCCGACGGACGCCTCGCGCCGCGCTGCGGTCGTGCGACGACGACGGTGCGTCACGCGGTCGCGCGCTCGCGCTCCTGGTCGACCTCGGCCTCGAGCACCTCGGCCAAGAACCGGCCCGTGTGGCTCGCCGCGACGCCCGCGACGTGCTCCGGCGTGCCCTCGGCGACGACCGTGCCGCCACCGCTGCCACCCTCCGGGCCCATGTCGACGATCCAGTCGGCGTTCTTGATGACGTCGAGGTTGTGCTCGATCACGATGACGCTGTTGCCCTTGTCGACGAGCGACTGCAGCACGCCGAGCAGCTTGCGGATGTCCTCGAAGTGCAGACCCGTGGTCGGCTCGTCGAGCACGTAGATCGTCCGGCCGGTCGACCGCCGCTGGAGCTCGGCGGCGAGCTTGACGCGCTGCGCCTCGCCACCGGACAGCGTGGGCGCGGGCTGCCCGAGCCGCACGTAGCCGAGACCCACGTCGACGAGCGTCCGCAGGTGGCGGGAGATCGCCGGGACGGCGGCGAAGAACTCGGCGGCCTCCTCGATCGGCATCGCGAGCACGTCGGCGACCGTCTTGCCCTTGAAGTGCACCTCGAGCGTCTCGCGGTTGTAGCGCGCGCCGTGGCACACCTCGCACGGGACGTAGACGTCCGGGAGGAAGTTCATCTCGATCTTGAGCGTGCCGTCGCCGGAGCACGCCTCGCAGCGGCCGCCCTTGACGTTGAACGAGAACCGGCCGGGCGTGTAGCCGCGGACCTTGGCCTCGGTCGTCTCGGCGAACAGCCGGCGGACGTGGTCCCAGACACCGGTGTACGTCGCGGGGTTCGACCGCGGGGTCCGGCCGATCGGGCCCTGGTCGACGTGCACGACCTTGTCGAGGTGCTCGAGCCCGGTGACGCGCTTGTGCCGTCCGGCGACCTGCCGGGCGCCGTTGAGCTCGTTGGCGAGGACCGTGTAGAGGATCGAGTTGACCAGCGTCGACTTGCCCGAGCCCGAGACGCCGGTGACGGCGGTCAGGGTGCCCAGCGGGAACGACACGTCGATGCCCTGCAGGTTGTGCTCGCGCGCGCCGACGACGGTGAGCTGCCGTTCCCGGTCGACCTTGCGACGCTCGACGGGCATCGGGATCGACCGGCGGCCCGACAGGTACGCGCCGGTGACCGACTCCTTGGCCTTGAGCAGGCCGGTGAAGTCGCCGGAGTGCACGACGCGGCCGCCGTGCTCACCGGCGCCCGGGCCGATGTCGACGATCCAGTCGGCGGTGCGGATCGTGTCCTCGTCGTGCTCGACGACGATGAGCGTGTTGCCCAGGTCGCGCAGGCGCGTGAGCGTGTCGATGAGCCGGCGGTTGTCGCGCTGGTGGAGCCCGATGCTCGGCTCGTCGAGGACGTACAGGACGCCCACGAGGCCCGACCCGATCTGGGTCGCGAGCCGGATGCGCTGGGCCTCGCCGCCGGACAGCGTCGCCGCCGGCCGCGTGAGCGAGAGGTAGTCGAGGCCGACGTCGAGCAGGAAGCCGAGGCGCGCCTGGATCTCCTTGAGGACCTGCGCGGCGATCGCCCGCTCCCGCTCGCCGAGCTCGAGCCCGTCGAGGAACGTCCGCGCCTCCCGGATCGGGAGCGTGCAGACGTCGGCGATGGACTTGCCACCGACGCGGACCGCGAGCACCTCGGGCTTGAGGCGCGCGCCCTTGCAGACCGGGCACGGGACCTCGCGCATGAAGGCCTCGTACTTCTCCTTGCTCCAGTCCGACTCCGTCTCGGAGTGGCGGCGCTCGAGGAACGTCACGACACCCTCGAACCCGGTGGAGTACGACCGCTCGCGACCCCAGCGGTTCTTGTAGCGGACCTTCACCTCGTGGTTCTGGCCGTACAGCACCGCGTCCTTCGCACGCTTCGGCAGCGCGCGCCACGGGACGCTCGTCGAGAAGCCCATGTCCTGGGCGAGCGCACCGAGCACCCGCGCGAAGTACTCGCTCGAGATCTGCGCCCACGGCGCGACGGCACCCTCGTCGAGCGAGAGGTCCTCGTCCGGGACGATGAGGTCGGGGTCGACCTCGAGCCGGGACCCGATGCCGGTGCACTCGGGGCACGCGCCGTACGGCGCGTTGAACGAGAAGGTGCGCGGCTCGATCTCGTCGAGCGCGAGCACGTGGTCGTTGGGGCACGCGCGGTTCTCGGAGAAGCGACGCTCGCGGTGCGGGTCGTCCGCGTCGGCGTCCACAAGTTCGACGACGAGCAGACCGCCGGCCAGACCGAGCGCGGTCTCCACCGAGTCCGTGAGGCGGCGCTGGACTCCCTCGCGCGACACCAGGCGGTCGACGACGACCTCGATGTCGTGCTTGAGCTTCTTCTCGAGCGTCGGCGGCTCCGTGAGCTGGACGACCTCGCCGTCGACGCGGGCCCGCGAGAAGCCCTTGCCCTGGAGCTCCTTGAAGAGGTCGGCGTACTCGCCCTTGCGACCGCGGACGACCGGCGCGAGCACCTGGTACCGCGTGCCCTCGGGCAGCTCGAGCAGCCGGTCGACGATCTGCTGCGGCGTCTGCGCGGTCACGCGCTCGCCGCACTCGGGGCAGTACTGCGTGCCCGCGCGCGCGAACAGCAGACGCAGGTAGTCGTACACCTCGGTGATGGTGCCGACCGTCGACCGCGGGTTGCGGTTGGTCGACTTCTGGTCGATCGACACCGCGGGCGACAGGCCCTCGATGAAGTCGACGTCGGGCTTGTCCATCTGCCCGAGGAACTGGCGCGCGTACGCGGACAGCGACTCGACGTATCGCCGCTGCCCCTCCGCGAAGATGGTGTCGAACGCGAGCGAGGACTTCCCCGAGCCCGACAGACCCGTGAACACGATGAGCTTGTCGCGCGGGAGGTCGAGGTCGACGTTGCGGAGGTTGTGCTCGCGGGCGCCCTGCACCACCAGTCGATCGTTCACGGCGGGAAGTCTACGTCGCCCCACCGACACGTCGCACACGTGTTCGACCCGAGCGAACACGCGCCGACCCCGTCGCGGCGGGCACGATGGGCCCATGACGTACACCGGCGAGGCGCGGTCCGGCGGCCCGACCGACGTGCGGGTCCTCGACGAGGTCGAGATCCGCAAGGTCAGCGTCGGCCCGACGGACAACGACGCGTACCTGGTCACGTGCCGCCGTCAGCACGCGCAGCTGCTGGTCGACGCCGCGGACGAGCCCGACCGCCTGCTCGCGCTCGTCCGCGAGGGCTCGGGCGCGGCGCGCCTCGACACGGTCGTGACGACGCACCGGCACCCCGACCACCACCGGGCACTCGCGTCGGTCGTCGCCGTGACGGGCGCGACGGTGGCGGCGGGGGCCGCGGATGCGGCGGAGATCACAGCGGCCACGGGTGTCCCCGTCGACCGCACCCTCCGCGACGGCGACGTCGTCCTGGTCGGTCACGTCACGCTCGAGGTCGTCGCGCTGCGCGGCCACACCGACGGCTCGGTCGCGCTCGTCTACCGCGAGCCCGAGCGGGTGTCCGAGGCCGACGCGGTCCCCGGTCGCGCGCACGTCTTCACCGGCGACTCGCTCTTCCCCGGCGGCATCGGCAACACCGGCGGTGATCCTGCCCGTTTCGACCGGCTGCTGACGGACGTCACGACGCGGCTGTTCGACCGGCTCGACGACGACACGTGGGTCTACCCCGGCCACGGCCGCGACACGACGCTCGGCGCGGAGCGTCCGTACCTCGACGCGTGGCGCGACCGCGGCTGGTGACCGCACGACGTCCCGGCCCGGGTGATGCCTCCGCTCAGTCCTCGAGCGGTCCCAGGACGGACGTCGCGACCGTCGCGTGCGCCGACTCGTCGTCGGACGGGTGGAACATCCCGGCGAGGACGTCGCGGTAGAGCCGCGCGAGCTCGCTCCCGGAGAAGTACGAGCCGCCACCCGACACGCGGATCGCGAGGTCGACGACGGTGCGCGCCGTCTCCGTCGCCCGCACCTTGAGCCCGACCAGCTGCGCGAACCACCGGGCGCCGTGCTCGGCCTGCTCGTCGACGTCGCGCGCGAGGGCGAACACCTGCAGCTCGGCGCCGTCCTGGGCGAGCGCCGCGTCGGCGACCTTCCAGCGGATGTCCGGGTCCTGCGAGTAGGCCCGCCCGTCGTGCTTCATCGAGGTGCGACGGCGTGTCGCGGCGACGCCGAGCTCGAGCGCGCGACGCCCGATCCCGGTGTAGACGGCCGCGAGCAGGATCTCGAACACCGCGAAGAGCGCGAAGACGAACGGGTCGCCGCTCGGACCGGGCGGCAGCCGCCGGTAGACACGGTCCGCGGGCGCGAGCGCGCCGTCGAGCACGGTCGTCGCCGACTGCGTGGCGCGCATGCCGAGGGTGTCCCAGTCGTCCTTCGCGGTCGTGCCGCCGTCCTCGCGGGCCACCACCCCGTGCACCAGACGCGGGTCGTCCGGGTCGCTGTCGTCGAGACCGAAGGTCGCGAGGCGCGTCCACACCGGCGAGAGCGACGTGAAGATCTTGGTGCCGTAGTAGCGGTAGCCGCCGTCGGGCTGCCGCTCGGCGCGCGTCCGGGACCCGAACATCACGAGGTCGTTGCCCGCCTCGGAGTTGCCGAACGCGAACACCTCTCCCGCGGCGGCGTCGGTCAGGACGAACGTGAACGCGTCGTCGCCCCGCTCGACGAGCAGCGCCGCGAGGCCCGTGACCACGAGGTGCATGTTGACCGCGAGAGCCGTCGCCGGCGCCGCCGCCGCGAGGCGGACCTGCTCGCGCGCGACCTCCTCGAGCGACAGGCCCGCCCCGCCGAGCCGCTCGGGCACGAACGCCGCGAGGTAGCCGGCCGCGCGCAGGTCCTCGAGGTCGTCGTGCGGGAACGTGTTGTCGCGGTCGTGCCCCGACGCGCGCTCCCCGACGCGGTCGAGCAGGTCGTCGGTCAGGAGCGTGCGGAGCGTGCGGGCCATGCGGCCACTCTGCCACCGTCCGGCGGACCCACCGACCGTGGGTCGCGACGCCGGTGCAGGATGGGCGCATGCCGACCTACGCCGTGTCCTACACCTACGACGAGCGCGTCGACGTGCGCGACCGCGTCCGACCCGAGCACCGCGAGTACCTGCGGTCGCTCGCCGACGACGGTCTGCTGCTCGGCTCGGGCCCCTACACGGACGGCGACCCGGGCGCTCTCCTGGTGTTCCGGGCGAAGGACCGGGCCGCCCTCGACGCACTGCTCGCCGCCGACCCGTTCGCGCGCGAGGGGATCGTCGCCGCGACCGCGGTGCGCACGTGGGACGTCGTCCTCGGTCCGTGGAGCGCGTCCTGACACGAGTCCCACCGCGGGTCGACGACGTCGGCGCGCAGACGACGACGCCCCGGACCCTCCGCGCGGAGGACCGGGGCGTCGTCGTGCGTGTCAGGCGTCGGTCGACGTGACCGCGCGGGCGTCGTTGCGCGTCTTCACCAGGCTGGCGACGGTCGCGACGGCGAGGGTGCCGAGGATGAACGTGAGCGACAGCCAGATCGGGATCTCCGGCGCCCACGTGACGGGCTCGCCGCCGTTGATGAACGGCAGCTCGTTGACGTGCAGCGCGTGCAGCACCAGCTTGACGCCGATGAACCCGAGGATCACCGCGAGGCCCTGCGAGAGGTAGACCAGGCGCTCGAGCAGCCCGCCGATGAGGAAGTACAGCTGGCGCAGGCCGAGCAGCGCGAACGCGTTGGCCGTGAACACGATGTACGGCTCCTGCGTGAGCCCGTAGATCGCGGGGATCGAGTCGAGCGCGAAGAGGATGTCGGTCGAGCCGATGGCGATCATCACGACGAGCATCGGCGTGAAGAACCGCTTGCCGTCGATCCGGACGGTCAGCTTGTCGCTGTGGTACTCGTCCGTCGTCGGGACGACGCGCTTGAACCAGCGCACGGCGACGCCGTCGCCCACCTTCTCGTCCTCGGGGTGGTCGGGGTCGTGGTGCTCGCGGGCGAGCTTCACGGCGGTGTACACGAGGAACGCGCCGAAGATGTAGAAGACCCAGGAGAACTGCTCGATCGCCGCGGCGCCCGCGAGGATGAACAGCGTGCGCAGCACGAGCGCGATCGCGACGCCGACCAGCAGGACCTTCTGCTGGTACTCACGTGGCACCGCGAACTTCGTCATGATGATGAGGAAGACGAAGAGGTTGTCGACCGACAACGACTTCTCGGTGATGTAGCCCGCGAAGTACTGGGACCCGAAGTCCCAGCCGGTCACGATGCCCAGACCGATCCCGAAGAGGATCGCGAGCACGATGTAGAAGATCGACCAGCGCACGGACTCCTGGAAGGTGGGAGCGTGCGGGGTCCGCACGTGCGCGAAGAAGTCGAAGAAGATGAGGCCCACCACCGCGACAGCGGTGACGATCCAGACCCACACAGCAACGTCCACAGGAACAACCTCCGGTACGGGAACGACGTCGGGTACCGAAGGTCTCCCCCACCCGCTGCTCCGGGCCGAGCGCCCCGGGGACCGCTGGGTCCCGTGCTGACGACACGCTCGCTCGTGGGGTACTCCCCTTCAGGCTGTCAGCGTAGGTGACGAAAGTCCCGGGGTCATCCGCGCGCGCCGGATGTGCCGAGCGTCACATGCGTACGCATGCACAGCTCCGCCGCGGCCGTGCCGGCCCGAGGCCGCGCGTCAGGCCGTCGCCGCCTGCATCTGCCGCAGCTCCTTCTTCAGCCCCGAGATCTCGTCGCGCAGGCGCGCCGCGAGCTCGAACTGCAGCTCGCCGGCCGCGGCGTGCATCTGGTCCGTGAGCTCCTGGATCAGCCCCGCGAGCTCACCCGCCGCCGCACCCGTGAGCCGCGTCCGTTCGTCACGCGGCGCACCCTTCGACCCGAAGCCGGGGACGGGCGCCTTGCCGCGGCTCGCCTGCCGACCGGCGCCACCCAGCAGCTCGGCGGTGTCGGCGTCCTCGCGCGCGAGCAGGTCGGTGATGTCGCCGATCTTCTTGCGCAGCGGCTGCGGGTCGATCCCGCGCTCGGTGTTGTACGCGATCTGCTTCTCGCGGCGGCGGTTCGTCTCGTCGATCGCGAGCGTCATCGCGGGCGTCATCTTGTCGGCGTACATGTGCACCTGCCCCGACACGTTGCGCGCGGCGCGCCCGATCGTCTGGATGAGCGACTTCCCGGACCGCAGGAAGCCCTCCTTGTCGGCGTCGAGGATCGCGACGAGCGACACCTCGGGCAGGTCCAGGCCCTCGCGCAGCAGGTTGATGCCGACCAGGACGTCGTACTCGCCGAGCCGCAGCTCGCGCAGCAGCTCGACGCGGCGCAGCGTGTCGACCTCCGAGTGCAGGTACCGCACCCGGACGCCCTTCTCCAGGAAGTAGTCCGTGAGGTCCTCGGCCATCTTCTTGGTCAGGGTCGTGACGAGGACGCGCTCGTCCTTCTCGACGCGGTCGTGGATCTCGCCCAGGAGGTCGTCGATCTGGCCCTTCGTCGGCTTGATGATGACCTCGGGGTCGACCAGACCGGTCGGCCGGATGATCTGCTCGACGACGCCGTCGGACATCGACAGCTCGTAGTCGCCGGGCGTCGCGGACAGGTAGACGGTCTGCCCGATCCGCTCGACGAACTCCTCCCACCGCAGCGGCCGGTTGTCGGTCGCGCTCGGCAGGCGGAACCCGTGCTCGACGAGCGCGCGCTTGCGCGACATGTCGCCCTCGAACATCGCGCCGATCTGCGGGACCGTCACGTGCGACTCGTCGATGACGAGCAGGAAGTCCTCGGGGAAGAAGTCGAGCAGCGTGTTCGGTGCCGAGCCGGCCGTCCGGCCGTCGATGTGCCGCGAGTAGTTCTCGATGCCCGAGCACGAGCCGATCTGGCGCATCATCTCGATGTCGTACGTCGTGCGCATGCGCAGCCGCTGCGCCTCGAGCAGCTTGTTCTGGCTCTCCAGCTCGGCGAGACGCGCCTCGAGCTCGAGCTCGATGCCGTGGATCGCGCGCTCCATGCGCTCCGGGCCGGCGACGTAGTGCGTCGCCGGGAAGATCATCATCTGCTGCTCGCCGCGGACGACGTCGCCCGTGAGCGGGTGCAGCGTCGCGATCGCCTCGATCTCGTCGCCGAAGAACTCGATCCGGACGGCGAGCTCCTCGTACATCGGGATGATCTCGACGGTGTCGCCGCGCACCCGGAACGTGCCGCGCGTGAACGCGAGGTCGTTGCGCGTGTACTGCATCTGCACGAACTGGCGGAGCAGCTGGTCCCGGTCGATCTGCTGCCCGACCTCGAGCGTCACCATCCGGTCGACGTACTCCTGCGGCGTGCCCAGGCCGTAGATGCACGACACCGACGCGACCACGACGACGTCGCGCCGGGTCAGCAGCGAGCTCGTCGCCGAGTGCCGCAGGCGCTCGACCTCGTCGTTGATCGACGAGTCCTTCTCGATGTAGGTGTCCGTCTGCGCGATGTACGCCTCGGGCTGGTAGTAGTCGTAGTACGAGACGAAGTACTCGACGGCGTTGTTCGGCAGCAGCTCGCGGAACTCGGTGGCGAGCTGCGCGGCGAGCGTCTTGTTCGGGGCCATCACCAGCGTGGGGCGCTGCACCTGCTCGATGAGCCACGCGGTCGTGGCGGACTTGCCGGTGCCGGTCGCGCCGAGCAGGACGACGTCCTTCTCCCCCGCGTTGATGCGCCGGGCGAGGTCGGCGATCGCCGTCGGCTGGTCGCCCGACGGCTGGAACTCGGACACCACCCGGAAGGGCGCGACGGTCCGCTGGAGCTCGGTGACGGGACGCATGCCTCCACGGTACGGGGCACCACCGACACGCGCCGGGCCCCTCCCCCACGCGCGAGCACGCGGTCCCGCGCGGCACGCGAGCGCCGGTCGCGCGCGCCACGGGAGCGGCCGGAGCCACGACGCCCGGCGTGCCGACCGGCACCACCGGAGCGACGCGGGGCCACGAACGCACCCGACCGAGCGTCAGGCCTCCGCGCCCGCCGTGACCCGCACGTCGTGGTGCACGCGCGCCGCCGTGCGGACGACCGCCGCGACCGCGCGCGCGGAGTCCTCGACCGGGAGCCCGGGGCCGTCGCCGGCCTCGTGCGGGTCCCGCGGCACGTGCACGAACCCGCCGCGCACGCCGTCGCGGCCGTCGAGCAGGTGCGCGAGCGCGTAGGACGTCGCGTTGCACACGTAGGTGCCCGCGGTGTTCGACACCTCGACGGGCACGCCCTCCTGAGCGACCGCGGCGGCGCACGCCTTGACCGGCAGCGACGAGAAGAACGCCGCCGGGGCACCGGCGATCACGGGCACGTCGACGGGTGCCGACCCGTCGGCGTCGGGGATGCGCGCGTCGATGACGTTGACCGCGACCCGCTCGAGGCCGACCGCGCCGCGCCCGCCGGCCTCGCCGACGCACACGACCACGTCGGGCGACAGCTCGGCGACCGCGGCACGCAGCTCCTGACGTGCCCGGCGGAACGACACGGGGAGCCGACGCACGACGAGGTCGACGTCCGGCTCGTCCCACGCGTCCCGCACGAGCGCGACCGCGTCCCACGACGCGTTGACGGGGTGGCCGTCGAACGGCTCGAACCCCGTCAGCAGGACGCGCGTCACGGGGTCTCGGCCGCGAGCTCGTCGGCGCGCTCGACGGCGAGCCGGTCCCACAGGTCGTCGACCTGGGTCCGCAGGTCGTCGTCGCTCCCGGTGCCGTCGAGCACCACGTCCGCGACCGCGAGCCGCTCGTCGTCGGCGGCCTGCGCGGCGACGCGCTGCTCGGCGTCCTCACGCGACATCCCGCGCAGCCGCACGAGCCGCTCGACGCGCAGCACGGCGGGCGCGTGCACGACGACGAGGACGTGGAAGGAGTCCGCCTGGCCGGTCTCGACGAGGAGCGGGATGTCGTGCACGACGACCGCCCCGTGGTCGACGACCGCGGCCGCGGCCTCGCGCTCCGCGGCGAGCCTCCGGACGACCGGGTGGACGATGCCGTCGAGCCGGCGCCGTGCGTCCGCGTCGGCGAACACGATCGACGCGAGCGCGGGCCGGTCCAGCGTCCCGTCCGCAGCGAGCACCCCGTCGCCGAACTCCGCGACCACCGCGTCGAGGCCGGCGCTGCCGGGGGCGACGGCCTCGCGCGCGAGCTCGTCGGAGTCGATCACCACCGCACCCAGCTCGCGCAGCCGTCGTGCGGCCACGGACTTGCCGGCCGCGATGCCTCCGGTCAACCCGATGCGTTGCATGCGCCCCATCCTGCCGGACGGTCGCCGGGTACGCCGACGGGCCGGCCACCCGCAGGTGACCGGCCCGTCGAAGGACTCACCGGGGACGGGCCCCGGACGAGATCAGTTGCCCGTGAGCTTCTCGCGCAGAGCGGCGAGCGCCTCGTCGGACGCGAGGGTGCCGGTGGCCTCCTCGGTGGACGACGAGTACGTCGACGGCACGGCGCCGCCGCCGGTGCTGCCGCCGTCGCCCGACGTCGCAGCCTCCGCGTCGGCCTTCGCGGCCTCGGCGACCTGCTTGCGGTGCGCCTCCCAGCGCTCGTGCGCGGCCGCGTACTGGGCCTCCCACGTCTCGCGCTGCGACTCGAAGCCCTCGAGCCACTCGTTGGTGGTCGGGTCGAAGCCCTCGGGGTACTTGTAGTTGCCCTGCTCGTCGTACTCGGCCGCCATGCCGTACAGCGCGGGGTCGAAGTCCTCCGAGGCCGGGTCGAAGCCCTCGTTGGCCTGCTTGAGCGACAGCGAGATGCGGCGACGCTCGAGGTCGATGTCGATGACCTTGACGAAGACGTCGTCGCCGACCTGGACGACCTGCTCCGGGATCTCGACGTGCCGCACGGCCAGCTCCGAGATGTGGACCAGACCCTCGATGCCGTCCTCGACGCGCACGAACGCACCGAACGGGACGAGCTTCGTGACCTTGCCGGGGACGACCTGGCCGATGGCGTGCGTCCGGGCGAACGCCTGCCACGGGTCCTCCTGCGTCGCCTTGAGCGACAGCGAGACCCGCTCGCGGTCGAAGTCGACGTCCAGGACCTCGACCGTGACCTCCTGGCCGACCTCGACGACCTCGGACGGGTGGTCGATGTGCTTCCAGGACAGCTCGGAGACGTGCACGAGCCCGTCGACGCCGCCGAGGTCCACGAACGCACCGAAGTTGACGATCGAGGAGACGACACCGGGGCGCACCTGGCCCTTCTGCAGCGTCTGCAGGAAGGTGGAGCGGACCTCGGACTGCGTCTGCTCGAGCCAGGCACGGCGCGACAGGACGACGTTGTTGCGGTTCTTGTCGAGCTCGATGATCTTCGCCTCGATCTCCTTGCCGACGTACGGCTGGAGGTCGCGGACGCGACGCATCTCGACGAGCGAGGCGGGGAGGAAGCCGCGCAGACCGATGTCGAGGATGAGGCCACCCTTGACGACCTCGATGACGGTGCCGGTGACGACGCCGTCCTCCTCCTTGATCTTCTCGATCGTGCCCCACGCGCGCTCGTACTGCGCCCGCTTCTTGGACAGGATCAGCCGGCCTTCCTTGTCCTCCTTCTGGAGGACCAGGGCCTCGACCTCGTCGCCGACCTTGACGACCTCACCGGGGTCCACGTCGTGCTTGATGGACAGCTCGCGGGAGGGGATGACGCCCTCGGTCTTGTAACCGATGTCGAGCAGGACCTCGTCGCGGTCGACCTTGACGATGGTGCCCTCGACGATGTCGCCATCGTTGAAGTACTTGATGGTGGCGTCGATCGCGGCGAGGAAGTCCTCGGCCGAGCCGATGTCGTTGACCGCGACCTGCGGGGTGGCGGGCTTCGCGGGGGTGGAGATGCTCATGTAGGGATGGGCTCCGTTGCGGACAGGAAGTTGTGCGGACAGGATGTCGGTGCTGGTCGCCGGCCCTGCGAGGGGCGATCTCCACCGCCGGGACGAGATCCCGGGTGGCGAGGTCGGACCTGGAGGAAGGCGCGCGGCACCGCCGTCCACCTTATCGGGGTGCTTGCGGGCAGGTCAAAGCGCGTCCCGCCCACCGCGTTCGGCCCGCGAGGGAGCGGACGCGGCGGACCCCTCGGCCGTCAGGCGAGAGCCCGGGCGACCGACAGCAGCTCGTCCGGCACGTGCTTGACCTTGCCCGCGATCTCGCTCAAGGGGACCAGCTCGACCTTCTCGCCGCGCAGCGCCGTCATGACGTCCGAGCGGCCCTCGGTGATCGCGTCGATCGCCGCGACGCCGAAGCGCGAGCCGAGGATGCGGTCGGTCGGCGACGGCGTCCCGCCGCGCTGCACGTGGCCGAGCACCGTGACGCGCGTGTCGAAGCCCGTGCGCTGCTCGATCTCGGACTTGAGCCGCTCGCCGATCGCGCCCGCGACGATCTCACCGAACTTGCCCACCTGGGTCTCGTAACGCATCGACGTGCCCTCCGCGGGCACCGCGCCCTCGGCGACGACGACGATCGAGAAGCTCGCGTGCGCGCGATGGCGGTGCTTGAGGAACCGCTCGATGCGGTCGATATCGAACGGCGCCTCGGGGGCGAGCACGAGCTCGGCTCCCCCGGCGATGCCCGCGGTCGCGGCGATCCAGCCCGCGTGCCGGCCCATGACCTCGACGATCATCACGCGGTTGTGCGACTCGGCCGTCGTGTGGATGCGGTCGATGGCCTCGGTCGCGATCGAGACGGCGGTGTCGAACCCGATCGACTGGTCGGTGCCCCACACGTCGTTGTCGATCGTCTTCGGGATCGCGACGATGCGGACGCCCGCCTCGGCGATCTTGCTCGCGGCGTGCAGCGTGCCGTCGCCGCCGATGCAGATGAGCGCCTCGATGCGCTCGGCCTCGAGCGTCGCGAGGACCGCGTCGATACCGCCGTCGCCCTTGTGCGGGTGGAAGCGGGCCGTGCCGAGCAACGTGCCGCCGACGGGCAGGACGTTGCGGATGTGGCTGCGGGTCAGCGGGATCGACAGGCCGTCGACGACGCCCTTCCACCCGTTGCGGAAACCGATGATCGAGTGGCCGTACTGCCCCTCGCCGTGCTTGACGACGGCGCGGATCGCGGCGTTGAGCCCGGGGACGTCGCCGCCTCCGGTGAGCAGACCGACACGCACGGGTGACTCCTGACAGACGACGGGTGGGGGACGACGTCAGCGCTCCGTCGGGCTGCCGCGCACGTCAGCCTAGCCGTGACCAGGCGCGTCACCCGTGCCTTCGGTCCCGGTCCGTGTCGCCGGCCCGACGGTACGCGGGCGGTCAGACGCCGAGCTCGAGGGTCCGGCCGGGGATCGCGTCGAGCAGCGTGCGCGTGTACGCCGTCTGCGGGTCGTCGAACACGTCGTCGGCCGTGCCCTGCTCGACGACCCGCCCCTTCTCCATGACGCAGACGACGTCGGCGATCTGCCGCACGACGGCGAGGTCGTGGCTGATGAAGAGGTAGGACAGGCCCAGGCGCGACTGCAGGTCGGCGAGCAGGTGCAGGATCTGGGCCTGCACGACGACGTCGAGCGCCGACACCGCCTCGTCGCACACCACGAGCTCGGGCTCGAGCGCGAGTGCCCGGGCGATCGCGACGCGCTGCCGCTGGCCGCCCGAGAGCTCGCCCGGGTAGCGGCGCAGCAGCTCGGTCGGGAGCGCGACGTCCTCCATGAGGGCGTGCACGCGGTCGCGGCGTTCGGCGGGGGTGCCGATGCGGTGGGCGCGCAGCGGCTCCTCGATGGTCCGGTAGATGGTGAACAGCGGGTCGAGCGACGCGTACGGGTCCTGGAAGATCGGCTGCACGCGGCGACGGAACGTCACCTCGGCGGCGCGGTCGCGGCCCGAGCCGACGTCGACGCCGTCGAACCGGATCGTGCCCGACGTGGGCTCGGTGAGGCCGAGCATCATGCGCGCGACGGTCGACTTGCCCGACCCGGACTCCCCCACGAGCGCGACGGTCCGGCCGCGCGGCACGGTGAAGCTCACGTCGTCGACGGCCGTGAAGTCCGTGGACCGGCTGAACAGGCCGCGGCCGCGCAGCTTGAACACCTTGGTCACGTGCTCGACCTCGACGATGGTGTCGGGCCGCGCGCCGGCGTCCGCCGCGGCGGGCGCGTCGGCGGTCGCGGTCGTGACGCCCTCGCCGAGCGACGGCGCGAGCAGGTCCTCGGCCGCGACGTCGGCGTCCCCGGTCTCCTTGGCGATCGCGATGCGCCGCGACGCGAGCGACGGCGCGGCGGCGATGAGGCGGCGCGTGTACTCGTGCTGCGGGTTCTGCAGGATCTGCCGGGCGGGGCCCTTCTCGACGACCTCCCCGCGGTACATGACGACGACCGTGTCGGCCCGCTCGGCCGCGAGCCCGAGGTCGTGCGTGATGAGCAGGACGGCGACCCCGAGGCGTGCGGTGAGCGCGGTGAGGCCGTCGAGGATGGTGCGCTGGACGGTGACGTCGAGCGCGGACGTCGGCTCGTCGGCGACCAGCAGGCGGGGTCGCGCGGACAGGCCCATCGCGATGAGCGCACGCTGCCGCATACCGCCCGAGAACTCGTGCGGGTACTGCTGCGCGCGTCGTGCCGCGTCGGGCAGGCCGGCCTCCTCGAGCAGCTCGACGGTGCGCGCCTGCGCGGCCGACCCGCGGGCGACGTCGTTGTCCTCGAGCGCCTCGACGATCTGCGAGCCGACCCGGCGGACGGGGTTGAGGTTCGACATCGGGTCCTGCGGGACGAGGCCGATCTGCGCACCGCGCAGGCGCGACATCTCCGCCGCGCTCAGACGCACGACGTCCTGGCCGTCGAAGAGGATCTCGCCGCCCGTGACCGCGCCGTTGGCCGCGAGCAGGCCGAGCACGGCCGCGGCCGTCGTCGACTTCCCCGAGCCGGACTCCCCCACGACCGCGACGGTCTCGCCGGGGTGGACGTCGAGGCTGACGCCGCGCAGCGCGGTGGTCGACCCCGCGTCGGTGCGGAACTGCACCTCGAGGTCGCGCACGGAGAGCAGCGGCTCGCCGCCGAAGAGACCTGCCACGTCACTCACCGCTTCCTCGACCGGGGGTCCAGCGCCTCGCGCAGCGCCTCGCCGAACAACGTGAACCCGAGCGCCGTGACCGCGATGCACGCGCCCGGCCACAGGGCCAGCCGCGGCGCGATCTCGAGCTCGTTCTGGGCCGAGGTGAGCATGCGCCCCCACTCGGCGGTGGTCGGCGAGCCGCCGCCGAGGCCCAGATAGGACAGGGCCGCGGCCTCGATGACGGCGGTCGCGAGCAGCAGCGTCGCCTGGACGATGACGGGCGACACGCTGTTCGGCAGGACGTGGCTCATCGTCACGGTCCGCTTGCTCAGACCCAGCGACCGCGCGGCCAGCACGTAGTCCTGCCCACGTTGCGCGAACATCGAGCCGCGCAGCAGCCGCGCGAAGATCGGGACCTGCACGACGCCGATCGCGATGACGACGGCCGCAGGGGTCTGACCCGCGATCGCCGCGATGGACACCGCGAGCAGCAGGCTCGGGACCGCGAGCAGCAGGTCGACGAACCGCATGATGACGTTGTCGGTCGCGCCGCCGAGCCCGCCGGACAGCGCGCCCAGGACGAGCCCGCCGAGCAGGCCGAACAGCGTCGACAGCACACCGATGAGCAGCGACGCCCGAGCGCCCCAGACGAGCTGCGAGAACAGGTCGGCGCCGTACCGGTCGAGGCCGAGCAGGTACTCGTCCGACGGTCCGGGGATGTACGTCGGGCGGACCTCGGCGCGACCCGGCAGCTCGCCCGCGTCGTACGGCGCGATGAGCGGCGCGAACACCGCGACGAGGATGAACACCACGACGATCGCCGCGCCGACGATCGCGCCCGGGTTGCGGCGCAGGCGCCGCGCGGCGAGGCGCCAGTGGGACGCGCCCGCGAGGCGCGCCTCGTCGGTCGCGCGCCCCTGGCCCAGCGGTGCGTTGGGGACCTCGTAGACCTCGGGCGCGCTCATCGCGTCGCCCGGGTGCGCGGGTCGATGAAGCCGTACGAGACGTCGACGACGAGGTTCACGAGTGCGTACACCACCGCGATGATGAGGATGAAGCCCTGCAGGACGGCGTAGTCCAGGTTGAAGATCGCGTTCGCGAGGAAGCTCCCGATGCCGGGGAACGCGAACACGGTCTCCGTCAGGACCGCGCCGGACAGCAGGAGGCCGACCTGCAGGCCGATGGTCGTGGCGACGGGCAGCATCGCGTTGCGCAGGATGACGCGTCGTCGCAGGCGGTCCGGTCCGAGGCCCTTGGCGCGGGCGGTGCGGACGTAGTCCGCGTCCTGCACCTCGATGACGGACGACCGCGTGATGCGGGCGATGATCGCGAGCGGGATCGACCCGAGCGCGATCGCGGGGAGCACGAGGTGCATGAGCGCGTCCCAGCTCGCGTCCCACTCCCGCGTGAGGATCCCGTCGAGGACGTAGAACCCCGTGGGGTGCGTCGCGATCATCGTCGGGTCCTGCCGTCCGGTGGACGGGAACCAGCCGAGGTTGACCGCGAACGCCCACTTGAGCAGGAACGCGAGGAAGAAGACGGGAATCGTCACGCCGATGAGCGACGCGACGACCGTGAGGTGGTCGAGCGGACGACCCTGGCGGCGGGCCGCGACGTAGCCGAGCGGGATCGCGACCCCGACGGCGACGATCAGCGCGACCACGGTGAGCTCGATCGTCGCGGGGAACCGGTTGGTGAACTCCTCGAGGACCGGCCGGCCGGTCCGGGTGGAGACGCCGAAGTTGCCCTGGAGGAGCTGCCCGAGCCAGGTGACGTACTGCTGGATCAGCGGCTTGTCGAAGCCGTAGAGCTCGTTGACGCGGGCCACCGCCTCCGGGGTGGCGCGCTCCCCCAGGAGGGCCGTGGCAGGACCTCCCGGGAGAGCGCGCACCCACAGGAACAGCAGGACCGACAACCCGAGCAGGGTGGGGACGAGCAGCGCGAGGCGCCGCAGGATCAGTCGGGTCATCGAGTGGTGCGGTCTCTCTCAGCTGCCGAGCGTGATCACGTTGTAGACCTCGTCCTGGACCGGCGAGGCCGGGTAGCCCTTGACGTCGTCCTTGAACGCGAGTGACGGGACCGGGTGCGCGAGCGGGATGCCGGGCAGGAACTCCAGGAGCTCGGCGTTCGCGGCCTCGTACGCGGCCTTCTGCTCGTCGATGTCCGCGACGTACCGGGCGTCGTTGATCGCCTGGAAGATCGCGGGGTCGTCGAAGCCCCACTCGTTCGAGGGCCCGCCGAAGAAGACCCCGATGAAGTTGTAGGTGTCGTTGTAGTCACCGGTCCAGCCGAGCAGGTGCAGGCCGTGGTCCGGGGTGCCCTGGATCTTGTCCAGGTACTCCGGGTTCCACGGGTCCGGCACGGCGTTGACGGTGATGCCGACGGCCTCGAGGTCCGCCTTGATCGCCGTGAAGACCTGCTCGGGCGTCGGCATGTACGGCCGCGAGACGTTGGTCGGGTAGTTGAAGTCGAGCGTGAGGTTCGACTGGCCGGCCTCGGCGAGCAGCGCCTTGGCCTTGTCCGGGTCGTAGTCGTACGTCTCGACGTCGGCGTTCCAGCCGGAGACCGACGGCGGGACGAAGTTCGTCGCGACCTCGGTGCCCTCGGGGAGCGTCTGGGCGACGAGCGCCTCCTTGTTGATCGCGTACGCGATGGCCTGCCGGACGCGCAGGTCCGCGAGCTCGGGCTTCGCCTGGTTCATCGCGAGGTACAGGATGTTGAACGGCTCGCGGTTGACGATCTGGAAGCCGTCGCTCTTGAGCGCCTCGACGTCCGCGGGACCGACGAGGTCGTACCCGTCGATGTCGCCGGCCTGGAGGGCCTGCCGCCGCGCGGTGGCGTCGGAGATGATCGGGAAGACGATCCGCTTGATCTGGCCCTGCTCGCCCCAGTAGTCCTCGTTCGCGACGAGCACGACCTCCTCGCCCGGGCTCCAGGAGTCGAACGTGTAGGGGCCCGTGCCCGTGGGGTGCGCGTTCGCGTACTCGGGCAGGACGGGTGCGTCGCCCTCGCCGGTGACGTTGTCGGCGTCGTACTCCTCGAGCGCCGTGGGCGACTGCATCGAGAACGACGGGAGCGACAGCGCCGAGATGAGCTCGGGCAGCGGGCTCTTGAGGTGGACGACCGCGGTCGACGCGTCGGGCGCCTCGCAGCTCTCGTACTTGCCGGTGCCGTTGAGGGTCTCGACGTCGCTCGTCGCGAAACCGCCGTTGACCTTCTGCCAGTAGTACGACAGCGACTCGGACTGCAGCACGCCGGTGAAGTTGTTCCACCGGTCGAAGTTGAAGCACACCGCGTCGCCGTCGAAGTCGGTGCCGTCCTGGAACTTCACGCCCTCCTTGAGCTGGAAGGTGTAGTCCAGGCCGTCGTCGCTCACCTCCCACGACTCCGCGAGGAGCGGGGCCGGGTCGGCGGTGCCCGGCTCGGTGCCCACGAGACCTTCGAAGATCTGCCGGGCGACACGGAACGACTCGCCGTCGTTCGCGAAGGCGGGGTCGAGCCCCGCCGGGTCGGAGGACGCGGCGAAGATGAACGTGTCGCGTCCACCGCCGCTCGCGCCGTCGGTCGAGCCTCCGTCGGAGTCACGATCGCTCGCGGCGCACGCCGTGAGCGCGAGTGCTCCGACCGTCGAGACGGCCACCAGCTTCCAGGACTTCACCACGACCACCCTTCGTCGACGGGGTACCGGCACGCCGGGCGCCGGAACGGCCCAGAGGCTAGGCGGCCCACGTGACCACGTTGTTACGCGGGAGTACCTGCTCGTTACGTGCCAGTACGTTCACTGGTCGCGGGCGACACTAGCGACATGTCTGGAAATTACAACCCGGCCGAGCCCGACCCGCTCGCCGACGCCGGCTACCGCGAGCTCCCCGACGCCGAGGGTGGGGCCGCGGGACGCGGGTGGTGGGACGCCAACGCCGAGGAGTACCTGGACGAGCACGGCGCGTTCCTCGGGCCTGCCGACTTCGTGTGGTGCCCGGAGGGCCTGCGCGAGGAGGACGCCGGGCTGCTCGGCGAGGTGACCGGTCGGCGCGTGCTCGAGGTCGGCGCCGGTGCGGCCCAGTGCGCGCGCTGGCTGGGCACGCGCGGCGCGCACGTCGTCGCGACCGACGTGTCGCACGGGATGCTCGCGGGCGGGCTGCGGTACGACGCGGCGGAGGGCACGCGCACGCCGCTCGTGCAGGCGGACGCCCGCGCGCTGCCGTTCGCGGCGGACTCCTTCGACGCCGCCTTCACGGCCTTCGGCGCGATCCCGTTCGTGCCCGACGCGGAGCGGGTCCACGCCGAGGTCGCGCGCGTGCTGCGGCCCGGCGGGCGGTGGGTGTTCGCCGTGACGCACCCGCTGCGGTGGGCGTTCCCGGACGACCCGTCCGCGCACGGCCTCACGGCGACGCGCTCGTACTTCGACCGCCGGCCGTACGTCGAGACCGGTGCGTCGGGCCGGGTCCTGTACGCCGAGTACCACCGCACGGTCGGCGACCACGTCGCCGAGCTGACCGGCGCGGGGTTTCTTCTCGAACGGCTCGTCGAGCCCGAGTGGCCCGCCGGGCACGAGCGCGTCTGGGGCGGCTGGGGTCCCGTGCGCGGCGCGCAGCTGCCCGGCACGGCGATCTTCGTCACGCGCCTGCGCTGACGGACCGCGCACGGCGGCCCGGGGTGCGGACGAGCTCCCGCAGCCCCGGGCCGTCGTCGGTCAGTGCACCGTCGCCTTCTCGGCACCCGCGCCCGTGAGGGAGCGGACCTCCATCTCGGCGAACTTCTCGGGGTGCGGCTTCTCCTTGCTGAGCAGCGTCCCGAGGATCCCGAGGAGGAACGCGAGCGGGATCGAGATGATCCCCGGGTTCTCGAGCGGGATGAGGTGGAAGTCGATGCTCGTGTCGCGGATCATCGACAGGCTCGCCCCCGTCTTCGGGTCGACCTTGCCCGACACGACCGGCGAGATGACGATGAGCAGGATGCACGAGATCAGGCCGCCGTACATGCTCCACAGCGCGCCCGCCGTGTTGAACCTCTTCCAGAACAGCGAGTAGAGGATCGTCGGGAGGTTCGCGCTGGCCGCGACCGCGAACGCGAGCGCGACGAGGAACGCGACGTTCTGGCCGTTGGCGAAGATGCCGCCGATGATCGCGAGGATGCCGATCACGACGACCGTGATGCGCGCGACGCGGACCTCGCCGTCGGGCTTGACCTCGCCCCGCTTGAGCCAGTTGGCGTAGATGTCGTGCGCGAACGACGCCGCGGCGGTGATCGTGAGCCCGGCGACCACGGCGAGGATCGTCGCGAACGCGACCGCCGAGATGATGCCGAGCAGGATCGTGCCGCCGAGCTCGTACGCGAGCAGCGGCGCCGCCGAGTTCACGCCGCCCGGTGCGGACGTGATCGTCTCCGGCCCCACGAGCGCGCCTGCGCCGTACCCGAGGACGAGCGTGAACAGGTAGAAGATGCCGATGAGCCAGATCGCCCACACGACGGACCGCCGGGCCTCCTTGGCCGACGGCACCGTGTAGAAGCGCATGAGCACGTGCGGCAGACCCGCCGTGCCGAGCACCAGCGCGAGGGCCAGCGACACGAAGTTGAGCTGGCTCATCGCGCTCGCGCCGTACTGCTTGCCCGGCTCGATGAGCGCCTCACCGCCCTCGCCCGCCTGGTCGATCGCGCCCTGCAGCAGGTCGGACAGGTTGAACCCGTACTTCGACAGCACCCACAGCGTCATCACGCCGGCGCCCGCGATGAGCAGCACCGCCTTGATGATCTGCACCCACGTGGTGCCCTTCATGCCGCCGACGAGCACGTAGAGGATCATCAGCGCGCCCACGACGGCGATGACGACCCCCTGCGCGGCGCGGTCGTCGATGCCCAGCAGGAGCGCGACGAGGCCGCCCGCGCCGGCCATCTGCGCGAGCAGGTAGAAGAACACCACCGCGAGGGTCGACAGGGCCGCCGCCATCCGGACCGGACGCTGACGCAGCCGGAACGACAGGACGTCCGCCATGGTGAACCGGCCCGTGTTGCGCAGCAGCTCCGCGACCAGCAGGAGCGCGACGAGCCACGCGACGAGGAACCCGATCGAGTAGAGGAACCCGTCGTAGCCGTTGATCGCGATCGCCCCGCAGATGCCGAGGAACGACGCCGCGGACAGGTAGTCGCCGGCGATCGCCGTGCCGTTCTGCGGACCGGTGAACGAGCGACCGGCCGCGTAGTAGTCGGCGGCCGTGCGGTTGTTGCGCGACGCGCGGAACACGATGACCAGCGTCACCAGGACGAAGGCACCGAAGATCGCGATGTTGACGATCGGCTCGCCGACCTGCTCGGTCGCGGTGCGGACGACGGCGCTCACGCGACCTCACCGCTGTCGAGCGTGCCTTCCTCGATGTGCCGGCGGAGGCGCTCGGCGACGGCGTCCTGGCGGTTGTTCGCCCACCGCGCGTAGATCATCGTGATCGCGAACGTCGAGACGAACTGGCCGAGCCCGAACAGCAGGCCGACGGTGATGTTGCCCCACACGCGCGTGCCCATGAAGTCGTGCGCGTAGGTGGAGAGCAGGACGTAGAGGAAGTACCAGACGAGGAACAGGGCCGTCATCGGGAACACGAAGTTCCGGAAGCGACGGCGCAGCGCCTGGAACTCGGCGCTGCGCTGGACGCGTTGGTAGTCGGTCTCTGGGCTGTCGCTGAACGTGTCGGTCATGCGCGCCTCCCGGGGGACGTCGGACGTGGCGGCGTTGCCACAGGCGCCCACTGTGGCCCAGATCACGCTCGTCCACTAGCGGTGTTTTCGTCTGGATCGTCGAAAGTCCGTCGAAAGTTCGTCCCGACCCTGGTCCGGGGGAATCCGTCGCCCTCACCAGCACCTCTGGCGCGGACCCCGCGCGCGGTCGCCGCCGCGAGGCGACCAGGTCGTCGCCGGAGCCGACCATCCGCCCCGCTGCACCCCCTGCGGGCGTCGCGGGCGGGCGTCGCGGACGCCCTACAGTGCTGCGGTGCCCACGCCTCCGGACCCGCCCCGCGGCCGCCGTCCCGAGCTGGACGCGCTGCGCGGGCTCGCCGCCCTCTCGGTCCTGCTCTTCCACGCGCTGACGCTCAACTCGGCGACCCTCCTCCTGGGGGCTCAGCTCGGCGAGGTCCACCACTGGGCGGCGCGGCTCCTCGTCGACACGCCGCTCCACGTCGTGTGGCTCGGCGCCGAGGCCGTGTGGCTCTTCTTCGTCCTCTCCGGGTTCGTGCTCACGCGGATGACGATGCGTCCCGGGTTCTCGTGGGCGGGCTACTACCCCAGCCGGCTCGTCCGCCTGTACCTGCCCGTCGCGATCGCCGTGCTGCTCGCGTGGACGACGTACCTCTACCCGCACGTCCCCGGGCCCACGCAGCCCCAGGCGACGGCCGTCGACTACCCGATGTCGAGCGTGCTGCACGACATGACGCTCGTCGGCGGCACGACGTCGTCGCTCGGCGTCCTGTGGTCGCTGCAGTGGGAGATCGTGTTCTCGCTCCTCCTGCCGCTCTACGTCCTGCTCGTCCGCACGCGGCCCGTCATCACCGGCGTCGTCGCCGCGGTGGCCTGCTACCTCGGCTGGCGCTACTCCGACGGCGCCCTCTCGTACCTGCCGATGTTCTTCGTCGGCACCGTGCTCGCGCACGGCTGGGACCGCGTCGAGCGGTGGACCGCCTTCCTCGCCCGGCGCCGATGGTGGGCCTGGGCCGCCGGAGTCGGCCTCGCGGTCGCGGCGGTTCTCGCGATGACGTCCGCCTACCTCGTCGGGCGCCCCCTCGCCGCGACCCCCGTGCCGACCTGGACCGGCATGGCCGCGCGCAACCTGCTCGTCCCCGTGGTCGTCGCGGGCATCGTCCTGCTCATCGTCCTCGTGCAGACGTGGCCGCCGCTGCGCGCCCTGGTCTCGTCGCGGCCGTTCGTCTACCTCGGCACGATCTCGTTCAGCCTGTACCTCGTGCACCTGCCCCTGCTGGTGCTGTGGCTCTACGTCGTCGGCCCCGGCAAGAAGGCCGCGGCGATCGGCACCGTCACCTCGCTGGTCGCGGCGGTCGTCTTCTACCAGCTGGTCGAGCGGCGCGCGCACGCGTTCTCACGACGGGTCGGCCGCCGCGCCGCCACCGTGCTCGACCGGCCCGCGACGGCCGCGGCAGCGCCGGCGCCGGACGCTCGACCGGAGTCCGCCGCGCCGACGGGGACGGACGCGGCGCACCCGTCCGGCGCGTCCGCGGACAACGCGGCGCTCGCCGAGCGCACCGCCACGCGCTGACCCGCTGACCCGCTGACCTGCCGAGCCACCCCCGCGAGCGGACGGCGCCTGCCGCCCGCTGTCGCGGGACGCGCCGGCCCGACGCCCGCCCCTCGCCCGTCAGTGGCCGGCGTCGTGCCAGCTGGCACCGACACCGACGCTCACGTCGAGCGGCACGTCCAGCGGGCCGCCCTGCGCGGCGTCGCCCGCAGCGGCCATCTGCTCGCGCACGAGCGCCTCGACCTCGTCGCGCTCCCCCGCGGCGACCTCGAGCACGAGCTCGTCGTGCACCTGCAGGAGCATCCGCGAGGCCAGCCCGCGCCGGGTCAGCTCCCGGTCGACACCGAGCATCGACACCTTGATGAGGTCCGCCGCGCTGCCCTGGATCGGCGCGTTGAGCGCCATGCGCTCCGCGGCCTCGCGACGCTGCCGGTTGTCGCTCGTGAGGTCCGGCAGGTAGCGGCGGCGGCCCAGGATCGTCTCGGTGTAGCCCGTCGTGCGCGCGACGTCGACGACGCCCGTGAGGTAGTCGCGCACCCCGCCGAAGCGCGCGAAGTAGTCCTGCATGAGCCCCGCGGCCTCGGACACCTCGATCGACAGCTGCTGCGACAGCCCGTACGACGACAGCCCGTACGCGAGGCCGTAGCTCATCGCCTTGATCTTCGACCGCATCGCCGACGTGACCTCGTCCGTGGGCACGCCGAACACGCGCGACCCGACGTACGAGTGCAGGTCCTCCCCCGACCGGAACGCCTCGATGAGCCCCTCGTCGCCCGAGAGGTGCGCCATGATCCGCATCTCGATCTGCGAGTAGTCCGCCGTCAGCAGCGTCTCGTAGCCCTCGCCGACCACGAACGCGCGGCGGATCTGGCGGCCCGCCTCGGTGCGGATCGGGATGTTCTGCAGGTTGGGGTCCGCCGACGACAGGCGTCCCGTCGCGGCGATCGTCTGCTGGAACGTCGTGTGGATGCGACCGTCGGGCGCGACCGACCGGAGGAGCCCCTCGACCGTCTGGCGCAGGCGGATCGCGTCGCGGTGCGCCAGCAGGTGCTCGAGGAACGGGTGCTGCGTGCGCGCGAACAGGTCGGTGAGCGACGCGGCGTCGGTCGTGTACCCCGTCTTGATCCGCTTGGTCTTCGGCATGCCGAGCTGGTCGAACAGCACCTCCTGGAGCTGCTTCGGCGAGCCGAGGTTCACCTCGCGGCCGATGACCGCGTACGCGTCGGCCGCGGCGCCCTGCACCTGGCCGTCGAACGACTTCTCGAGCGACGACAGGTACGGCTGGTCGGTCGCGATGCCCGTGCGCTCCATGCGCGCCAGGACGTCGACGAGCGGCAGCTCGAGCTCGTGCAGCAGACGCTCCGCGCCGCGGTCCGCGAGGTCGCCCGCGAGCACGTCGGCGAGGTCGCGCACCGCGGAGGCGCGCACCGCGGCGCGGCGCCCCTCGTCGGTGCCGTCGAGCTCGAGGTCCAGCGCGCCCTGGCCGCCGACCTCCGCCTCCTGCGCGCCGAGCTCACGCCGCAGGTACCCGATCGCGAGGTCCGCGAGGTCGTACGCGCGCCGGTCCGGCTGGCACAGGTACGCCGCGAGCTCGGTGTCGAACGTGACGCCCGCGAGCTCCATGCCACGACCGCGCAGCGCGTGCCACGCCTCCTTCGCGGCGTGCACGACCTTCGGCCGGTCGGCGTCGGCGAGCCACGCGGCGAGCGCGGTCTCGTCGGCCGGGTCGATCTCGGCGAGGTCGAACGCGGCGGCCTGGCCGGAGTCGTCCGCGAGCGCGACGCCCCACGCGTCGCCTCCGGCGGGTGCGCCGGAGCCGCGGACGTCGAGGCCGAGCATCCGGTCGGCGCGTCCGGCGAGCCACTCGGCGAGGTCGCCGGCGCCGAGGACGGCGAGGTCGAGGGCTGCGGCGGCGACGGCGGCGGGCTTCTCGCTCTCGTCGGGGAGCATCGCGAAGAGGCGGTCGCGCAGGGTGCGGAACTCGAGCTCGTCGAGGATGGTGTGGAGGGCGTGGCGGTCCCAGGGGCGGGCGGCGAGGTCCTCGGGGCCGAGCGGGAGCTCGAGGTCGTCGACGAGGCGGTTGAGCTGGCGGTTGAGGCGGACCTGGTCGAGGTTGTCGCGCAGTGCCTCACCGGCCTTGCCGGTGACCTTGTCGGCGTTGTCGAGGATGCCCTCGAGGCCGTCGAACTGGCCGATCCACTTGGCGGCGGTCTTGGGACCGACGCCGGGGATGCCGGGAAGGTTGTCGCTGGACTCGCCGACGAGGGCGGCGAGGTCGGGGTAGCGCTCGGGCGGGACGCCGTACTTGGCCTCGACGGCGGCGGGGGTCATGCGTGCGAGCTCGGAGACGCCCTTGACGGGGTAGAGCACGGTGACGTCGTCGTTGACGAGCTGGAAGGCGTCGCGGTCGCCGGTGATGACGAGGACCTGCATGCCCTGCGCGCGGGCCTGCCGCGAGAGCGTGGCGAGGACGTCGTCGGCCTCGTAGTCGGGCTTGGTGATGACGGGGATGTGCATGGTGTCGAGCACGCGGCGGATCACGTCGACCTGGCCGCGGAAGGGCTCGGGGGTGGCGTCGCGGTTGCCCTTGTAGGCCTCGTACTGCTGCGTGCGGAAGGTCGTGCGGCCGAGGTCGAACGCGACGGCGACGTGGGTGGGCTCCTCGTCGCGCAGGAGGTTGGCGAGCATCGAGGTGAACCCGAAGACGGCGTTGGTCGGGTCGCCGGTGGAGGTCGCGAACTTGTCGACGGGGAGCGCGAAGAACGCGCGGTAGGCCATCGAGTGCCCGTCGATGAGCAGGAGCCGCGCGGGCCCGGCGGGTGCGGCCGGGGCGGTCGTGGACAGGGCGGCTGGCTGTGCGTCGCTCACGGGTGCCAACCTATCTGCCATGTCCGACACCACCGACGCGCTCGCCGCGATGCCGCCCGTCACCGGGACCCTGCTGGAGCGGATGGGGATCGAGGTGCTCGAGCTGTCCGCGGACCGCACGGTCGGCGCGATGCCGGTCGCGGGGAACACGCAGCCGTACGGGTTGCTGCACGGTGGCGCGTCGGCGGTGCTGGCGGAGACGCTCGCGTCCTACGCGGCGCAGGTCCACGCGGGTGCGGGGCGCGCGGCGGTGGGCATCGAGATCAACGCGACGCACCACCGGTCGGCGCGGTCGGGCGTGGTCACCGGGACGGCCACCGCGCTGCACCTCGGGTCGAGCCTCGCGAGCTACGAGGTGGTCGTCGAGGACGGCGACGGGCGGCGCGTCTGCACCGCGCGCGTGACCTGCATGCTGATCGACGCGCGGCGCTGAGCGGCGGCGTCGACGCGAGGCGTCGGGACGGACGGCACGGGCTCGACGAACCCGGTCGCGCGGATGCGGCCCTGGCGGCGGCGCGCGATGAGGTCCTCGATGCCGCGCGATCCTGCGCGGCGCGGCACGCCGGTGTGGGTCGCGGGCGCGAGGTCGTGCGCGAGGCGGCGCTGCAGCGCCGAGGTCGTGACGACGCGGTGCGCGGCCGCGGGGGCGAAGCCGAGCCGGGCCAGGAAGCGCTGCATGCCGCGCGCGCCGGGCAGCGGGAGCGCGTAGAGCTCGGTCGCGCCGACCTGCTCGGCGTGCGCGACGGCCTCGGCGAGCAGGGCGTGGCCGAGGCCGCGGCGGCGCGCGTCGGGCAGGACGTAGACGGCCTCGAGGTTCATGCTGACGACGTCGGTGAACGGTCCGGGGCCGACGACGCGGGCGAGGAGCAGCCCGCTCGGGACGCCGTCCACGGAGCCGAGGAGGACGAGCCCGCCGGGTGCGCCTCGGAGCGCTCCCAGCTGGTCGCGGAGGCGGTCGGCGTCGTCGGTGCACAGCTGCGCGCCCACGGCGGCCTCGCGTCGCGCCGCCAGGCAGACGGCGACGAGATCCTCGAGGTCGTCCGGGCAGGCGGCACGGACGTCGGTTCCTGGGCGCACGGCGGCGAGCCTCCAGACGGGACGAGGGGATCCGGTCGGGCGGTACCGTCCTGCCCAGGCGGCACCGGAACCGATCATGGCGCAGGGGGTCGCCACCTGCCTAGTCCCCGGAGGTCCCGGGTGAAGCCGGACCTGGACGGACGCCCAGCACGACCGCGACACGGATCACTCGATCGGCACCGGCTCTCGCGTTCACGTAATGAACAAGACACAATCCCTCCCTATCGTCCTGCCACCCGGCTGGACGACGCACGCTCGACAGCGCCGCCGAGCCACTGCTCGCGCACGACCCGAACTGGACGGAGGTCCCAGGTGCGATCACGCGCACTGGACCGCAGCGCCCTCTTGCTGCAAGCCCGGCGAACCGCCGCCCCCCTGCTCCTGCTCCTCGTCGCCGCGGCGATGCTCCTGGTCGCCCCGCCCGCCCGGGGCGGCGCGCCCGTCGCGGCCGCGACGCAGGCCTGCGTGGCCGACGCGGCGACCGGCTGCATCGTCGGCACGCTGCGCACGTCGGCGGGCGACCCCGTCACGGGTGCCGTCGTGCAGGCCGTCGGCCCCGCCGGCGAGCTCACCGCGACGTCGGACGCCACGGGACGCTGGTCCATCCCGGTCACGGAGCCCGGCGAGTACGTCGTCACGCTCGACGTCGCCACGATCCCCGCGGGCGAGGTGCTGCGCGACCCCGGCAACAACCCGCGCACCGTGCAGGTGGGCCTCGGCGCCTCTGCGGCGGCGCTGTTCCCGCTCGGGGAGCCCGCCGCGGGCGGGTCCGGCGGCGGTGACGAGCCGAGCGACGGCCCGACGCCGACCCCGGGCACCGACGACGGCGGCACGCAGTCGTCCTCGACGGGAGGCGGCGGCATCACCGCGTCGCGCGTCGCGCAGCTCACCGTCAACGGGCTGGTGTTCGGCACGCTGCTCGCGCTCGCGAGCGTCGGCCTCTCGCTCATCTACGGGACGACCGGCCTGAGCAACTTCGCGCACGGCGAGCAGGTGTCGCTCGGCGGCATCCTCGCGTACGTCGGCACGCAGCTCGTCGGGCTCCCGCTGATCCCCTCGGCGATCATCGCGGTGCTCCTCGGTGCGGCGTCGGGGTGGCTGCAGGACGCGATCCTGTGGCGGCCGCTGCGTCGGCGCGGCGTCGGCATGATCCAGCAGATGATCGTGACGATCGGTCTGTCGATGGCGATCTCGTACGTGTACCAGTTCTTCTTCGGGGCCGGTCCGCTGCGCATCGTCACCGAGACCCCGACGTCCGTGACGCTCGGACCGGTGCGCCTCACCGTCACCACGCTCTGGTCGATGCTCATCGCCGTGATCGCGCTGGCCGGGGTCGCGTACTTCCTGCTGCGGACCCGGGCCGGGCGTGCCACGCGCGCCGTCTCCGACAACCCGGCCCTGTCCGCGGCGTCCGGCATCTCCGTCAACCGCACGATCCGCCTGGTGTGGGTCATCGGCGCGGGGCTCGCGGCGCTCGGCGGCGTGCTCGTCGGCCTCTACTTCGGCGCGACGTCGTGGTACTCGGGCGGCGCGATGCTGCTGCTCATGTTCGCGGCCGTCACCCTGGGCGGCCTCGGTGCCGCGTTCGGGGCGCTCGCCGGATCGATCGTCATCGGCCTCGTCGTCGAGCTGTCGAGCCTCTGGATCCCGACCGACATGCGCTACGCGTCGGCGCTCGTGATCCTCATCCTCGTCCTGCTGGTCCGGCCGCAGGGCATCCTCGGCCGCGCGACGCGCGTCGGATAACGGAGACACACCATGGACTGGTCACGCATCCTCCCGATCGTCCTCGGCGAGTTCTTCGCGCCGACGACCGCCGCGTACGCGCTCGCCGCGATCGGCCTCAACATCCACTTCGGCCTCACCGGCCTGCTCAACATGGGCCAGGCGGGCTTCATGCTCCTCGGCGCGTACGGCTTCGCGATCGCCACGATCGCGGGCTGGCCGCTGTGGGCCGCGGTGCTCGTCGCCATCGCCGCCGCGACCGTGTTCGCGCTCATCCTCGGCATCCCCACCCTGAAGCTCCGCGGCGACTACCTCGCGATCGTCACGATCGCGGCCGCCGAGATCGTGCGCCTCGTCGGGCGCTCCACCGCCCTCACGGACCTCACGGGCGCGTCGAGCGGCCTGCGCGGCAACCAGTACAAGCACACGTTCCAGGACGCCTCACCGTTCCCCGACGGGAACTGGGCGATCGGGCCGTTCGAGTACGCGGTCAACGCGTCGAACAGCTGGTGGCTGCGCATCGTCGGCTGGGCCGTCGTCCTGCTCGCCTGCCTGCTGGTGTGGCTGCTCATCCGCTCCCCGTGGGGCCGCGTGCTCAAGGGCATCCGTGAGGACGAGGACGCCGTGCGCTCGCTCGGCAAGAACGTCTACAGCTACAAGATGCAGTCGCTCGTGCTCGGCGGCGTGATCGGTGCGGTCGCGGGCATCCTGTACGTGCTGCCACGCGCCGTCCAACCCGACTCGATGGGCCGTTCCATGACGTTCTTCGTCTGGACGATCCTGCTGCTCGGCGGCGCCGCGACGGTGTTCGGGCCCGTGCTCGGCTCGATCATCTTCTGGGCCGTGCTCGCGTTCATCAAGATCACGATGCGCGAGGTCGTCCCGACGACGGTCCTGCGCAACGAGCAGATCGAGCAGTTCGGCTGGATCATCGTCGGCGTCACGCTGATGCTGCTGATCATCTTCCGACCACAAGGCATCCTCGGCGACAAGAAGGAGCTCGCGATCAATGCCCACTGAGCCCTCTGCCGCCGTGCCGCCCGTCGCCACGCCGTCGACCGCCGCGCGCGACGCCGCCGTCGCCGCGCTGCGCGACGTCCCGCACGAGCCCGGCGCCCGCAAGCCCGACCCGATCCTCGTCGCCGACGACGTCCGCCGGCACTTCGGCGGCGTCAACGCCGTCGACGTCGACCACGTCGAGATCCAGCGCGGTGCCATCACGGCCCTCATCGGCCCGAACGGCGCCGGCAAGACGACCCTGTTCAACCTGCTCACCGGCTTCGACAAGCCCAACAGCGGGCGCTGGACGTTCGACGGGAAGTCGCTCGGCGGCGTCCCCGCCGCACGCGTCGCGCGGGCCGGCATGGTCCGCACGTTCCAGCTCACCAAGGCCCTCAACCGCATGACCGTCATCGAGAACATGCGGCTGGGCGCCACGCAGCAGCCCGGCGAGAACCTGTTCGCCGCGCTCGTCGCGCCGCTGTGGCGCGGCCGCGAGCAGGAGATCACGGCGCAGGCCGAGGAGCTCCTCACGCGGTTCAAGCTCGACACCAAGCGCGACGACTTCGCCGGCAGCCTGTCGGGCGGCCAGCGCAAGCTGCTCGAGATGGCGCGCGCCCTCATGGCGAAGCCCCGGATGATCATGCTCGACGAGCCCATGGCGGGCGTGAACCCCGCGCTCACCCAGTCGCTGCTCGGGCACATCCAGGCGCTGCGCGACGACGGCACGACCGTGCTGTTCGTCGAGCACGACATGCACATGGTCCGGCACATCTCCGACTGGGTGATCGTCATGACCGAAGGCCGCATCGTCGCCGAGGGGCCGCCCGAGTCGGTCATGCAGAACCCCGCCGTGATCGACGCCTACCTCGGCGCGCACCACGACACCGACCTCGGGGACGACGCGCTCCTCGACGACGCCGTGCTCGAGCAGCTCCGGGCCGAGGACGAGGAGGGGTCGCGATGAGCGACGCGATGGACGCCGTCACCCGGGACGACCACGACGCCGCCCCGGCCGACACGGCGGTCGCCGTCGGCGACCGGGCCGCGCTGCACCGCGGTGCGCCTCCCGGCGAGCCCTTGCTCGCGGCGACGGACCTCGTCGCCGGGTACCTGCCGGGCGTCGACATCCTCAACGGGTGCAACCTCGTGCTGCACCCCGGGGAGCTCGTCGGCATCATCGGGCCGAACGGCGCGGGCAAGTCGACGCTGCTCAAGTCGCTGTTCGGGCTCGTGCCCGTCCGCTCGGGGTCGGTCACGCTCGGCGGCGAGGCCATCACGAACCTGCGCGCCGACCACCTGGTGCGGCGCGGCGTCGGGTTCGTGCCGCAGACGAACAACGTGTTCCCCTCGCTCACGATCGAGGAGAACCTGCAGATGGGGGCCTACCAGGCGCCCCGGAAGTTCAACGAGCGGTTCGCCTTCGTCGCCGACCTGTTCCCGACCCTGGGCGAGCGCCGCAAGCAGCGGGCGGGGTCCCTGTCGGGCGGCGAGCGGCAGATGGTCGCGATGGCGCGCGCGCTCATGATGGAGCCGACGGTCCTGCTGCTCGACGAGCCGTCCGCCGGCCTGTCGCCCGTCAAGCAGGACGAGACGTTCCTGCGGACGCGGCGCATCAACAAGGCGGGCGTGTCCGTGGTCATCGTCGAGCAGAACGCCCGACGTGCGCTGCAGATCTGCGACCGCGGGTACGTGCTCGACCAGGGCCGCAACGCGTACTCCGGGCCCGGCCGGGACCTCATGCACGACCCGAAGGTCATCCAGCTGTACCTCGGCACGCTCGCGACGGACGTCGAGAGCGCGGCACGCCGAACGGACGACGCGGGTCCCGCGACGCCCGCCTGACGGGCATCCCGTCGCGACGTCCGCGGCCCGCGGGGCAGGGACTCCTCCCCCGCGGGCCGCGGCGCGTCAGAGCCCGTAGCGCGGCTTCAGGTGCCGCCACCAGTCGCGGAACATCCAGGCGTCGAACTCCGTGATGGCGGCGGCCGACCCTGCGCGCATGACGAACCGCTGCACGCCCGTCGGGGTCCAGTCGTAGAAGTCGTCCAGGCCGAACGTGTGCCCGATCTCGTGCTGCAGGATCGTCACGTCCGGGCTGTCGAGCGCACCGAGGAAGTACTCGGTGCCCATCCGCTGGCCCCAGTCCCCGCCCGCGCCGCCGCCGAACCCGTCGGTCAGCCAGAACGACTGGTCGTAGTGCCGCTCCGCCCCGCCCGGGTACCGGCCGTCCTGGTGGAAGAACCGCCCGAGCGACTCCGGACACTGCGGGGCGTTCTCGCGGATGTCCCCGACGTACACGTCGACGGACGCGTCGGTCCACTGCAGCAGCGACCGGTCGCGCACCGCCCAGCCGACGACCCGGATGTCGACCTCCGGGTACGGCCAGCCGTTCCAGCGCGTCCCGTCGGCGTTCAGGAGCGTCGCGAACCACTTCCGGTACTGGGCCTCGTACTGCGCGTGGATGCGGTCGCGCTGCGCCGCCGTGACCGTCCTCGTGGAGTCCCACCGCACGCACACGTTGAGGTACCCGCCGTTCGCGACCACCTGGTCCCAGCCGTAGTTGCGGAAGCCGTAGAGGTTGCCGCTGTTGTACGTCTGCTCCTGGTGCCGCCACACCTCGTCGAGGGGTGTGACGAGCGCGGCCGGCGGGTTCCAGACGGTCGGCGCCGTCGTCGGGGTGGGCGTGGGCGTCGGCGTGCGGGTCGGCGAGGGCGTGGGGCCGGGCGTGACGGTCGGCGTGGGCGTGGGGGTGCGCGTCGCTGTCGGCGTCGGTGTCGGGGTGGGTGACGTGGTCGGGGTGGGCTGGCCGGCCACCGTGCACGCGACCCCGTTCAGCCGGACGTCCGCGGGTGGCGGCGTCCGGCCGTTGTGCGTCGCGTTGAAGCCGACGGTCCACGTCTCCCCCGCCGCGAGGCGCTGCTTCCAGGCGGGCGCGCGGGCGGTGACCGCCGTGCCGCTCGTCGTGAGGTCGGCGTTCCAGCCCTGCACGAGGTTCTCCCCGGCGGTGAACGTCCAGGTGAGCTGCCAGCCGTCGACGGGTCGGTCGACGGTGACGGCGAGGTCGCCGGTGAAGCCGGTGCCCCACGACGACGCGACCGCGTAGCGGGCGGTGCAGCCCGCTACGGCCGAGGCGGAGGTGCCGGGCACGACGGCGCCTGCGGCGGCGAGCAGGGCGACGGCCCCGGCCGTGACGGCGCGGGCGGTGGCCCGTGGGCGGGTGGGTCGAAGGTGCGGCATGACGCTCCAGACGTCGGGCGACCGGCGTCGCGCGTGCGGTCGCAGCGGGTGCAGGAGCGGCACGCTAGTGACGTCGAAGCGCTTCCGTCTCCGGCCTGAACCCTTTCAGGTCCGCTTTCGTCGGCGCGTCCCGCGTGTCATGCCGGGTCGGACGACCCCGCCGCGTCCGTGCGTCCGGGCTCGACGTCGACGTCTCCGTGCGGCAGCCCGGTGATGCCCAGCTCGTCGGCGAGGAACAGAAACGCCTTGCCGTACGGGTGGTCGCGCACGTCCTGACGGACCCGGTCCCAGTCGATCTGCTCCCGCAGCGCGCGGACGATCGCCAGCAGCCGTCCGAAGTCGCACGCGTGCTCGCCGAGCACCCGCATCTTCGCCGACACGATGTCGGTGGCGCCCAGCACCGGCATCCGCACCGCCAGCACCTCGAGCTCGTCGCTGCGCTCCAGCAGCTCGCGCGTCACCGGCTGACCGACCATCCGGAACAGCACGTCCACCAGCTGCCCGTGGTGGAACGCCTTGAAGAGCCAGTTCTCCGCGGGCTGCTCGACGACCAGCCCCGCGGCCGCGATCGCGGCCTTGGCCCGGTCGACGTCCTCCTCCGTCACGGCGAAGTCCGCGTCGTGGCTCGGCTCGGGCGCGCCGCGCGCCCACGACGCGTACCCGCCGACGAGCGCGAACGGGATCTGCGCGTCCGTCAGCGCCACCGCGACGAGCCGCAGGCCGTCCTGCAGCGCCGTGCGGTCGTCCGGCGGGTTCTCGAGGGCTCCCTGCACCGTCATCGGGCCATCCTTCATCCCGCCGCGCAGACCCGCAGGTCGACGACAAGAATCGCGAGGGTGCGACTCGCGACCTTCAACATCCTGCACGGCCGGTCCACCGTCGACGGCGAGGTCGACCTCGACCGGTTCGCCGCCGCGGTGCGCGGCCTCGACGCCGACGTGCTCGCCCTCCAGGAGGTCGACCGCGACCAGCCCCGCTCGCACGGCGCCGACCTCACGGTCGTCGCGGCCGACGCGATGGGAGCGCCCCACCACCGGTTCGTCGCGACGCTGCACGGCGAGCCGGGCCTCTGGACGGCGGCGACGGGCGACCGCGAGCCGTCGGCCGCCCGGTACGGCATCGCGCTGCTGAGCCGGCACCCGGTCCGCGAGTGGCGCGTCCTGACGCTTCCCACGCTGCGTCGCCGCGCTCCCGTGCGGTGGCCCGGGGAACGGTGGCCGACGCTCGTGCGGGACGAGCCGCGCGCGGCGCTCGCCGCGGTCGTCGACGGGCCCGCGTTCACGCTGACCGTGGTCGCGACCCACCTCACGTTCATCCCCGGCTGGAACGTCCGGCAGCTGCGGCACCTCGTGGGGCAGGTGCAGCCGCTCCCCCGCCCTCTCGTGCTCATGGGCGACCTCAACCTCGAGCCGGACCGGCCGCAGCGTGCGACCGGCATGCGGCCGCTGGCGACCGTCCCGACGTACCCCGTGGGCGTCCCGGAGCGCCAGCTCGACCACGTGCTCGCCGACGGGCCGCTCCACGTGTCCCGGCCGGCCGTCTCGGTCGACACCGGCCTCTCCGACCACCGCGCCCTCGTCCTGGACGTCGCGCTGCCCGCCTGAGCCGGGAGGACCCTGGCCCGCCCTGACGAGCCCTGACGGGTCCTGACGGGTCCTGACGGCCCACGGGACGCGCTGGAGGTCGCATCGAGGCCACCGGGCGTGCTGGTCGGAGCGAGGCGGCCTCCGGGCGCACAGGACGGCCCAGCAGGACGCGCGGGCGCGAGGAACGGCCGAGGGGCCGGCGCGGCTCGTGCCGCACCGACCCCTCGGTCACGTCCGACGGGCGAGCGCCCGTCAGGTCTGCGTTCAGCCGACCTCGCCGAACTCCGACTTCGTGAACGTGTACTTGTTGTCCGCACCGAAGGTGTAGACACCGATGTACGCGGACGACGGGTCGTTGTCCGCGTTGAACGGACCGACGCCCGAGACGGCCTCGTAGTCGATGTCCTTGCCGTCGTCGAGCAGCTTGACGCAGTCGGCGAACGTGTCGCACTTCTCGCCACCGTCGGCACCCGAGACCGCGGCCAGGTTGGCCTGGATGGTCTCACCGTCGGTGTCGCCGCCCTTCACCGCGGCGAGCGCGGCGAGGATCGTGGCGTCGTACGACTCGGCGGCGTACGAGTAGTCGCTCAGCGAGTCGTTGACCTCGGCGAGCCGGGCCTGGAACTCCTCGCTCGGGAACGCACCGGGCAGGGTGCCCTGGGCACCCTCGAGCAGACCGGCCTGGAACTCCTCGCCGAACTGCGTGAGGTTGCCGTCGACGAAGTAGACCTTCGACATGTCGTAGCCCTGCGCGGCCAGCTCGCTGATGATGAGCGGCGTCTGCGTGGTGAACGCGATGATCGCGATCGCGTCCGGCCCGGCCGCCAGCGCGTTGCTGACGATCGAGGTGTAGTTCGTCTCGTTCGGGTCGAACTCCTGGCCGGCGGAGCCGTACGCGAGGGTCGCGCCCGAGTCCGTGACGACCTTCTCGACGACGTCGCGCAGCGACGTGCCGTAGTCGTCGTTGAAGACGAGGATGCCGGGGTTCACGGCGCCGTCCCCGAGGATCAGGTTGGCGAGCGCAGAGCCCTGGACGGTGTCCGGCGGGGCGGTGCGGAAGTAGAAGTCGTTCGTGCCGGACAGGTCCGTCGCCGTGTTGGCGGGCGAGATCTGCACGATCTTGGCGCCGGTGATGTCGTCGATGACGTTGCGCGTCACCGAGGACGACGCGGCACCGACGATGACCGAGACGTCCTGGCTGATGAGGTCCTGCACCGACTGGGTGGCGACCTCGGCGTGCTCGGCGTCCGAGGAGTCGGTGTGCACGGCCTCGACGTCCGAGCCGAGGACCCCGCCTGCTTCGTTGATGTCCTTGACCGCGAGGTCGACGCCGGCGATCTCGGGCGGGCCGAGCTGCGCGAGCGAGCCGGTCTGCGGCAGCAGCGTGCCGATCTTGAGCGCGGCGGCCGAGTCGGAGCCGCCGTCGGTCGCGTCGTCGCCGCTGTCGCCGTCCCCGCCGCTGCACGCGGCGAGGATCAGCGCGGCAGCGCCCGCCAGGGCTGCGGCCCTGACTGCGTGTGTCGAACGAATCATGCGTGGTACCCCTCTTGTCGAGTACTGCGTCCCGCCGATCCCTGGTGAGGATCGGTGCAGTGTGGCGCGAAGGTAACCAGTCTTTGTATCCGGGATGTGAATGTCTCTGTCTCAGGGCATGTTTGTTGCAGAGTTGTGACAAAAGCGAGGCCGGCCGAGCGTGATGCTCGACCGGCCTCGTGACCGTGGGGCGGGCGTCAGGACGCGCCGCCGCCGACCTGCTCGATGACGGCGTCGGCGACCTCGCGCATGGTGAGGCGGCGGTCCATCGACGTCTTCTGGATCCAGCGGAACGACTCGGGCTCGGTGAGGCCCATCTTGGTCATGAGCAGGCCCTTCGCGCGGTCCACGCGCTTGCGGGTCTCGAACCGCTCGGCGAGGTCGGCGACCTCGGACTCGAGCGCGCTGATCTGCGCGTACCGCGAGATGGCGATCTCGACCGCGGGCAGCAGGTCGGCCGGGCTGAACGGCTTGACGACGTACGCCATCGCGCCGGCGTCGCGCGCACGCTCGACGAGCTCGGTCTGCGAGAACGCGGTGAGGAGCACGACGGGCGCGAGGTGGGCCTTGCCGATGCGCTCGGCCGCCGAGATGCCGTCGAGGACCGGCATCTTCACGTCCATGACGACGACGTCGGGCTTGAGCTCCGTCGCGAGGGCGACCGCCTGCTCACCGTCACCGGCCTCGCCGACGACGTCGAAGCCCGCGTCGCGCAGCGTCTCGACGACGTCCATGCGGATGAGGGCCTCGTCCTCGGCGACGACCGCGCGGCGCGCCGGGCGCCCCGTGGTGCTGCTCGCGGGCTCGGGGGCGGGCTCCGCCGCCGGGGCCGCGCTCGGCAGGTCGAGGGGGGTCGCCTCGGTGGGCTCGGGGGTCTCGTCCGTGGTCACGGTGCACAGCGTAGTCGCCGTGGGTGGGCGGGTTGCGGGCAACCGGCGCTGTGACGTACGCCGCAGCAGGTGGGCGCGTCGGCGGCGGTGCTCACGGAGGCGGTGCGTCGTGGGTCGCGACGCGGTCGGCCCGTGTGTCGCGGCGGTGTCCGCGTGCTGGTGACGCCCGGTCGGACGGGTGCGGTTCGCGTCTATCCTGGCGGCCTGGCCCCGATAGCCCAACCGGCAGAGGCGTTCGGCTCAAACCCGATCCAGTGTGGGTTCGAATCCCACTCGGGGCACCACATCTGGACACCTCCAGAGCCATCAGGGCGCTCCCGGAGCGTCCCGGGCGGCCTGTGAGGCATCTGGACGGCCGCCCGTCAGCACATCGCGTGTGCGTGGCCCTGGCGGATAGGCGTGGCCGCGCGCATCGCTGCAGCAACGCGGGTCCCACTCGGTCGAGCGCACCGGGTCTCCAAGACATGGAGCGCGGCAGCAGCCCTGAGCACGTGAGCCGGCGGGTACACCTCGACACCCCTCGTGTCGCACTCGCCGCCTGAGACCCGCTGCCACCTACGCGTCGCAGAGCCGACCCTCAGTCCAGCGAGGTGGTCATGAGGTCATTGGCGCACGATCACTCTGCCAGGCCTTCGCCTCGGTCAGCCGTCAACGGCCGTCGCGAGCCGCCTGGCGTCGCGCGCCGGCGGCCTGGGACGAGGCGTCGCGCTTGGCGCCCCCGGTCGTCTGCTGATGATCGCGGGCGACCCCCGGACCGGAGCCTGTGCCCATTGGCCCCTCGCTGGCGGGGCCGGTGGACCGGCCGGCCTGCGCGGCAGCCAGCCGCTCTTGCTTGAGCTCCTCGGCCGCTGCCCTGGCCAGCACCGCCAACCGGTCGCTGACCTGGGCGAGCACGTCCTCGAAGATCTCGGCTTTCTGCGCCGCCCGGGTGTTCTTGGGTCGTGCGGCCCCGCGGCCGCCGTGGTCCTGCACCCCGGCGGCGGCCTGGCGGCGGTAGTTCTTCTGGTACTTCTTGCGTGCGCGGCGGACCCGTTGGTGCAGCGTCAGCAGCTCGTCCTCGTCGAGGTGATCCATCCGCGCCGGTTCGGTCTCCCGCACCAGGTCGCGCTCCTCGGAGTTGAGGACGCTGAGCAGCTCGTTCATCGGGACTCCGGTCTGGTGGTCCGTGCCGTTCCTGTCGCTGTGATCGACCGTAGCGCGTTGAGCCCGCCTCGACCTGGCGAGATCGGTAGGTTGACGGGTCAGGAGGCATCGATGGGGGCACCGTGCGGATCGGCCGGCGACTGGTCGTCGCGACGACGGTGGTGACCTCGGCGCCGGCCGTGGTCCGGTTCGGGCGCTGACTCCCGTGGCCGACGTCGACGCCAAGAAGGTCGAGCGTCGAGCACTGGTCGGGTCGATCGTCGGCGCGTCTGTGATCGGGGCTGCGGCGCTCGTCTGGGGCGTCGTGGCGCAGTCCCGGGTGCTGCTCTTCGACGGCGCTTTCGTCCTCCTCGGGATCGTGTTGTCCGCGCTGTCCCTCGCTGCGTCCCGGGCTGCGGCGATCGCGCCGAGCGCCCGCTTCCCGTTCGGTCGGCAGGCGGTGACCCCGATCGCGATCGCGATCCAGGGCGCCGCGCTGCTCGGGACGCTCGTCTACGCGGCCGCGGACGCTGTCGCGATCATCCTGGCCGGAGGCTCCGACGTCGCTGCCGCCACTGTCGTCGCCTACGGGCTGCTGTCGATGGTCTGCTCGATCGGCCTGGTCCGCTGGCTCAGGCGCACCGCGCCCGCCTCCGACCTCGTGGTCGCCGAGGTCGCCCAGTGGCGCGCCGGAGCCCTGCTGAGTCTCGTCTATGCGGCGGGCGCGGGAGTGGCCCTGCTCCTGGCCGTCTGGTCGCTCGACGACGTCGTGCGCTACGTCGACCCGGGGCTCGTGCTCCTGGCCTGCGTGGTGCTCGTGCCGATCCCCCTGCGGCTGTTGCGGGCGGCCGGGCTCGAGCTCATGGAGGCCGCCCCGCCCACCGAGATCGCCACCAGGATCGACCGCGCTGTCGAAGAGGTTCGCGCCGAGTTCGACCTGCCCAGTCCTGTCGTCCGCGCGACCAAGCTCGGCGAGCGGCTCTACGTCGAGATCGACTTCGTCGTGGCAGCCGGCGGGTGGGACGTCTCCGGTGAGGACCGGGTCCGCCGCGCACTCCTCGGACGACTCGAGACGCTCGGCTACGAGCTCTGGGCCAACGTCGAACTCACTACCGACCCCGAGCTGGCGGCCTAGCGCGATCGGCCGGCGGTGCGCTCTGCGCTCCGCGGCCGACGCCCGCGCGGTCGGCGATTCGGGCCCCATCAACGTCCGAGCGCGCACGCCCAGCCAGTTGACCAGCACAAGGGCGCCCCCGGGTCTACGTTCGAGGCGGATGCGGGATCCGGACCGAGTCACGCCGGGCGTCCAGGAACCAGTTGGCAGCGGTCTGTCCCGACGAGACTGAGGACTGGCATGGCCTTCTCCGACCACCTCGACGTCATCGGCCCCTCACGTGAGCTCGGGTCGGTCAGGTTCGACGTCACCGCGGACCCCCCCGACCGCCCTCAGGTGTGGCTGGTCGCGCCCGACGGTCCCCTGCCCGACGGCGTGTCCTGGGAGGAGTTGCGTGCAGCGGGTTTCTCGGGCTCGGTCCGCAGCGTGCACGTCGTCGCGTCCCCGACGTCGCACGTCCTCGCCGGGACCGGTCCCGCACCCACGGTCGACGACTGGCGCGACGCGGCCGGGCTCGGGTCACGGGCCGCGTCGCCGCACACCGACCTGGCCGTGCGGCTGCCCGACGACGTCACGGGCGAGGTCGTGCGCGCGGTCGTCGAAGGGATCTTGCTCGCGCGCTATCGCTACGACGCGTTGCGCGCCGAGCCCCAGGGCCACCGGCTGACGCACCTGGCACTGGTCACCGGCGCCGCGCACGACGAGACGGCCGCGGCCGCGGCGCTCGGGGTCGCGTCCGCCGGGGCGACCGCGCTCGCCCGGGACCTGGCCAACACCCCGCACAACCACCTCACCGCGTCCCGGCTGGCCCGGATCGCGGTCGACCTGGGCGCCGAGGCAGACCTCGAGGTCGAGGTGTGGGAGCAGCAGCGGTGCCGCGACGAGCGGCTGGGCGGGCTCCTCGCGATCAACGCGGGCAGCGAGCAGGAGGCTCGGTTCGTGCGCCTGCGCTACGTGCCGCCCGGCGCCCCCACCGGCCGCCTCGGGCTGGTCGGGAAGGGGATCATGTACGACTCGGGCGGGATCGGGCTGAAGCCCAACGACGACTCGCACGCGCAGATGAAGAACGACATGTCGGGCGCGGCAGCGATCCTCGCCGCGATGCTCGCCCTGCCCGCGGCGCATGGGACTGCGGAGGTCGTCGGCTACCTCATGTGCACCGACAACATGCCGTCGGCGACGGCCACCGCACTCGGAGACGTCGTGCGCGGTCGCTCCGGTCGCACCATCGAGATCGTCAACACCGACGCCGAGGGCAGGGTCGTCATGAGCGACGGGCTCGCGCTGGCTGTGGAGGACGGCGTCGACGCGATCGTGGACATCGCCACCCTGACCGGGGCGGTGGCACGGGCGTTCGGCTCGCTGCTCTCGGGCATCACAGGCTCCGACGAGGCCCTCGTCGCCTCCGTCGCAGCCGCCGCCACCTCGAGCGGCGAGCCGGTGGCCAGGGTGCCGCTGGAGCACCGCTACCGTCCGCAGCTGACCTCGCAGGTGGCCGACCTGCGCAACCTCGGACCGACCGGCCAGCCCGACGGCATCATCTCGGCGCTGTTCCTGCACGAGTTCACCGAAGGCGTTCCGTGGGCGCACCTCGACATCGCCGGCACCGCCTGGTCCACGGTCGACGCCGGCTGGCAGACCCCCGGATGCACCGGTGTGGGCGCGCGGACCATCCTGGCGGCCGCCGCAGGGTTCACGGCGTGACCACACCACGGCCCGCCCACGAGGCAACCGACATGGTCGAGGAGCGGCGATGAACTCGGTGGTGGCGTTCGTCGTCGTCATGCTCGTGTGGACCGTCAGTGACTTCGTCGCGAAGAAGACGAAGTCACTGCTCTCGTCGCTGTTCGTCGCCTCGATCATCTTCCTGATCGGCTTCCTGACGAACGTCTTCCCCGACGACCTGCTCGCGAGCTCGTCGCTCCTGGCGCTGGCGGGCGTGGTCGTGGGCTTCATCATCGTGCACCTCGGCACGATGATCAGCCTCGACGACTTCAAGAAGCAGTGGCGGACGCTGCTCGTGGGAATCGCGGCAGTCGTCGGCATCGCCGTCTTCCTGCTCGTCGCCGGGCTCGTCTTCGGTGGTGGTGTCCAACCCGGCGAGTACGGCGAGGTCGCGGCACAGCCGCTCGACTTCGTGATCGCCGGGGTCGGGGCGATCAGCGGCGGGACGATCTCGGTCATCATCATCCAGGAGGCGGCGCTCGGGGTCGGCCTGACCACCGTCGCGATCTTCCCGGTGCTCATCGTGGCGCTGCAAGGGCTCATCGGCTTCCCCCTGACCTCGGTCATCCTGCGTCGGGAAGCGTCACGCGTGAAGGCCCAGGTCCGTCCTGGCGAGCTCAGCGTGGACGAGGCAGAGGAGGCCGCGACAGCGAGCACGAGCCGGCTCCCGGACGCGTTCCGGACCACTGCCGGCACGCTCTTCGTCGTCGGCGTGGTCGTCCTGGCCGCCATCGGGATCAACAACCTCACGGACGGCGTCCTCAACACCTTCGTGGTGGCCCTCATCTTCGGCATCGCGCTGCGCACCACGGGGATCTTCAAGCCGTCGGTCCTGGCGGGCATCGACTCGCTCGGCCTCATGATGATCGCGATCCTCATCCTGGTGTTCGGGCCGCTCGCGACGGTCGAGCTGTCCGACCTGGCGAGCCTGGCGGTGCCCCTGCTCCTCGCGTTCGTGTGCGGGCTCGCGGGGATCGCGGTCTTCGCGGCGGTGACCGGCAAGCTCGTCGGGTACAGCGTCTCGATGTCGATCGCCATCGGCCTGACGGCGCTGTTCGGCTTCCCGGGCACGATGATCCTGTCCCAGGAGGCCGCACGGGGTGCCGGCGAGTCGCCCGAAGAGGTCGCCGCGATCGAGGGGCAGATCCTGCCGAAGATGATCGTGGCGGGTTTCTCCACCGTGACCATCACGTCGGTGATCGTGACGAGCATCATCGCGGGCCACATCGGGCGCTGACCCGGCAGCGCTGCCGGAAAGGACAAGCATGTCGGACGCGACGGTCAGCCTCCTCGTTCTGGCCGGGTGCGTCGGTCTCCTGGCCGCGATCTTCCTGCTCACGCTCCTGCTCGGCCTGGTGGTCAGCAACACGGCGACCGTGCTCATCGTGGTGCCGATCGCGGTGGCCATGGCCGACGAGGCGGGCGTCCCGCTCGCTCCGGTGCTCATGCTCGTCGCAGTCGCCGGGGCCGCGTCTTTCCTCACCCCGATCGCCACCCCCGCAAACCTCATGGTGACCGGGCCTCATGGTGACCGGGCCGGGCGACTACAAGTTCTCGGACTTCTGGAAGCTCGGGCTGGCCACTACCGTGGCGTGGTTCGTGGTCGCCATCGCGCTCATTCCCGTCATCTGGAGGGCATGAGTCGTGCGAGGTGCCAGTCGTGCCGCTATGTGCCGCTACCAGGGTGTGCCAGGGCTGCTCGTCCTGCGCGTCGTGGCACCGCCGCAGGACGTCCCGGAGTCGCAACGACTCTTGCCAGGACATGGGTAGCAGCGACGCTGTCGCCGAGAACTCGACGACGTCTAGCGAGGGCCATCGTGATCAGGCCGACACCCACGACGATCACCAGACCGCGGTTCGATCCACCCAGGTGGTCGTCCAGAGCGAGACCGATCACGAACGGGAAGACCACCTGCCCCGCCGCTTCGGCCATGACCAAGAGCAATGACAGCGTGACGCGCGCGGTAGCCCTGCAGCATCTGCCACACGCCAGCGGCCCAGGTGTACTGACCACGACCGTTGTTGACGTAGCGAGAGACCTCC
>NZ_JAHKSJ010000003.1:0-65294 GCF_019024305.1 Cellulomonas algicola | reverse complement strand
CGGCCCGGTGCGCGCGGGCGCCCCCGCCACGGCAGCGGTGGCCGCCGCGTTCCCCGCGAGCCGCTGCAGCGCGAGCACCTGACGCGCGCGCAGGGCCGGCACCGGCGCACGCGCGCCGGGCGTGCCGTCCGTGACGACGGCCGCGTCGGGTCGCGCGCCGGCCCGGGGGTCGGCGCGCACAGGTCGGGCGCGCCCACGCGCGTCCGGCAGCGGACGCGGCGGGGCCGCGCGGTGCTCCGCAGACACCCTCCCGACGCTGCCGCCGGGCTACGGGCCCGACGAGACCACGGGCGCGCCGCTCGGGGCACGTCCGGGTGCCCGAAGGGGCACCGGTCGTCGCTCGCCGCGGACCCGGCGGTCCGGCACCGGCGATGGCCGCACGCCGTGGTCCGTCAGGCCCGCAGCGTCAGTCCCCGCCGGATCACACCCGATCCGTCGCACCCGCCGCGTCTGATCCGCTGCGTGAGACCTGGTGGGCCGCGTCTGGTGCGTCAGACCGGGTGCGTCGGGCCCGGCGCGCCAGTCGAGGGCGTCAGGACCGGCGCGTCACGGCAGGATCGAGTCGACGTAACCGCCGTCGACGCGCACCGCGGCACCGGTGGTCGCGGACGCGAGCGGCGACGACAGGTAGACGACGAGGTGCGCGATCTCCTCGGGCTCGATCAGCCGCTGCAGGAGCGACTGCGGGCGGTGCAGACGCATGAACTCGCGCTGCGCCTCGTCCCACGGCAGCGACCGGTCGACGAGCTGGTAGACGAAGTCCTCGACACCGCCGGTGTGCGTCGGGCCGGCGATCACGGAGTTGACCGTGACCCCCGTCCCGGCGGCCTCCTTCGCGAACCCGCGCGAGACGCCGAGCAGGGCAGTCTTGGAGACGCCGTAGTGGATCATCTCGGCGGGGATCACGACCGCGGAGTCGCTCGCGATCATGAGGACGCGCCCCCACCCACGCGACATCATGCCGGGCAGGTAGGCACGTGTGAGCCGGACGGCCGTGAGGACGTTGACCTCGAAGTACCGCCGCCACTCGTCGTCGGTGACCTCGAGCGCGGGCCGCGCCTCGAAGATGCCGAGGTTGTTGACCAGCACGTCGACGTCGGGCAGGCGCTCGAGCACGGCGGCCGTGCCGTCGTCGGTCGTGACGTCGCCGGGCGCCGCGACGACGTCCGCGTCAGGTACCTGCTCGGTCAGCCGGGCGATCGCGGCGTCGACCGACTCCGCGGTCCGTCCGTTCACGCCGACCCGCGCACCCGCGCGGGCGAGGCCCACGGCGATCGCGGCGCCGATCCCCTGCGTCGAGCCCGTCACGAGCGCGGTCCGGCCACTCAGGTCCAGGACGGTCATGCGACCGACGCTAGGTCAGGCGACCGGTGACCGCCCGCCGTCGGGCTCGGACCCGGACTCGGAGGACTCGAGCTCGGGCTCCGCGGGCTCGGGCTCAGACGTCGTCTCGAGCGCGGGCTCGGACTCGGGCCCCGGCTCGCCCTCATCCTCCGGCAGCCGACGGTCCCCCGCCGCCTCGTCGCGGACGAGCCGCCACCACAGCGCGACGGCGAACCCGCCGAAGATCCACCACTGCGCGGCGTACGCGAGGTTCTGGATGTTGAGACCCGCGCCGGGCGAGCGCGGTGGGTCGAGCAGGACGACGTCCGGGGACTGCGCCGGGGCGGACGACGCGACGACGAGGTAGCCGGTCCAGATCGGCCCGCCCCACACGTTGAGCAGCTCGGGCGAGCTGATCGCGTCGGTCTGGCCGTCGTGCACACCGCTGCCGGCGGCCTCCGACACTTGGAGGTAGCCGACGAGGTCCACCACGCCGGCCGGCGGCGCGTCGGCGTCGGCGGGCGAGCCCACCCAGCCGCGCACGACGGGCAGCACGGCCTCACCCCCGTCGGACCCAGCGCCGGGCACGTGCAGCGGCGTCAGGACCAGGTACCCGGTGACGTCGTCGTGCGCGCGCCCCGGGACGAGGAGCTGCCCGGACGTGTCGTACGTGCCGGCCACGGACACCTTCTTGCCGACCATGTCGCCGTGGAACGCGGTCTGCGGCGCGAGGACGTCGTCGAGCGGGACGGGGTCCGCGGCGACCTGCTCGGCGACGTGCCGGGCCTCGGCGCGGGCGCCACGCACCTCGGCGCGGTCGAGCTGCCACGCGCCGAGCCGCCCGCAGACCGCGGCGGCTCCGAGGAGCACGACGAGCAGCAGGAGCATGCGCGGGCGTCGCGCGGCCTGCCACCACGTCGTCGTCGGCGCCTCCTGCTCGGTCACCGGGTCACGGTAACCCGGCCCGGCCGACGCCCCTGCACACCGCCCGCGCCGCACCGCCAAGGACCCCCTCGACGACCGCGCCAACACCGGCTGACCTGCGCGCGGACACCCGGTGACGGGCCGAACGAGACCAAGGTCACCTCCTGCGCAGGGGGCCGTTGTGCGGTTGTATGACACGTGGGCGTGCCGTCGTTCCCCGGCCGTAGGTCGGAAGTCCCGGAACTCGGTGCGATCCCAGGGAACGCTGGCAACGGGGGCACCGGCGAGGCAAGCAGCCGGACGACGATGGGGAGCGAGCATGAGCACTGCGACGTCGGCCGAGACCACCTGGCGCAGGGGGTCCGGCGAGACTGTCTCCGCGGAGACGCTGGAACGCATCGACCAGTGGTGGCGTGCCGCCAACTACCTGTCGGTCGGCCAGATCTACCTGCTGGACAACCCCCTGCTGCGCGAGACGCTGACGCGTGACCACGTCAAGCCGCGTCTGCTCGGCCACTGGGGCACGACCCCCGGTCTCAACTTCCTGTACGCGCACCTCAACCGCGTCATCGCGGAGCGCCTGCAGTCCACGATCTACGTCACGGGCCCGGGCCACGGTGGTCCGGGCCTCGTCGCCTCCGCGTACCTCGACGGCGTGTACTCGCACGTCTACACGGACATCACGGAGGACGACGAGGGTCTGCGCCGGCTGTTCCGGCAGTTCTCGTTCCCGGGCGGCATCCCGTCGCACGTGGCCCCGGAGACGCCGGGCTCGATCCACGAGGGCGGCGAGCTCGGCTACGCGCTGTCGCACGCGTACGGCGCGGCGTTCGACAACCCGGACCTGCTGGTCGCGACGGTCATCGGCGACGGCGAGGCGGAGACGGGCCCGCTCGCGACGAGCTGGCACTCGAACAAGTTCGTCAACCCCGTGAAGGACGGCGTCGTCCTGCCGATCCTGCACCTCAACGGGTACAAGATCGCGAACCCGACGGTGCTGGCCCGCATCAGCGACGACGAGCTCGAGGCCCTCATGGTCGGCTACGGGCACAAGCCGCACGTGTTCGTCGCGGGCTTCGACGACGAGTCCCACGCGGACATCCACGGCCGCTTCGCGACGCTGCTCGACGAGGTCCTCGACGAGATCGCGGAGATCAAGGAGCAGGCCCGCGCGGGCAAGGACGAGCGCCCGATGTGGCCGATGATCGTCTTCCGCACGCCGAAGGGCTGGACCGGCCCGGACTACATCGACGGCAAGAAGACGACGGGCTCGTGGCGTGCGCACCAGGTGCCGCTGTCGAGCGCGCGCGACACCCCGGAGCACCTGGACGTGCTGCGGACGTGGCTCGAGTCGTACAAGGCCGAGGAGCTCTTCGACGCGACGGGGCGGCTGAACGACGACATCCGCGCGCTCGCGCCGCCCGAGGGCCTGCGCATGAGCGACAACCCGCACGCGAACGGCGGGCTGCTGCTCAAGGACCTGCGCCTGCCGGACTTCCGCGACTACGCGGTCGACGTGCCGACGCCCGCCGGCTCGATCAGCGAGGCGCCGCGCGTCCTCGGCCAGTGGCTGACCGACGTCATCAAGCAGAACCCGGACAACTTCCGGATCTTCGGGCCGGACGAGACCGCGTCGAACCGTCTGCAGGCGGTCTTCGAGACCACCGACAAGCAGTGGAACGCGGACTTCTACGGCGAGGAGGTCGACGAGCACCTGTCCCGCGCGGGGCGCGTGCTGGAGATGCTCTCGGAGCACCAGTGCCAGGGCTGGCTCGAGGGCTACCTGCTCACCGGCCGCCACGGGCTGTTCAACTGCTACGAGGCGTTCATCCACATCATCGACTCGATGTTCAACCAGCACGCGAAGTGGCTCAAGGTCACGAACCACATCCCGTGGCGCCGGCCCATCGCGTCGCTGAACTACCTGCTGTCGAGCCACGTGTGGCGGCAGGACCACAACGGGTTCAGCCACCAGGACCCCGGCTTCGTCGACCACGTCATCAACAAGAAGGCCGAGGTCGTCCGGGTCTACTTCCCGCCGGACGCGAACACGCTGCTGTCGACCTACGACCACTGCCTGCGCAGCCGGCAGTACGTCAACGTCGTGGTGTCCGGCAAGCAGCCCGCGCCGAACTTCCTCACGATGGACGAGGCGATCGCGCACTGCACGCGCGGCCTCGGCATCTGGGAGTGGGCCGGCACCGAGGTGCCGGGCGAGAAGCCGGACGTCGTGCTGGCCGCGGCGGGCGACGTGCCCACGCTCGAGGTGCTGGCCGCGGCCGACATCCTCAAGCGCGAGCTACCCGACCTCAAGGTGCGCGTCATCAACGTCGTCGACCTCATGCGGCTGCAGGACGAGAAGGAGCACCCGCACGGCCTGTCGGACACGCACTTCGACGGCCTGTTCACCGCCGACCGGCCGGTGATCTTCGCGTACCACGGCTACCCGTGGCTCATCCACCGCCTCACGTACCGCCGCAACGGGCACGCGAACATCCACGTGCGCGGGTACAAGGAGGAGGGCACGACGACGACGCCGTTCGACATGGTCATGCTCAACGACCTCGACCGGTTCCACCTCGTCATCGACGTCATCGACCGCGTGCCGCACCTGGGCACCGCGTACGCCGGCCTGCGTCAGCGCATGGTCGACAAGCGCATCGAGGCCCGCGAGTACACCCGCGAGCACGGCGACGACCTGCCCGAGGTGCGCGACTGGGTGTGGCCCGACGCGGGCGAGACCGCCACGGAGCAGGGCGGCCCGCAGCAGAACGCCACCGTCTCCACGGGCGGTGACAACGAGTAGCACCCCCGCGAGGGCCCCCCTCGCACCGGCCCGTGACGCACGCGGGCCACCGCCGGACCCGGGCGGGTCGCGCCGACGCCACCGCGAACCGCCGCGACCCGCCCGTCCCGTCCGGAGCACGAGCACGACCCCCGCACCAGCACCACCCCCGGCACCCCGGGGATCACGCACCAGGAGCAGCCCCCGTGGCCCGCAGCATCTACCTCACCTCCCCCGAGGGGGACTCCGGCAAGTCGGTCGTGGCGCTCGGCCTCGTCGACCTGCTCTCGCGCAGCGTCCAGCGGGTGGGGGTGTTCCGGCCGGTCGCCCGCTCGACCAAGACGCGCGACTACGTCCTCGAGCTGCTGCTCGCGCACGACGGCGTCGACCTCACGTACGACGAGTGCGTCGGCGTCACGTACGAGGAGGTGCTGGCCGACCAGGAGGCCGCGCTCGGCAAGATCGTGCAGCGGTACCACGAGGTCGCGCGCCGCTGCGACGCGGTCGTCGTCGTGGGCTCGGACTACACCGACGTCGCCGGCCCGACGGAGCTCGCCTACAACGGCCGGATCGCCGCCAACCTGGGCGCGCCCGTCGTGCTCGTCGTCAACGGGTCGGGCCGCACGCCCGAGGCCATCCACCAGGTCGTCGACATCGTCGTGGGGGCGATGCGCGACGAGCACGCGCAGGTGCTCGCCGTCACGGTCAACCGGTGCGGTCCCGCGGCGCTCGACGCCGTGAAGGCCGAGGTCGAGGGCGGCACGGGCCTGCCGACGTTCGCGCTGCCCGAGAGCCCGCTGCTCACCGCGCCGACCGTCCGCCAGCTCATGGAGGCCGTCGGCGGCTCGCTCAGGGCGGGCGACGACGAGCTGCTGTCCCGCGAGGTCCTCGACGTGCTCGTCGGCGCGATGTCCGTGGAGCACCTGCTCGACCGGATCGCCGACGGCGCCGTCGTCATCACGCCGGGCGACCGGTCGGACGTGCTGCTCGGCCTGCTCATGGCGCACGCCGCCGAGGGCTTCCCCTCGCTCGCCGGCATCATCCTCAACGGCGGGTTCGAGCCGTCGCCGGTCGTCATGCGTCTCATCGACGGCCTCGGCACGCGCCTGCCCATCATCACGACGTCGCTGGGGTCGTTCCGCTCGGCGAGCGCGGCGGCCTCCACCCGCGGCCACCTGTCCGCGGACAGCCAGCTCAAGGTCGACACCGCGCTCGCGCTGTTCGAGGAGCACGTCGACGGCACCGCGCTGCTCGGGGCGCTCGACGTCGCGCGGCCCGAGGTCGTCACGCCGCTCATGTTCGAGTACGAGCTGCTGGACCGGGCGCGCGCCGACCGCAAGCACATCGTGCTGCCCGAGGGGAACGACGACCGGATCCTGCGCGCCGCCTCGACCCTGCTGCGCCGCGGCGTCGCACGCCTGACGATCCTCGGCGAGCCCGCCGCGATCCGCACCCGCGCGACCGAGCTGGGCCTCGACCTCGCGGACGCCGACCTGATCGACCCGCACGACCCCGCGTGGGTCGAGCGGTTCGCGGCGGAGTACACGCAGATCCGCGCGCACAAGGGCATGACGGTCGAGCGCGCGCGGGAGATCGTCCCGTCCGTGTCGTACTTCGGCACGATGATGGTCCACCTCGGGCTCGCCGACGGCATGGTGTCGGGCGCCGCGCACACGACCGCGCACACCATCAAGCCGTCGTTCGAGATCATCAAGACGGCCCCCGGGACGAGCAGCGTGTCGAGCTGCTTCCTCATGTGCCTCGAGGACCGCGTGCTCGTCTACGCCGACTGCGCCGTCATCCCCGACCCCACGGCCGAGCAGCTCGCCGACATCGCGATCTCGTCCGCCGCGACCGCCGTGCAGTTCGGCATCGAGCCCCGCATCGCGATGCTGTCCTACTCGACCGGCGCGTCCGGCACGGGCGCCGACGTCGACAAGGTGCGCGCCGCGACCGCGCTGGTCCGCGAGCGCCGCCCCGACCTGTCCGTCGAGGGCCCGATCCAGTACGACGCCGCGGTCGACGCGTCCGTCGCGCAGACGAAGCTGCCCGACTCCGCCGTCGCCGGCCGCGCCACCGTCTTCGTGTTCCCGGACCTCAACACCGGCAACAACACGTACAAGGCCGTCCAGCGGTCCGCCGGTGCGATCGCCGTCGGCCCGGTCCTCCAGGGCCTCAACAAGCCCGTGAACGACCTGTCCCGCGGCGCGCTCGTGCAGGACATCGTCAACACCGTCGCGATCACCGCGATCCAGGCGCAGGCCGACGCACCGGCCGGCGCGACCACGACCTCGGAGGCCGTCGTCCGATGACCATCACCCAGCCCCGCCCGCACAGCGCGCACGGAGCCCACGGCAGCGTCCTCGTCGTGAACTCCGGGTCGTCGTCGATCAAGTACCAGCTCGTCAACCCGGTCGGCGGCGAGGCGATCGCCGCGGGCATCGTCGAGCGCATCGGCGAGGACGTCGGCACCGTCAAGCACACGTTCGCGGGCAGCACGACGACGCGCGACACGGTGATCGCCGACCACGGCGCGGGGCTGCGGGTCGTCCTGGGCCTGTTCGACGAGATCGGTCCCGACCTGGCGGCCGCGCACGTCGTCGCGGTCGGGCACCGCGTCGTGCACGGCGGGTCCGACTTCACGGGCCCCGCGCTGGTCGACGACGACGTGATCGCGCGCATCGACGCGCTCGCGCCCCTCGCCCCGCTGCACAACCCCGCCAACCTCACGGGCATCGAGGTCGCGCGCGAGCTGCTGCCGGACGTGCCGCACGTCGTCGTGTTCGACACCGCGTTCTTCCACACGCTGCCCGACGCGGCCGCGACGTACGCGATCGACCAGGGCGTCGCCACGACCTACGGGGTGCGGCGGTACGGGTTCCACGGCACGTCGCACGAGTACGTGTCGGGCAAGGTCGCGCGCGTCCTCGGCCGCCGCGTCGAGGAGCTCAACCAGATCGTCCTGCACCTGGGCAACGGCGCGTCCGCGTCGGCGGTGCGCGGAGGTGTCGCGGTCGAGACGTCGATGGGCCTGACCCCGCTCGAGGGCCTCGTCATGGGCACGCGGTCGGGCGACATCGACCCGGCCGTCCTGATCCACCTGCAGCGCAACGCGGGCATGTCGGTCGACGAGATCGACGACCTGCTGAACCGCCGCTCGGGGCTCAAGGGGCTGGCCGGCGAGAACGACTTCCGCGAGATCCACCGGCTCGTCGAGGAGGGCGACCCGAGCGCGCGGCGCGCCCTCGACGTGTACATCCACCGCCTGCGCAAGTACGTCGGCGCGTACATGGCGATCCTCGGCCGGGTCGACGTCATCACGTTCACCGCGGGCGTCGGCGAGAACGACGAGCTCGTCCGCGCGCTCGCGCTCGCCGGGCTCGAGCCGTTCGGCATCGCGGTCGACCCGGGGCGCAACGCCGGCCGCAAGAAGGAGCCGACGACGATCTCCCCCGACTGGACGAGCACGCGCGTCATGGTCGTCCCGACGAACGAGGAGCTCGCGATCGCCCGCCAGGCGGTCGCGACCATCGAGAAGGCGGGCCTCGAGGGCACGTCGGACGAGACGGACCCGGCCCCGGCGGCCGCGGGCCACGCCTGACCCGACCCGACGCTCGCGTGGAAGGTCCGTCGCGCTGGACGTGACAGACCTTCCACGCGAGGGCCGCGGCGGAGCCGCGGGATGCCGTCAGGGCAGGCGGGCCGTCTTCATCGCGCGGAGGAGCTCGGTGTAGACCCGGGGCCACGTCTCGGTGCCCAGGTCGAACAGGCGGTGCAGGCCGAGACCCGCGTGCACGCCGTGCTGCACGGCGACCGTCTGCACGCGCGTCGTCTCCCACAGGCCCTCGCGCCCGTGCCGGTGCCCGTGGCCGGAGTCGCCGACACCGCCCTGCGGGGCACCGACCGAGCCCCACGTGGTGACGTACCCCTCGTTGACGTTGACCGTGCCCGCACGCACCCGGCGCGCCAGGGCGGCACCTCGACGCGTGTCGGCGGTCCAGATGCTCGCGTTGAGGCCGAGGTCGCTGTCGTTCATCGCGGCGACGGCCTCGTCGTCCGACGCGACCGGGTAGAGCGCGACGACCGGGCCGAACGTCTCCTCGCGGTGCAGCCGCGCCTCGGGCGGGACGTCGACGAGGATCGTCGGCTCGTAGAAGTACGGGCCGACGTCGGTGCGGTGCACGGCACCGGCGAGCACGGTCGCGCCATGGCCGATGGCGTCCTCGACGTGCTCGACGACCGTCGCGAGCTGGGCCGCGGACGTGAGCGACCCGACGTCGGAGCGGTAGTCGAGCCCGGAGCCGAGGCGCAGCGCGCGCGTGCGGCGGGCGAACGCGTCGGCGAACGCGTCGAACACCTCCTCGCGCACGTAGATCCGCTCGATGCTCACGCACACCTGGCCGGTCCCGACGAAGCACGCGCGGACCGCACCCTCGGCCGCGATCTCGACGTCGGCGTCCTCCGCGACGTACATCGGGTTCTTGCCGCCGAGCTCGAGGGTCACGGGCACGAGCCGCTCCCCCGCGCTCGCGGCGACGACGCGGCCGGTCGCGGTCGAGCCGGTGAAGCTCACGTGGTCGACGTGCTCGACGACCGCCGCCCCGACGGTCGGCCCGTCGCCGACGACGATCTGCAGCAGCCCGTCGGGCAGCCCGGCCTCCTCGAGGAGCTCGGCGGCCCACAGCGCTGTCAGGGCGGTCTGCGGGTCGGGGCGCAGGATGACCGCGTTGCCCGCGACGAGCGCGGGCAGGACGTCGCCCAGCGTCAGCGTGAGCGGGAAGTTCCACGGCGCGACGATCCCGACGACGCCGACGGGGTGCCGCAGCACGCGGACCGACGTGAGCCCCGGGATCAGGCCCGGGACGCGGCGCGTGCGCAGGTACCGCCCGGCGCGCGCGGCGTAGTGCCGCGACACGAGCGCGATGTCGCAGACCTCCTCGAACGCCGCGACGCGGGCCTTGCCGGTCTCGAGCTGGATCAGGTCGAGCACGTCGCTCTGCCGCGCCAGGACGAGGTCGTGCACGCGAGACAGCACCGCGGTCCGGGCCCGCAGGGGCGTCGCCGCCCACAGCCGCTGCGCAGCGCGCGCCGCACGGGCGGCACGGGCCACGTCGGCAGCGGTGGACAGCGGGACCGCGGCGATCGGGCCGCCCGTGTAGGGCGCGTGCGCCGTGTGCGTCGCGGCGCCCGGCTCGGCGACGACGCGGGCGAGGAGCGTGCGGACGTCCTCGGGTTCGAGCACGTACGTCGCGAGCGGGTCGGTCTCCGGGTCGTGGAGCTCGGTGTGTCCGTCGTGCGCCATGCGCGTCAGGGTACGCGCGGCACCTGTCCCCCCGGCCCGCGCGGCGCGGGTGTCGGCCGACGTCGCCCCGCCGGGTGACGCCCGTCGCGGCGGGCACCGGTCGTGGCGCCCACCGCGACGGTCGCTCAGACGCCGAGCGTGTCGCGCACCTCCGGCACGAGCATCGCGACGACGGCAGCGCGCGCGGCCTCCGCCGACTCTGCCGCGAGCGCGGCGGCGGCCATCGTCGCGCACTGCGCACCGGTGTGGTGGCGCAGCGCGTACCGGACGGCCGGCACGGCGCCCGCGGACATCGACAGGCTCGTGACGCCGAGCCCGACGAGCACGAGCGCGAGGACGGGGTCGGACGCGGACTCGCCGCACACCCCGACGGGCTTGTGCAGCTCCTGACCCGCGCGGGCGGTCGCGTCGACGAGATCGAGGACCGCGGGCTGCCACGGGTCGAGCAGGTCGGCGAGCTCGCCGCGCAACCGGTCGGTCGCCATCGTGTACTGCGCGAGGTCGTTGGTGCCGAGCGAGACGAAGTCGACCTCCGCGAGGATCTCCCGTGCGCGCAGGGCCGCCGCGGGGATCTCGACCATGACCCCGACCGTCGACAGGCCGTGCGCGCGGGCGCGCGCGGCGAAGTCCCGGGCCTCGGCGGCGGTCGCGATCATCGGCGCCATGACCCAGGGCGCGGCACCCGTCTCCGACTGCGCGGCGCCGAGCGCGGCGAGCTGGACGTCCAGCAGCTCCGGCGCGTTCCGGACGAGCCGGTACCCGCGGACACCGAGCGCCGGGTTCTCCTCGTCGGCCTGCGTCGCGAACGCGAGCGGCTTGTCGGCGCCCGCGTCGAGCGTGCGGACGACGACCTTGCGCTCGCCGAGCGCGGCCAGGGTCCGTGCGTAGACGGCGGACTGCTCCTCACGGGTGGGGGCGTTCGTGCGCTCGAGGAACAGCACCTCGGTGCGGAACAGCCCGACCCCCTCGACGGCCGCGCCGGAGATCCGCTCGGCGTCCTCGGCGGTGCCGATGTTGGCAAGCAGCTGCACGGGCCGGCCGTCGGCCGTGCCGCCGGGCGCGGTGTCGGCGGCGAGCGCGTCCTCGACGCCCGAGCGGCGGGTGAGCTCGGCGCGCAGCGCGTCGTCCGGGTCGAGCGTGAGCGTGCCGGCGGCGGCGTCGACGGCGACCTCGGTGCCGTCCTCGACCGTCGTCGCGAAGGGCACCTGCACGACGCAGGGCAGTCCCAGCTGGCCGGCGATGATCGCGGTGTGGCCCGTCGGGCCGCCGAGCTCCGTGACGATCGCAAGCACCTTGTCGAGGTCGAGCGCCGCGGTGTCGGCGGGCGCGAGGTCCCGCGCGACGACGACCGACGGGCGGTCGAGGTGCGGGACGCCCGGTGCGGGGAGGCCGAGCGCCTGGGCGACGACGCGGTCCCGCACCGAGCGCAGGTCGGTGACCCGCTCGGCGAGGTACCCGCCCGCCTGCTGGAACATCGTCGCGAACATCGCGACGACCCCGTCGACCGCGTGCACGACGTGGTCGCCCGCCGAGATGCGCGTGAGAACCTGGCTGCGCAGCGCCTTGTCGTCGGCCATCTGCGCGGTCGCCGCCAGCACGTCCCGCACGGTGCCGGTCGCGCGCGACGACTGCGCACGCAGGTCCTCGACGACCCGCGTGAACGCCTCGTCGACGATTCGGTGCGCCGTGGCCGGGTCCGCCGGGACGCCGTCCACCAGGAGCGGAGCGTCGTCGTCGACGTGCGGCGGCGGCTGCACCTGGGCGACGGGCCCGACGACGCCCCGCCGGCCCACGCCGACGCCGCGCAGCACGCGGTCGCCGTCGCGGGGGCCGGGCGCGTCGGGTGCCGCCGGCGTGGCCGGCACCGTCGGCGTGCTCACGAGCCCGTGCCGGAGGCCGCCGGGGCGTCCTCCGCGTCGAGGTCGGTCTCGAGCAGCGTGACGAGGTCGTCGAGCACGCGCTCGGCGCCGTCGTCGGTGCTGAGCGTGACCTCCTCGCCGTGCGGGACGCCGAGCGACATGACGAACAGGATGCTGCTCGCGTCGACCGGGTCGCCGCCCGGCCGGGCGATGGTCACCGGGACGCCGGTCGCGGCGACGGCGTTCGTGAAGATCATCGCGGGGCGGGCGTGCAGCCCGACGCGGGACGCGACGACGGCGGTGCGCTGAGCCATGGTGCTGGTCCTCCGGGGTTCGTGCCGGTGCGGGAGTGGTGCGGGGGGACGGCGTCAGGCCGTCTGCCCCACGAGGGCCGCCTGCTCGTCGGCGGCCTGCTCGGCCTCGACCAGCGGGTTGGGCTTGACGCTCTTGAGCGCCACGACGATCGCGGCCATGACGACCACGCCGATCGCGATCGCGAGGATGAAGCCGAGCGGGTTGCCGATGAGCGGCAGCACCCAGATGCCGCCGTGCGGGGCGCGCAGCGTGCAGCCGAACGCCATGACGATCGCGCCCGTGGCGGCCGAGCCGGCGATCGACGACACGATCACGCGCCACGGGTCGGCGGCGGCGAACGGGATCGCGCCCTCGGAGATGAACGACGCCCCGAGCAGCCAGGCGGCCTTGCCGTTCTCCTGCTCGGCGTGCGTGAACAGCTTCTTGCGGACGACGGTCGCGAGCGCCATGGCGAGCGGCGCGACCATGCCCGCAGCCATCACCGCGGCCATGACCTTGTACTGCGTGGCGTCGGCGTCGAGGCCCTCGGTCGCCAGGCCGGTCACGGCGAACGTGTACGCGACCTTGTTGATCGGGCCGCCCAGGTCGAAGCCCATCATGGCGCCGAGCAGCAGCCCGAGGAGCACGAGGTTGGAACCGGACAGGCCGTTGAGCCACGAGCTCAGGCCGTCCATGAGCGACGCGATCGGGCGCCCGATGATCACGAACATCACCAGGCCGACGACGAACGACGACAGGAGCGGGATCACCACGACGGGCATCACGCCGCGCACGCCCTTGGGGACCTTCCAGCGCGCGATCCACAGCGCCACGAAGCCCGCGAGGAAGCCGGTGACGAGGCCGCCGAGGAAGCCGGCGCCCACCAGCACGGACACCGACCCGCCGACGAAGCCGGGCACGAGGCCGGGCCGGTCGGCGATCGCGTACGCGATGAACCCGGACAGCACGGGGACGAGGAACCCGAACGCGACGCCGCCGGTCTGGAACAGCAGCACCGCCCAGTCCTGCAGCGACACCACGTTGAACGACGTCATGAGGTCGTCGAGCGGCACCTTCGTGACCTCGACGACGCCCTGGTCGCCCCACGCGAGCTGCGCGAGCATGAACGACAGCGCGATGAGGATCCCGCCCGCGGCGACGAACGGGATCATGTAGGACACGCCCGTCATGAGCCACTGCCGGACGCGCGTGCCGACCCCGGCGTTGCTGTCGACCTTGGTCGTCGGGCCTGTCGGCCCGGTGCCGGCCGCGTGACCGGTGGCCGCGGGGGCGGGGACGCCCGACTCGACGGCCGCGACGGCGGCGGCGATGACGCCCGGCGCGTCGTGCACGGCCTTCTTGACGCCGACGTCGACGAACGGCTTGCCGGCGAACCGGTCCTTGTCCTTGACCTCGAGGTCCGCGGCGTAGATCACGCCGTCCGCGTCGGCGATGACGCGCGGGTCGAGCGGCATCGAGCCCGCGGCACCCTGCGTCTCGACCGCGACCTCGTGGCCGGCGGCGCGGCCGGCCTGCTCGAGGGCCTCGGCGGCCATGTACGTGTGCGCGATCCCCGTGGGGCACGAGGTGACGGCGACGAGCTTCATGCCGGCACGACCTCTCGGGTGACGATCTCGGCGACGGTCGCGGCGTCCGGCGCGTCCTTGAGCGACGTCCGGAACGACTCGTGCACGAGCCGCCGGGCGAGCGCGGCGAGGATCTGCAGGTGCGCGCTGTCGCCGGAGTCGGGCGCGGCGATGAGGAAGACGAGCGTCGCGGGGCCGTCGGGCGCGCCGAAGTCGACGCCGCCGGGCACCTTGCCGACGGCGAGGCTCGGCACGGTGACGTGCGCCGAGCGGGCGTGCGGCAGGCCGATGCCTCCGGGCATGCCGGTCGCCATCTGCGCCTCGCGGGCGCGCACGTCGGCGTGGAACCCGTCGGCGTCGGTCACGCGCCCGGCGGCGGCGAGCAGGTCGATGAGCTGGCGGGTCGCGTCGTCGCGGTCCGTGGCGACGAGGTCGACGGCGACCAGGTCGGCGGTGATGAGGGGGGTGGTCACGTCACAGCTCCTTCAGCGCGGTTCGGGGGTCGGGGTTCTCGACGACCTGGACGGTGTCGACGTCGATCTGGTCAGGGGTGGGGACGGCGGTCCCGGGGAGCAGGACCGCGGCCCTGCCGAACGCGACGGCGCGGCGCAGGCGGGCCGCGGAGTCGCCGTCCCCGGCGATGAAGCCGGCGAGGGTCGTGTCGCCCGCGCCGACCGTGGACAGCGGCACGAGCGGCGGGCCACCGGCCCACCAGTGGTGCCGCGCGGTGACGAGCAGCGCGCCGTGCGCCCCGAGGCTCACGAGCACGGCGCGCGTGCCCGCCTCGATGACCTCGCGCGCGGCGTCGACGACGTCGCCGACGGTCACGAGCTCGTGGCCGACGAGCTCGGCGAGCTCGTCGTCGTTGGGCTTGACGAGCGTGAGCCCGCCGGACCGGACCGCCCGCGTGAGCGGGAGCCCGGACGTGTCGAGCGCGAAGGGCACGCCGTGCCGGGCGGCGAGGCCTGCGACCTGGACGAAGAAGCACTCCGAGGCTCCGCGCGGCAGGGAGCCCGCGCTGACCAGCGCGGCGGGCTGCGTCGTCAGCTGCTGCTCGACGGCCCGCAGCAGCGCGTCGCCCTCCTCGTCGGTGAGCCGCGGGCCGGGCGCGTTGACCTTGGTGGTCGCGCCGCCCGCCTCCACGAGCGTGAGGTTGGTGCGGGTGTCCTCGGCGATCGGGACCGGCAGCGCGGGCACGCCCTGCTCGCCCAGCAGCTCGACGAGGCGCGCACCGTCGGCGCCGCCGACGGGCAGGACGGCGAGCGTCGGGACACCGTGCGCCATGAGCACCCGGGAGACGTTGATGCCCTTGCCGCCGGGGTGCACCCACGCGCCGTCGGCGCGGTTGACCTCGCCGACCGCGAGCCGGTCGACCTGCAGCGCGCGGTCGAGGCTCGGGTTCGGGGTGAGTGTGAGGATCATGCGCGCACCACCCGCGTCCCGGCCGTCTCGATCTCGTCGACGAGCTCAGGCTCCGCACCGGTGTCGGTGACGAGCGTGTCGACGGCCGACAGCGGCACGACGTGCGCGAAGTCGACGCGGCCGAGCTTGGTGTGGTCCGCGAGCACGACGGTCCGCCGCGCGTTGGTGACCAGCGCGCGCTTGACCGCGGCCTCGGCGAGGTCGGGCGTCGTCAGCCCGTGCTCGACGGACAGCCCGTTGGTGCCGACGAACGCGACGTCGGCGTGGATGTCGGCCAGCGCCCGGACCGCCCACGTGCCGACCGCGGCGAGCGTGCGGCCGCGGACCGTGCCGCCCACCAGGTGCAGCGTGATGCCCGGACGCGTCGCGAGGACGGTGGCGACGGGCAGCGCGTGCGTGACGACGGTGAGCTCGCGGTCGTTCGGCAGGAGCTCCGCGAGGCGGACGGTGGTGGTGCCGGCGTCGAAGATGACGGCGCCCCCGTCAGGCAGCTCGTCGAGCGCGGCCTTGGCGATGCGCTCCTTCTCCCCCGCGAGCAGGCCCTCGCGGTCCGCGATGCCGGGCTCGAAGCCGAGGCGCTCCACGGGGATCGCACCACCGTGCACGCGCCGCACCAGGCCGTGCCGCTCGAGCGCGGTGAGGTCGCGGCGGATGGTCTCGGGGGTGACGTCGAGCTCGTCCGCGAGGGCGGTGACGTCGACCCGGCCCTCGGCGCGGGCGCGAGCCAGGATCTGCTGGTGCCGCTCCGGTGCGTACACGCTGCCTCCGTCGTGCCGGACACCGCGTTCATCGCGATGTCTGATGCGTCCAGAGTCCGCTTCTCACCCTGCCATGTCAAGAGATTCGGGCCCATTCGGACTTAAACAGACTTCTACCTGGGCAGACTCGGGCATCCGATCGTCCAGATTCCGGCCGTCGGACCACGCGCACGGGCGATCCGGACCCCGGGCGCTGATGAACGGGCACGACCGGACATCGCCGCAGACGACGGACGCCCGCCCCGGCGGACCGGGACGGGCGTCGTCGAGCAGGGCAGACGTCAGTGCGGCTGGTAGGGCGAGACCACGACCTCGACGCGCTGGAACTCCTTGAGGTCCGAGTAGCCGGTCGTCGCCATCGCACGCTTGAGCGCACCGACGAGGTTGAGCGTGCCGTCCGCGGTGTGCCCCGGGCCGAACAGGATCTGCTCCAGCGAGCCGGCCGTGCCGACCTCGACACGCTCGCCGCGCGGCAGGTGCGGGTGGTGCGCCTCCGGGCCCCAGTGCCAGCCCCGACCCGGCGCCTCGGTCGCGCGCGCGAGCGCCGCACCCAGCATCACCGCGTCCGCACCGCACGCGACCGCCTTCACCAGGTCGCCCGAGCGCCCCACGCCGCCGTCGGCGATCACGTGCACGTACCGGCCGCCCGACTCGTCGAGGTAGTCGCGCCGCGCCGCCGCGACGTCCGCGACGGCCGTCGCCATCGGCGCGTGGATGCCGAGCGACACGCGCGTCGTGTGCGCCGCTCCCCCGCCGAACCCGACGAGCACGCCCGCCGCACCCGTGCGCATGAGGTGCAGCGCCGCCGTGTACGTCGACGCGCCGCCGACGATCACCGGGACGTCGAGCTCGTAGATGAAGCGCTTGAGGTTGAGCGGCTCCGCGCGGCCCGACACGTGCTCGGCCGACACCGTCGTGCCGCGGATGACGAACAGGTCGACGCCCGCGTCGACCACGGTCCGCCAGAGCTCCTGCGTGCGCTGCGGCGACAGCGCGCCCGCGACCGTCACGCCCGCCGCCCGGACCTCCTTGAGCCGCTGGCTCACGAGCTCCGGCTGGATCGGCGCGGAGTAGATCTCCTGCATGCGGGCCGTCGCGCGGGCCACGTCGAGCGTCGCGATCTCCGCGAGCAGCGGCGACGGGTCCTCGTACCGCGTCCACAGACCCTCGAGGTCCAGCACGCCCAGACCGCCGGCCTGCCCCAGCGCGACCGCGGTCGCCGGGCTCATGACCGAGTCCATCGGCGCCGCGAGCACCGGCAGGTCGAAGTGGTAGGCGTCGATCTGCCAGCCGACCGAGACCTCCTCCGGGTCCCGCGTCCGCCGCGACGGGACGACCGCCACGTCGTCGAAGGAGAAGGCCCGCCGCCCGCGCTTCCCGCGCCCGATCTCGATCTCGTTGCTCACCGGACCAGGTTACCGGCGCCGCCACCCGCTCCCTGTCCGCGGCAGCATGGACGCATGCGGACGTGGCACCTCGACGTGGACGGGCACCGGTTCGACGTCAGCGAGCGGGCTCCGGGCACGTACGACCTCACGTGGATCACGGGCCCGCACACCGGGTACGGGTTCACGATCGGGTCGAACGACGGCTCGCCGATTCCCGCGGACCGCCTCGAGGCCGCGGCGCGCGGCTTCCTGCACGACGTCGACCCGTCGACCGGCTACCTCGCCGAGGACTGACTGCGGGCGCCGCGATCGTGTCGGTGCGCGGTGCTGTCGGTGGTCGGTGCGATCCTGGCGAAGCGGGCGGCACCACGAGCCCGTCACCGCCAGGCGCGTGCGCCGCGCGGTGAGCACGCCGGACGGACGAAGGACGCACGATGGGCTGGAACGACGGACCCTTGCTGGGCTTCGACACGGAGACCACGGGGCTCGACGTCGACCGCGACCGCATCGTCACCGCCGCGCTGGTCCGCCGTGACGCCGACGGCACGCACGTCCGCACCTGGCTGCTGAACCCGGGCGTCGAGATCCCCGAGCCCGCGGCGTCGATCCACGGCGTCAGCACCGAGCACGCGAAGGCGCACGGCGTCGCCCCCAAGGGTGCGCTCGACGAGATCGCCACCGAGCTCGCCGAGGCGTTCCGCGCGGGCGTCCCCGTCGTCGCCTACAACGCCGCGTTCGACCTGTGCCTGCTCGACGCCGAGCTGCGGCGCTACCGGCTGCCGACCCTCCCCGACCGGCTGCTCGGCGCTGCCCGGCCCGTCATCGACCCGCTCGTGCTCGACCGCGCCGAGGACCGCGAGCGTGAGGGCAAGCGCAAGCTCGTCGACCTGTGCGGCGTCTACGAGGTCGTCGAGTCGGGCGAGCTGCACAACGCCGACGTGGACGTCGTCGCGACGCTCGACGTGCTCGAGCGGATCGTCGGACGCTTCCCGCACCTCGCCGACCTGGACCTCGACACGCTGCACGAGTACCAGGTGACCGCGCACCGGGCGTGGGCGGAGAGCTTCAACGCGTGGCGCACCGAGAAGGGCCTCGACGGCCCGGGCGCGGAGCCCACCTGGCCCGCGCGCGAGCCCGTCGGCACCCTCTGGTAGCCCGCGGACACCCGCCTCCGCCGCCGCCCCACGGCCCGCCGCGGCCGCCTGGCGCCTCTGCCGCGCACGACGACGCCCGGGCCCCACGTGCGGGACCCGGGCGTCGTCGGACGTCAGCGGTGCGAGCTGTAGTTCGGCGCCTCGACCGTCATCTGGATGTCGTGCGGGTGGGACTCCTTGAGCCCGGCCGCGGTGATCCGCACGAACTGGCCCTTGGACTGCAGCTCCGGGATCGTGTGCGCGCCGACGTAGAACATCGACTGGTGCAGCCCGCCGATGAGCTGGTGCGCGACGGCCGCGAGCGGGCCGCGGTAGGGCACCTGGCCCTCGATGCCCTCGGGGACGATCTTCTCGTCGGTCGTGACGTCGGCCTGGAAGTACCGGTCCTTCGAGTACGAGACGCGGCCGCGGGACGCCATCGCCCCGAGCGACCCCATGCCGCGGTAGTGCTTGAACTGCTTGCCGTTGACGAACACGAGCTCACCGGGCGACTCGTCGCAGCCCGCGAGCAGCGAGCCCAGCATCACGGTGTCGGCGCCGGCGACGAGCGCCTTCGCGATGTCGCCCGAGTACTGCAGGCCCCCGTCGCCGATGACCGGCACGCCCGCGGGCTTGCACGCCTGCGCGGCGTCGTAGATGGCCGTGACCTGCGGGACGCCGACGCCCGCGACGACGCGCGTCGTGCAGATCGAGCCGGGGCCGACCCCGACCTTCACGGCGTCCACGCCGGCCTCGACGAGCGCGGTCGCACCCGCGGTCGTCGCGACGTTGCCGCCGATGACCTGGACGGCGCGCGTCGACGGGTCGGACTTGAGGCGGCGCACCATGTCGAGCATCAGCCGCGCGTGGCCGTTCGCGGTGTCGACGACGAGCACGTCGACGCCGGCGTCCACCAGGGCGGTCGCCCGCTCCCACGCGTCGCCGAAGAACCCGATCGCCGCACCGACGACGAGGCGGCCCTCGCCGTCCTTCGTCGCGTCGGGGTACTGCTCGGACTTCACGAAGTCCTTGACGGTGATGAGCCCGCGCAGCACGCCGGCGTCGTCGACGAGGGGCAGCTTCTCGATCTTGTGCTTCGCGAGCAGCGCGGCCGCGTCGTCGCGCGCGATCCCCACGGGTGCGGTGACGAGCGGCATGGGCGTCATGACCTCGTGCACGCGGCGGTGCTCGAAGTCGGCGGCCGGGACGAACCGCAGGTCGCGGTTCGTGATGATGCCGAGGAGGCGGTCCTGCGCGTCGACGACCGGCAGGCCGGAGACGCGGTAGGTGCCGCACAGGCGGTCGAGCTCGGCGAGCGTCGCGTCGGGCGAGACCGTCACGGGGTCGGTCACCATGCCGGACTCGGAGCGCTTGACGCGGTCGACCTGGTGCGCCTGGTCCTCGATCGACAGGTTGCGGTGCAGGATCCCGATGCCGCCCTGCCGGGCCATCGCGATCGCCATGCGCGACTCGGTGACCGTGTCCATCGCCGCCGACAGCAGCGGGACGCGCACCGAGATCTCGCGCGTGAGCCGGGAGGTCGTGTCGACCTCGCTCGGGATCACGTCCGTCTCCCCCGGGAGGAGCAGGACGTCGTCGTACGTGAGCCCGATCCGCGCGAAGGGGTCGGCCTGCGAGGGGGTGCCCGTCATCGCCCCAGGATACGTCCCGCGACGGGCAGCCCCGGCCCCCCGGTCCGCCTCCCGGACGCCGGCCCGACGCCCGCAGGGACGTCGGGACCGCGGCCGGTCGTCAGCGGATGAGCCCCCGGCGCAGACCGATCGCGACCGCCTGCGCACGGTCCTTCGCCCCGAGCTTGCGGAACAGCCGGCGCGCGTGCGTCTTCACCGTGTCCTCGGAGAGGAACAGCTCGGCGCCGATCTGCGCGTTCGACCGGCCGTTGCTCATGCCGACCAGCACCTCGACCTCACGCTTCGTCAGCGGCGCCGGCCCGGGCTCCGACGACGCGGGGGCGCCGTCGTGGCCGTCGACCGTGCCCGCCGCCGGGCGCGTCCCGTCCAGACCCGACCCGCCCATCGGCGTCGGCACCTCGACCGTCGCCCGCGGACCCTGCACCGGCAGCACCGCGCTCGCGAGCACGTGCGCCGCCACCGCCGACAGCTCCGCGCGGCCCACGTCGGGCGCGAGGAAGCCGCGCGCACCGAGCTGCAGCGCCCGGTCCAGCGCGACCGAGTCGTCGGGGTTGGCCAGCAGCACGACCGCCGCCGACGGCGAGACGGCACGCAGCCGTCGGATCGCCTCGGTGGCGCCGGGCGCCGGCAGGTGCGCGTCCAGCAGGACGACCGTCGGCGGGACCCTGCGTGCCAGCGTGATCAGCTCGTCCACCGATGCTGCCGCTCGCACCGGGGTGAGAGCGGGCACACCGATGGAGGTCACCACCAGGCGCTCGCGGATCACCGCTGAGCCGTGACAGACCACGACTCCCGCCATCGTTCCTCCTGTTTGCCCAAGACCGTCTCGTACGCCCGTCTGCTCCGACGGGCGGCGCGGCCCCTGCCGACCTGTCCGTCATCCGAACGGTTGATTCAGCACGGATATCGGTCGGCGCGCACGCAGACGTTAGCCCGCCGGGGCACTCCTGCGCCTCCCCCTGCCCTGGTTCCTCCCGCCGCGGGGGCTCCTGGCGGGGAATGTCCACTGGGCCGGACGGGGGACACCCGGCGGGTCGACGGGCCCTCGCCCGGCCGGGTGAGGGCCGCTGTGCCCCTCCAGGCCGCCCTGGGGCCCTGCCGCGATGCACCGGGCCCGCGGTGCCGAGACCACGACGGTGCCGCGGTGCCGAGACCACGACGGTGCCGCGGCGCCGAGGACGGCGCACGTGCCGTCAGGGGCGGTCGGCGGGTGCGGCGACCGCGAGCACCTCGTGCAGCAGGCCCGTGAAGGTGCGCGCGCGGTGCACGTGCCGCTCGACGGGCACGAGGCGCTGCGCACCGTCGGGCAGCATGACGAACTGCGGCAGGTCGGGGCGGTCCTGCGCGAGCCGGACCACGACCTCGAGCTCGGGCTCGGTGCGGCGCCCGACGGTGACCACGGCGCGCGCACGCGTCATCGCCACGAGCTCCGACGCGTGGTGCGGGGTCACGGGACCGCCGACGAGCCGGCCGTCGACCCCGCTCTCGACGAGCGCGCCGGCCAGCGCGTGCGCGACGAGCGGCCGCTCCTCCCCGGGCGGCACGAGGACCAGGACGACCGGGCTGCCCGCGGCGGGCGGGTCGACGGTCGCGTCGCGCAGCGCGGCGGACGCGGCGGCGCGGACGGTGAGCGCGGCGTCGACCCCGGGCCGGTCGACGACGGTCCGGCGGGCGAGCTGCGTGAGGGCCGGCTCGACGAGGTCGGTCCACCACCGCGCGACGGCTCCGGGCGTGCCGGGGGCGAGGGCGAGCAGCCGGGCGCAGCGGTCGGCGTCGTCCGCGAGCGCCGCGTCGACGACTGCGGTGGGGCTCGCGTCGGGGTGCGGGGCGACGGGCCGTGCGCGGTGGCCGTGCTCGGCGGACACGTCGGTCGCGAGCGCGAGGCGTGCGGCCTCGCCGGGGGCGACGCCCTCGAGCGTGAGGCGTCGCATGACGAGCAGCCGCTCGACGTCGGTCCCGCTGTAGCGCCGGTGCGCACCCGCGGAGTGCTCCGACGGTCCGAGCCCGTAGCGCCGGTCCCACGTGCGCAGCGTCGCCGGCGCGACGCCGAGCCGGCGCGCGACGGCCGCGACGGCGAGCGCGGGCGCTCCCGCGTCGGGCGCCGTGGCCGTGGGCGTCGACACGTCCTCGTCGGCGGGCATGACGCGATTGTGCCAGTGCTGCTGGGGTCGCCGTGCGGTGACGGCGACGACGCGCGGGCCGGACCGCGCCAGCCGACCTGGGCGTCCGCTCAGAAGCGCGTCATCACACGATCGTGCGAAGCAGTCTTGAACAACTTCTGGCGCGGTTGTAGCGTTCAGCCCACAGCACCACCCGCACCACCGTGCGGGGTGCCTGACAACCGAGCTACCGAGCGCGCTGGAGCCCACGGCCCGCCGACTCGGAATGACTGAGGAGGACGCATGGCGGAGATCTCGCGGTTGCCCGGACCGGTGATGGACCTGTGGGAGTGGCAGTTCGAAGGCGCCTGCCGCGACGCCGACCAGGACCTCTTCTTCCACCCCGAGGGCGAGCGTGGGTCGGCGCGCCGGCGCCGCGCGGAGGCCGCCAAGGCCATCTGCGCGACGTGCCCGGTGCTCAAGGAGTGCCGTGAGCAGTCGCTCGCGGTGCGCGAGCCCTACGGCGTGTGGGGCGGCCTCTCGGAGGACGAGCGGGCCGCGATCCTGGCGCAGCGCAGCGGTCGTCGCGCGGTCGTCTGACCCGCAGACCCACGAGACGACGAAGGCCCCCGACCAGCAGGTCGGGGGCCTTCGTGGTGCCCGGCGCCGTCAGCGACGGACGCCGGGCACCGTCAGATCACTTGACGACGACCGCGAGGATGTCGCGGGCCGAGAGGATGAGGTACTCCTCGCCGGCGTACTTGACCTCGGTGCCGCCGTACTTCGAGTAGATCACCTTGTCGCCGACGGCCACGTCGAGCGGGATCCGGTTGCCGTTGTCGTCGACACGGCCCGGACCCACGGCCAGGACCTCGCCCTCCTGGGGCTTCTCCTTGGCGCTGTCCGGGATGACGAGACCCGAGGCCGTCGTCGTCTCCGCGTCGAGCGTCTTGACGACGATCCGGTCCTCGAGGGGCTTGATGGAGACCGACACAGCGGACCTCCCCTTCGCATGTGAGTCGTGTTCGAGCTGTCCGAGCGCACCGACTCACGTCGTCGCGGGTGCCGTGACCAGGTGCGCAGCTGGCACACCCACAGGGAGAGTGCCAGCTCCTCACTCTAGGAACGCGTTAGCACTCGGTCAAGGCGAGTGCCAACGACCGGGCGTGGCGCGGGTGTCGCGCGGGCGCGCGCTTCACGAGCCACCGGGTGGCCCCGCCCGTCGTGCGGCCCGTCGGGCCGTGCAAGGATCGCCCGCATGGACGCCGCCGGCCTCAGCGCGCTGCTCAGCCCCCAGGGATGGGCCCTGCTCTCGGCGCTCCCGCCGTACGACGAGCAGCGGACCATGGCGCTGTCCGCGCGCCTGCACGCCGAGGGGCTCGACCCCGCCCTCGTCGCCGCCGCGCTCACGCAGTCCCGGCTGCGCGCGCGGGCCCGCGCGAAGCTCGGCGACTTCGCCAACGGCATGCTCTTCACCGCCGCGGGTCTTGAGCAGGCCACGCGGCTCACGGTCGCGGCGCACCACGCCCGGCGCTACCGCGACGCCGGCAGCACGCGGGTCGCCGACCTCACGTGCGGGATCGGCGCCGACGCGATGGCGTTCGCCGGCATGGGGCTCGCCGTGCTCGCGACCGACGTCGACGAGGCCACCGCCGCGATCGCCACCGTCAACCTGCGGCACTTCCCCGACACCGAGGTGCGGCACGCCGACGGGCTCACGCTCGACCTCGTCGCCGAGGGCGTCGACGGCGTGTACGCCGACCCCGCGCGGCGCACGTCGTCGGGCAGCCGCGTGTTCGACCCCGCCGCGTACGCGCCGCCGCTCGACGCCGTCCTCGCGCTGCGCGACCGCGTCCCCGCGCTCGGGCTCAAGCTCGGCCCGGGGGTCCCGCACTCGGCGCTCCCGCCCGACGCGCACGCGCAGTGGGTGTCCGTCGACGGCGACGTCGTCGAGGTCGGGCTCTGGTTCGGCCCCCTCGCACCCGAGGGCCCGGGGCGGTCGGCGCTCGTGCTGGCGGGGACGACGGCGCACACCCTGGCGACCGGTCCCGACGGCCCCGCGCACGCCTCCGCCGGACCCGTGGGCGCGTACCTCTACGAGCCCGACGGCGCCGTCATCCGCGCCGGGCTGGTCGGGGACGTCGCCCACCGGGTGCGCGGGACGCTCGTCGACCCCACGATCGCCTACGTGACGTCCGACGAGCTGCACGACGAACCCGTCGCCACCGCGTACCGCGTGCTCGACACCCTGCCGTTCGGCCTCAAGCGGCTGCGCACGTACCTGCGCGAGCGCGGCGTGGGGCGGCTGACCATCAAGAAGCGCGGCACGGCCGTCGTGCCCGAGCAGCTGCGCAAGCAGCTCGACCTGCGCGGCGACGCCGAGGCCACCGTCGTCCTGACCCGGGTCGCCGGGCACCAGCAGGTGCTCGTCGTGGAGCGCGTCTGATGGCCGCGCCCGTCACGCTGCCGTTCGCGCGGTCCGCGCGGTCGAGCGTCGGGCTCGAGTGGGAGGTCGCGCTCGTCGACGCCGACTCGGGCGACCTGCGGCAGGCCGCCCAGGCCATCTTCGACACCGTGCGGCCGACCGACGGCTCGGAGCACCCGCACATCAAGCAGGAGCTGCTGCTCAACACCGTCGAGGTCGCGTCCGGCGTGTGCCGGACCGTCGGCGAGGCCGGTGCCGACCTGCGCCGCGCGCTCGACGAGGTCGCCGCGGCCGCCGAACCGCTGCGCATCCAGCTCATGGGCGGCGGCACGCACCCGTTCGCGAACTGGGCGCAGCAGAAGGTCACCGACAAGCAGCGGTACGCGACGCTCATCGACCGCACGCAGTGGTGGGGCCGGCAGATGCTCATCTACGGCGTGCACGTGCACGTCGGGATCGAGGACCGCGACAAGGTGCTGCCGCTGTCCCGCGCGATGCTCACGGTGTTCCCGCACCTGCAGTCGCTGTCCGCGTCGTCACCGTTCTGGGGCGGCAAGGACACCGGGTACGCGTCCAACCGCGCACTGCTGTTCCAGCAGCTGCCGACCGCCGGGCTGCCGTTCGGCTTCGAGCGGTGGGAGCAGCTCGAGCAGTACGTCGGCGACATGATGCACACGGGCGTCATCGACCAGTTCGACGAGGTCCGGTGGGACGTCCGGCCGTCGCCGCGGTTCGGGACGCTCGAGATGCGCGTGGCCGACGGTGCGACCAACCTGCTCGAGGTCACCGCGATCTCGGCCCTCACGCACTGCTTCGTCGAGCACTTCTCGTCGATGCTCGACCGCGGCGAGGCGCTCCCCGCGCTGCCGCCGTGGTTCGCGCAGGAGAACAAGTGGCGGTCCGCCCGCTACGGCATGGACGCGATCATCATCACGAACGCCGCGGGCGACGAGGAGCTCGTCACCGACGCCGTGGGCCGCTGGCTCGTCGAGCTCGCGCCCGTCGCGGAGCGGCTCGGGTGCAGCGAGGAGCTCGAGCACGTGCGCGTCATCCTGCGCCGTGGCGCGTCGTACCAGCGGCAGCGGGCCGTCGCGCGCCGGAACGCGGGCGAGCTCGACGCGGTCGTCCGCTCGCTCGTCGCCGAGCTCGAGGCTGGCCGCCCCCTGTAGCCCGGGTCGCGACCCGGGCCCGAGGACCGGGTCGCGGGTCCGTGCGGTACCCGGCCCCGGGTCGCGGTCCTCTGACGCCCGGCCAGGCGTCGGGCGCCGTCACCGTGACGCAGGCGGACGTCAGGGCAGGCGGGTCGCGACGAGGTCGTCCCAGCGGACCGTCGTCGGGCCGTTCGTCGTCGACGAGCTGAGGTACGCCATCAGGCGCACGCCCCCGGCCGTCTGGAGCCCCGCCGTCGCGTCGGTCGTCGTGTACTGCCACGTCGTCGGCTCGGGTGTGCCGTCGAGCCAGGCCCGCGTGCGCACCGTCGTCGGCGCGGTGCCCTGGACCTGCACGCGCACGTGCAGGCGAGCACCCGGCGTGAGCACCACACCCGGCAGCGTGTTGCCCGTGAGGACCGTGCCGGACCGCTCGGTGTGCAGCTGCACCGCGCCGGTCGCGAGCACCTTCACCCGGGCGCCGTAGTCCGCGGACCCGACCACCCGCCCGGAGACCGTCGCGTAGAGTGGCCCGTCCGGGACGGTGTCGAGCGCGACGGTCGCGTGCACGTCCGTCGCGGTCGCCGCGACCGCCGCGGAGCCCAGCGTCGCGGTCAGCGTGGCACCCGCGGGGACCTGCGTCACGCCCGTCCCGGCGCCGACGGAGAACCGCGCCGACCCGCCCGCGACCGTCCACGCGCCGCCCGTGTCGGCGCTCCCCCAGCCACCGGTCACGGTGCGCGCGAACGCGTCGGCCGCGAGCGTCGTCGACGGCGGCGGCGGCGCGCTGACGGTGACCGCGCGCGTCGTCGACGCGGTCGCGCCGTCGTCGTCCGTCACCGTCAGCGTGACGGTGTACGTGCCCGCCGCGGCGTACGTGCGCGACGCGGTCGTGCCGGTCGCCGTGCCACCGTCGCCGAACGACCAGGTGCGGGACACGATCGTGCCGTCGGCGTCGGTCGACCCGGCCGAGTCGACGGACGCGGTGGGGCCGGCGGTCATCGCCGTGAACGACGCCGTGGGCGGCTGGTTCGGCGGTGGGGGCGGCGGCGCCGCGCCGATCGGCATGACGAGGAGGTCGTCCCACCGGGCCGTGAGCGCGCCGCCGGTCGTCGTGGAGCTCACGTACGTCATGAGCCGGACGCCCCCGGCGCCCTGCAGCGCGGCGGTCGCGTCGGTCGCGGTGAACTGCCACGCCGTCGGCTCCGCCTGCCCGTCCTCCCACGCACGCACCCGCACGACCGTCGGCGACGTGCCCTCGACCTGCGTGCGGACCCGCAGCCGCTCGCCCGCGGTGAGCGTGACGCCCGGCAGCGTGCCGCCTGTGAGGACCGTGCCCGAGCGCTCGGCGTGCAGCTGGACCGCACCGCCCGCGAGGACCTTGACGCGCGCGCCGTAGTCGCCCGACCCGACGACCCGGCCCGACACCGTGGCGTAGAGCGCGTTGCTCGGGATGCGGTCGAGCGCGACGGTCGCCGTCACGTCGGTCGCGGTCGACGACACGCCGCCGAGCGTCGCGGTGACGGTGCCGCCCGGGAGCGGCGACTGCTGGCCGGTACCGCCGCCGACGGCGAACCGCGCGGTCCCGCCGCCGACCGACCACGGGCCGCCCACGTCGGCGCTCCCCCAGCCGCCCGTCAGGGCCCGCCCGAACGCGTCGGCGGCGAGCGGGCCGGGAGGCGGGTCGGTCGGCGTGCCCGTCATCGCGTAGGGCAGCGCGAACTGGCTGTCGGCGTCGGTCTCGTAGCGGTCCAGCGTCGGCGAGTACGTCGTCGCGCGGATCTCGTCGGCCGCGGGGTCGAACGTGTAGTAGCGCAGCCAGCCGTCGCCGCCGTTGGCACGGTCCTGGTAGTCGGTGAGCACCGCGTGCACGGGCTGCCCGCACGCGTTGGTGTCGGTGCGGCGCGCCTCGCCGAGGTCGCCCTCGCTGAAGTGGCCCGAGACGACGAGGAAAACCGAGCACGACGGCCGGACGAGCTCCTCCCAGATCGCCCGGCCGCTGTTGCCGCCGTCGGCGCGCGCGACCTGCGTCGTGAGCCCGCCCGCGGTGTCGACGTAGGAGTGCGTCGCGACGATCGCGCGCCGCTCGGGGTAGGCGGCGAGGACCCGGCGGCCCCAGTCGAGCGCGGAGTCGGGCGCATTCATCTCGAGGCTGAGCAGCAGGAAGTCCATGCCGCCGGCGGTGAACAGCGCGAACGAGTCCATGTTCTGCCGGTCGACGGGGTCGGGCCCGAACAGCCCCTGCCCGAGGTACCCGCCGTACGACGCCGTCGCGCCGTTCCAGGACGCGTCCGCGTACCGGCTCGGCGGGAAGTACTGCCGGTAGAGCGGCGCCTCGCCGGTCGTGAGGTTCATGTCGTGGTTGCCGGGCAGCACGGCGTTCGGCACACCCGCCGTGTCGAGCACGGCCATGTGCTGCGACGCCCGCTGCCACTGCACGTCGGCGGTGTCGACGCCGACCAGGTCGCCGACCTGCGACACGAACGCGACGTCGAGCTCGTCGGCGTGGTCGGCGATCCACCGGGTCTGGACGCCCATCGTCGCCTGGTTCGCGGACGTGCTCACGTAGTTCTGCGTGTCGGGCAGCACGACGAACGTGAAGGGCGCGGGCTCGGCCGCGCCCGCGGGTGCGGCCGCGAGACCCCCGCCGACGAGGCCCGCGACGAGGAGGAGCACGACCGCGGCGCGCCGACGGCGCCGGGCCTCGCGGTGGGCGACCGGGAGCGCGTGGGCGGGCGGGTGCGGGCGGTCCGGGCGGGTGTGGCGCGGTCCGGGGCGGGGGCGGTCGTGCGGGGGCATGGCGACTCCTGGGCTCGTGTCCAGTGGATCGGTCCGGACAAACCGTGTCAATCACCCAGAAACGGGTCGCGCGGGTGATGTCCATGCCCGCTACTTGTCATTGCCAACTAGCGGGCATAGCCTCGACCCGTGGACGACGACCGGGACCCCCAGCTCCTCAAGGGCGTGCTGCCGATGCTCGTGCTGGCGACGCTCGGCCGCGGCGAGTCGTACGGCTACGAGCTCGTCACGCGCCTCCAGGACGCCGGCCTCACCGACCTGGCCGCCGGGACGCTCTACCCCGTGCTCAACCGGCTCGAGCGCGAGGGGCGCGTGTCGTCGCGGCTCGTCGCGTCGTCGGCCGGCCCGGCGCGCAAGTACTACGTGCCGACCGAGGCCGGCACCGCCGAGCTCGCGCGCGCGCAGCGGTCCTGGCAGCGCCTCGCCGGCACCGTCGCACGCGTGCTCGACGCCGGCACCCCGACCGACCCCGGCGCCGCACCGGCGCCCACCGACGACCCTTCCCGGAGGACCCGATGACCACCCTCTCGCTCCGCGACCGCCTGGTCCGCGAGGCCTACCTCACGCGCTTCTCCTGGGCCGTCCAGGACCACCCTCAGGACCGCGCGCTGGTCCGCGACGTCCGCCGCGAGGTCACGGCCACCGCCGAGGAGATCGGCATGCGCGCGGCCGTCGCCGGACTGGGCCACCCGCGTGTGCTCGCCGAGGGCTACCTCGCCGAGCTCGGTCGGCGCACCCCGCGCTGGGCGACGGGCGGGGTGTGGGCCGGGCTCGCCGTGGGCGCCCTGGTCTACCTCGGCTTCGCGTACGCGCTCGGCACGCTCGACACGCTGCTCGACCTCGGTGGCGGCACGCTCACCCGGACGACGCTCGGCGCGACGACCGAGTACACCGCGACGGCCGACGCGCTGGGCGTGGAGACCTCGGTGTCGTGGCAGTGGCTGGTGCTGGGCGCGGGCGTGTTCGCCGTGACGTTCGTGCTCGGGTCGCGCGCGTGGCGCGCGTGGTCACCCGCCTGAGCGTGCCGGCGTCCGACCACGACCCGCTTGAGCGGGTCGCCGTCAGACCAGGACCTGCGTGAGCGGCATCGACGAGTCGACCGGCAGGTCCAGCGACGACGGCGGCAGGCCGCGGCGCACGACGGCCGAGCCGAGCGCCGCGATCATCGCGCCGTTGTCCGTGCAGTAGCGGATCGGGGGGATGCGCAGGTCGATCCCTGCCTCGGCGCAGCGCTTCGCGGCCATGTCGCGCAGCTGCGAGTTCGCGGAGAAGCCACCCCCGACGACGAGCGTCGAGACGCCGTGCACGCGGCACGCGGCGATCGTCTTGGCGGTGAGCACGTCCGCGACGGCCTCCGCGAACGACGCGGCGACGTCGGGCAGCGGGATCTCCTCCCCCGCGTCCTGCCGTGCCTCGACCCAGCGGGCCACGGCCGTCTTCAGCCCGGAGAACGAGAAGTCGGTCGCGTGCTTCGCCTGGTCCTTGGGCGCGGTCAGCCCGCGCGGGAAGCGGATCGCGTGCGGGTCGCCCTCCCGCGCGAGGCGGTCGATGTGCGGGCCGCCCGGGTACGGCAGGCCGAGGAGGCGGCCGACCTTGTCGAACGCCTCGCCGGCGGCGTCGTCGAGCGTCGAGCCGAGCTCGGTGACGTTGACCGTGTCGTCGATCAGCAGCAGGGACGAGTGGCCGCCCGACACGACGAGCGCCATGACGCGCTCCGGGAACGGGCCGTCGACGAGCTCGTCGACCACCGCGTGCCCGATGACGTGGTTCACGCCGTACAGCGGCTTGTCGAGCGCGAGCGCGAGCGCCTTCGCGGCGGAGGCGCCGACGGTGAGCGGCCCGACGAGGCCGGGGCCCGCGGTGACGGCGATCGCGTCGACCTCGCCGAGCGACACGTCGGCGGTCGCGAGAGCGCGCTCGATCGTCGGCACCATCGCGTCGAGGTGGGCGCGCGACGCGATCTCGGGGATGATCCCGCCGAACCGCGCGTGCTCGTCGACCGAGCTCGCGACCGCGTCCACCAGCAGGTCGTGGCCGCGGACGAGGGCGACGCCGGTCTCGTCGCAGGACGTCTCGATCCCGAGGACGAGGGGCTGGGCGCCGGTCGCAGACATGTGCCCCAGGATAGGTGGGCGGACGGTGTGAGCAGCGTCACGGCCGCGTCGTGGAATCCTGCGGCCTAGTTGATGATTCAACGACACATGACCACCGACACGACCGTCCTGGACGGCCTCGACTTCCCGACGCCCGACCTCGCCGTCACCGACGACGTGGCCGACCTCCTCTTCCGCGAGGCCCGCACCGTCGGCGCCTTCACCTCCGACGAGGTCACCGACGAGCAGATCGCCGCCGTGTACGACCTGGTCAAGTGGGGCCCCACCGCCCTCAACACCACGCCGCTGCGCCTGCTCGTCGTCCGCAGCCCCGAGGCTCGCTCCCGGCTCGCCGCGCACATGGCCGAGGGCAACCGCGAGCGCGTCCTCGCCGCCCCCGTCTCGATCGTGCTCGCCGCCGACCCCGGCTTCCACGCGCACCTGCCCGTCCTCGCGCCGCACATGGCCGCGCTCGCCGACGCGCTCGAGCCGCAGGTCGAGCAGCGCGAGCAGATGGCCCGCACCAACGCGCTCCTGCAGGCCGGGTACTTCATCGTCGGCCTGCGCGCCGCCGGCCTCGACGCCGGCCCCATGGGCGGCATGGACGCCGACGGGATCGACGCCGACCTCCTCGCCGGCACCGGCTGGCGCTCGCTGTTCGTCGTCAACGTCGGCCACCGCGAGGGCGAGGGCACGCACCACCCGCGCGCGCCGCGCCTCACCTACGCGCAGACCACGCGCACCGTCTGACACCCACCCGGGCGCCGGCGACGACCGTCGGCGCCCGGGTCTCGGACGTCACTCCCACGACGAGCGTCGCCGCCCGGGTGCCGGGCGCCACGCCCGTCTCGGACGTCACTCCCACGACGAGCGTCGCCGCCCGGGTGCCGGGCGCCACGCCCACGACGAGCGTCGCGCCGGGTCCGGACCTCACCTTCGCGACGACGCCGCGGCCGCCGTCCGCTCGGCCCACGCGCCGACGTCGCCCTTCGCGAGCGCCACCGCGAGCAGCTCCGGGAACCGGTCGGGCGTGCACGCGAACGCCGGCACGCCCAGCGCCGCGAGCGCCGCCGCGTTGTCCCGGTCGTACGCGGGAGCACCCGAGTCCGACAGCGCCAGGAGCACGACGACCTGCACGCCCGACGCGGTCATCGACGCCACCCGGCGCAGCATCTCGTCGCGGATCCCACCCTCGTACAGGTCGCTGATCAGCACGAACAGCGTGTCCGCGGGACGCCGCACGAGAGACTGCGCGTACGCGATCGCACCGTTGATGTCGGTCCCGCCGCCCAGCTGCGTGCCGAACAGCACGTCCACCGGGTCGGCGAGCCGGTCCGTCAGGTCGACGACCGCGGTGTCGAACACCACGAGCGACGTCCGCAGCGCCCGCATCGACGCGAGCACCGCGCCGAACACCGACGCGTACACCACCGACTCCGCCATCGACCCCGACTGGTCGATCGCCAGGACCACGTCCCGCGCGACGACGTTCTGCGCGCGCGACCGACCCACCAGGCGCGCCGGGACGACCGTGCGGTGCTCGGGCAGGTAGTGGCGCAGGTTCGCGCGGATCGTCGCGTCCCAGTCGACGTCGCCCGGACGCGGCCGGTGCGTCCGGTCCCGTCGCAGCGCCCCCGCGACCGCCGACCGCGTCGCCGCGGCGATGCGCTTCTCGATCTCCGCGACGACCGTCGCGACCACGTGCCGTGCCGTCGCGCGCGTCTGCTCGGGCAGCGTGCGGTTCAGCGAGATCAGCGTCGACACGAGCGAGATGTCGGGCTGCACCGACGCCAGCAGCTCGGGCTCCAGCAGCAGGCGTCGCAGCCCCAACCGGTCCACGGCGTCACGCTGCATGACCTCGACGACCGACGTCGGGAAGTACGTGCGGATGTCGCCGAGCCACCGTGCGACGCGTGGTGCCGAGCCGCCGAGCCCCGCCGACCGCGACCCCGACGACCCCGCGCCGCGCGGACCCGGCCCGTCGCCGTCGTACAGCGCCGCGAGCGCCGCGTCCATCGCCGCCTCGTCCCGGCCGAGCGGCTCGGCCACACCCCCGGCCTCGCCCAGCACGAGCCGCCAGCGGCGCAGCCGCGTCGCCTCGTCGACCCGTGCCGGCCCGCCCGCGGCCTGCCCCGTCCCGTCGCCCACGTCGGCGGTGCCGTCGTCCGTGCCGTCGCTCATCGCGTCGCTCCCAGCAGCAGAGCCACCGTCCGGAGCGGACCGGCGGCGAGGTCAGCGTCGACGGCGACGGTGGTCGAGGCCGCCGGACCGCGTCCGCTGGCCGGGACCGCGACCGCCGCGTCGCCGACGTTGCGCCGCTCGGCCGGCGGCATCGCGCCGAACGTGCGACGCAGCAGCGGCAGGGCGTCGGTGAACGCGTCGGTCGGCAGCGTCGCGAGCCAGTCGTCCACGACGCCGAGCAGCGCGCGGTCGTGCGCGAGCAGCAGCCCGCCGCCCGCGAGGAACCCGTCGACCCACGCCGCCTGCGTGCGTGCGGGCGTGCCGTAGGACAGGTGCTGCCCCATCCGGGCCCGCACCTCGTCCACGTCGAGCTCGCCCGCGTCGAGCAGCAGCCGCGTCGCACGGCCGGTGAGCGCTCCCGAGATGTCCGCCCGGTCCGCGACCGCGCGCAGCGTGCCGAGCCACGCGCGCAGGCCGTCGGGGTCGTCCCGCAGCCGGACGGCGGCGTGCGTCGCGTCGACCTGACCGCGCAGCGCCGACGCGGCCTCGTCGTCGAGGCCCGTGACCGCGGCCGCCAGGCCCGCGCAGATGCGCGCGAGGAGCCCGTCGGCGACGCGCGCGAGGTCCGCGGTGCCCGTGCCCCGCACGTCGGAGTAGCGGTGGGCGCGCACGAGCGGCGGCAGCGCGGCCATGAGGCGGCCGATGTCCCCGTCGTGCGCGGCCTGCTCGTCGACGCGGCCCAGCAGCGGCCCGGTCGCGGCCGCCAGGTCGGCCAGCAGCGCCACCTCCAGCAGACCCGTGAGCTCGCGCAGGTCGGCGTCCGCCGCCCGGTCCACGCACCGAGCGGTCGCCGCCGCCTCGACCGTCGTGCCCCACAGCGCCGCCTCGACGACCGCGACCGCGAGCTCGGGACGCCACACGAGCGACCACGCCTCCCGGAACGTGCCCGTGCTGCGCGAGCGCGCCTCGTCCGCCTGCCCCCACGGCACGCCCAGCAGCGTGAGCCGGTGCAGGAGCCGCGAGCGGGCGAGGTCGTGGTCGCGCCGCAGGTCCAGCTCGAGCGTCCGCGGGGCCGCCGAGAACGCGAGCCGCAGGCGGCGTGCGGTCGCCCGCAGGTCCGCGTCGAGGGGCACGGTCGGCACGTCGTCGCCGATCTCCCCCAGCCGCTCCCCCACGACGAGCTGCGCGGTCACGTGCGCGACGAGCGCGTCGTCGCCGTCGCACAGCACCGCGCGGGTCGCCTCGGTGACCTCGGCCAGACCGGGCAGGTGCCGCCCGCGCACGGTCGCGAGCGTCTCTGCGAGCCGGACCGCCTCGATGACGTGCGCCGACGACACGGGCAGGTCCTTCTCCCGGAGCGCCGCACCGACCTGCACGAGCCAGCTCGCGACGACGTCGCGGTCCGTGCGGAACAGGTGCTCGCACCACCCGGGCGAGGTGATGCCCGCGCCGTAGCCCGACGCGCGGGCGAGCCGCGACGACGTCCACGGCACCCACGTCAGCGTGACCTTCTTCTTCGCCAGCCCGGTCAGGAGCCGGGCGTCGCCGGCGGCGGGCGGCAGGGGCGTCGTGAGCGCGGGCGCGTGCCACGCGCCGCACACGACCGCGACCCGGCGGTGGCCTGCCTTGAGGGCCGCGCGCAGCTGTTGGCGCATGTGCGCCTCGCGGCGCGCCTCGTGCTCGTCGGCCTCGGGCGCGGCGGCGCGCAGCGCGGCCATGGCCTCGGTGATCACCGCGAACGGGGTGGGCCCGTCGGTGCGGGACTCCACGACGTCCTCCCACCAGCGCTCGGGGTCGTCGTAGCCCGCGGCGGCCGCCAGAGCGGCGACCGGGTCGCGGCGGACTGCGGCGGGCGACGTCGGGCCGTCGTCGGTCCACGGCACGACGCCGTCGGCCGCACCCGGCGCGTCGCGGTCGACGTCGGTCCGCTCCGCGTCGCCGCCGGTCCGCTCCCCGTCGCCGCCGGCGTCCGTCCGCTCCCCGTCGCCGCCGGCGTCCGTCCGCTCCCCGTCGCCGTCGCCGTCCTCGTGCTCGCCGTCCCCCTCGGGGTCGCCTGCGTGCTCCCCCGCGGCCGCGTCCTGCGCGGCCCGCGCCGCGAGGACCGCACCGGCCGGGAGGTCGACGAACCGCACCGGCACCCCGCGCGCGGTCGCCCACACGAGCGCCTGCCACTCGGGCGAGAACTCGGCGAACGGCCAGAACGACGAGGTCGCGGGGTCGTCGGCGACGGCCGCGAGCATCGCGACGGGCGGGACGAGCCGACCGCCCGCGACGAACGGCACGAGGTGGTCGCAGTCCGCCGGGCCCTCGATGAGCACGACGTCGGGCTCGAGCGCGTCGAGGCCCGCGACGACGGCGCGCGCCGACCCCGGTCCGTGGTGCCGCACGCCCATGACCTCGACGCGCGCCTCGACGGTCTGCGTCACGCGGTGACCTCGCGGCACGCCCGGTAGAAGTCGGCCCAGTCCCGCCGCTCGCGCACGACGGCCTCGAGGTACTCGGTCCAGGCCACGGTGTCGGACGACGGGTCCTTGACGACGGCGCCGACGATCCCCGCGGCGACGTCGGCGGGCCGCAGGACGCCGTCGCCGAAGTGCGCGGCGAGCGCGAGGCCGCTCGTCACGACGGAGATCGCCTCGGCCGTCGACATGGTGCCGGACGGCGTCTTCACCGCGGTGCGCCCGTCCTCGGTCCGCCCGGAGCGCAGCTCGCGGAACACCGTCACCACGCGGGCGATCTCCTCCGCGGCAGCGGGGACCGGCGGCAGCTCGAGAGCACGGCCGAGCTGGGCGACACGGCGGGTGACGATGTCGACCTCCTCCGCGGCGGTCCCGGGCAGAGGCAGCACGACGGTGTTGAAGCGGCGCCGCAGCGCCGACGACAGCTCGTTGACGCCACGGTCGCGGTCGTTCGCGGTCGCGATGACGTTGAACCCCTTCGCGGCCTGCACCTCGGCACCGAGCTCGGGCACGGGCAGCGACTTCTCGGACAGGATCGTGATGAGCGCGTCCTGCACGTCGGACGGGATGCGCGTGAGCTCCTCGACGCGCGCGATCGACGCCTCGCGCATCGCGGTCATGACGGGCGACGGGACGACGGCCGCCTGCGTCGGCCCCTCGGCGAGCAGGCGCGCGTAGTTCCAGCCGTACCGGATCGCGTCCTCGCCGGTCCCGGAGGTGCCCTGCACGACGAGCGTCGACCGGCCGCTGACCGCGGCGGCCAGGTGCTCGCTGACCCAGGTCTTCGCGGTCCCGGGGACGCCGAGGAGCAGCAGCGCCCGGTCGGTCGCGAGCGTCGCGACGGCGACCTCGACGAGGCGACGCGGGCCCACGTACTTCGGGCTGACGACGGTCCCGTCGGCGAGCGTGCCCCCGAGCAGGTAGGTGACGACGGCCCAGGGCGACAGCCGCCACGCGGGCGGGCGGGGACGGTCGTCGACCGCGGCGAGCGCGGCGAGCTCGTCGGCGAACGCCTGCTCGGCGTGCGGGCGCAGCAGGTCGGCGGTGTCGGTCACGTGAGCTCCTCGAGGATCGTGCGGCGTTCGTGGACGAGGTCGGCCGCACGCGTGAGCGACGGCGCGACGTGAGGTCCGGCGCGGCCCGCGACGGCGCGGAGCAGGGCCTCGGTGCGCGCGGTGGGCTCGGCGTCGTGCCCCAGCCGGCGCAGGACGCCCGCGATGCCCCAGACGGCGCTCTGGCGGGCGGCCCACTCGGCGACGGCGACGGTGAGCGGCTCGGACCACGGTCCGCTCATCCCCTGCACGAGGCCTGCCACCGCCGCCTGTCCCGCGGAGGTCGCGCCGACCGTTGCCGTCACGGCGCGCACGACGTCGGCGCGGTCGCCGGGGTCGAGGACGGCACCGAGCGTCGCGGCCGCCTGCGCGGACCGCCCGGGGCTCGCGCGCAGCAGCGCACGCGCCCACCGCGGGTCGTGCTCGCGCTCCGCGGCGGCCGTCCAGCCGTCCAGCAGCGGCCCGGCGTCGGCGGCGGCGGCCAGCTGCGCGAGGGTGCCGGGGTCCCGACCGAGCCGGTCCCAGGCGGACAGCGGCGTGACCTCGACCAGCCGGGTGAGCAGCGCCGCCTTGGCCCCGGCACCGGGTGCGGGCGCGGCGAAGGGGTCGTCGGCCTCCGGCTCGGGGAGCTCGACGATGAGGTGGTCGCGCAGCATGCGCCGGGTGACCGTCACGGAGGCGAGCGCGCGCTCGGCGCACCGGGCCACGAACGCCGACGACGGCAGGTGGGCCAGCACGCCGACGGCCGCGGCCCGCACCGCGACCGAGCGGTCCGCGAGCGCCGCGTCGAGGAACGGCTCGTCGTCCGGGGACAGGCGGGACCGCAGCGCACGGACGAGCGTCGCGCGCTCCTGCGCCCCGGCGCTGCGCCACGCCTCGGCGACCAGCGCACGGGCGGTCGCGGGGTCGGCCGTCCGCGCCCGGTCGAGCCACGCGGCGCGCTCGGCGGCGTCGCCGTGCCGCCACGCCGGGTCGTCGCCGTCGACCGTGCCGGTGTCGACGGGAGCTGGGGCGGGCAGCAGCGCGCGCCAGGTCGGGTGCTGCGCGGCCAGCCACCGCCCGCGCTCACCGGCCGCGACCAGGGCGTCCGCGCGCAGCCCGGGTCGCCCCCCGGGCTCGGCGGCCACGGCCTCGAGCACGGGCACGAGGAGCGCCGGCGGGATCCGCAGCCCGCGCACCGCCGCGGTGCCCAGCCACAGCGCGAGCACGTCGACCGCCTCCGTGCCGCCCGCGAGGAGCCCCCGCAGGTGCGCGGCGGCCGCTGCGCCGCACAGCGGGAGCGTCTCGTCCGGTGCCGGCGCCAGCGGGGGGCCGGCGACCACCTGGCTGCCCGTCGCGCGGCGGGCCGTGGCGGCGAGCGCGGCCGCGTCCAGCAGCCGGGTCGCCGGGTCGTCGCGCTTGGGGAGCCCGGCGGCGGCGTCCGCGAGCACCGGGTCGGTCGTCGTCGGCGGTGCGGGCGAACGGTCCGTGCCGAGCAGCGCGGCGGTCGCGAGGTCGTCGCTCACAGTGCGACCAGCCCCTCGGTCGTCCAGGCGGCGCGCGGCGCGAGGCCCGTCGCCGTGCGGTCGGCCGCCACGGTCACCGGGCGACCGCCCGACACCGCGAGCAGCCCCCACGGCTCGACGCCCGCCGCGACGGGCGCGTGCGCGTCCGTGCCGTCCGTGAGCCACCACCGCTGCCCGTCCGTGCCGACCGTGACCGGCCCCGCGACGACCGGCACCGTCGACGCCCACGGGTCGGCCTCGAGCGTCGCCGACCAGACCGCGGCGACGTCCGCGAGCCCGACGGCCGCAGGTGCAGCGGTCGCGGTGACGGCGTCGGAGTGCCGCGTGCCCACGAGCGCCCGCAGCGGGTCGCCGGGGTAGGTGTGGACGTCCGCGTCGAGCTCCGTCCCGACGACGAGCGACGCGTCGAGCGGCTGTCCGGCCGCGGCGGCGAACGACACGACGGCGACGTCCCGCCCGGTCGCGCGCCCGTGCAGGTGGACCCGGCGCACCGTGAGGCGCCCGTCGACGCGGTCGGTCTGCGACAGCACGACCCACGTGTCGCGCACCGGGGGCGTCGCGAGGACGTCCTCCGTCCGGGTCGGCTGCCCGATCCGTCGCCGCACGACCGCTGCGAGCTCGGTCGGCAGCGCGCCGATCCGGTCGTGGGCCTCGACCAGGACGTGGAGCATCGCGAGCTCGTCGAGCAGGCGGCCGGGCCAGCCGTCGCCCGAGGCCGCGACGGACGGCAGCCGCCGCACCATGTCCGCGAGCCCCGGCGCCTGCGCGTCGACGAGCCGCGCGGCGACCTGCTCGTACGGCCGGTACCCCGCACGGTCCGCGCCGGCGAGCCCCGCCGCCAGCTGGTCGCGCAGCCACCGGCGCAGGTCCGCGACACCGCCCGCGACGCGGTCGGCTCGCTGCTCGGCGCGGCGCGCCGCCGCCTCGGGGTCGGGCGCCGCCGCCGGTGCCTTCTGCGCGCGCGCGGCCCGTGCGTCGAGCCACGTGGCCGCGAAGTCGGCCGGGGCGTCGGCCGCCGGGACCTGCCCGGCCGCCCAGATCAGCAGCAGGCCGAGGGCGTGCTTGCAGGGGAACTTCCGGCTGGGGCACGTGCACGAGTACGCGGGCCCGCTCAGGTCGACGACGGTCGCGTACGGGTTCTTGCCCGAGCCCGCGCACAGGCCCCACACCGCGGCGGGCGTCTCCGTGACACCTATCGAGCTCCAGGGCGCCGGGCTCGCGAGCTTGCGGCCCGCCGCGACCGACGAGGCGTCGGGCGCGAGCGCGAGCACCTGCTCCTGGGTCCACGTCGGCACGCGCGCGAGCGTAGCCGTCGGCCCCGACACGTCCGGCGCGTCTGCGCCCGTCGCCCGCGGCGAGCGCACCAGGTTCGCCCGGTTGCCGGACGGGCGCCCCGGTGCCGCCCTTCAGTCCCCCGTCGCGACCGGTCGGGACGGGTCGTTGGACCACTGCGACCAGGACCCTGGGTAGAGCGCCGCGTCGATGCCGACCGCGGCGAGCGCCGCGACCTCGTGCGCGGCCGTCACACCGGACCCGCAGTAGACGGCGACGGGCGCACCGGCCTCGACGCCGAGCGCGCGGAACCGCTCCCGGAGCGCGTCGTCGGAGCGGAACACGCCGTCCTCGGTGAGGTTGTCGGCCGTCGGGGCGCTCACCGCACCCGGGATGTGCCCGGCCCGCGGGTCGACGGGCTCGACCTCGCCCAGGAACCGCGGACGTGCGCGCGCGTCGAGCAGCGGGCCGTCCCAGCCGGCCGCGTCGTCGGCGTCGATCGTCGGCAGCGCCCCGGTGGACAGCACCACGTCGCCCGGCTCCGCCGTGACCGACCCCGCCTCGAGCGTGAGCCCCGCCGCGGTCCAGCCGGCCAGGCCGCCGTCGAGCAGCCGCACGTCGACAAGCCCTGCCCAGCGCAGCAGCCACCACGCGCGCGCGGCCGACGTGCCGCCCGCGTCGTCGTACACGACCACCGCACGGTCCTCGCGCACGCCCCAGCGCCGCGCGGCCTCCTCGAGGTCGGCGACGGCCGGCAGCGGGTGGCGCCCCTCCTCGGGGCTCGGCATCGACGCGAGCTCGGTGTCGAGGTCGACGTACACGGCGCCCGGCAGGTGCCCGGCGAGGTACTGCTCGTGACCGTCGTCGCGGCCCAGCGCCCAGCGGACGTCCAGCAGCACGGGCGGCTCGTCGCCGGCGAGGTGCGCCGCCAGCTCCACCGGGTCGACGAGCACCGCCTCGCGGGTCGTCGCTCGTCCCGTCCGCTGCTCCGTCATGGTGCCTCCCCCTCGTCGCGGCGCAGGTCGAGCCGCATGGTCCATGCGTCCGCATTCTCCGGCTGGTAGTACCCGCGCCGCAGGCCGAGCCGCTCGAACCCCGCGCTCTCGTACAGGTGGAGCGCCGGGGCGTTGTCCACGCGGACCTCGAGCAGCGCGGCTCGGGCTCCCAGCGCGCGCCCGTGGTCGAGCAGCGCGGTCAGCAGCAGCCGCCCGACCCCGCGGCCCTGGTGCGCGGGGTCGGTCCCGACGGTCATGACCTGGACGTCCTCGCCGTCGAACCACAGGCCCGCGTACCCGACGAGCGTGCCCGCGGAGTCCTGCGCGCCGACGTACCACCGGCCGGGCCCGACGACCTCCTCGAGGAGCGACTGCGCGGACCACGCGCCCGCGCCGAACAGCTCGTCCTCCATCCGGACCAGCGCCGGCACGTCCTGCGTCGTCAGCGCACGGACCTCGACGCCCGGCGCTCCCGCAGTCATCCGAGCACGCGCTTGCGGCTCGCGGCGGGGGTCACGTCGGGGCGGCGCAGGTAGAGCGGCGTCGTGGGGAGGTCCTCGCCGTGCGCGGACCGCTGCGCGGCGAGCGTCGCGAGGGCCGCGGGGTCCGGGTCGACGAGGCCACGGTCCTCCAGGTCGTCGGCAGCCCCGAGCACGGGGTACAGCAGACCGCCACGCCCGACGACGACCGCACCGGCCGTCCGCTCGTCCGCGGCGACGTCGTCGGCCGCACCGACCTCGGGGGCGACGAGCACGTCGACGCCACCGGCGCCGTCCGTGCGGTACAGCGACCAGTAGACCTCGCGGCGGCGGGCGTCGGTCGCGACGAGCACCGTCGACCCGGCGTCGAGGACGCGCGACGCGGCCACGGCGACGCCGTCGAGGCTCGGCACGCCGCGCACCGGCACGCCGAGCGCGAGACCGAGCGTCCGGGCGGTCACGAGCCCGACCCGCAGGCCGGTGAAGGGTGCGGGACCGGTGCCGACGACGACCGACGTCAGCGCCGCCCGGTCGACGCCCGCGTCCGCCAGGACGGCGGCGACCATGGGTGCGAGCAGCTCGGCGTGGTGGCGCGGCTGGTCGTCGCTGCGCGCGGCCAGGACCACGCCGGAGTCGTCGAGGAGGGCGACCGCGACGGCCGCCGAGGTGTCGAGCGCGAGGACGGGCACGGCGTCAGCCTGCCACCGCGTCCGCGCCGGGGAGCGCGACGCCCGCCCAGCGGTCGCCGACCGCCCGCACCGTGACGACCCGCTCGCCCGCGGCGGCGTCCTCGTCGTCGGCGGGGTCCACGCCGCCGCGCGGGCGGACCACCGTCACCTCGAGCCGGTCGGCCGCGAGGCCCTCGACCCAGCCCTCGCCCCACTCGACGACCGTCACGGCCTCGTCGAGGCTCGAGTCGAGGTCGAGCGCGTCGACCTCGTCGAGCGACGACAGCCGGTACGCGTCGACGTGCACGAGGCCCGGGCCGCGCGTGCCGTCCTCGCGCGGGAGGGGCGGGTGCTCGCGCGCGATGATGAACGTCGGCGACGCCACCTGGCCGCGGACGCCGAGCCCGGCGCCGATCCCCTGCGTGAGCGTCGTCTTGCCCGCGCCGAGGTCGCCCGTGAGGACGACGAGGTCCCCGGCGCGCAGCACCTCCGCGAGCGCGCGGCCGTACGCGCGGGTCGCGTCGCTGTCGGGCAGGTGCACCGTGGCCGTGGGTCCGGTGGTCACGGGGCCTGTGGTCACGGCGTCTGTGCTCACGGCGTCGGTCATCGGGCCACCTCCGTGGTGAGGGCGGGCCGGTCGCCCGCGATCGTGCCGGGCGTCCCGGCGTCGGACGTGCTGCTGCTGGACGTCGCGGCGTGCGCGCTGCGGTCGGCGTCGCCGTCGACGTGCACGCGCGGGACGCGGGCGCCGACGCGCGTGACGATCTCGTAGGAGATGGTGCCCGCCGCGCGCGCCCAGTCCTCGGCGGTCGGGCCGCCGTCGCGGCCGGTGCCGAACAGCTCGACGCGGTCACCGGCGACCTCGCGGGCACCCGGCCCGAGGTCGACGACGACCTGGTCCATGCACACGCGACCGGCGACACCCAGCGTGCGCCCGCCGACCCGCAGCGGCCCGCCGGGCCGGACCTGCGTGCCCGACGCGTGCCGCGGCACGCCGTCGGCGTACCCGACGGGCACGACGCCGACGACCGTGTCGTGCGGGGTCACGTACTGGTGCGCGTACGAGATGCCGTGACCCGCGGGGACGGCCTTGACCGTCGCGAGCTCGGCCTCGAACGTCATGGCCGGCACGAGCCCGAAGTCCTCGGGACCGCCGAGCTGCGGCACGGGCGACAGCCCGTACACCGCGATGCCGGGGCGCACGAGGTCGTGGTGGACCGCGGGGTCCGTGAGCGTCGCAGCTGAGTTCGCCAGGTGCCGCACCTCGACGTGCGCACCCGCGTCCTCGACGGCGCGCACGGCGTCGGCGAACACGACGGCCTGCGCACGGACGGTGGGGTGCGCGGGCTCGTCGGCGAACGCGAGGTGCGACCAGACCCCGACGACCTCGACCGCGCCCTCCGCCTGCGCGCGCAGGGCGTCCGGCAGCAGCGCGTCGAGGTCCGCGGGCGTCAGGCCGTTGCGCCCGAGCCCCGTGTCGACCTTGAGGTGGATCCGCGCGGTCCTGCCGGCGGCGCGCGCCGCGGCGACGACCTCGTCGAGCGCCCACGCCGCGGCGACGGACACGTCCACGTCGGCCTCGACGGCCTCGCGCAGCGGTGCGCCGGGCGCGTACAGCCACGTGAGCACGCGGGCGCCGACGATCCCGGCCCGCCGCAGGGCGACGGCCTCCGGCACCTGCGCCGCACCCAGCCACGTCGCGCCGCCCTCGACCGCGGCCTGCGCGCTCGGGACCAGCCCGTGGCCGTATGCGTCGGCCTTCACGACCGCCATGACCTGCGCCGTCGGTGCGTGCGCCGCGAGGCTGCGCACGTTGCCGCGGATCGCGGCGAGGTCGACGACGGCACGCGAGGGGAACTGGCTCACGGCGCCCAGTGTCGCACCCGCACCCACCGGCGCCCGTCGATCCGGCGACGCGGGCGACCTCTCCAGCAGACCCGGCACCGACGACCCGGGCCTCGGTACCGCGACGCGCCCCCGGGCGGTCACCAGACCCGGGTCGAGGGCGGGAGGCCGGTCAGGTCGACAGCCGGGCGCGTCGACCGGCTCAGGCCGGGCGGACCACGACGTCGGCGCGCCCCGCGGTCGCCGCGACCAGCCGCGCGTTGCGCTCGTCGGGACCGTGCGCCCACGCGTGCGCGGCGTCGGCGGGCTTGCCGAACGCCTCGTGCCGCGCGACCAGCCGGGCGAGCCGCAGGTCGTCGTCGGGTGCGACGAACCACGCCTCGTCGAGCAGCCCGGCCACGGGCGCGAAGCCGTGCGTGTCGAGCAGCAGGTAGTTCCCCTCGGTGACGACGAGCGGGACGTCGGGCGCGACCCGGATCGCCCCGGCGACCCCGTTGCGCAGGTCGCGGCGGTACTCGGGCGCGTACACGACCTCGTCGGGGTGCGGGTCGCGCAGCCGCCGCAGCAGTGCGACGAACCCGGCGGCGTCGAACGTGTCGGGCGCGCCCTTGCGGTCCGCGAGGCCGAGGCGCTCGAGCTCGGTCTGCGCGAGGTGGAACCCGTCCATCGGCACGACAACGGCGGCGTCGGGGTACGCGGCGGCGACCTGCGCGGCGAGCGTGGACTTGCCCGCACCGGGCGCCCCGGCGATCCCCAGCACCGCGCGGCGGCCCGTGGCGAGCAGCCGTTCGACCCGCGACGCGAGGTCGCGGTCGAGCGTCGTCGCGGGGGCGGTCATGCGGCCTCCCCCGAGCGCGCCACGACGTCCCTCCCGACCGCGGCGAGGACGGCGGTCACGCGGCCCGCCCGAGCAGGTCGGCGACGGTCGCGGGCAGCGCGTGCGCGACCGCGAGCGCGGTGACGGGCCCGCCGGGGTTGGCCCGGTCCGCGGCCCGCCCGTGCACGAGCGCGGCGGTCGCCGCGAGCGCGGGAGCCAGCGTGGCGTCGCCGTGCACGTCCTCGACGCGCCCCGCGAGCAGCGCCCCGAGCAGGCCCGCGAGCACGTCGCCGGCGCCCGCGGTGGCGAGCCACGGCGGCGCGTCCGACTGCGCGTAGACGACACCGTGCGACCCGACGACGACCGTCGTCGCACCCTTGAGCAGCACGGTCGCGCCGGTGCGGTCGTGCGTCTCGCGTGCCCACCTCAGCGGTTCCGCCTCGACGTCCGCCCGCTCGACGTCGACACCGCGCTGCGCGAGGAGCCGGGCGGCCTCACCCGCGTGCGGCGTCAGGACGACGTGTGCGCCGACCCGCTCGGGCAGCAGGTCGAGCGCGCCCGCGTCGACGACCGCCGCCTCGCCGCGGTGCAGCACGCCCTCGAGCGCCCGCTGGACGCGTCGCCGCTGGGCGGCGTCGTCGGGCGAGACCCCGGGCCCGAGGACCCAGGCCTGCACCCGGCCGGGTCCGACGACGACCTCCGGCCGGGCGGCGAGCACGGCGTCGCCCGCGTCGCCGACGTACCGGACCATGCCGACGCCCGCGAGCGCCGCACCCGACGCCGCGAGCACGGCCGCTCCCGGGTAGGTGCGGGTCCCCGCCACCACCCCGACCACGCCGCGCGAGTACTTGTGCGCGTCGCGCACGGGCACGGGCCACAGGGCTGCCGCGTCGTCGGTGTGGAGGGTCGCGACGTCGGGCCGCTCGGGCAGGTCCAGACCGAGGTCGACGACCTCGACGCGGCCCGTCGACGCGGCGGCGGGCGGCAGCAGCAGCCCGGGCTTGGCCCCGCCGAACGTCACCGTGACGTCGGCGTCGAGCACAGCGCCGGTGCGGGTCCCGTCGTCCACGCCGATGCCGGACGGCAGGTCGACCGCGACGACCACCGGGCCGTCCACGTCGCCGGTCGCGGCGCGGACCTCCTCGACCAGCGACGCGACCGGTCCGCGCAGGCCGCCGCGTGCCCCGATCCCCAGCACGCCGTCGAGCACGACGTCCGCGGCCAGGACCTCGTCGACCGCTCCCGCGACCGTCACCGCGGGCCACGGCCCGCCCGTCCCCGACGCGTCGTCGACGAGCCCCCGCACCCGTCCGCCGGCGGCCCGGAGCGCCGCGAGGCCGCCCTCGTGCACCCGGTCCGCGGTCGCGACCACCCGCACGCGCGCACCGCGCCGCGCCAGGAGGGCCCCCGCGTGCAGCGCGTCTCCCCCGTTGTTCCCGGCCCCGGCGAGCACGACGACGCGCGCGCCGGCGAACCGGCCGCGACGCCGCACGACCTCGCGCGCGACCGCGACGTGCAGCGCGAACGCGGCGCGCTCCATGAGCGGGACGCCCGCGTCGAGCAAGGGCTCCTCGGCGGCACGGACGGAGGCGGCGTTCCACGAGAGCAGCACGAGTCTCATCCTGGCGTGCGCGCAGGTAACGTGCCGAGCATGCGCTTCGGACTCTTCATCCCTCAGGGCTGGCGTCAGGACCTCACGGGCATCGAGCCCCGCGACCACTGGTCGGTGATGAACGGGCTCGCCCAGCACGCCGACCAGGGCGACGCCTTCGACTCGATCTGGGTGTACGACCACTTCCACGCGGTGCCCGAGCCCAACGGCGAGGCGACGCACGAGGCGTGGAGCCTCATCAACGCGTACGCGGCGACGACGTCGCGCGTGAAGCTCGGCCAGATGTGCACGTGCATGGCGTACCGCAACCCCGCCTACCTCGCGAAGGTCGCCGCGACCGCCGACGTGATCTCGGGCGGCCGCGTGCAGATGGGCATCGGCGCCGGCTGGTACGAGCACGAGTGGCGCGCGTACGGCTACGGCTTCCCGCGCGCGGGCGAGCGGCTCGCGATGCTCGACGAGGGCGTGCAGATCTTCAAGCAGCTCTGGACCAACGGGGTCGCCACCTTCGACGGGAAGCACTACCAGGTCGACGGCGCGCAGCTCGCGCCGCTCCCCCTGCAGGTCGACGGCCCGCCGCTGTGGATCGCGGGCGGCGGCGAGCAGAAGACGCTGCGCATCGCCGCCGAGCACGCGCAGTTCACCAACTTCGACGGCCACCCCGACGTCTTCACGCACAAGTCGGAGGTGCTGCGCGGCCACTGCGAGGCCATCGGCCGGCCGTTCGAGGAGATCACGCGCTCGTCGAACTTCAACGTCGTCATCGGCGAGACCGAGGCCGACGTCGACGACCGCATGGCCTGGGTCGAGGAGCACCTGTCGCTGACCGTGCCGAACAAGGCCCCGGAGGTCGCCGAGGAGTTCCGCAAGGGCGTGCTCGTCGGCACCCCGGAGCAGCTCGTCGAGAAGCTGAAGCACCTCGAGACGCTCGGCATGACGTACGCGATCACGTACTTCGCGGAGGCCGCCTACGACCGCTCGGGCATCGAGCTCTTCGAGCGCGAGGTCGTGCCCGCGCTGCGCTCCGCCTGACGGACGACGCCGGCGCGGGCGCTCCCGCTCGCGCCGGCGTCAGTCGCGCTCGGCGATCACCACGGCGGACGCGATGCCCGCGTCGTGCGAGATCGACAGGTGGAACCGTGCGACGCCGAGCTCGGCGGCGCGGGCGGCGACCGTTCCGGTGACCTCGAGCACCGGCTGCGACCCGGCCGTGCGCGGCACCTGCGCGTCGTGCCAGTGCAGGCCGGGCGGGGCGCCGAGCGACTTGGCGAGCGCCTCCTTGACGGCGAACCGCGCGGCGAGCGACGTCTCGGGCATCGCCCGCTCCGCGGGCGTGAACAGCTTCGCGCGCAGTGCCGGGACGCGGTGCAGGGTGTCGACGAACCGCGCGATGTCGACGACGTCGATGCCGACGCCGACGATCACGCGCGCCTCCCGACGCCCCGAGCCGGTCCCGTCACTCGACGGTGACGGACTTCGCGAGGTTGCGGGGCTGGTCCACGTCGAGGCCCTTGGCGGTCGCGAGCTCGCACGCGAACACCTGCAGGGGCACGACGGCGAGCAGCGGCGCGAGGAGCGTCGGCGCCTGCGGCACGTAGAACACCTCGTCGGCGTAGGGGCGCACGGCCTCGTCGCCGTCCTCGGCGATCACGAGCGTGCGGGCACCACGCGCGCGGATCTCCTGGATGTTCGACACGACCTTGGAGTGCAGCGAGTCGCGCCCGCGCGGCGACGGGACCACGACGAACACCGGCTGACCGGGCTCGATGAGCGCGATCGGGCCGTGCTTGAGCTCACCGGCGGCGAAGCCCTCGGCGTGGATGTACGCGAGCTCCTTGAGCTTGAGCGCCCCCTCCATCGCGACGGGGAATCCGACGTGCCGGCCGAGGAACAGCACGGACTGCGTGTCCGCCATCCAGCGCGCGATCTCCCGGACGCGGCCCGAGCGGTCGATGACCTGCTGGATCTTGTCGGGCATCGCGCGGAGCTCGTCGAGGATCGCGGTGACCTCGTCGGCGAACTTGTTGCCGCGCAGCTGCGCGAGGTACAGGCCGAGCAGGTACGCGGCGGTGATCTGCGCGAGGAACGCCTTGGTCGACGCGACCGCGATCTCCGGGCCGGCGTGCGTGTAGAGCACCGCGTCGGACTCGCGCGGGATCGTCGAACCGTGCGTGTTGACGATGGCCAGGACCTTGGCGCCCTGCTCGCGCGCGTGCCGGACGGCCATGAGCGTGTCCATCGTCTCGCCCGACTGCGACACCGCGACGACGAGCGTCTGCTCGTTGACGACGGGGTCCCGGTACCGGAACTCGTGCGCGAGCTCGACCTCGACGGGGATGCGGCACCAGTGCTCGATCGCGTACTTCGCGACGTGGCCCGCGTAGGCGGCGGTGCCGCACGCGATGACGACGATCTTGTCGACGGACCGCAGCACCGACTCGTCGATGCGGATCTCGTCGAGCACGAGGCGGCCGTGCGCGTCGGTGCGGCCCAGCAGCGTGTCCGCGACCGCGTGCGGCTGGTCGTGGATCTCCTTGTCCATGAAGGACGGGAAGCCGCCCTTCTCGGCGGCGGCGGCGTCCCAGTCCACGGTGTAGCGCCGTGCGTCGGCGGGCTTGCCGTCGAAGTCGGTCACGGTGACCGCGGTCGGCGTAATGGTCACGACCTGGTCCTGGCCGAGCTCGAGCGCCTCGCGCGTGTGCGCGATGAACGCGGCGACGTCGGAGCCGAGGAAGTTCTCGCCCTCGCCGAGGCCGACGACGAGCGGCGAGTCGTGGCGGGCGCCGACGACGACGTCGGGCGCGTCGGCGTGCACCGCGAGCAGGGTGAACGTGCCGTGCAGCGTGCGCGCGACCTCGGTCACGGCCTTGGTCAGGTCGCCCGTGCGGTCGTAGGCGCGCGAGACGAGGTGCGCGGCGACCTCGGTGTCGGTCTCCGACTCGAACTCCACGCCCTCGGCGAGGAGCTCGGCCTTGAGGGTCGCGAAGTTCTCGACGATGCCGTTGTGGATCAGCGCGAGCCGGCCCGAGACGTGCGGGTGCGCGTTGACGTCGGTGGGTCCGCCGTGCGTGGCCCACCGGGTGTGGCCGATCGCTGCGGTGGCCTCGGCGAGCGGGTGGGCGTCGAGCTCCTCGACCAGGTTCGCGAGCTTGCCGGCCTTCTTCGCGGTGTCGAGCTCGCCGTCGGGGCCGACGAGCGCCACCCCCGCCGAGTCGTACCCGCGGTACTCGAGCCGTCGGAGACCTTCGAGGACGACGTCCAACGGGCGGTCGCTCGCGGTCTGGGATCCGACGTAGCCCACGATTCCACACATGGCCGCGAGTCTAACGGGCGTGCGGCGGGTGACCGGCGGGGGGTGAGCACCGTCACGGCGTGCCCGGACGCCGCCACCGGACGCACGTCGGACGGTCGACGTCGTCGTCCGGCACAATCGTCCCGTGCCACCGTCGCTCACCCCGGCCACGCCGTACGTCGACCTGGACCGCGACGCGTGGCGTCGGCTCTCGGCCTCGACGCCGCTGCCCCTCACCGACGCGGACGTCGACCGTCTCGCCGGCCTGGGGGACCCGATCGACCTCGCCGAGGTCGACGCGATCTACCGGCCCATCTCGCGCCTGCTCGACCTGCACATCGAGGCGACCCGCGGCCTCCACGCGGCGTCGAGCACGTTCCTGCGCGAGGACGTCGGCGGCACGCCGTTCGTGATCGGCGTCGCCGGGTCCGTCGCGGTCGGCAAGTCGACGACCGCCCGGCTGCTGCGCGAGCTCCTGGCGCGCTGGCCGGCGACGCCGCGCGTCCAGCTCGTCACGACCGACGGGTTCCTCTACCCCAACGCCGAGCTCGAGCGGCGCGGGCTCATGGAGCGCAAGGGTTTCCCCGAGTCGTACGACCGGCGCGCGCTGCTGCGGTTCGTCTCCAAGGTCAAGGCCGGCCGCCCCGAGGTCCGGGCGCCCGTCTACGACCACCTGACGTACGACATCGTCCCCGGCCGCGAGATCGTCGTGAACCGCCCCGACGTGCTGGTCGTCGAAGGTCTCAACGTGCTGCAGCCCGCGCGACCGACGAGCGAGGGCACGTCCAACCTGGCGGTCAGCGACTTCTTCGACTTCTCGATCTACGTCGACGCCCGCACGACCGACATCCGCCAGTGGTACGTCGACCGGTTCCTGAGCCTCCGCTCGACCGCGTTCGCCCAGCCCGAGTCGTACTTCCACCGGTACGCGTCGCTCTCCGACGACGAGGCCGTCGAGCGCGCCGAGCGCATCTGGGACACGATCAACGCGCCCAACCTGCAGCAGAACATCCTGCCGACCCGCAGCCGCGCGACTCTCGTGCTGACGAAGGGCTCCGACCACTCCGTCGAGCGCGTGCGCCTGCGCAAGCTCTGAGCGTCCGAGGCTCCGTGCGTCAGCGGCCCGACGGCGGACCCGTCGGCGTGACCCGCTCCACGGGGAACTCGGTCGTGTCCGTCTCGTGCAGAGCGTCCAGCGCCGCGAGCACGTCCGCGACCGGCGCGCCGCACGCGTCGGTCGGCCACACGGGCCGAACCGCTCGCCCGAGCGCGTCGACCAGCCACAGCACCGTCGGCACCGCCCCCGACGTCTCGCACGCTCCCGACGGCTCCTGCGACGGCCGCTCGAGAGCGGCGAGCAGCGGGGCGAGATCCCCCTCGCGCCGGCTCTCGGTCACCGCCGCCCACGTGCCGGACGCGGACTTGAGCGTGCCGGACGCGGAGCACACGAGCACGCTCGACGCCGCGAAGTCCTCGGGCACGGCGCCCGGCGTCGCGGCCGGACCGGTCTCCTCGGCCGCGGCCGTCCGGTCCTCGAGCACGAGCCCGAGCTCGCGGACGACCTCCGGGTCGAGGCAGTCCGCCTGCACCGCGACCCGCGCCTCGGCCTGCCGCGTCACCGTCGGCGCACTCGCGCACCCGCCGGCCGCGGCGATCCCGGCGACGACGAGCGCGGCCACGCCCCCGCGTACGCCGGACGACCGCCGACCCCGTCGTCGGGACGTGCGTCTCTCGTGCGGTTCCCCTGCCATGTCTGCCCCCTGTCGTGTAGCCCCGCGGACAGCAGGCCGGGAGGCCACACGGGTCGCAGGGAGTGCCGACTGCCCTGTCGACCCGAGACGAGCGTAGGCACGCTCCGGCGCGCACGTCGCGGTCGACACCGGATCGTTAGCAGCCGCGGTCCGATCGTGAGCAGACCGTGACCCGGGGACGTCAGGCGACGGCGTCGTCCTCGGCCACGGCGCGGCGGTGCGCCGACGCCTCGACGCTGCGCAGCGGCACCGCGGGGGCGTGGTGGACCCGGGCCCGGCGGCGCTGCGCGAGAGCCTGGTAGCGGCGCAGCAGCCAGTCGATGACCACGCCGAGCAGCACGCCGCCGACGACACCCACGACCACCGCGAGGATCGGGTTGTGCCCGAGCCACGCCGCGGCACCGATGCCGATCGCCGTCGAGTAGACGCCCCACGTGAGCGCGGCGAGCGCCGCGAGCGCGCTGAACCTGCGGCGGCTGTACCCCAGCGCGCCCGCGGTCATGTTGACCGCCACCCGGCCGACCGGGATGTACCGCGCGGCGATGATGAACGACGCCCCGCGGTGCTCGAGCGCGCGCTCCGCCCAGTCGATGGTCGCCTGCGCCCGGGCCGAGCGCAGGAAGCGGACCTCGCGCACCTTGACCTTCGTCCCGATCTGGTACGCGATCTGGTCACCCGTGAACGCGCCGGCGGCGGCGACCAGGATCACGAGCACCAGGTTCGGCTCGCCCTGCGCCATGGCCAGCGTGGCCAGCGCGATGACGACCGACTCGCTGGGGATGGGCGGGAAGAACCCGTCGATCGTCGCGAAGAGGTACAGCACGACGAAGACCCACGGTGAGCCCACCAGGGCCAGCACCCATGCCTCCACGCGTCCTCCAGGTCGTCGGGCGCCGGCCTTGCGGACCGGCGTCGTGACTCCCACGGTAGGACCCGGGGCAGCGCCGCCGATATAGGGGACACCCCCGGATCATCCCTGAGGTCACCCCGAACGAGCCGTCGGGTGCAGGCAGGTCGGACCGCCCTCCTCCTCCGGGGGGAGGCCCCGGCGGCGCCGACGTGGCAGGACGGCGCCGACCGGTCAGGACGCGGGGCGCTGACCTCCGACGGGGTCCCCGTCCGACGCCGGCTCGCCGTCGGCCGCCGACCCCGACGCGTCGACGTCGTCGGTCCGGGCCGCACCGGCCTCGACGTCGCCCGCTCGGGCGGCACCGGCCTCGACGTCTCCCGCACGTCCCGCGCCGCCGTCGGGGTTCGCCGCCGGCGCGCCCTCCGCGACGGGTGCGGCGTTGTCGGCGGCGTCGAGGTCGACCTCCGGGCCGGTCGCGGCGTGGGCGCCCACCCGGGGTTCCGCCGGGACGGGAGCGTCGTCGGATGCGGGAGCGTCGTCGGACGCGGGAGCGCCGTCGGACGCGGCAGGGTCGGCGGACGCGGCAGCGTCCGGCACGGCACCGTCGTCGGGCACCGCGCCGAGGTCGAAGCCGAGCGCCCGCGCCGCGGTCGTCGGGCGCGGCTCGCTCGCCCAGCGCAGCCCGAGGGCGTCGGCCGCGGCGAGCGACCGCAGCTCGGCGCGGTCGAGGTAGAGCACACCACCGAGGTGGTCGGTCTCGTGCTGCACGATGCGCGCGGGCCAGCCGGACACGACCTCGTCGAGCGCACGGCCGCGCTCGTCGGCACCGGTGAGGTGCACGTGCCGCGGCCGTGCGACGACGGCCTGGTACCCGACGACGCTGAGGCAGCCCTCGTAGAACGCGACACGCTCGTCGTCGACGGGCGCGTACCGGGGGTTCACGAGCACGCGGAACGCCAGCGGGGAACGCTCGCGGACCTGGCCGACGTCGCCGTCGGGCGGCCCCGCGTCCTCGATCACGGCGACGGCGACCGGGAGCCCGATCTGCGGCGCGGCGAGGCCCACACCCGGCGCGGCGTGCATCGTCGCCCGCATGACGTGCACGAGCGACTCGAGCTCGTCGTCGGCGAGCTGGCCGTCGTACGGCAGCGCCTGCGCGCGCAGCACGGGGTGGCCCGCCTGCACGATCGGGACCGTGCCGGTGCCGTGGGCGGCGTCGAGCAGCCGCAGGACGAGGTCGCGCAGCGCGACGTCCCGCTGCCGCGCGGACCCCGTGGTGCTCACAGGGCGAGCCGCGACGACACGACGTCCGCGAGCTCGCGCGCGACACCGTCGGCCTCGGCCTGCGTCGCGGCCTCGACCATGACGCGGACGAGCGCCTCGGTGCCCGACGGCCGCAGCAGCACGCGACCCGTGTCGCCCAGCCGCGCCTCGGCGGCACGCACGGCGTCGAGCAGCGGCTCGTCGCTCGACGCCCGCGCCTTGTCCACGCCCGACACGTTGACGAGCGTCTGCGGGAGCCGCTGCACGACGCCCGCGAGCTTGGCGAGCGGCTCACCGGTCTCGGCGACGCGCGCGGCGAGCTGGAGCGCGGTGAGGACACCGTCGCCCGTCGTGGCGTGCGCGGCCATGATGATGTGGCCCGACTGCTCGCCGCCGAGCGAGTACCCGCCCGCGCGCATCGCCTCGAGCACGTAGCGGTCGCCCACCGCGGTCTCGACCGTGCGGACCCCGCGGTCGCGCATCGCGAGCCGCAGACCGAGGTTGCTCATGACGGTCGTGACGAGCGTGTCGTCGGCGAGCGTGCCGGCGTCGCGCATCGCGAGCGCGAGGACGCCCATGATCTGGTCGCCGTCGACCAGGTTGCCGTCGGCGTCGACCGCGAGGCAGCGGTCCGCGTCCCCGTCGAACGCGACACCGAGGTCGGCCTCCGACGCGACGACGGCCGCGAGCAGCTGCTCGGGGTGCGTCGAGCCGCACTTCTCGTTGATGTTGCGCCCGTCGGGCGACGCGTTGATGACGACGACGTCGGCGCCCGCCTGCCGGAGCGCCGCGGGACCGACCTCGCTGGCCGCACCGTTCGCGCAGTCGACGGCGATGCGCAGGTGGCCGAGCGAGGGACGGATGGTCGCGACGAGGTGGTCGACGTAGTCGTCGCCCGCGCGGCCCGTGTCGAGCCGGATCCGGCCGACGTCCGCGCCCGTCGGGCGGTCCCACGCCTCGCCCATGCGCTTCTCGATCGCGCGCTCGAGGTCGTCGTCGAGCTTGTGCCCGCCGCGCGCGAGGAACTTGATGCCGTTGTCGGGCATGGGGTTGTGCGACGCGGAGAGCACGACGCCGAGGTCCACGCCGAGCTCGGCGGTGAGGTACGCGACGGCCGGCGTCGGCAGCACGCCGACGTTGACGACGTCGACACCCGCGGAGGCCAGGCCTGCGGCGACGGCGGCGGCGAGGAACTCGCCCGAGGCCCGCGAGTCGCGGCCGACGACCGCACGCGGACGGTGCCCCTCGAACGCGCCGCTCGCGCCCAGCACGTGCGCCGCGGCGACGGACAGGTCGAGCGCGAGCTCGGCCGTCACGTCCCGGTTCGCCAGTCCTCGCACCCCGTCGGTGCCGAACAGTCGGGCCATCTCTGCACTCCCTTGTCACGCGACGTCGTCGGCGCGCCCCTGCGTCCCCGCCGTCTTCCCTGCTGTGCTCACCATCCCGCAGACACCGATGGCCCCGCTGGTCTTCCGACCGACGGGGCCATCGGGTGAGGCGCTGAGATCAGCGCTTCGAGTACTGCGGAGCCTTGCGGGCCTTCTTGAGACCGGCCTTCTTGCGCTCGACCACACGGGCGTCGCGCGTGAGGAAGCCGGCCTTCTTGAGGGCCGGGCGGTTGTGCTCGGCGTCGATCGCGTTGAGCGCACGGGCGATGCCCAGGCGCAGCGCGCCGGCCTGGCCGGAGACGCCACCGCCGGTGATGCGCGCGACGACGTCGAAGCGACCCTCGACGTCCACGAGCTTCAGCGGCGAGTTGACGAGCTGCTGGTGCACCTTGTTCGGGAAGTAGTCCTCGAGCGTGCGCCCGTTGATCTTCCACTGGCCGGTGCCGGGCACCAGGCGCACGCGGGCGATGGCCTCCTTGCGGCGGCCGAGGGCCTGGCCGGGGGCCGTGATGGACTGACCGCGACCCTGGGGGGCCGCCGTCTCGCTGGTGTAGCTGGTGGGCGTCTCGTCGCCCTCGAGGTCGATGTCGACCGTGGTCTCTGCCACTGGTGTCCTCGGTTCCTGTCTGCTCTACGCGCGGCGGCCGTCAGGCCTGCTGCGCGACCTGGGTGATCTCGAACGGCTTCGGCTGCTGGGCGGCGTGGGGGTGCTCGCCACCGGCGTAGACCTTGAGCTTGCCGAGCTGCTTGGCAGCGAGCGAGCTCTTGGGGAGCATGCCGCGGACGGCCTTCTCGATCGCGCGCTCCGGGTGCTTCTCGAGGAGCTCGCTGTAGCGCGTCGCCCGCAGACCACCCGGGTAGCCGGAGTGGCGGTAGGCGAGCTTGGTCTCGCGCTTGTTGCCGGTGAGGGCGACCTTGTCCGCGTTGATGACGATGACGAAGTCGCCGCCGTCGACGTGCGGAGCAAAGGTGGCCTTGTGCTTGCCGCGCAGCAGCGTGGCCACGTGGGTGGCCAGGCGGCCGAGGACGACATCGGTCGCGTCGATGACGTACCAGGTCCGCTCGACGTCGCCGGGCTTCGGGGTGTACGTACGCACGGGTCGTAAGCCTTCGTTCGTTGTGTCTGCATGTCACGGTCGTCGCGCGAGCGGCGCCGTGGAGGGCTGTCGGAGCATCCCTCCGGCGAGTGGGAACCGCACCGGGACGCCACCGCAGCGCTCAGGTGAGAAGTCCGGGCGCGCGACAGGGGACGCACAACAACGCACAAGACTACCTGCGCGTCGGAGGGACGGTCAAAACAGGTGGCGTCGGCTGCGCCACACCGTCCTGACGGTGGCCGCCGCACCGCGCCGTGGCGCTCAGGACCGGTGCAGCGAGCGCGACGCGCGCAGGACGCGCTCGGTGAGGTCGTCGAGCGTCGGCGTCCGCAGCGCCCAGTGCTGCCAGAAGAGCGGGACGTCGAGCCACCTCCCGGGCGCGACGTCGACGAGCGCGCCGGAGGCCAGCTCCCCGGCCGCTGCCTGCTCGGGCACCATCCCCCACCCGAGCCCCGCGCGCAGCAGCGCCACGAACGCCCCCTGCTCGGGCGCGTAGTGCAGCGGCAGCGGGGGCCGCGCACGCGTGACCTGCTGGACGAACGCGTGCTGGAGACCGTCGGCGCGGTTGAACGCCACCGCGGGCACGTCGCCGAGGACGTCGGCGAGCGCGTGCGCGTCCGGGTCGGGGTCGGCGAACCAGCGGTCCCGGACGTCCGGCGCCGCGAGTGCGAGGTAGCGCATCGACCCGAGCGGCCGCACGCGGCAGCCCTGCACTGCGCGACGCTCCGCGGTGACCGCCGCGGCGACGGTGCCGTCGCGCAGCAGCTGCGCGGACAGGTCCTGGTCCTCGCGCCGCAGGTCCACGAGCACGTCCCCGGGCAGGCCGACGAGGGCCGCGGGGAACCATGTCGAGAGGGAGTCGGCGTTGACGGCCACCGCGAGGCGTCGCCGGCCGCCGGGCTGCGCGCCCGCGACGGCACCGAGCTCCGCGAGCGCGTCGCGGGCGAGCGCGTCGACCTGCCCCGCGAGACGGACGAGGACCTCCCCCGCGGCGGTCGGCAGGCAGGGCCGCGAGCGCTGCACGACGACCCCGCCGACCTGCTGCTCGAGCGCCTTGATCCGCTGGCTCACCGCCGACGGCGTCACGTGCAGCGAGCGGGCGGCCGCGTCGAAGCTGCCCTCGTCGACGACCGCGGCGAGCGTGCGCAGGTGGTCGGTGTCGAACGTCATGAAGCGATGCTAATGGTCCGGCAGAAACCTGAACTGGTCTTCACGCGCGTGCTCGACCTACCGTCGACGCATGCTCCCCGCGGTCCTCACCGGCTTCCTCAGCGCGCTCTCGCTCATCGTCGCGATCGGCGCGCAGAACGCCTTCGTGCTGCGCCAGGGCCTGCGTCGCGAGCACGTCCTGCCCGTGGTCCTCGTGTGCGCCGGCGCCGACGCGCTGCTGGTCGCGGCGGGGATCGCCGGGCTGGGCGCGCTCGTCGGGGACCACCCCGTCGTGCTGCGCGTGATCCGGTACGCCGGCGCGGCGTTCCTCCTGGTCCTCGCGGTCGGTGCAGCACGTCGGGTGGCGCGGCCCCAGCAGCTCGACCCCGCGAGCGACGGACCGGCCCGCCGCTCGGCCGTCCTGCTCACGTGTCTCGCGCTGACGTTCCTCAACCCGCACGTCTACCTCGACACCGTGGTGCTGCTCGGCGGGCTCGCGCAGCAGCACCCCGCCGCGGGCGGGTGGGCGTTCGGCGCGGGCGCGGTGACCGCGAGCGTCGTGTGGTTCACCGCGCTCGGGTTCGGCGCCGGAAGGCTGCAGCCGCTGTTCGCGCGGCCGCGCGCGTGGCAGGTGCTCGACGGCGTCGTCGCGGCCGTGATGGCGACGCTCGCGGTGCTGCTCGTCGTCGGCGGCTGACCTGCGCCGCTCGTCGGCCGGCCGCCGCCGCACCGCTCGGACGACGGGCAGGTGGTCGGGTCCTACGCGTCCGCGCGCGGCGCCTGACGCTGGCTCGGCAGCAGCGCCCGCAGGTCCGCGACGGGCACGACGCCCGCGTGCCGCCCGCGCCGGGCGCGCGCCCGGTCGACGAGCGTGCCCAGCGCCTCGTGCAGCGCCGCGCGCTGCGCCTCCGCGACCCGGTGCCGCTCGTCGGCCAGCAGGTGGTCGCTGAAGTCGCAGCGGTCGTGGGACAGGTCACCGAGCTGACGCATGAGGACGCCCGACGCGAGCGCGATGCGCTGCAGCGCCTGCGCGCACCGCTCGAGCTCCTCCTGGTCGTCGGTGTCGGTCAGCTGGACGTGCGACAGCCACTCGGCCAGCGTGCCGAGCGCCGCGGCGTCGTCGACGCGCGCAGGGCGGTGGACCCACGGGACGGTGGTGTTCGACATGGCGTCATTGTGCGCCGCACGCGGCGGCCCGGGCGGGTGAGATACGTCGACATGCAGGACGTGCGTCGCAGGTCGTACGGCAACCGGGTGACGGCGGCAGGGCCGTCTGGTGGACGCTCGTCCAGGGAAGCGCTCGCCCGCCCCGTCGCGGGATCGGGCGGCGGGTCGACCTGCCGGTCGCGCGCGACGGCGCACCGCGTCAGGACGCCCGAGCCGGCGCGCTCGGGTCAGCGCGCCCGCTCGACCCGCGCCGTGTCCCAGACCGGCTCCGGCGTCTCGACGACCGACCCGTCGGCCGCGAACACGAGGAACCGGTCGAACGTCCGCGTGAACCACCGGTCGTGCGTGACCGCGAGCACCGTGCCCTCGAACGCCGCGAGCCCGGCCTCGAGCGCCTCCGCCGAGTGCAGGTCGAGGTTGTCCGTCGGCTCGTCCAGCAGCAGCAGCGTCGCGCCGCCCAGCTCGAGGAGCAGGATCTGGAGCCGCGCCTGCTGGCCGCCCGACAACGTCTCGTAGGCCTGCTCGGCCTGGTCGACGAGCTCGTACCGGTCGAGCGCACGGCTCGCCTGCTCGCGCCCGAGCCCCGCCCGGTGGGCGTCACCCCGGTGCAGGATCTCGAGCAGCGTCCGGCCCACCAGCTCCGGGTGCGCGTGGTTCTGCGCGAACCACCCCGGCCGCACGCGGGACCCCAGGACGACCGACCCGGTGTGCCGCACGGGCGCGACCGCCGTCTCCCCCGCGGGCTCGTGCTCGGGGCCCGGGTCCGAGCCACCGGCCGCGAGCAGCCGCAGGAAGTGCGACTTGCCCGACCCGTTCGACCCGAGGACCGCGACGCGCTCGCCGAACCACACCTCGAGGTCGAACGGCTTCATCAGGCCCGTGAGCTCGAGCCCTGTCGCGACCACCGCGCGCTTCGCGGTCCGGCCACCGCGCAGGCGCACGCGCACCGACTGCTCGCGCACTTTCACCATCGGCGGACCGGCCTCCTCGAACTTGCGCAGCCGCGTCTGCGCCGCCTGGTACCGCGACGCGAGCCCGTCGTTGAACGCCGCCTTCGTCTTGAGCGTGAGCACCAGCTCGCGGAGCTTCGCGTGCTCCTCCTCCCAGCGCCGCATGAGCTCCTCGAGCCGCGAGCGCCGGTCCTCGCGCGCCTGGTGGTACGTCGAGAAGCCCCCGCCGTGCACCCACACCGACGCCCCCACCGCGGTCGGCTCGAGCGTCGCGACGTGCGTCGCCACGCGTGCCAGCAGCTCGCGGTCGTGGCTCACGAGCAGCACCGACTTCGACGACGCGAGCAGCCGGTCCTCGAGCCACCTCTTCGTCGGGACGTCGAGCGCGTTGTCCGGCTCGTCGAGCAGCAGCACCTCGTCGGGACCGCGCAGCAGCGCCTCGAGCACCAGGCGCTTCTGCTCGCCGCCCGACAGCGTCCGCACCTCCCGGTGCTGCGCGCGCTCGAACGGCACCGACAGGACCGCGTCCGTCACACGGTCCCAGCCCACCTCGGCCTCGTACCCGCCGACGTCCGCCCAGTCCACGAGGGCCTGCGCGTACCGCATCTGCGCGGGCTCGTCGTCGACCTCCATGATCCCCAGCTCCGCCGCGGACAGCTCGACCGCCGCGTCGCGCACGGCCGCGGGCGCGAGAGACGCGAGCAGGTCGCGCACCGAGCGGTCGTCGTCGATCCGCCCGACGTCCTGCCGCATGACGCCCAGGCCGCCGCTGCGCTGCACCGACCCCGCGTGCGGCTGCTCGTCACCGGCGACGATCCGCAGCAGCGTCGACTTGCCGACCCCGTTCGGACCGACGAGCGCGACGCGCGCACCCTCCCCCACACGGAACGTCACGTCGTCGAGGAGCGGACGGCCGTCGGGGAGGACGTAGCCGATGCCGCCGATGTCGAGATGGCCCATGCCGCACAGTCTGACCGGCCCGCGCGCCCTGGCCGAACCTCATTGCCCCGCCGTCCCCTGGCGGAGCGTCGCGGCCGGTGCGAGGGTCGGAGCATGAGCGACGAGACACCTGCCACCCGGACCGATGCCGCACTCGGCAGCGAGGGCGACACCGACCAGCTCCCCGGCGAGGACACCCTCGTCGAGCGGGGCGTCGACGACCATCTCGACGAGGGCTACACGCCCCCCGAGCGCGACCGCCCCCGGACGACCCACTACGGGGAGACGCACTGGGAGGAGGAGCACCGCGAGACCATCGACCAGCGGATCGAGCAGGAGGAGCCCGAGGTCTGGGAGCAGCGTCCGCGCGTCACCGGCGACCGCGAGGAGCTCCGCGCCGGCCGTCTGGTGGCGGACGACGACGCCGTCGAGTCCGGCGTGAACGACACCTTCGCGGTCGACGCGGGCGTCTCCGGCGGCGCCGCGAGCGCCGAGGAGGCCGCCGTCCACCTCATCGAGGAGGAGTACGTCGACGACCGCTACTACCAGGACGGCGAGGACGAGCGTCCCTGACGTCTGTCCGCGCGACCAGCCGGCGGTGCCTCAGCAGCACCCTGGCGTCAGCAGCACCCTGGCGTCGCGTCGACGTCGTGCGCCTCGCGGCGTGCGCGGGTCTGCACCGCGCGCGCCGCGAGCGCGTCGTCCGCGGGGTAGCCGACCTCCTCGAGCGTGAGGCCGTGCGCCGCGACGACCGCCGCACCCGCGTCACGCCGACGCCCGGCCAGCAGCTCCGCGGCCCACCCGGCCGGGCGGCGCCCCTCCCCCACGGCCACGCACGCGCCGACCAGCGCCCGCACCATCGAGTGGCAGAACGCGTCCGCCTGGACCGTCGCCACCACCAGACCCGCGTCCGCGGCCCCGGCCGCCCCGCGCGACCACGAGAACCGCTCCAGCGTGCGGATCGTCGTCGCCCCCTCGCGCGGCTTGCAGTACGCCGCGAAGTCGTGCCGCCCGAGCAGCGAGCCCGCCGCCGCGTCCATCGCCTCGACGTCCAGCGGGCGGCGGTGCCACAGCACGTGCGCGCGGCTCAGCGGGTCCCGCGCGGCGCTGTCGTCGCAGATCCGGTACGCGTAGCGCCGTCGCAGCGCGGAGAACCGGGCGTCGAACCCCTCGGGCGCCCGCGTCACGCGGTGGACGACGACGTCCGCCGGCAGCACGCCCGCCAGACGCGACACGAGCGCCGCCTCCGCGGTCGGGGCCGAGCGCGCCCGGGCCGCCTCCAGCACCTCGGGCGCGACGTCGACGTGCGCCACCTGCCCGCGCGCGTGCACCCCCGCGTCCGTCCGGCCCGCGACCGTCACGTGCGGCGCCGGCACGCCGTGCGCCGCGGTGCGCAGCACCACCGCGAGCGCGTCCTCGAGCACGCCCTGCACCGTGCGCAGCGCCGGCTGCCGCGCCCACCCGCTGAACGCCGTGCCGTCGTACGCGAGGTCGAGCCGCAGCCGCGTCGCGCCCGCCGCCGCGTCGCCCGACGGCTCGGTCGTCCCGGCCGGCCGAGCCTGACCCTCGGGCCTGGCCTGCCCGGCCTTCCCAGCCGGTCCAGCCGGTCCAGCGGGTCCAGCGGCTCCAGCAGGTCCAGCCGAGCCAGCGGGTCCAGCCGGCGACGGTGCGGCCGTCGTCGGGGTGCCGCGCAGGTCGCTGCGCGCGCCGGTCGGCTCGGTGAGCGGTGCGTCGGTCGGCTCGGCGGGCGGGACGGTCACGAGGGACCACGGTAGTGCGGCGTCGGCCACGGGCCCGCGCACGCGCGCGAGGCACGGTCCGATCACCGTCAGCGGCCCGTCGTCGTGGCGAGGGATAGCGTGGCGACGTGCCGACGACGCCCGCCCACCCCTTCACCCTCGCGGTCGACTGCGGCGGCGGCGGGATCAAGGCGTCCGTGCTCGACGCCGCCGGCACGCTCCACGCCCCCGCCGTGCGGGTCCCGACCCCGTACCCGCTGCCCCCGTCGCGGCTCGTCGACACCATCGCCGCGATCGGCGCGGACCTGCCCGCCGCCGACCGCGCCACGGTCGGCATGCCCGGCATGATCCGGCACGGCGTCGTCGTCGCGACCCCGCACTACGTCACGCGCTCCGGTCCCCGCACGACGGTCGACCCCGCGCTCGTCGACGCGTGGGCCGGGTGCGACGTCCGCGCCGCGCTCCAGGAGCGCCTCGGCGTCCCGACGCTCGTCCTCAACGACGCCGAGGTGCACGGCGCGGGCGTGGTCTCCGGCACCGGCGTCGAGCTCGTCCTCACGCTCGGCACCGGCCTCGGCTCCGCGCTGTTCGACGGGGGCGTCCTCGCGCCGCACCTCGAGCTGTCCCACGCGCCCGTCCGGTGGGGCACGACGTACGACGCGTACGTCGGGCAGGTCGAGCGGACCCGGCTCGGCGACGGCCTGTGGTCGCGGCGCGTGCGACGCGTCGTCGAGGGCCTGCGGCCCGTGTTCCTCTGGGACCGCCTGTACCTCGGCGGCGGCAACGCCCGACAGGTGACGCCGCAGGTGCTCGAACGGCTCGGCGACGACGTCGTCGTCGTGCCGAACCAGGCCGGGATCGTCGGCGGGGTCCGCGCCTGGACGCTCCACGCCTGACCCGCACCCTCACGCGCACGGGCCGCACGGTGAGCGCTGCGACGCGTCCCGGCCCACCGGCGCGACGCGTCCCGGTCGCCACGAGCCCGCCGCGCGGCGGGATCGCCCCCCGACCGCACGCACCAGGGTCGCTGCCCGACCCGCACGCACGGGTCGCCGCCCGACCGCACGCACCGGCGTCACCGCGCAGGTGCCGCCCGGTCGACGCCCGCGCGTCGCGCGTCTCCGCCCGGCGCGACGGACGCCCCGTCGGCGCGGTCCACGTCGTCCAGCGCCTCCAGCACGGACCGGGTGAACCGCTCCGGCGCGACCAGGCTCACCATGTGCGTCGCACCGGGCACCACGACGAGCCGCCCGTGCCGGCACGCGCGCAGGAACGCGCGCTCGTCACCGCGGAAGTGGTCGAAACGCCCGTTGACGAGCCACACGGGCGCGTCGACCCGCGCCAGGTCGTCGAGCGGCGTCGCCGTCGTGACCTCGCGCAGCACGTCGCGCGTGACCATGAGCGCGAACCCGCCGGCCCCGACGTCGAGCGCACCCTGTGCCGGCAGGAACCGTCGCACCATGAACGCGTTGAGCCCTTCGCCGTGGTCGGGCAGCCGCCCGATGCCGCGCGCCGCGAGCGCCCAGCCGCCGACCAGCAGCGGCAACGGTCGGGTCGAGCACGACGCGGCGACGAGCCCGGCGACCTGCTCGGGGTGACGGGCCGCGTGCGCGATCCCGACGTAGCCGCCGAGCGACAGCCCGACGACGAGCGCCCGGCCCCCGACGTCGTCGACCGCTGCCCGGACCGTCTCGACGGCACCGTCGAAGGTGAACGGCTCGTCGACCCGCGCACCGTGCCCGGGGAGGTCGACCGCGAGAGCCGTGCGGCCCGCACGCTCGAGTGCCTCGACCTGCGCGCGCCACATCGTGCGCGACGTCCGCAACCCGTGCACCAGGACGACCGGCAGCCCCATGGCACGACCCTACGGCGCGCGCCCGACCCTGCCACCGCGGACCATGCCGACGGCGCAACGACCCGGGCGGCGGCGCGCTCACAGCGGAGGCGACCTGTCCGCACACGGCCGGACGCACGAGAGGCCCGGAACCTGCGCGGTTCCGGGCCTCTCGTCGGTGCTGCGGAAGGGTCAGGCCTTCTCGGCGTCGCCCTCGGTCGCCGCGGTGGTGTCCTCGGCCGGAGCCTCGGTCGCCTCGGCGTCGGTCGTCTCCTCGACCTCGGCGGCGGGGGCCTCGTCAGCCTTCTTCTCCGCCTTCGGCGCGGCCTTCGCGGTGGCCTTCGTGGCCTCCTTGACGACGGCCTGCTTCGGCGACAGCGGCTCGAGCACGAGCTCGATCACGGCCATGGGCGCGTTGTCGCCCTTGCGCGGACCGATCTTCGTGATGCGCGTGTAGCCACCCTGACGCTCGGCGACGGCCGGCGCGATCTCGGTGAACAGGGTGTGCACGACACCCTTGTCCTTGACGACCGTCAGGACACGGCGGCGGGCGTGCAGGTCGCCGCGCTTCGCGAAGGTGATGAGGCGCTCGGCGAGCGGGCGCAGACGCTTGGCCTTGGCCTCGGTCGTCGTGATCCGCTTGTGCTCGAACAGCTGCGTCGCGAGGTTCGCGAGGATCAGACGCTCGTGCGCCGGTCCGCCACCGAGCCGGGGACCCTTGGTGGGCGTGGGCATGATCTACTCCTTGAGTTCCAGTGATCGGCGACGCGCACCGGACCGTTCAGGCCCGGCGCGCGTTCCCCGGCGTCAGTACTGCTCGTCCTCGACGAAGTCGCCCTCGTCGTCGCCGTAGAAGGCCGACGCGGACGGGTCGAAGTCGAGCGGGCTGTCCTTGAGCGTCAGGCCGAGCTCGGCCAGCTTCTCCTTGACCTCGGTGATGGACTTCGCACCGAAGTTGCGGATGTCCAGGAGGTCGGCCTCGCTGCGCGCCACGAGCTCACCCACGGAGTGGATGCCCTCACGCTTGAGGCAGTTGTACGAGCGGATCGTCAGCTGCAGGTCCTCGATCGGCAGCGCGAGGTCCGCGGCGAGCGCAGCGTCGGTCGGCGACGGGCCGATCTCGATGCCCTCCGCCTCGACGTTGAGCTCACGGGCCAGGCCGAACAGCTCGACCAGCGTCTTGCCGGCGGACGCGAGCGCGTCACGCGGGCTGATGGCGGCCTTGGTCTCGACGTCGACGACGAGCTTGTCGAAGTCGGTCCGCTGCTCGACACGCGTGGCCTCGACCTTGTAGGTCACCTTGAGGACAGGCGAGTAGATCGAGTCGACCGGGATCCGGCCGATCTCCGCGTCGAACGACTTGTTCTGGGCGGCGGAGACGTAGCCGCGGCCGCGCTCGACCGTGAGCTCGATCTCCAGCTTGCCCTTGTCGTTCAGCGTCGCCAGGTGCAGGTCGGGGTTGTGCACCTCGACCCCGGCCGGCGGCACGATGTCCGCGGCGGTGACGACACCCGACCCCTGCTTGCGCAGGTACATCACGACCGGCTCGTCGTTCTCCGAGGAGACGACCAGGTTCTTGATGTTGAGGATGATCTCGGTGACGTCCTCCTTGACACCCGGCACGGTGGAGAACTCGTGCAGCACGCCGTCGATCCGGATGGAGGTGACGGCGGCACCGGGGATGGAGGACAGCAGCGTCCGGCGCAGCGAGTTGCCGAGCGTGTAGCCGAAGCCGGGCTCGAGCGGCTCGATGGAGAACCGCGAACGGTTCTCCGAGATGACCTCTTCGGTCAGGGTGGGGCGCTGTGCGATGAGCACGGTGGGTTTCCTCTCAGCGGGCGTCCGCCATATGACGCTCCGCAGTACTGCGTGACGGCCATGCCTCGGTCCGCATGACCGGTCGGACGAGTCACGCCGTGGCCGGTGCGTCGACGACGCGAGCACCGGCCACGGCCGAGCCGAGGGTCAGACGCGGCGGCGCTTCGGCGGGCGGCAGCCGT